>JBGANQ010000115.1:0-25322 GCA_044222245.1 Polyangia bacterium | reverse complement strand
GGCTCCGGCGGCGGGCGCGGCTCCGGCGGCAGGCGCGGCGGCTCCGGCGGGCGCGGCCCCCGCAGCGGGCGCGGCTCCGGCGGGCGCGGCAGCTCCGGGGGTTCCGATTCATGAGGTCAAAGAGACGATCACGGTCAAGCAGTTCCGCGGCAGCGACCAGGCCGACAAGCTGCTGGATCTGTTTGGCCCGCTGCGCGCGGTGCGCGCCCTGGGCACGGTCGATGACGCCAAGGCCAAAGAGCTGGGCCTGACCGACAGCAAGAAGAGCCTGACGGTGACCGCGCGCGGCCAGAGCACCAAGTTCGTCCTGGGCGGCACCAGCTACGGCGTCGGCGACGTCTACGCCCGCGATCCCGAAGGGCGGGTCTTCCTCATTGCCCAGCGCCTGCCGGGAGATCTGGAGTTTGCCGAGAGCCGGCTCATGGAGCGGCGCCTGCACCGCTTCGAGCGCCCGGACTTCGATCGCCTCGAGATCACCGTCACCGGCGCCGCCGGCCCCAAGAAGCGCGTGCTGATGCAGCGCAACAAGCAGGATCCGACCAACTACTTCTTCGCCGAGGAGTCCAGCCCCGACAAGCGCGACGACACCCTGCGCAACTGGGTCGAGAAGGTCATGCGCATGGCGATCAGCGACTACGTCGCCCAGGGCGAGGAGCCGCAGCCGAGCACCACGGCGCCGATGTCGGGCGCGCCGGCGACGGGCGACCTCATCACCCTGCGCTTCTTCGACGGGCGGCGCGAGCTTGGCAGCGCGGTGCTGTCGCGCTACCAGAACCCCAAGACCAACCAGATGGACTTCTACGCCCGCACCGAGACCACCATCGGCCTGGTCCACCTGCTCACCGCCACCGCCGAGAGCGCCGTCCAAGACGCCGAGAAGTGGTAGTCACCCGGCGCTAGGCTCCGGCCCCGCGCGGGCCGGAGCGCCACGCCTGCCTGCAGCAGGCCCCGCAGCCATCCCCCACCCCTGCCTACGATCGGCCATGTGATGAACGTCGGAAACGTTTTGTATGAGGAAGACGGCGCGCTCAAAGTGGGCGCGGTCATGTCGACGGAAGCCGGGTCGCTGCAGGTCGAGTCGCCGCACGGCAAGCGGAGCAAGATCAAGGCCGACAAGGTCCTGCTCGAGTTCACCAAGCCGCCGCTCGCCGAGCTCTTGCCGGCGGCGCAGCAGGCGGCGGCACAGGTGGACGTGGAGCTTTTGTGGGAGTGCGCGGGCAGCGAGGAGCAGTCGTTCGAGGAGCTCGGGCGCGAGTTCTACGGCCACGCTCCGAGCTCGCTGGAGGCGGCGGCGATGCTGCTGGCGCTGTGGTCGGCGCCCATGCACTTTCACAAAAAGGCGCGCGGCCGCTTCAAGGCAGCCACCGCCGAGCAGCTCAAGTCGGCGCAGCAGGCCGCCGAGAAGAAGCGGCGCGACGAGCAGCGCCTGCACGACCTCGCCGAGCGGCTCGCCCGCTTCGAGCTGCCGCCCGAGATCGCGGCGCGCCAGCAGTCGCTTTTGTACAAAGGCGAGAACAGCTCGGTCGAGGCCAAGGCGCTGCAGGAGGCGTGTCAGCGCACCCACCTGTCGCCGCCGCGGCTCCTACACAAGTGCGGCGCCCTCAAGAGCAGCCACGACTACTTCCTGCAGCGGTTCCTGCTGGAGAACTTCCCCCGCGGCCGCGACTTCACCAGCGCGCCGCCCCTCGATCCACTCCTGGAGCTGCCGCACGCCGACGTGCAGGCCTTCAGCATCGATGACAGCTCGACCACCGAGATCGACGACGCCTTCAGCGTCACGCCGCTGGCCGGCGGCGACTACCGCGTCGGCATCCACATCGCGGCCCCCGCGCTCGGCTTTACCCCCGGCTCGCCGCTCGACGAGCTGGCGCGGCAGCGGCTGTCCACGGTGTACCTGCCGGGCGACAAGATCACGATGCTACCGCCACACGTGGTCTCCCGCTTCAGCCTGGATGAGGGCAAGCTGTGCCCGGCGGTGTCGCTGTACCTGACGGTGGCCGGGGACGGCAGCTATCGCGTGCTGACCACCGACAGCCGCGTCGAGCTGGTGCCGATCAAAAAGAACCTCCGCTACCCGGCGATCGACGAGCAGTTCAGCGAAGAAGCGCTGCGCCTGGGCAACCTCGACTTCCCCTTCGGACCCGAGCTGGCGCTGCTGTACGAGCTGGCGCTGCGGCTGCAGGCGCTGCGCGGCAAGCCCGAGCAGGAGCAGGTCGACTTCATGTTCTACATCAAGGACGACCGGGTGACGATCCTGCCCCGCCACCGCGGCGCGCCGGTCGACCGCGTGGTGTCCGAGCTCATGATCTACGTCAACTGCACCTGGGGCAAGCTGCTCGGCGATCGCGATATCCGGGCGCTGTTCCGGGTCCAGGACAGCGGCAAGGTGCGCCTGAGCCTGTACCCGGCGCCGCACGTCGGCCTCGGGGTGTCGCAGTACCTGTGGGCGAGCTCGCCGCTGCGCCGCTACTGCGACCTTGTAAACCAGTGGCAGCTCATCGCCCACCTTTATGACGAGCCGTCTCCCTACGGCGACAGCGAGGCGGAGCTGCTCGCCACCCTGCGCGACTTCGAGGTCGCGCACGCGGTCTACGATGACTTCCAGCGCAACATGGAGCGCTACTGGTGCCTGCGCTGGCTGCAGCAGGAGGGCGTGCACACCGCCACCGCTACCGTCCTGCGCGAGAACCTGGTGCGCTTCACCCGCCTGCCGCTGTGGCAGCGCGTGCAGTCGCTGCCCGAGCTTCCGGCGGGCACCCTGGTCGAGCTCACGCTGACCAAGATCGATGAGTGGGAGCTGACCCTGCACTGCGAGTACCGCAGCCAGCTCGAGCCCTCTGCGGTGCCGCCGCGCGGGTAGGAGTTGCACCCGGGCAGGCCGCGCTACAATTTGTGTATGGATAAGCGGGTCAGCGCGGCAATCGAGCAGGCTGCCGCGGCAGTGGCCGCCGCCGACGCCATCCTGATCGGCGCCGGAGCGGGCCTTGGGGTGGACTCCGGACTGCCGGACTTTCGCGGCGCCCAGGGGTTCTGGAAGGCCTACCCGCGCTACGCCGAGCTGGGGTTGGACTTTCCCGCGCTCGCCAACCCGCGCTGGTTCCACAAAGATCCGGAGCTCGCCTGGGGCTTCTACGGACACCGGCTGCAGCTTTATCGCGACACCACGCCGCACTCGGGCTTCGCGCGGCTGCTCGTCTGGGCGGCGCGGCGCCCTTACGGGGCGGCGGTGTTCACCTCGAACGTCGATGGGCAGTTCCAGAAGGCGGGCTTTGCCGCGGTCGGCATCCCGATTCATGAGTGTCACGGCAGCATCCACCTCTTGCAGTGCCTGCGCGACTGCGGGGTGGGCCTGTTGCCGGCGACCGATACCCACGTCACGATCTCGCCGCAGACCCTGCGCGCCGAGCCGCCGCTGCCCAGCTGCCCGCGCTGTCACGGCCTGTTGCGCCCGAGCATCCTCATGTTCGCCGACGCCGGCTGGGACAGCCAGAAGAGCGATGCGCAGGAGGCGCAGCTGCAGCGCTGGCTGGACAAGGTCCACAGCTGCGGCGCCCGCGCCGTGGTCATCGAGTGCGGCGCCGGCCTCCACATTCCTACAGTGCGCTGGTTCTGCGCCGAAGCCGCGCGCCGGCTGCGCGCTCCCCTTGTGCGCATAAACCCGCGGGAGGCCGAGGCCGACTCCGGCGGCTACGAGCACATCGCCCTGCCCCTGGGAGCCGCCGAGGCCCTGGAGCGCATAGATGCCCTTGATCGCTGCTAGGCTCCGGACCTGGACGCCCGCGCTCCGGGTTCCCAGGTCCGCGCGGCGGAGTCCTAAGTCTGCGTGCGCGCTCAACGTACTGCCAGGTCTACCTGTTTGAAGCAGTGTCTGGAACCCCAGTTGCCGGCCGTTGTCTAAGCACAATGGCGCATGCCCCGGCCCCCCGATCCACTGCCGGCGATCGGAGCCGCTAAGCGCGAGGTCCACGAGCGATGACGGTTGCCTGCCGCACCACCTGCAGCTTCTACCTCTTCGGTCTGATCATGGTCGGCCTCATCCCCTGGCTGCGCATCGAGCCGCGCGCCGATCCCATCCGCCCCATCGATCGCGGCCGCCTGCGCGGCGAGGTGCGCCCGGGCATCCCGCGCCTGGACGCCGACGACGCCATGGCCAACAGCATCATGCTGACCCTGAGCCTCGCGGAGATCGGCCGCAGCCGGCCGTGCACCGCGCGCCCGCGCTTCTTCGCCATCCGCCTGGGCAGCGAAGGGCGGCTGTCGCGGGTGCGCTTTGGCAAGCGCACGGTGTGCCAGCTGCAGCGGCTCAAGGAAATCTCGATGGCGCAGGCCGAGGGCAAGGGGCGCACCCTGGGCGAGGTCGCCGCCTTCATCCTCGGCCGCCGCCTGCCCGGGGGCAGCGATGTCGATGTGACGCGCATCGTGGTGCCGCCGTTCCGCTTCAGCAGCGACTCGGTCTCGTTCCCGCTCTACGATCTGGGGCCGCTGCACGAGGGCGAGGCGATGATCGGGACCTACCACACCCACCCCGAGGGCGATGTCGAAGAGGGAGTGCCGTCCGAGGTCGACCTGCGCTTCATGGAGACCGGCTACATCGATTTCCACGGCCAGGTCGGCCGACTGCAGCGGCCGCGCCCCGGACTCGACTGGCTGTTTGACATCGTCGAGCCGCGCGAGGGCGACTGGAACATCTTCGCCCATGATCAAACTCGCCTGCGGGCGCTGCTGGCGCTGTGCCAGGGACCCGGTCAGGCGGCGCTTCCCGCCCCGGCTCGCCTCGGCGTCGAGTCGAGCTGCCCGGTGGACGAGCTGCGCATCTCGGGCAGCCCCTATTACCTCCTTACCCGCTTCTATGAAGAATCGGCCAGCGAGTCTTTGTACTTCTAGATTGCGCTCGCCGCTCTCTCCGCGCGAGCCCCCGCGCGGATCCGGCGCGGGGGGCTCCTGCTGATCCTGATCGGAGCTACAGGATTCCCTTGACGAACGAGAGCAGGCCCGTCTGCTGCGGCTCGGTCAGCGCGGTGCCGTCCGCCTTGGCCTTGTCGGCCGCGGCCTGCACCCCCGCCTTGGCCGCTTCCTCCTTCTGGGTCACCGCGGCCGCTGCATCTTGCGCGGCGGCGGTCCCCCCGGCGCTCGCCTTGCTTAGAAAATTCCGCGCTGCAGTGACGGCAACCTGAATCAGGGTATCTTTGAGCCCCAGGCTCTGCGAGGCTGCCGCAACCGCGGGGTCAGCAGCAGTTGCTGTCGAGCCCGTTCCTCCGGACACCGTTGCACAGCCGCTCAGCACACCCGCTAGCACAAGAACGCTCAAAACTCGCATGGACATGTTCGGCTCCTCGTTGGTGGTATGAACTTGATTCTTGGACCCTGCGAGACGCCAGTTTAGCTCGCGTAGGGACAACCCCCTAGCTCTTTCTGGGGTCGGGCTGCTCCCGCACAGAGCTGGACTAGGTGCCACCGCACCTAAGGAAAGCGGACACCGCCTGGGCTATTACGAATTCACAAAAGGTGCCAAAAGGAGGGTTCCCTCCTTGCAGGAAATCTCCCCGCTGCATCAAGCTTTGCGCCCGCGTCCGAGCGGATTTGGAGAGCTACCGCGGAGGCCCCGATGCGGAGCCGGCCCGACGCGGATCGGCAGCTTCAGCCGGGCTGCTTTTGCGCCGGGCTGGCGGCGAAGGCGCCGAGCAGGCTGCGCGCCTCATCGGGGCGGAGCATGGACTTGTAGGCGTTCTTGGTCTTCTGCTTCTTGGCGGGGCCGGTGATGACGGTCAGGCTCAGCTGCGGCTCGTGGTCGCTGCAGCCGGCGCAGCGCAACAGCTGCAGCACGGCCACCCCGTCCGGCTTGGCGGCGCCGAACACCGCCGGCACCTCGGTGACCACGCCCGCGTCGAGCGCCCGCAGCGTACCGGCCACCGCGCTCTTGTCGGCGGAGCCGCTGGCGACATGCTGGTGCTGCTCGTACCAGCGCTGACACGGCTCGCAGTAGGGCGCGTTGGCGCGACCAAACGCCGAGCTGGCGGCGATCCCGCCAGCAAGGAGGAAGTTGACCGCGAACAGGACCCAGAAGGCGGCTCCCTCCAGCTTGATTCCCGAAGAGTGACCAGCCTTTTTGATCTCGGTGCCGAGCTTGGCGCGAAACTGCAGGTAGCCGGCAAAGCCCGCCTGTCCGGTCTCCTGCTGCAGGATCTGATCGACGACCGCGCCCGCCCCGGCGCCGTCCACCCCCGGCTGCGCCGCCGCGAGCTGCTGCCCAAGCTCGTAGCGAAACTCGACATACTGCACCGCGTGCACCGCCAGCTGGGCAAAAAGACCCGCCACCCCGGCGACCAGCGCCGCCATCCACGGCGCCCGCACGTGCGAGCCGGCGATGACCCGGCCGGCAGCGAAGCCGACGATCCCACCGAGCAGCAGCGGAAATAGGAGCAGCAGGCTGAGCCACCGACTGACCAGCCCCTCGACCACTCCGCCGGCCGCCGCGGCCAGCAGACAGACTACGGCGAGCCGGGGGATCGCGCCGGGAGCAGACAGACCGGAGGCTTGGTACGCGCGGGCGGGCATGGAGCATCCTGGGCCACTGCGGCCCGGCTTGAGGGGTCTCAGCAGGCTCACACGACACTGCCCAGCTGGCAATCCCCATTCGCCGGCGCGGCGAAAGCCTGTAAAACCGCGGGCCTGCGCAGGCTCAGAACTGGCCCATCACCGTAACCAGCGCCCCGCGCGGGGCCAGGCCGATGCCGCCGGCGCTGCCCGGGCTGCTGCCGCCGGGGGCGCCCGCCGGACTCTGGGGAAGGCTCGGGACCCCGGCGCTGAACTGCAGGAGGCTGCCGGTGTAGCGCAAGGCGCGGCGCGCCGCCAGCTGGTCGTAGATAAAGAGGATCGTGCTCTCGATAAGCAGGCCGGTGCCGACGCCGCTGAGGGTGTCCAGGCCGCGCAGGGCGCCGACCGCGGTCATCGCCCCGCTGGCCACCATGAGGGTGATCTCGACCGTCGTGAGCAGGCTGAGCTCCCGGTTCACCCGCCGCATGCGCACAAGCTCGGCGGCCGTTAGCTCGGCGGGGCTCTGGCCCAGCCGGGTCAGCAGCCGCGGCACCCGCCGGTTGGTGTTCAGGTAGAAGATCAGGCCGCCGAGAAACTCCAGCGCGCCGACCGCGAGCAGCGGGTAGGCCAGGCCGCGGTAGTACTCGCCCGGGTGCGCGAGCAGCCCGGCCCCCGCGACCGCCGCCGGAGCCCCCACCCCCATCAGCCAGCTGCCGCCAGTCTTCTCGCCGGCGAAGTAGCGCCGCAGCTCGGCCTCCTTTGTCGGCATGGCGCTGGCCGCGGGAGGCTCGGCGGCGGCGGCCTCCGTCGCGGTCGAAAGGACGGTCAGCGCGAGCGCGGCGCCCAAAAGGATCGCTCTAAATCGGGTCAGCATGGCCCGTTGTGCCGCAAACCGCCGCCCTCCCGCAACCGGCTTGTACTGGCCGGCGCCGCCACCGTGCGCGGAGCGGACCTGGGCGGCGGGGCGGCGCTACATGCTCATGCCGCCATCGACGTCGATCGTCCGGCCGTTGAAGTAGTCGCACTCCAGGACGAACCGGACCGCCAGCCAGATGTCCTCGGGTACGCCGATGCGGGCGACCGGAATGCTGGCGACCAGCGCATCGCGCGCCTTCTGGTTCATCCCCTGCGTCATCGGCGTCTCGATCATGCCCGGGGCGATGGCGCCGACGCGGATGCCAAAGGGTGCAAACTCGCGCGCCCAGGTCACCGTGTTGGCCGCCAGCGCCGACTTGGCGGCGACGTAGTTGGACTGGCCGCGGTTGCCGTGGCGCGCCACCGACGACATGTTGACGATGACGCCCGGCTTCTGGTCGGACTCGACCATCTTGGCCACCACCTCGCGCGCCATCATCGTCGCGCCGGTCAGGTTGACGCCGAGCACCGCGTTCCACTGCTCCAGCCCCAGCTTGATCACGGCGCCGGTGCCGCGGTCCTTTTTGACCAGCAGTCCGTCGCGCAGGATGCCCGCATTGTTGATAAGACCGTTGAGTCCCCCCATCGCGCCGTGCGCCCAGGCGACAAAGGCCGCGCACTCCGCCTCATCGGCGACGTTGAGCTTGCGCCGGTGGATGCCCTGGGGCAGCTCGGCGAGCGCGGTCTCGTTGATGTCACCGGCGGCGACCTGGGCGCCGGCCTCGTGCAGCCGGCGGGCGAAGTAGCTGCCCATGCCTTGCGCCGCTCCGGTGACGATGATCTTCAGCTCGCTCAGACGCATCTTGCAGTGCTCCTTTGTGTTGCAGTTTGGTTTTGCAGTCGGGGCTGCGGTGGTGGTTGCTTGCCTTCCGTCTGGCCGGCTACCTTATCATTACCCGGCGGAGCGCGAAATCTGCAGTGACCGGCTACCTCAAAGAACAGCTCGCGGGGCTCGCCTTCTGCCAGGTGCAGGGGGGAGCGGGCCTTTACCGCGCCCGGGCGGCGGCCTGGCACAACCTGGTGCTGCGCATGGGGGTGGCGCTGCCGCTGTACTGGGTGCACGACCTGGGGCTGCTGCTGGCGACGCCGCGCGGCGAGCTGCGCCTGGGCGCGCCGCCGCCGCCGGGCCTGGCCGGGACCTCGGCCGCTGCCCTGCTCCCCCGCTATAAGGCGCTGCTCGCGGCGCTCCAGCAGGCGACGCCGGTCGAAGCGACCGCCGCCCTGCGGCTGCGCGATGAGCTTGTCGCGGCCCTCGTCCTGCGCACCAGCGGCGAGCTGGCGCGCCGCCTGGAGACCCCGCTGCCGGCCGCCATCGACCTGCCGCTGCAGCCGGCGCTGTACGCCGGTCCGGAGCTTGGACCGCCGCCGGCCGCCGACTCGCACGCCGCGGCCTGGCTGCAGCTTGTGACCCGCGAGCCCGGCCCCCTGCACCTGCAGACGGCGGTCGAGCTCATCGATCCAGAGACCCTGCGCCTGCTCAGCCTGGGGGCCGGCGGGGCGGAGCTCCTCAGCGCCGGCAGCAGCGCCGGCAGCGTCTCACTGCTCGATCTGCTGGCGGTCCTGGAGGCGCCCGAGACCCGCGACATCGTGCGCTTCTCGCTGGAGCTGCTGCCCACCGTGCTGGAGGCGCGCACCGCCGCCGGCGCCCACAGCTATCCGACCGGCGGCTACGCGGCGCTGCAGAGCCGCGGCTCGCTCGACGCGCTGGTCCTTTCAGAGCTCGCCAGCGACGAGGAAATCCTGTACACGCGCTACGCCCTGGGCGACCTGCTCTACTACGGGCGCGAGCAGCAGCGGCCGCCGCAGCGCCGCCTGCACTACGTGCTGGTCGACGCCTCGCCCTCGATGCGCGGCCTGCGGCAGGTGTTCGCCCGCGGCCTGGCGCTGTCGCTGTGCAAGCGGCTGGCGCTGCTCGGCGGCGAGGTGGTGGTGCGCTTCTTCGATGCCCGCCTGCAGGAGGCGGTGCGCGTCCAGCGCGACGCCAACCGGCTGCTGCCCTACCTTCTGGGGTTCCGCTCGCAGCGCGGCCGCAACTATGGCCGCGTCTTTGCCGACCTCGCCAGCGAGCTCCTGGCGCTGCGCCGCTCGACCACCGGCTCGCGCCCGCTGGTGACGGTCTACCTGCTGACCCACGGCGAGTGCCACATCCCGCTAGAGGTTGTGCGCACCCTGCGTCGCCAGGCCACCCTCTATGGCGTTTTCATCCTGCCCTCGGGCGAGCTGCAGCTTGAGTACCTGCAGCTGCTCCACCGCTACCAGATCGTGCTGGAAGATGCCCTGAGCTCGACGACAGCGCGGCGGGCGCGCGCCCTGTCGATCGTCAGCGACGCCACCGCCGATGCCGGCGGGCAGGCCGCGGCGCCGCGATAAGAGCGCGGCCCCAGCGCAAGACCGCGCGGCGGAGCAAATCCGCCGCCACTTGCGCCAAGTGGTTATATGATTAGACAAATTTTGCGGCCTGGCCACTTCCCGGCATCGAGTCCACGCCAATGCCCCTGACCCCGTCCGCTCTTGATCTCGCCCTGAACCGGTGCGCCTCCGCCGAGAGCGCGACCCGCCCGCCCGGTCCGGACCTTGGCCCGCTCGCCGCGGTCGCCGCCGGGCCGTCGGACAGCCAGCTGGGCCTCTCGCCGGCGCAGCTCAACCGGCGCCGCACCGAGGAGGACAAGCGGCTGGCGCAGGACCTTCTGCGCAGCCGCCGCGTGCGCGGCTCGTACACCGTCTCGCTGGCCGCCCTGCTGGTGTGCTTGATCAGCTTGCCGTTCTGCCTGTACGTCGGCCTGCGCTTCCAGAGCCGGCTCGGCCTCTCCCTCATCGGCCTGACCATGGCCGCCGCCGCCTACGAGGGGGTGATGCTCATCCTGCTGCGCTGCGGTCGCCACCGGCCCTGGCTCGACTGGGTCAACGTGAGCCTGGAGGTCAGCGTGGTGAGCGGCGCGGTCCTGCTCGACGCCCACTACCTCGGACCGGCCTACGCGTTTACCAGTGCGCCGCTGCTCCTTTACGGGCCGGTGATCCTGCTGTCGGCGCTGCGGCTGTCGCGCACCCTGACGATCTATGCCGGGCTCCTGGCCGGCCTGCAGCTCTTGTGCAGCTATGCCGCCTACGCGCCGCTGCTCGATCCGGCGGCGGTGCGCCTGGTGCCGTCCCTGACCACCGCCAACCTCGTGCAGCGGGCGTGCTACCTGGGGCTCAGTGGCCTGCTAGCGGCGTGGCTGTGCGCGACGTTCACCGCGGTGCTGCGCGAGTTCATCGAGATGGTCCGCCGGGAGCTGCGCACCCGCACCACCCTGGGCCGCCACGTCTCGCGCGAGGTGGCCCGGCACCTTCTGGATCACTCGCAGGACGGCGGCGAGCAGCGCCACCTGTCGGTGCTGTTCTGCGACGTGCGCGACTTCACCGCGTTCTCCGAGTCGCGCGACCCGCGCGATGTGCTGCACTTTCTCAACCAGCTGTTCCCGCTCGCCAACCGCATCGTCGAGCAGCACGGCGGCGTCATCAACAAGTTCCTCGGCGACGGCTTTCTTGCCCTGTTTGGCGCCACCGCCGTCGTCCCCCAGGCCGAGCACGCCCGCCAGGCGGCGCAGGCGGCGCTCGCCCTGGTCGGGGGCCTAGGCGAGCTGCGCCGCACCTGGAGCTGGCCAGAGCTGCGCATCGGCGTCGGCATCCACTCGGGCGTGGCGGTGGTTGGCACCGTGGGCAGCATCGATCGCCTGGAGTTCACCGCGATCGGCGACACGGTCAACCTGGCCTCGCGCATCGAGTCGCTGTGCAAGACCTACGGCGTGCAGCTGCTGGTCAGCGGCAGCACCGCCCAGCTGCTCGGCGGCGCGGCGCTGACCCGGCGGCTCGGGGCGACCCCGGTCAAGGGCCGCCGCGCCCCGGCTGAGGTCCATGAGCTCCTGGGCCTTGCCCCGGGCGACTGCGCTGAGGTGGCGGTGAGCCGGCCGAGCGCCGTCAGCTCGCCGCGGCGCGCCAAGCCCGATGCCGACCGCGGACCGCTGCCCGCCACTCGCATCAGCCAGCCGCCGCTTGTGCCC
Source organism: Polyangia bacterium (assembly GCA_044222245.1). Taxonomy (GTDB): domain Bacteria; phylum Myxococcota_A; class Polyangia; order Palsa-1104; family JAEUJZ01; genus CALFML01. Next base: position 13,833 of record JBGANQ010000115.1, on the reverse strand, counting down.
ATCTAGCAGGCTGTGGCGCAGACCGCGGCGACCGGACGCAAAAAAGGCCCCGCACCGGAAGGCGCGGGGCCTGGGACCACCCACCCGGAGCGCAGGCTCCGGGCGCGGGCGGCGCGACTACTTGGCGGGGGCGTCCGCCTTGACGTCGGCCGGCTTGTCCTTCTTGGCGGCCTTGCCCTTCTTGGCGGGCTTGGCCCCCTCGTCGGCCTTCTTGTCGTCGGCGGCGGGGGTGGCGGCGGGGGTGGCGGCGCCGGCGGTGGCGTCGGCGGCCGGCTTGACCTCGGCGCCCGCGGCCTTCTTGGCCTTCTTGGCCTTGACCGGCTTGGCGCCGTCAGCGGCCGGCGGCGGGGTGGTGGTGTCCTCGGCGAACGCGGGGGCGGCGAGGGACAGGGCGAGACCAAACGCGAGCATGGCGGAAAGCTTGTTCATGGCAGTCTTCCTTTCGTGAGGATCGGATAAGGGCCGCAGGCGGCCCGGTTCGGAGCCTTGGGGTCGAGCGTGCGTTGCCGCCAGACTGCCCCAGCTCACCTGTCAACCTGACCTAGCGGAATCTATGCCAAGCCGCAGCGGGCGCGGCTCGCGCGCAGGCTCACCGTCAGTAAACCTGGGTTCTTACCGCCCTACCGGGCTCTTGTATTCAGGGTCCCCGTGGGGCGTCTTGGCGTGACCCGGATCGCAAGAATGCCCCACAAATCAGAAAAAACGTGAGCAAAGGCCCGTAAACTAAGAGCAAAAATTTCCCTACCTGGTCTGCTGGGGAACCCGCTCACAGCGGTTCCATACTCCAGTTCGTCATGCAGGGACCCAGCGTGGATTGTATCTATGGCCGATACCAACAGTGACCCGCCGCCGCCGGCCGAGCCGCCGGCGAGCCCGCGGCAGCGCGCCGAGCTGCGCATCAGCGGGCAAGTCCAGGGCGTCTACTACCGCTCGGCCGCCAGCGAGCAGGCGCGCGTGCTCGGGCTGCGCGGGACCGTGCGCAACCTGCCGGGCGGCGAGGTCGAGCTCATCGCCGAAGGGCCGGCGACGGCGCTGCAGGAGCTCATCGCCTGGTGCCACCTCGGCCCGCCGGCGGCGCGGGTCGACAAGGTGAGCGTCGACTTTGCCGAGCCACGCGACGAGTTCCCGGACTTCCGCGTCGTCCGCAGTCTGCCCTAGCACCGCAGGTTCGGGAGCGCCGCGGCACCGGGCACTGACTAGGGGGGGACCTTACTGGGCCGGCGCCGCGGGGGCGGAATCCGGCGGGCGGCGACGCAGGCGGACCACGGCCGTGGCGCCGGCGATTCCGCGCAGCTGCACCGCGCTCGCCTCGACGCTGAAGCCGGCGGCGGCGACGACCTCGGGGACGCCGGTCTTTTCGTAGACGGCCTGGGTGCAGACGATCTCGCCGGGACCGGCGATGCCCTGGACGCGGGCGGCGATGTTGACGGTGCGGCCGAAGTAGTCGAGCCGCTCGTTGAGCTCGACGGCGATGCACGAGCCGCTGTGCACGCCGATCTTCAGGTGCAGCTCACCCCCGCCGAGCTGCTCGATCGCCTGGTGCATGCGGGTCACCGCGTGCATGGCGGCCAGGGGGTCGACAAAGCTTGCCATCACCGCGTCGCCGATGGTCTTGACGATCGAGCCGCCGGCGGTGGCGGCGATCGAGCGCAGCACCGCGAAGTGCTGGCGCACCAGCTCGTAGGCGCGCAGGTCGCCCAGGCGCTCGTATAGCGCTGTCGAGCCCTTGAGATCGGTGAATAAGAGCGTCGTGCCCTTGAACTCCAGCCCCCCCTCGGCAGGCAGGCTCTCGGCGCGAAACAGCTCGCGGAAGGTCTGCGAGACCGCCAGCCGCGGCCCGGTGAGGTAGGAGCGGACCGGGTGGTTGAGCGGCTCGCCGGGCGGCGCCGCCGGCGGCCACAAGCTGCTGCGGGTGGGCGTGAGGATGTACCCGAGCGGCCGCGGCGTCCGGTTGTGCAGCTCGATGGCCACCGGGCCGACCGGCAGCTCGACGATCGCCGGAATGCTCCAGCCGTCAAACAGCTCGACGCTCGCCGTCGCGGGGCCGGTGAGGCTGTGGCGGCCGATGAAGTACACCGCCGAGTGGTTGGCCGGCGCCAGCAGCACGGTCTCGCCGCGCGGCAGCGCGAGCGACAGGGTCCGGGCGCCGCCGGCGGGGATGCTGTCGGCCTGCAGGATGCCCTCGCCCAGGGTGCGGTGCGGGACCGACTCGGGAGACAGGCTCGACGAGAAATAAAGCCGCAGCGCGTCCTGCCGCAGGTCGAGGGAGTCGGGGTTGTGGAAGCGAATCTGCCGCACCGCCGGCGCCACCGTGAAGGCGACCTCGACGCGATCGTCCAGCGACTGCGCGATGTCGATGTGGCAGAAGTTGCAGCGCTTCTTGGCGATGGCGCGCAGCGCGCCCGGCGTAGAGAGGAAGGCCAGGCAGCCCGGACACAGGATTCCCCAGGCGAAGTCGAGGATGCCGGCGTGCGCCGCGTGCAGGAACAGATCGATCCCCTGCTGCTCGGTGGCGCCGTGGCTGGACGCCCAGCGCAGCGGACTCATACGGAACAGCGCCTCGTCCGGCGCCTCGCGCAGGAAGGTCTTGAAGGCATCGATGAGCGCGCCGGCAAGACCCTCCTGGGCGCGGAGGGAGTCAAGGCGCAGATCCAGCTCGGCGGCTACCATGGCGAGCAGCGTAGCACGGACCCGGCGCCGCCGGCCGGAACAAAGGGCGCGCGATTCAGGCGGTCAGCGGCGGGCTAGTTGGCGGGAACGGACTTAAAGACGTTGGCCGCGGTGTCGATCGACCACACCTCGTAAAGGCCGGTCTCGCGGTCGCCGTGGGTGGTGAAGCGGATGTTGCCGGTGGTTCCCTGCAGGGTGATTCCGCTGCCGGCGGCGACCTTGTTCTTGGCCATCAGGAAGCCGGTGGCGCCGACGGTGATGCGATCCGTCTGGCCGTTCATCCGCAGCAGCATGGACGACACGCTGGCCGGGGTCACGTTGTTGCCGGCGGCGGCGATGGCGATGCCCACCGCGTAGGCGGCGTCATAAGCGTACGAGATGTAGTTATTGACCGCCGCCGACTGCTTCCACTTCTGCTGGTAGGTGCTGAGGAACTGATTGTACGCGCCGGTGCCAGTGGTATTGTTCAGATCGACGGTGGGCGCGGTGCCGGTGATGCGCGCAAGGTGCATCTTGGTCGCAGCCGAGCCGTTGATCGACAGGTTGAGCAGGGTCTGGTTCTTGGCCCCATCGGACATCACGATCTTGGAGCTGATGTTGAGCGACTGCAGGTTCTGCACCACCTGCGCGGTGAGGTTGTTGGTGATGGCGATGACGTAGTTCGGATACGGACTGTCGTTTACGATCTGGCTGGTCGCCGCCTGCAGCTGCTGGGTCAGCGAGGCCGCGGTTCCCCCGAGCTCGGCGTAGTTTACCGAGACCGTGGGCTGCTTGGTCGTGGACTTGAAGAAGGACTGCTGCAGGCCGGTGCCATAGGAGTCATTGACGATGATCATGTCGAACTTGGTCGGCGCCGGCGGCAGCTGGTTGGCCAGGATCGGACCCTGCAGGTTGTCCGAGGGGGCGACGCGGAAAAACAGGCCCTGCGACGGCAGATCCGAGACCGCCGGCGAGGTCGAGGACTGCGACATGATCGGCACCTGCGCCGCGACCACCTCGGGCGCGATGCTCAGCACGTAGGACGAGCTGCTCGGTCCGAGCACCGCCACCGCGCCGCGCTGCCGGGTGAGGATCTTCATCGACTTGAGCGGATCGTCGGGCGTGGCGCTGATCTCACACAGATGCAGCGAAAACTGGCGGTCGCCGGTGGACACGCGCAGCGCGTTCATCTCGTCGATCGCCTGCTCGAAGGCGAGCACCGGCAGGGCGTCGCTGCCCTGCTGGATGTTGGTCAAAACGCCGATGACGATCGCGTTGGCGGGGGGGTTTGGCGGATAGACCTCGGCGCACAGCTTGGCGGCGGGGGTGCCGGCGGAGCACAGGTTGTCGGCGGTGCAGTACAGCTTCTGCCCGCTGGCGCCCGGCGGACAGTCGGCGTCAATCTGGCACTGGCTGAAGCTCTGCCCGAGCGAGCAGCCGCTGGAGCTGGCCCCCAGGGTCAGGCCGAGTCCGATCGCGAGTCGTAAGCCAAAGCGTAGGGGTTTATACATCAGAACGCTCCTGTTAAGACCGCAGTTACTCCACTAGGCCCGGGCAACAGCGCAGCGTGCGGGGTGGTCGCCGCCGCGCGGCGGTGGGCGACCAGCTTGCGCGCCCCGACCCCGATCAGCACCGCCCCGACCCCGACCAGGGCCGCGCCGACGGCGTAGCTGGCCGTCGAGCCGGCGCCGAAGGCCTGCGCCGAGTTCTTGGCCGCCAGCTGATCAAACTCGTCGGTGCTGTTCTGAAAGGTGCTGTAGTCGCTGGCCGACTTGGCGTAAAGGCCCAGGCCGGTGACCAGGCCGAGCACGCCGATCCCCGCCAGCACGCCGCCGGCGACGATAAGGCCGCGCCCCGGCGGCGGCGGCGCGGGCGGCGGCGGCGGCGGCGGCGGCACCACGGCCGGCGGCACCGGCGGCGCGGTCGGCGGCTTGGGCGTCTCCCCCGGGTGCTCGGTGGGGGGCGGCGTCGGCTCGGTGCCGACCAGGGCCTTGGCCTGGTTCAGGTACTCGGTGACCTTGGCCTGTACCGCCGGGTCGGGCTTGGACTCGGCCTGCTGGAAGCGCTCGTAATAGCTGATCGCTTCTTTGGGTCGGCCAAGCTTCTGCAGGGTGCGGCCAATGTTGATGAGCAATAGCGGCATCTGGCGCGCCGCGTAGGCGGCCTGGAACTCGCTAAGGGCCTCCTCGAAGTACTGCTGGTTGTAGTAGTTGACCGCCTTGTCGTGGTGCTCCTTGCAGCGCTCGTCCTTGATGCAGGCGTCGTTGGGCAGCGCCAGCGCCGAGGCCGGCAGCCAGGACAGACCCAGAGAGAGTACCAAGGTCGAGCTGAGCAGCACCCGGCCGCGCCCTCCCTCCGGTCGTGCAGAAGATCAGAGGCGCGCCGCGGCCGGGCCGCCAGGCACCCTGGAGTTCCGGGGAGCGGGTCGCGGAGCAGCTCTTGGAACGGACTGCTAGTCCACCACTTGAATGCGGCCATTGCTAGTTTCATCCTTTGGCTTTGGCGTCGTCGGAGTCGGAGTCGTCGGAGTCGCCGGAGTCTTGTCGGGGGGTGCTTGGGAAGTACCGTCCGCCGCAACCGTCCCCTTCTTGCCGCCCTTCTTGCCGCGCTTGAGCGGCGGCGCCGCCGGTGCCGGATCGGCAGGCGGGACGGCGACCACGCTGGAGGCCAGCGGCTGCAGGGTCTCCTGGACGAAGGCGTTGGCGCTCTGGTCAATGGTGACGACGCGATCGGCGTAGCCGGCGTGACGGAGGATGAGGATGAGCTGCCCGTTGGCGGCGGGCTGCGAGGTGTTCCACGGCGTGCGGCCGACCTCGGTCTGATCGACGGCGCGCAGCACGGTGGCCCCCGGCGGCTCGCTGCTGATCGACCACTTGACGGGCCGCACCGGCCCGCTTGTGACCGCCGGCCGGTGCTCGCGCTCGGGCTTGCGCAGCGCCAGGCCCGCCACCAGCGCCCCGACGATCATCACGCCGCCGGCGATCGAGGCCACGGCGATGAGCGGGGCCCGCCGGCGCGGCGGCGGTCCCATCTGCGCCGCCGACTGCGCCAGCGTCGTCAACAGCGGGTTTGGCCCCGCCAGCGAGTTGGCCACCGGCGTCGGCGTGCGCGGCTGCCCGAGGTAGGGCTGGCTGGTGATGAGCCCGATGTCGGTGGTCGAGATGACCCCGGTCGAGTGCAGCGCCTTGAGCTGCTCCAGCTGCTCGGCGACCGCCGCCATCGCCGGCCGCTGCGCCGGGTCCTTGGCCAAGAGCTGGTGCACCCGCGCCGCCAGATCTTCGGGGATCGCCGGCTCGAACTGCCGCAGCGGCGGCGGCGGCTCGTAGATGTGCATCGCCATCACCGCGCCCGAGCCGTCGCCGATAAACGGCGGCCGCCCGCACAGCAGGCGGTAGAGCATGACCCCCAGCGAGTATACGTCGGCCCGATCGCCGATGATCCCCGAGCCGCGACACTGCTCGGGGGCCATGTAAAGGGGCGTGCCGACCATCATCCCGGTGCGGGTCTGCGACGACTGCTCGATCGCGTCCCCGCCGTGCCCCTGCGCCGAGGCAAGCACCTTGGCGATGCCGAAGTCGAGCACCTTGGCCCGCTCGCCCCCCGGCGCCTCGGGATCGGGGACGATCATGACGTTGTCGGGCTTGAGGAAGCGTGGGTAACTTTCGTCGGAGTTACGCGGGGTTAGCGGGGGTGCGTATGGGTTGCGTACCGAATCAGAGTACGGGAATCCGGAGACAGATCATGAAGCCGGAAGGTGCTGGCTCGACGGCGCTTTCGGCTGAGCACCCGGCGGCGGTGGAGCTGTTCAAAGATGTCTACTCGCTGGAGTTCCTGGAACTGCTCGACGAGCACACAGGAGCGGCTCTGCACAGCGGTCTGCTGCGCAACCTCGGGCGCTTCATCACCGAGCTGGGACGCGACTATTGCTTCGTCGGCTCCGAGTACCCCGTCCAGGTCGGCAAGCAGGACTTCGCCCTCGACCTCTTGTTCTTCCACCGTGGCCTGTGCTGCCTAGTACCAAACCTTGCTGCCCCCTAAGGCAGTGCTACAGGCCAAGCTGCACGAGCTATATGAGCAGCTGGCACCTGCCGAAGACGCTAGACCGACGCGAAGGCGGTCTGCATCGGTGGTCAAGAAGAAGGCATCGCCGGGGACGGCTCGCCGAAAACGCCCCCAAGCAGGACGCTGAAGCAGGCGTGATGACGAGTCACTTGCCGTTGCAGCGGTGTAGCGCGACGAGGCTGTCCAGCACCTCGCGCGGAAGGCTCTTGAGCAGCTGCTCAGCCGCCTGATGGGGCTGGGCCGTGGACCCCTCGCTGCCGAGGCTCAACATCTCGATCATGCGCGCAGTGCGGACGCCGCGGATCGCCTCCGGCTGCGCGTAGTGCTTCTCTGTCATCGTGAACGAGCCGTGCCCAAGACTCGCTGCGACCGCTTGCGACACGGCCCCCGACTGAACGCCGAGCGTGGCCCAGAGCCCCCGCAAGCTATGCGGGCAGACCTGCGGGATGCCTGCCGCACGGCAGATGTCCCCGACCGCGCGCCAGAATACCTGACGACGGCGCTGCTTGCCGGTGCGGCCGAAGCCGAACAGCGGCTCGTCGGAGGCTCGCTGGCCGGCGAGCTGGGCAAGTCGCCCCTGGAGCACGACGGGCACATCGAGGAACCGTCGAGCATTGCGGGTCTTGCCGCTGTCGATCCACAGGATCTCGCCGCCGCGGTCCACGTCGCGGGCCGAGCGGTTCAGCACTTCTCCGGCGCGCAGGCCCATCAGCAGCGCCACCACCGCGCCGAGCGCCAGCTCGCTGCCTTTTTGATCGCAGCGTCGCAGCGCCTCGTCGATGAACAGCTTGGCTTCCTCAATCCGCAGCTGCGGCTTGCCCACTGCGATACGCCCGACGGGCTGGACCTCGGCGAAGGGATTGTTCGTCGCGTAGCCCTTGCGGACGGCCCAGGCGAAAAGTCCTTTGACCAGGGCCAGGTAGAAGCGGTGCGATGCGGCAGCCATGGGCTTGCCAGTCTTGGGATTGGGACGCTCGACGGCCTCCTGGTACAGCGCCGCAGCTCGACGCGGTGTGATCTGGCCGATGTCGTCGTCAAGGTAGCGATGAAGAAAGCTGCGGACGCGGGACCGCTGCTCTTGGCAAGTCTCGAGTTTGGACCGTCCCGAGCGCTCTTTCTCGGCGAAATACTCGTCCAGGACATCGCCAAGCGAGCGGGCCTGCGCGGCCTGTAGCTCGCGCTTGGCCTGGGCGATGGCGGCCAGCGCCTCCTTTTCGGTGTGGAAGTACAGGTCTTGGCGTCTGAGATCGTGGTGGAAGATACGGACCCGAAAGCGCGTGCCGTCCCGGTCAGGGTACGGGCCGTTGACGCGCGGCGGGGCTTTCGGACGTGCCATGGTCAGGCTCCATGAGGCGACCTGTGTTTACAAGGCAGAGATCGCTAGAATCGAATGTACCACCGATCTGGCTATCGGTGCGGAACGATTTGAAAAAGCGACGCTCCGCGCTGCCTGGCTGCGTAAAGCGCTTGATTAGTGCCGACTGAGGACCGACTCCGGTCGCCGGAGCTGTGCAGAGAGGACGACGACCGCCAACAGCGCCAACAGCAAGCAGGTAGCAGCCAGTCAGCCATGCTGCACTGACGCGGCTCCAGTCCCCTCCGCGCAGGCTCGCAGCGGCGACCATCGCGAAAGCACCAGCGGTGGCCACTTTCCGTTCAGCACTTTGGGATTGAGCAAAGCGAGCCGCTTGCCGCGCAACGAATTTCATAAGTAGGCGATCTGTGAGCCACGGCTGCTGACAGCCTCAAGTCAGCCCTCTGCCCGTCAGCTCGGAAGGCGGTAGCTGTCGCGCCATCGCTGAGTCGCACGGAGAATGCTGGCCGACGCTGCCCCGAGTGCGCTATAAGATGCGTGCGATGATTGCCCGAGTAGAATGTCGAAATTTTCGCCTCTTCCGCGATGTCAGCGTTCAGACGGGATCGTTTCAGCTCTTCGTCGGTCCCAACGGCTCGGGCAAGTCGAGCTTGCTCGACGTCATCGCGCTGCTGGGCGACCTATTGCGGGTGGGATTGCCGTCCGCGCTCCTCGGTGACAGTCGAGCTGGGGTGCGCAGCCGGGTCGCCGATCCCCTCCAGCTTTGCTTTCAGCAGCGAGGCCCTGGCTTCGAGCTGGCCGTCGAGCTGAACCTGCCGCCTAGCCTTGTGACCGATGCGCACGACCGCATCCGCTACACGGTCCAGATCGCGGTCGATGCCGGCAGAGCGAAAGAGACGCTCGTAGAAGACGAGCGTCTGGTGCTCCTGCCAACAGAGAAGTCGCGGGGCGTCGTCCGGCTGCTCAACTCGGCCAGCGCTGGTCGTCCGGTCCTGCAAAAGACCAGCAGCGGCCGGGCGGACAAGTACTTTGCCGAGACCAGCGACTGGCAAGAGAGCTTCCGTCTGCCGGCTCGTCGCCTTGCACTCGCAAACCTCCCTGAAGACGAGGAGCGTTTTCCGGCGGCGAACTGGGTCCGGCGCACTCTACTCGAAGGCATGGACCGAATCGAGCTGGACGCGGAGGCGCTGCGTCGCCCGAGTCCGCCGGGGCAGAGCACGCGCCTGCTTCCCGACGGAGGAAATCTGCCGTGGCTGGTGGCGGCGGCCCGCCAGCAGCGGCCTGATGTCTTCGCACGCTTCATCGCCCATGTCCGCACCGCGCTTCCCGAGCTTGCCGATGTCACGACGGTGGAGCGAGCCGAGGATCGGCACTGCTACTTGGCGCTCGAATACACCGGAGGCAGCCGAGTGCCTTCGTGGGTGCTGTCGACAGGCACGCTACGGCTGCTGGCGCTGACGTTCCTAGGCTACTTCCCTGTCCCTGGCGGTGTGTACCTGCTGGAGGAGCCAGAGAACGGCATTCACCCTCGCGCCATCGAGACTGCCTATCAGGCGCTCAGCACCATGGAAGGCGCCCAGCTTCTCTGCACCTCCCATTCGCCCGTGCTGCTCAATCTGGCCCGGCCTGAAGACATCCTTTGCTTCAGAAAAACAGAGGACGGCAGCGCAGAGGTGATCCCGGGCTCCGAACATCCCGCGCTGGCCTCGGTACGCGGCAGGGCGGACCTCGGGACGCTCTTCGCGGCAGGAGTGCTGGAGTAATGGACCGCCCCGAGCTGGTTGTCTTGGTTGCCGATCTCGATATCGAGCAAGCCGTCAAGGGTCTACTCGCGCGGACCGATGCACTCCGAATTCGGCGGATGCGTCACAAGCTCGTGCGAGATACTATGGCCGGGCATGATGGTGGCACCTTCAAGCGAGCGCATGCTGTGCTTGCGCCCTTCAGCGCTGATCCCTCGTGCCGCGCCATGGTGCTGTTCGATCGCGCGTGGGAGGGGGCGCCGAGCAAAGACGCCAAGTGGCTGGCTGCGGATGTAGAGCAGCGGCTCGCCCCGACGTGGGGCGAGCGGGCACGCTGCGTTGTCCTCGATCCGGAGGTCGAAGTGTGGGTCTTCTCGGACTCGCCCCATGTTGATAGGACACTTGGGTTCTCCGAAGGACAGCTGCGTCCTTGGCTGGGTGCGCAGGGGCAGTGGCCTGACGGCCAGCTGAAGCCCGGTGATCCGAAGACAGCCGTGCGGCAAGCGCTTCGCAAGTCAGGCATCAAACCTTCAGCCGCGCTCTTTTACGAGCTGGCCAGCAAGGTCGGCCTGGAGCGCTGCACGGACTCCAGCTTCCGCTCCTTCGTCGAGACACTGCGCACTTGGTTTCCGCCATGAAAAAACCAGGAAAAGGAAAGCAGCGACAGCGTAACAACACGAGAAAGCGTGAGGGAAAACCTCGCCAGGGGCGAGCCTCCAGTAAATCAAACAGCCTGACGGCAGCCCCGGAAGGCAGCGGATTCAAATACGCCGTCAAGATACCGCGCTCAATACTCTCGCCGCACGAGTTTAGACATATGCAGGCAGCTGCTCGTGGTCCGCTTGGGGAAGCCTGGACTGCCTTGATCGCGGATACGGCTAAGCTATCGGTGCGCTTCGGCATCTCGCCGCTATCTTCACCCGAACGCGAACCATTTGTCGCCGCCCTGGAATCAATCCCTGCCATCGCACCGCCAGTTCAAGCGCTCAAGCTAATTCAGGCAGTCGTAAATAACTCCCGCCAGATGGAAGACTTCTCGCCGTCACAGGTACGGCGGCTGACTACTCATATCCACCAGTGGGCGACACGGCAGAACCTGGCCGCGCTGCCATGGGACTTTGTCGTCGTCCTCTGCGACAAACTCGTCTACGCCTTTCTCGTGTACGAATCCGAGCGCTCAGACGCAGACTGGGAGCTAGCAGAGCACTGCGCCCGCACCGCTCTATCATTGCTGGGGCAGCATGCACCAGACGACCATCACCTTCCCGATGCTATTGACCAACTTGGGACTGTGCTCCTGAATCGACGGAATATCAACCGAGTTCCGCGGCTGGTCGAAGCTGAGAGTCTCTTTAAGAGAAACTTGGAGGTCGCGCCTCGCTTCAAGAGCTATCACGAGCAGAAACGCGCGCTTCTCAACCTGGGCATCCTCAACCATGAGCTTGCCCGCCAAGAGCCGAGCAGAATTTTCATCGCCGTCGACTATTACGATGAACTGGAGAGGCTGAACAAGGAGCACGAGCCAGAAGACCACATGTTCGGGTTGCTATGGACCAACCGGGCCTGGGCACTCATCGAGCTTCCAAGGGATCGCCAGCCTGACGGCTTCCGGCGGGCAATCGTAGACGCGGAAAAGGCAGTATCGCTGTATCGGACGAAGTACCTACGACCGGCCGGCTTGGCACTGGCACTGATGTACCTGGGCCTTGCTCAGAGCCAACTCGATGAGTACGAACACACCCAACACGAAGCGGTACTCCGCAGCCTTGGGGAAGCCCAGGCTGTATTCCGGCAGCTCCGTATCGCTGATGGATATTCCCGAGTAGTTCACAACCTGGGCCTACACTGGATGCATGTTGGGGAGCCAAAGAAGGCGCTTGGCTACTACTCGGAGGCACTGAAATTCCGACAAGGGCAGGCCATCGAAGAGTGGGAGACGCTGGGCAACATCGTTGATGTCCGAGTGCAACCTGAAATGCCCCCATTTGGCTCGGAAGCAGGCGACAGCGACCTGCTCGATCGGCTGGAGTATCTGTCCCAGCAGCTGTCAGGTCACGGCGACGCAGACCGAGCGCTTCGCGCCCATTATTACGGTCTACAGCTACTCGGTCACGCCGCAGGTAGCAAAGTTGATGAGAGTATTTTTCGTTGGGCAGAGCGCGCGATTGCCCAGGCTGAATCAGCCTGGAAAGCGACTGCTGGCGATCCGCTCGTTAGATATCACCTCGGTCGCTGGTTGGGAACTTTCTATGCGGCGCGCATGCTCATCGGGATACGCCGCAGGGAGTCCGTTGATGCGCTCCTTCGCTTCGCCCAGAACGGCAAAGCACGAACGCTGATGCTCGAACGGCAGGGCGAGTCTGTCTCTCCACAATTGCTCGTAGACAGCGCCGCGCTGCTGAAGCGTCTCCAACAGACTCCAGAGACCGCCTTCATCGAGATCGGCGTTTCATCGCTGGGGACGGCGGTGCTGGTCGCATCTCTAACTAGAGATGGAGCGCTCGACGTTCGCACCCACGCGCTCGACATTAGCGAGGAGAAATTGGTCGGTCTGCTCATCAAGCCTGGCAAGGGATGGCAGTGGCACATAGAGGCGTTGCGAAACGCAGACAACAACAGCCAACTTGACAAGCTCGAAGCCTGCGCGGCTGGCATGGAGCGCATCCTGGGAGTCCTCTATGAGCGGCTACTGGGGCCAGTGATCGCTGGGCTTCGTTCACAGGGCGTTGAACATCTCGTCTTCGCGGTGCATGGACCGCTCGCCGCGTTTCCATTGGCGGCAGCGTGGCGAACCGTCGATGGTGAGCTGCGCTATGTCATCGAGGATTTCCGATCGATCTCGCTGTCTCCGTCTATTACGAGCTTCGTTTACGCAGAGCAGCCGAGGCCGCTCACGGCCTGCCAGTACATCATTGGGGATACCCGCACGCTGCCCAAAGAGGCCGGACGCGACGGACTCCACCTGGAATCCATCTGGCGACGCTCTGCTCAAGCCGTCCCTTGGGCCAAGAGCCCAGCTCCAGAGGAATTTCTACGGAGCCTCGAACAAGCGGATCTTGTCCATGCAGTCTGCCACGGCGAGTTTGATCCTTGGCGGCTAGATAAGTCGGGCATTCAAGTCGGTGGCGACGCGCTCTTGTCGTGCGAGCGCTTGCTCACGGACCCAAACCCCAAGCGAACCGCGATGGTCGTTCTATGCGCCTGCCGCTCGGGCCGCAGTCGCAGTGAGGATTTCGGTGCCGAGTGGCTGGGGCTCTCAGGCATCCTCCTGCGGCGTGGCGTCCAGTCGGTGCTGGCAGCGCTGTGGGATGTGGATTATTCCGCCAGCTTTCGCATCTCCAGCGCCTTCTATGAGCACCTGTTTGACCGCCGTCTACCTGCTGCTGTCGCCGCCTCTGTGGCGATGCGCGACATGCTACATGCTGGGCGCGCGGCAAAGCAAAGCGATGCAGATCACTGGTTCTTAGAGGGCCATGACGTGCAAAGTATCCCGCGTCTGCGTCGCCTCCTCGACTCCCCCTGGCTTTGGGCCTGCATGCAGCTTGTCAACGTCGCCTGCGGTGCTTCATCGCCAGCACGGACCGAGCGCCCTGGGTAATCAATGACGGACCATGCGCCTACATGGCCTTCCGCTGGCTGCGAGGGGGAAGCTGATGACGACGGCGCTGTGATTGAAACGCCTGCTTGGTTCTTTCAACCGCTCGAACCGTCGCCGCGTCTTCTTCCCCGGCAAGCTGTGTCACCAGGCCGCCTACCTCACCCACAATTCTTTCCATCTCCGCCATCTTGGCCTGGATCTGCTTGAGTACTGCGGCGGTACGTGGATCGCCCATCGGTATAGCGGTATCATACCGAGCTAGAGGGCTCCCTGTCGAGGCTTGCTTCTCCGACGGGAAAGAGTTTCCGTTCGCAGATTTTTCCGTCGCTAGCGGATCTTCTAACCACCGTTTCACGCCACGTTCTCCTCGGCCACTTCTGTATCGGGCTTGAGGAAGCGTGGGTAACTTTCGTCGGAGTTACGCGGGGTTAGCGGGGGTGCGTATGGGTTGCGTACCGAATCAGAGT
>JBGANQ010000114.1:0-25476 GCA_044222245.1 Polyangia bacterium | reverse complement strand
GGCTGCCGACAGGTGGAGGGCGCGCAGGGCGTCGGGCAGCGCGGGCAGGCTCAGCTTGTGCAGCAGGGTCTGGGGAATGCCGTCGGGGACTTCGTCGGCGTACTGCTGGCACAGCGACTGGCACTGGCGCTCGAGGGTGCGCGGTGGTACCCCCTCGACCTCGGGGTAGCGCACGCGCACCCGGCCGAGCTCGAGCTCCTCAACCAGGGCCTGGCGCCGCCGCAGCGGCGGCTGATCTTCGAGGAGCTGTTCTTCCTCCAGCTCGGGCTGTGCCAGCGCCGGCGCAGCGCTCGCGTCGAGACCGCCACCCCCTGCCACGCCGGCCCCGAGGTGCTGGGCCGCCTGCGGGCGGTGCTGCCGTTTACCCCGACCGGCGCCCAGGAGCGGGCGATCGCCGAGCTGCAGCGCGACCTTGCCCAGCCGCACCCGATGCAGCGCCTGCTGCACGGCGACGTCGGCAGCGGCAAGACCCTGGTCGCCTACGCGGCGTGCGAGCTGGTCATGGCGGCCGGCCACCAGGCGGCGTTCATGGCCCCCACCGAGATCCTCGCCGAGCAGCACAAAAAGACCCTGACCCCGTGGGCGGAGCGGACCGGGCGGCGGATCGCCCTGCTCACCGCGACCACGCCCAAGACGGCGCGCAAGACCACCCTGGCGCTGCTCCAGGCCGGCCGTTTCGACGACGTCTGGCGGCTGGCCAGCGAGTCGGCGCAGGTGCTGGATCGCGAGACCATCCTGGCGATGCTCGCCGCCGGCTTCCTTCACCTTGTGATCGGGACCCACGCCCTGCTTGCCGAGCGGGTCGAGTTTGCCGATCTGGGGCTGGTGGTCATCGACGAGCAGCACCGCTTCGGCGTCGCCCAGCGGGCGGCGCTGCGCAAAAAAGGGGTCATGCCGCACCTGCTAGTCATGACCGCGACGCCGATCCCGCGCACCCTGGCGCTGACCCTATACGGCGATCTCGACGTCACCCAGCTCGACGAGCTGCCGCCCGGCCGGACGCCGCCAGTGACGCGGGTGCTCGCCGGCCGCGCCGGGGCGGCGCGCGCGGTGGCGGCCCTAGGCCGCGCGGTGGCCGCCGGGCGCCAGGCTTACTGGGTCTGCCCGCTCATCGAAGAGAGCGACAAGATCGACCTCGCCAACGCCACCGCGCGCCACGCCGCCCTCTGCGCGGCGCTGCCGCAGTGCCGGGTCGGGCTGGTCCACGGTCGCCTCAACACCGACGAGCGCGACCAGGTCATGGAGCAGTTTCGCGCCGGCTCCCTGCACATCCTGGTGGCGACCACGGTGATCGAGGTCGGCGTCGATGTCCCCAACGCCTCGCTGATGGTGGTCGAGAGCGCCGAGCGCTTCGGCCTGGCCCAGCTGCACCAGCTGCGCGGGCGCATCGGTCGCGGCGCCGGGCCGAGCGCCTGCCTGCTCATGCACGGCACCGGCACCGGCACCGATCCTGATACCGATGCCGATGCCGATGCCAATACCGATGCCGAAGGCCCCAGAGCCGCGGCGCCGGACCCGGCGGCCGCCGGCAAGCCGCGGAGCCAGCGCGGGGCTGGCAAGAGCGCCGGCGAACCTGGCAAAGAACCAGGAGCCGCCGCTACTGAACCAGCTGACCGGGTGGCCGCCGACCTGGGAGCGACGCGGCGAAAGCGCGCCTTGCACGCCGCCTCCCCCGCGACCGAGCCAGTAATAGATCGTGGCGGCGATCGTGAGAGGGCAGGGGCGGCCCCGCTGAGCCGCCGCCGCCGCTACCCGGCTCGGGAACGACCGCCCGCGCCCGGCTGGAGATCCTGGCGCGGATGAGTAACGGCTTCCACATCGCCGAGGCCGACCTGCGCATCCGCGGCCCCGGCGAGGTGCTGGGGACCCGCCAGGCGGGCCTGCCGCCGCTGCGCTACGCCGACCTCTTGCGGGACCTGGACCTTTTGCAGATCGCCCGCCGCGAAGCTGCCGCCCTCCTTGGCCGCGATCCCGACCTGAGCCGCCCCGAGCACGAGCTGATGAAGCGGGTGCTGAGCGAGCGCTGGGCGAGCGCCGAGATGTCGCTAGAGTAGGCCCGGGCAGAATTTTATTGACTGCCCGGGGGCCGGCAAAGTAAATCCTCAAGTGAGCGCGCGGGAGTAACTCAGTGGTAGAGTGTCAGCTTCCCAAGCTGAAGGTCGCGGGTCCGAATCCCGTCTCCCGCTCTTTCTAGTTGCCTGTACTTAGGTCCCTGGGCTGGGTTCTGCGGGTCGCCTGCGCTACCCTAGGTCCCTAGCCCAGTCAGCTGGGCAGCGCCAGCCGGCGCGGCCGGCCCAGAATCGCCAGCCAGTCAGCTAACGGTGGAGCCGTCCGGCCGTGATCGTGATACGCTGATCAGGCTATGGCTGCTACTCCCGTCAGTCCCGTTACGGCAGATAGAGCGCTGCCCAAACGAGCGGATCAGCAGCGCAACACGACCAAAGTAGAGCCGCTGCCGCGACCAGGGCGGTTCAACTTGAAGGTGTCGGGGGGCGTGCTGACCCTCCTTATTGCCCTGGGCGGGGCGGTGCTCGGGAGCCTCGGCTCGCAAGTGGTGGCGTTTCTGACCGCCGAGCGCTCCGCCCCTGCGGGGACGCCGGGGCGCGCGGCGACGGGCCTTTTGTCCAAGGCGCCTACCGCCGGCGAGCGGCTGTTCGAGGTCGACCAGGCGCTGCAGACCGGCGAGTTCGGCACCGCGCTGCTTTTGGCCGAAGAGGGGCAGCGGCTCTTCCCGGGGGACCCGCGGTTTTCCGGCAAGCAGAAGCGCGCCGAGGACGAGATCCAGAACCGCTTCCGCTACCAGACGATAGGCGGCGATCGCGCGGCTGAACTTTGCCGCCGCGGTGGCGCTGTTCGACGAGATCCCCGGCGACTCGGCGTTCAAGAGCAAGGCCACCGGGGAGCTCGCCAGCGCGCGCGAGCAGTACATCGCCGAGCAGCTGCGCGACGGCCAGGCCGCGGTGAAGCTGGCCCTGTGCGACGAGGCCAAGACGAGCGCCCGGGCGGTGCTGACCCTGGACAGCGAGAACGCCGCGGCGCGCGGCCTCCTGGCAGAGTGCGACAAGTCGGGAACCTCACCCTAAGCCACGCTGCGAGACTCCTTTCGCCTTGAGATACCTTTCCAAGATCTACTGAGATCTACTGACAAGACTTGCTGACAAGACTTGCTGACAAGACTTGCTGACAAGATCTGCTGACAGAATCTACTGACAAGATCCAAGGCCAAGGCGCGGCGGAAATCGCATAAGATCCCTTCATTCGCAAGAGGTTGCCGGTAAGCGGCGCTGGCGAGGCTGCGCCTAAGTTGACACTCGATAGGCGATCCAGTACCTTTCCGGCGCTTGCTGATATAAAGGTCCGGGTGATCCCCACGAGGTGCTATGGCGCTCGAATTCTCCCCCCAGGCTGAGCAAAAGATCGCAGAGATTTGCCGGCATTATCCCAACACGCAGGCTGCCTGCTTGCCGGTGCTGCACCTCGCGCAAGACGAGTTTGGCTACATCTCGCCCGAGGTCATGGACCTGGTGGCGGGGCGCCTCAAGCTCCCCACCGCGCATGTCTACGGCGTCGCCACCTTCTACACGATGTATCACCATGAGCCGTGCGGCAAGCGCGTGCTCATGATGTGCACCAACGTCTCGTGCATGCTGACCGGCGGCTACGCGACGCTGCGCAAGCTGGAGGAGCGGCTTGGCGTCAAGGCCGGCGGGACCACCGCCGACGGGGAGTTTACCCTCATCGAGGAAGAGTGCCTGGCCGCCTGCGCCGATGGACCAGCGATGATCTGCGGCGAGCGCTACTTCCTCCGCCTCACCCCGGACAAGGTGGACCAAGCCCTGGCCGAGGCGCGCCAGCTGCCGGCGCAGCACCAGCATGCCCCGGGTCCCCACCTCCCAACCGATAAGAAGCACTAATCCATGCCGGCAGATCGCAATACCAAGATCGTCACCCGCCTGTTTGGCGTCGAGAACTCCAATCGGATCGACGTCGCGGAGCGGCACGGCGTCTACGGTCGCTTAAAGACCGCCTTCGCCATGACCGCCGCCGCCCTGGTCGACGAGGTCAAAAAGAGCAACCTGCGCGGCCGCGGCGGCGCCGGCTTCCCCACCGGCAGCAAGTGGAGCTTCATCCCCAAGGGCGCCGACACCGTATACCTGGTGTGCAACGCCGACGAGTCCGAGCCGGGCACGTGCAAGGACCGCGAGATGATCTTCTGGGATCCGCACCTCCTTATCGAGGGCATGATCCTGTCGGGCTACGCCCTCGGCTGCCGCCACGCCTACATCTATATCCGCGGCGAGATGTACCGCGAGGCCGCCGTCCTGCAGCGCGCCGTCGACGAGGCCTACCAGCGCGGGTACCTGGGCAGCGAGCACCGCACCGCCGCCGGGCCGTTCAAGATGGACCTGACCGTCCACCGCGGCGCCGGGGCGTACATCTGCGGCGAGGAGACCTCGCTGCTCAACTCCCTGGAGGGCAAGCGCGGCTGGCCGCGCCTCAAGCCGCCGTTCCCCGCCGTCAAGGGCCTGTTCGGCAAGCCGACGATCGTGAACAACGTCGAGACCTTGATGAACATCCCCTACATCGTCGAGCACGGCGGCCAGGCGTTCGCCGATCTCGGCATCGGCCGCTCGGGCGGCACGCGCACCCTGTGCATGAGCGGTCACCTCAACCGCCCCGGGGTCTACGAGCTGCCCATGGGCATCCCGCTGCGCGAGGTCATCTACGACGTCTGCGGCGGCGTGCCCGGCGACAAGAAGGTCAAGGCGGTGATCCCCGGCGGCTCGTCCATGCCGCCGCTCGATGGCGACGAGCTGGACATCCCCATGGAGTTTGACGCCCTCATCAACGACCCGCGGATAAAGCCAGTGATGGTAAAGCCCGGCCAGGTCTTCGAGCTCTCGCCGGGTAAGCCCCTGCGCACCATGGCCGGCTCGGGCGGCGTGGTGGTGATGGACGAGGACACTGACATCGTCGACGTGTGCGCCCGCATCATGCGCTTCTACGCCCACGAGTCGTGCGGCCAGTGCACCCCCTGCCGCGAGGGCACCGGGTGGCTGGCGCGGGTGTGCTCGCGGCTGGCGCGCAAGCAAGGGCAGGCGGGCGACCTCGATCTCTTGTCTTCGATCGCCTACGGAATCGCCGGCAACACCATCTGTCCGCTCGGTGAAGCGGCGGCCTGGCCGATGCTCGGCTTTTTGACCAAGTACCGCGCCGAGTTCGAGGCCAAGCTGCGGCAGAGCGGCCCGGCGGCGGCGCACTTCGAGGCGCATCCATGATCGGACTTGCTAGTGCCGCTGCGGCGGCCGGTCAGATTTCGGGGCAGCTTGGCAGCCTGGCGCTGGGCCCGGCGGCGCTGCTCGCTCAGGCAGGGGCGGTCAAGGTCCAGCCGGTGGCCGCCGACTCGCTGCACCCGAGCATGGCCCCGGCGTGGGCGTTCTGGGTTCTGGCGACCTTGACCGTGGTCGGTGCCCTGTCGACGATCCTGCGCAAGAACCTCATCGGCGCTGTCATGTCGATGGTGGCGACCTTCTTTGGCCTCGCCAGCTTGTACGCGCTCTTGTCGGCGCACTTCCTCGCTGCGATCCAGGTGCTGGTCTACGCCGGCGCCATCATGGTGCTCTTCGTGTTCGTCATCATGGTGCTAAACCGCGAGGAGGCCGATCCCTGGCCGACCCAGGGCATCATCGGCAAGGCGCTGGGCGCCGGGGCGCTGGTCTACCTGGCGATGCGCCTGGGCGGCATGCTGCTCGCCCCCGGGGCGGCGATCCGCTCGCTGCCCGGCCAGCCGAGCCCCGAGTACGGCACGGTGGCCAACCTCGGCGACTACTTCTTTACCAAGTTCCTGTTTCCCTTCGAGGCAGTGTCGATCCTCCTGGTCATCGCGGTCATCGGTGCCGTGGTGCTGGCCAAGTCGCACGTCTCGCGCCCGACCTCCACGCACGAAGCGGGAGTGGACGGCCAGCAGAGCTTCGCCGATGCCCACGACACGGCACACGGGGATGCCGCCCCGGCCGACGCCGCGGGTCACTCGTCCCATGGACACGGAGGCCACTGAGCCATGCCGCAGCTTTGGCAGATCTTTTCCGACGTCGGACTGCAGCACTTTCTGATCCTGGGCGTGGTGCTGTTCGTGATCGGCACCCTGGGCGTGTTCATCCGCCGCAACGCGCTCATCACCTTGATGTCGATTGAGCTCATCCTCAACGCGGCCAACCTGACGCTGCTGGCGTTTGCGCGGGCCCAGCAGGACATGCGCGGGCAGGCGCTGGCGCTGCTGGTCATTGCCGTCGCTGCCGCCGAGGCGGCAATTGGCCTGGCGATCGTCGTCGGGGTGTTCCGGAATCGCCAGAACACCAACCTCGATGACCTCACCCTGCTTCGGTACTAAAAGCAGCCATGACCCAGCAATTTCCGCTCTACCTAATCATCGTCCTGCCGCTCCTTGGAGCGGTGCTGAACCTGCTGTTTGGCCGTCGCTTCGGCAACGGCTTTGTGAGCCTGGTCGCCTGCGGCGCCGTGGCCGCCGCGGCGCTCGTCGCGACCCTGGGGGTCTTCACCCTGGCCAGCGAGGTGCCGCGCGGCATGCTCGTCGACCAGCTGACCTCGGGCGAGTTCCTGCTGGCCGGCGACCTGAAGCTCGCGGCGGGCCTTATGCTCGATCCGCTGTCGTCGGTGCTGGTGCTGATCGTCACCTGGATCGCGCTGCTCATCCACATCTACGCCACCGGCTACATGGAGCATGAGCCGGACTTCGCGCGCTTTTTCGGCTACCTGAACCTGTTTACCGGCGCGATGCTGATCCTGGTGCTCGGCGACTCGCTGCCGATCACGTTCATCGGCTGGGAGGGCGTGGGCCTGGCCAGCTACCTGCTCATCGGCTTCTGGTACACCGAGGACAAGAACGCCACCGCCGGGCGCAAGGCGTTCATCGTCAACCGCATCGGCGACTTCGGCTTCCTGCTTGGCATCTGCGTCCTGTTCACGGTGATCGGCACCCTGAAGTACTCCGAGCTCGGCAGCCACATCATCGAGCTGCGGGCGCCCTACTTCATGGGCTGGCCGGTGGCCTACTGGGCGGCGGCGCTCCTTTTTATCGGCTGCATGGGCAAGAGCGCGCAGATCCCGCTGTACGTCTGGCTCCCCGACGCCATGGCCGGTCCGACGCCGGTCTCGGCGCTCATCCACGCCGCCACCATGGTCACCGCCGGCGTCTACGTGGTGGCGCGCACCCATGTCCTTTTTGATATGCAGCCGCACGCGGCGCGCATGCTGGTGGCCGGCATCGGCGCCACCACGGCGCTGTTCGCGGCGACCATCGGCATCGTCCAGCGCGACTTCAAGAAGGTCCTGGCCTACTCGACGGTGAGCCAGCTCGGCTTCATGTTCGTCGGCGTCGGCACCGGCGCCTACGCGGCGGGCATCTTTCACCTGATGACGCACGCCTTCTTCAAGGCCGGTCTGTTCCTCGGCGCCGGCTCGGTCATGCACGGCATGGGCGGCGAGGGCGACATCACCAAGATGGGGGGCCTGGGCAAGCACATGCCGTGGACCCGCTGGACGTTCTTCATCTACTGCCTGGCGATCGCCGGCATCTTCCCCTTCGCTGGCTTTTTCAGCAAGGACGCGATCCTCGCCGGGGCCTTCGCCGCCCACTTCCAGATGGCCGAGACCATGCCGGAAGGGGCCAAGACGCTGGTTCACCTCTACCCCTACATCCTGTGGGGCATGCTGGCGCTGGCGGCGCTGTGCACGGCCTTTTATATGTGGCGGCTGTACTTCATGGTCTTTACCGGCAAGTTCCGCGGCACCGCCGAGCAAGAGCACCACGTCCACGAGTCGCCGTCCGAGATGGTGATCCCGCTGGTGGTGCTGGCGATCGGCTCGATCGCGGTCGGCTTCATCGGCGTGCCGGCGGTCATGGCGCACGGCCTGCCCGAGTCGGCCGAGCAGGTGCTGGGCTTCTTCCCGAGCTGGCTCGCCAAGGCGGGCATCCTCGCCGGCGAGGAGCCGCACTCGCACGCCGCGGAGTGGGGCCTGATGGCGGTGGCGCTGGCGCTGTCGGGCGCCGGCATTGGCCTGGCAGCGATGCTGTATCGCGGCGGCATCTCGGACACCGCGGTGTCGCTCAAGACCAAGCTCGGGGGTCTTTACCGGCTCCTGTGGAACAAGTACTACGTCGACGAGCTGTATCACCTTTTGTTCGTCCGGCCGCTCAAGGTCATCGCCCGCGTGCTGTGGCGGTTTGCCGATGCGACGGTGGTGGACGGCGGGCTGACCAAGCTCGGACCGGCGATCCTCGGGGGCCTGGGGACGCTCACCCGGCGGCTGCAGAACGGCGACGTCCAGCGCTACATCATCGCCGTGGTGGCGGGGGCGGCGGCGATCCTGTTTGTCGCCACCTACTGGCTGCCGCTGCGCGGCGTGCAGGGCACGGTGTCGGTCGACAAGCGCAAGGTCAGCCTGGCGCTCGGCGGCGGCAAGGTCTCGCCCGGCCGCCTGGTCTACCGGATCGACTGGGATGGCGACGGCAAGTGGGATGAGACCTCGCGCTTCACCTCGCTTGTGCACGAGTACGGAGGCCCCGGCGACTACACGATCAAGATCGAGGCACAGGACCCGCAGTGGGGCGTGGCGGACAGCAACACCCTGCACGCGAAGGTCGAGTAGAGGGGTCTCCCATGAGCATGATTCTGCCGATTCTGACGTTCCTGCCCCTGCTCGGCGCGCTCCTGTGCCTGGTGGTCCCGCGTGAGGAAGCGGGCCTGCACCGCGGCATCGGGCTGTTTACCTCGCTGTGCACCTTCGTCGCCTCGCTGCTGCTCTTGCCCGACTTTGAGCCGGCCAAGATGAGCTACGTCGTGCGCTGGCCGTGGGCGCCGAGCCTGGGCATCGAGTTCCACCTGGGCATCGACGGCATCTCGCTGTGGCTGGTGATGCTGACGACGTTCCTTTTGCCGGTGGTGTTCCTGTCGACCTGGACCGCGGTCACCGACAAGGTGCGCGAGTTTGTCGTCTGCGCCCTGGTGCTGCAGACCGGCATGCTGGGGGCGTTTCTGGCCCTGGACCTGTTCCTGTTTTACGTGATGTGGGAAGTGATGCTGGTGCCGATGTACTTCATCATCGGCATCTGGGGCGGCGATCGCCGGCTGTACGCGTCGATCAAGTTCGTCATCTATACGATGGTCGGCTCGCTGCTGATGCTGGTCGCGATCCTGTTTCTGTACATCAAGGGCCACGAGGCGACCGGCGTGTGGTCGTTTGACTACGACAACCTGCGCAAGCTGGTCCTCACCTCGGCCGAGCAGAAGTGGTGCTTTGCGGCGTTCGCCCTGGCGTTCTGCATCAAGGTGCCGCTGTTCCCGCTGCACACCTGGCTGCCCGATGCCCACGTCGAGGCGCCCACCGCCGGCTCGGTGATCCTGGCCAGCGTGCTTTTGAAGTTTGGGCCCTACGGTCTTATCCGCTTCGCCATGCCGATGTTCCCCCAGGCGCTGCTCGACTGGGCGCCGCTCTTGTCGCTGCTGGCGGTGATCGGCATCGTCTACGGGTCGCTTGTCGCCTACGCCCAGACCGATATCAAGAAGCTCATCGCCTACTCCTCGGTGGCGCACATGGGCTTTGTCGTACTGGGGCTTATGATGCTAAACAGCCGCGGCGTCAACGGGGCGCTTTACCAGTGCCTGGCGCACGGCATCTCGACCGGGGCGCTGTTCCTCTCGGTCGGCGTCATCTACGAGCGGCGCCACACCCGGCGGATGGAGGAGTTTGGCGGCCTGTGGCAGCGCATGCCGGTGTTCGCGGCGTTCCTGCTTATCTTCACCATGGCCTCGATCGGCCTGCCGGGCCTGTCGGGCTTTGTCGGTGAGTTCCTGATCATCATCGGCACCTTCAGCGCCAACAAGGCCGGCTCGGGCATGCCGCAGGTCTTCGAGCACTCGATGCTGCTGGCGGCGCTGGCGGCGAGCGGCGTGGTCTTCGGCGCGGTGTACATGCTGTCGCTGTTCCAGCGCGTCATGCTCGGCCCGCTGCAAAATCCCCTCAACCGCAAGCTGCGCGACCTCAGCGGCCGCGAGATCTGGGTGCTGCTGCCGATGCTGGTGATGGCGTTCTGGCTGGGCATCTTCCCCAAGACCTTCCTCAAGGACATCGATCCGGCGGTGACCGCGACCCTGAGCCAGATCCGGGACAAGTTCGCAGCGGGGCCGGCCGAGTCCAAGCCCTACATGCTCGGCGGCGACAAGGCCAAGGCGGCTGATGCAGCCGGCAAGGCGGAACCAGATAGAGCAAATCCACCGGCGGCGGCCGGAGGGAAGCCATGACCTTCGATATCAGCGATCTTCTAAACAGCTCGCCGCTGCTCTTGTTGACGGTGGCGGGGCTCCTCTTGCTGCTCCTGGAGGCGTTCTCGCGGGTGCGGCTGGTCGGTCCTGACTACCACCACAAGCTGCCGGCCGAGACCTCCGAGGCGGTGGCGGTGCCGGTGCCGGGGTCGCGCAACTACCTCATGCCGCTGACGGTGGGGACACTGCTTGTGACCCTGATTCTGCTCGCCGCGCAGGCGGGCAGCGCCGGCGGCACCGGCGTGCACATGTACCGCGACATGCTGGTGCTCGATCGCTTCGGCCTGATGATGGGGGCGATCTGCGTGCTCGGGGCGCTGCTCGGGGTGATGGTCGCGCCGGCCTACCTGCGCGAGCACAAGATGGAGTTTGGCGAGTACTACGCGCTCATCCTGTTCACCCTGGCCGGGATGCTGATCCTCATCCAGGCGAGCGATCTGGTGTCGGTGTTCCTGGGCGTGGAGACGATGTCGCCGGCGCCTACGTGCTCACCGCCTGTGGCGGCGCTCGGCGCGGTCGTCGGAAGCGGCGATGAAGTACTTCCTCGTCGGGGCGTTCGTCTCGGGCATCCTCGTGTACGGCATCGCGCTCATCTACGGCACCGTCGGCTCGACGAGCTTCGCCGAGATCAAGCACGCCGCGCCGCGCCTGGCGCAGCAGCCGCTTTTCTACCTCGGCTGGCTGCTGCTGCTTTTGAGCTTCGCGTTCAAGGTCGGCGCTGTGCCGTTCCACATGTGGGCCCCCGATACCTACGAGGGCGCGCCGACCCCGGTGAGCGGCTTCATGATGTCGTGCATCAAGACCGCTGGCTTTGCCGGGCTCATCCGCCTGTGCGCCGGCGTGCTGGCGGCCCCCGAGACCGCGACGCAGCCGTTTACCGGCTGGGGCCACATCCTGCTCATCCTGTCGGTCCTGACCATGACGCTCGGCAACCTGGGGGCGCTGCAGCAGGACAACATCAAGCGCATGCTCGCCTACTCGTCGATCGCGCACGCCGGCTACCTGCTGCTCGGCGTCGCCGCGCTGGCCTGGGTGGGCGATGAGGCGCGGGGACCGCTGCTGTACTACCTGCTCGCCTACACCCTGACCACGGTAGGCAGCATGGGCGTGGTGGCGTGGCTCGGCGGCGACGACGCCGGGCAGGAGCGGGTGCGCCTTGAGGACTGGGCGGGCCTTGGGCAGCGGCAGCCGGCGGCGGCGCTGGCGATGACGGTGTTCCTGCTCTCGCTTGGCGGCTTCCCGCCGACCGCTGGATTTTTCGGTAAGCTGTACCTGTTCCGCGTCGCTCTGGGCCGGCCCGAGCTGCTGGTGCCGGTCCTCATCGCCATCGCCAACAGCCTGGTCAGTGTCTATTATTATCTGCGGGTCATCACTGCGATGTACTTCCGCCCGGCGCCCAGCAAGCCAGTCACCAGCCCCATCCGCTCTAACGCGGTGTCGCTGGCCATGCTGGTGGCGGCACTCTTGGTCTTGGGCTTTGGCGCCATGCCCGAGTGGTTGGCCAACCTATGCGCATCCGCAGGTCTGGGCGGCTGAACGCCAATCCATACCCCGCCATGCGCGAGCTGTGTCTCGCGGCGGGGATCGTCATCGCCTTCGCCGGCGGGCTAGAGCTGGTCGGCGAGGCAGCTGCTTACTGCGCCAACCGCCTGACCCATCCCGACGACCTGGACGATCTGCTGGATGTCGACCTCGACCTCGAGCTGGATGACAGCCCCGAGCTCAGCCCGGCGCGCGAGCCCGACGCTGCCCAGCAGCCCGCCGCGCCGAAGTAAAAAGGCCGCGCGGCGCTGGCGCGCGAGCGGCACTAGCTAGCAGGGCTAGCAGGGCTAGCAGGGCTAGCAGGGCTAGCAGGGCTGGCAGGGCTAGCGGGGCGGCGCCGGATGGCCAAGGACTCAGGGAACCGGCTTGGAGGCGCTGGCGGGGGCTGGCGGGGGACTGGTCGCGGGGCTTGCGGGCGGCGGCGGCACCGCGGCCGGGGTGTCCGAAGGCGGCGGCGCCACGGTGCCCGCGGTCGGGGCCGGGGTCTGGCACTGCGCGCCGTAGGTGTCCAGGTCCTTCTGATCGATAAGTGTCGAGCGATCGATCAGGTTGGCCAGCGACTCCTTGGTCGGCGCATCGAGGCCGGGATCGGCGCTCACGCAGTCGCGCAGCGCTTGCTTGGTGACCAGGCTGGGCGGGGTGTTGCGGTGCAGGTCATTGGCGCAGCGCAGCACCACCTTGCGGATCGGGTAGGGCAGCTCGGTCGGCTGCAGCCGCGCCAGGAGCTCATTGTCTTTGGGCTGGCACTTGCAAAGCTGGTCCCGCGGCAGGTCCTGGGCCTTGCAGTAGTCCTTGGCGCAGGCGGAGCCAAGCAGGGCAGGCACGAGCAGCAGCCACAGGGCCCGGCCACGTCCATGGCGCTCGCGACGATCAGTCTGGACAGGCATCAGCACGCACTCCTTCGAGGGGGAAATCACCGGCGGCCCGCACCATCGCACGAGCTAGGCCGTAGTGTCTCCCAGCTCTTTCGCGCTTGCAAGCGCCGGCCCCTAGTGGGCGACGGCGCCACCGGCGGCGGGCGCGGCGCCGCGGCCCCACCCGGGCGGCGCTTTCAGGGTGAGCTTAAACGCTCAGCTATCCAGCCCCAGAGGGCCCTGCGTATATTGCTGCGGCGCGAGCGGGGTCCTGGGGACGCTGCGCGCGCTCCACTTCACCCACAGGAGGTCTGTATGCGCAACGAGACTGCAACCTGGACGTTTGGCAGCGGGAGATCGGCCCGCCGGTTTTGGCCTGGCCTCCTGTGCGGGGTGCTCGCCATCGGGGTCCTCGGCGCGGGGGCCGGCTGCGGCGGCGCGAGCGAGCCCGCCGGCGCCCCCGAGCCCGCGGTGCCCGCGGTCTTTGACCCGTCGGCGCGCCTCTCCGAGCTCAAGCTCAACGGCGTGAGCCCCGTCGACACCCGCCCCTACCAGTACAAGGTCCCGAGCCGCTACGACCGCACCAAGCCGACGCCGCTGCTCATCCTCTTGCACGGCTTTGGCGCCAGCGGCAGCCTGCAGGAGATCTACTTCAACTTCAGCGCCCTCGCCGAGAAGCAGACCTTCCTTTACGCCTACCCCGACGGCAAGCAGGATCCGGTCGGCCTGCGCTACTGGAACGCCATGGAGTGGTGCTGCGACTTCTTCAAGAGCGGCGTCGACGACGTCGCCTACATCAAGGCGATCATCGCCGACATGAGCGGCAAGTTCAACGTCGACCCCAAGCGCGTCTTCATCGTCGGCCACAGCAACGGCGGCTTCATGGCCCACCGCATCGGCTGCGAGCTGTCCGAGCAGGTCGCCGGCGTGGTCAGCCTGGCCGGCGCGCAGTGGAACGACCCGAGCCGCTGCGTGCCCAAGCAGCCGATCGCGGTGGCGCAGATCCACGGCACCCTGGACGTCGTCATCAGCTACATCGGCAGCCTCAACTACCCAAGCGCCCACGCCACCGTCAACATCTGGGCTAACCGCAACCGCTGCACCGGCGCCCTGACCTACGGCGGCGAGAACCTCGACCTCGACACCCTGCTCCTTGGCGCCGAGACCACGGTCGAGCGCTACACCGGCTGCCCCGCCCAGGGCCCCGTCGAGCTGTGGTCGATCCAGGGCGGCTCGCACCTGCCGGCCATCACCTCGCACTTCACCTCATTGATCTACGACTTCCTGATGGCCCACCCCAAGCCGTAACCCCGCGCGCCAGCGACTCAGCTCGCCCCGGCCAAGAGCTGCTCGGCAGCGCGGACGTGGGCGGTGATCGCCGCGGTCACCTGCGGCCACACCGCGCTCGGCAGCTCGTGGCCGACCCCCGGCAGCACGAGCAGGCGGGCGCCCGGGATGGCCGCCGCGGTGGCCTGACCGCAGGCGAGCGGCACCAGCGGATCGCGGTCGCCGTGGATGATCAGCGCCGGCACCTGCACCGCGCCGAGCGCCGCCGCCCGCCCCGGGGTAGACAGGATCGCCAGCAGCTGGCGGATGATCCCCGCCGGGTGGAAGCTGCGATCGTAGGAGCGGGTGAGCCGCGCGCGGACCCGCGCTTCATCAAATAGCGGCGGCGGGCTCCCGATGGTGCGGAAGATATCGACCATGCGCGAGATGCGCCCTTCGCGCCCCTTGCCCACCGGGGCGAACAGCGGTCCCAGCACCCGCGCCTCGGGCGGCGGCAGGCCGCGCTCCCCGGTGGTCGACATGATCGAGGTCAGAGAGCGCACCCGCTCTGGCGCGCGCAGCGCCAGGAGCTGCGCGATCATGCCCCCCATCGAGGCCCCCACCACATGACAGGACTTGATCGCCAGGGCATCGAGCAGCCCCACCACGTCGTCGGCGAGGTCGGTCAGGGCATACGGCACCGCCACCGACTGCCCCTGCAGCGCCGCCAGGAGCTGCGGCCCCAGCGACAGCGGCTCGGCGGCCGGCCACTTGGTCGACAGGCCGCAGTCGCGGTTGTCCAGCCGCACCGCCTGCAGGCCCTGCTGCACGAAGCCGGCGATGAAATCATCGTCCCAGCCGCACAGCTGCGCCCCCAGCCCCATGATGAACAGCAGCGCGGGGGCCTGCGGATCGCCGGCGCGCTCGTACTCGATCTCGATGCCGTTGGCCGCTACCTTGGTCATGCGGGGTCCCTGGGCCTTGCTGCAGTCGTGAGCGCTGCGAGCCTCATGGTACAGCGCCGCGCGGCTGCCGCCAGGGCCGAAGTAGCCGCCCGCGCGCCCGTCCCGCCAGCGGTCAGCGCAGCAGCACCTGCCAGGGCTGCTCGGCCTGGTTTTCGGGGAAGGGGCCGGCGGCGATGTAGACGATCTCGCCCTCGCGGGGGAAGCTGGCGTCGATCATGTAGAAGTTGGCGCCCGGCTGGTAGCTGACCTGCACCGCCGCGCTGCCGGTCTGCTGCAGGTTGTCCGGGCAGGGGACGGTGGTCACCTGGCGATCGAACACGCCCACCGCCAGGCGCAGCTCGGTGACGCTCAGATCGGCGCAGCTGAAGTAGGTCGGCTGGCAGCCCGGGTCCGCCACCTTGTTGCAGGGCTCCGAGATCGGCGCCAGCAGCGTCACCTCGTGCGTCGCGAAAGAGGAGCAGGCCGAGAGCGCGGAGAAGAGGACAGCAGTGCAGAGGTGCAAGAGCCGCATAGGCACCTCGTAGCACAAGCGCGGCGCCCCCAGAACGACAAAGGGAGCGCGGCGCCGGCTACACGTTGGCGAGCAGCCAGCGCAGCGGCGGCTGCATCGCCTTGTGGGTGATTAGCGACGAGACCATCGAGAACGCCGGGGTCCCGACGAAGTTCATAAAGCCCACCGCGGTCTGCAGCGGCAGGGTGAAGCTGCGCACGGTGCGCCGCGTGTAGTCGTCGTACAGCGCCTGCCCGGGCGCCCGGTGGTCGGCGATCGCCCCGGCGGCGACCCGCGCGCTGCGCATCGCATACGAGATCCCCTCGCCGGTGGCGGCGTTGGTGAGCCGCGCCGCCTCGCCGATCCACAGCGCGCCGGGCGCCGCCACCGGGCCGACGCGCTCGGTGTAGACGATGGGGTGGCCGCGGTACTTGCCGACCTGCTGGGCGCCGCGCAGGCGGTCGCCGACGTTGCGCTCGATGACCTCGTCGAGGATGCGCTTAGGGTCCTCGGCGTCGTCGGGGTCGTAGCAGATGCCGACGTTGACGCGGGTGTCGGTCTCGGGAAACAGCCAGCCGTACCAGGGCTTGACGCGCTTGTCGAAGAACATCTCGAGCACGCCGCGGGTGTAGGGCACCCCCTCGTACCAGGCCATGATGGCGGCGATCTGGCGGCGCTTGCGGCGGTCGATCGAGAAGCGCGTGTGGGCCCCCTCGGCGAACATCACGAGGTCAGCCTCGATCTCGGTCTTGCCGTCGCTGACGCCGCAGATGCGGCCGGCCGCGTCGCGCAGCGCGCGCTTGACGTTGAAGCCCTGGATGAACTGCGCCCCGGCGCGCTCGGCGGTGAAGGCGATCTCGGAGTCGAAGGTGGCGCGCGGGATGATCCAGGCCTCTTCGCTGGGGCCGGCCAGCACGGCCTCGGCGCCGCTCGGACCGACGAAGCGGCAGCCGCGGATGCCGAGCGCCAGCGACTTCATGCGGTCAAACAGGCCGATCTCTTTGCACAGGGTGAGGCAGCGCGGGCCTAGGCCGCTGCCGCAGGTCTTCATCCGCGGGAACTGGTCGCGGTCAAGGAGGACTACTTCATGGCCGCGCTGCTGCGCTAGGAGCATGGCGGCCGTCGAGCCGCCGGGACCGGCGCCGACAATGACGATCTTCATCGGGAGCACTCCATCTGCATGGGTCGGTTCAGATTAGCGGTCGCACTCTACTTTCTCTTTTGCCCACTGTCATCTGCAGGCGACCTCGCAGAGCCCCGCGCGCCCGGCCGGCCCGACCTCCTGGGTCCCGCCGGCGGCACGGCCAGTGAATAGCCAGCCAGCGGCCAGCCAGCGGCCAGCCAGCGGCCGGGCCACCTGCAAGGTCGCGACAACGCTCAAACAAAGCGGCGCGGGGGCCCCTGGCAGCGCGAACGGAGCCGGCCGGCGCGACCGGCCGCGACCGCAGTAGCGACGATGTCAGTCGCAACCCGAGCAAAATTCCTGCAAAATCGATCCATGGTGGCAGCGCGGTTGCGCTACATTCCGCCGCGCCGCGCGAACCGGATCGGTAGCGCTGCGCGGATTCTGTGAGTACCACGAAGATCCCATGAGTGAGCGGCACGGCGGCAAGCAGCGGGCAGACAGGGCGATCTGGCCAGGGCTACGGGCCATGGCGAGGGGTCGCTGCGGGTCGGATCCCGCTCTCCTGGCGTCAGCGGCTTGCAAGGCGTCGGCGGCGGGCTCTTTGACCTGGAGCGAGCCTTGGAGCAAGTAAAAGTTGGGGGGGAGACCTCCGCGTATTGCACCTCTTGTCGGGCAATGCGGCATCATGTGGTGGTAGCGATGACCGGGGCGGTCCCCGCCAAGGTCGAGTGCCTGAGCTGCCACAAGCAGCACAAGTACAAGGGATACCCGCCGGGTGAGAAGCCGGGTGGCAAGGCGGCTCCCAAGAAGGAGAAGGCCCCCGGCATCGGCACGCCGCGGCGGACTCCCAAGGCGGGCTCGGCAGAGCCGGCAATGCCGTCGGTGAACCCGCTGGATGCGCTGCTCGCCTCGCGCGCCGGCGTGCCCACCCGCGGCTACTCGCCGGCCGAGCGCTACGCGGTCGGCGAGCTGCTCAGCCACCCGAGCTTCGGCGTCGGCGCGGTCACCAGCACCCCGTCCCCGGGCAAGATGGCGGTGCTGTTCCGCGACTCGACGCGGCTGCTCCTGCACGAGCGGCAGCCGGTGGGGGCCTCGGGGGCGCCCAAGCTGCAGCCGCCGCCGCGGCGCGAGGACGGCCCGCGCACCGGCGTGAGCGATGCGCCGCCCAAGACCAAGCCGCTGCTGTAAGGCAGTGACTTCCGGTCGCGGCGCCGCTCGGCGCGCGGCCGGTGGGCGGGGAATCGCTCGGTGATGCTACGATGGCCGCATGTGCGGCCTCGTCGGAATTGTTCAAGACTGCGCCCCCTCGGGCGGGCTCGCTGAAGAAGCGGCCCAGGGGCGGGCGCTGCGCCGGATGGCGGCGACCCTGCGCCACCGCGGGCCCGACGGCGAGGGCTTCTTCACCGCCACCGGGTCGCGGCGGCGCATCTTCCTGGGTCACCTGCGGCTGGCCATCTTCGACCCGAGCCTCGCCGCCCGCCAGCCGATGACCGACGCCAGCGGTCGCTACACCCTCATCTTCAACGGCGCCATCTACAACTACCTCGAGCTGCTCGCCGAGCTCGGGCTGCCCGGCGGGCGCTCGGACACCGCGGCGCTCCTTGCGGCGTGGGCGGCGTGGGGACCCGGCTGCCTGGGGCGCTGCAACGGCATGTTCGCCTTCGCGCTGTGGGACGCGCGCGAGCAGGCGCTGTACCTGGGCCGCGACCGCTTCGGCGAAAAGCCGCTGTATTACAGCACCGCGCTCAGTCCGTCGCCCGCCGGCGGACCGAGCCGGCTGGTGTTTGCCTCCGAGATCAAGGCGCTGCTCGCCTCGGGCCTGGTCGCGGCGCGTCCCGACCCGCAGGCGCTGGCCGAGTTCCTCGCCACCCGCGACATCGACCACTACCCCGAGCGGACCCTGTTCCAGGGGATCGCCCAGGTCCCGCCCGGCTGCTACCTGCACCTGGCGGCGACGGCGACCGCGCCGCAGCTTTTGCGCTACTACCAGCTGGCGCCGCCCGAACCCGGCGCCCGGCGGCCCTTTGACGACAGCCTGGTGCAGGAGGCGCGGGCGCTGCTCGCCGATGCGGTGCGGCTGCGGCTGCGCGGCGACGCGGCGCTCGGCGGCTCGCTGTCGGGGGGGCTTGACTCGTCGCTGGTCACCGCCCTGGCGGTGGGCGCCGCGCCCGCCTATCGCATCTTCGTCAGCGAGTTCCGCGACGCCCGGGAGCGAGGCGATGAGAGCGCCTGGGCTGAGCAGATGCTGGCCAGCCTGCCGGTGCCTGCCGAAGCGGTGGTGCGCAGCCGGCCGCAGGTGAGCGACTTCGCCGCCGATCTGGAGACCGTGCTCTACCACCAGGAGGCGCCGTTTGGCGACACCTCGGTGTGCGCCCACTTCGCCCTCATGCGGGCGGTGGCGGCCAGCGGCGTGCGGGTGCTGCTGTCGGGGCAGGGGGGCGATGAGGTGTTCGGCGGCTACGGCTCGTACTACTACGCGCTGCTCGGCTGGCTCCTGCGGCAGGGCCGGGCCGCAGCGCTCGCGCGCGAGGTTCGCGCCCGGCTCGCCCTCGGCGCCGATCGGCCGCTGCGGCTGGGGCTCGGGGCGGCCTATCACGCCCTGCCGCCCCGGCTGCGCCAGCGGGCCTACGCGCAGCGGGTGCGCGCCGAGTTTCCGCTGTCGCCCGCCGGCGAGCGGCTGTGGCGCAGCGCGCCGCCGCGGTTCCTCGCCGCCCTACCCGCGCTGTGCCAGGGGCCGGCCGCGCGCTGGCCGCGCTTTGACGCTTACCTCATGGACAGCGTCGCCCGCTACGCCCTGCCGCACATCCTGCGCCACGACGATCGCAATAGCATGGCGTTTGGCGTCGAGTCGCGCGCCCCCTACCTCGACCACCGCCTGCTCGAGCTGATGCTGCGCACCGACCCGCAGGCGCGCATCGGCGCCGGCTACACCAAGCGGCTGCTGCGCGCGGTCGCCAAGGACCTGCTCCCCGAGCCGGTGCGGCTGCGGGTCGACAAGCGCGGCTTCTTCTCGCCGCAGCGCGACTGGCTGCTCGGCTGCCGCGAGCTCGTCCTGGATCACCTGAGCTTGCCGCCCCCCGAGCTGCGCGAGCTGTGTAACCTGCCCGCGCTGCAGCGCACCATGGCGGACTTCTATGCCAGCGGGGACGCGCAGTTAGGGGCCACGGTGTGGGCGGGCCTGGTCACCAGTATTTGGCTTACCCGCACAGTGCCGCGCCTTGGGCAGTAGACTAATAGGCCATGAGCGCGCGAGCCGCCCGCCGCCTGTCGCCGACCCGCCGAGCAGCGACTAGCAGCCTGACTCAGAACCTGCTGCGGGCCCCGAGCCGCGCGTCGTCCGTCCGCACGGCCCCGAGGCCGCCGCGAGCGGACGCCGCGACTCTCGGGGCTTCTCGCGACGGTCCTGAGTCAGGCTCCTGGCAGCCGGGGGGTTGCGGCGGCGCGCCTGCCGGCGGCATCCCCAGACCTGCGACCGCTGGCACCTGCCGGGGCGTGCGCGTCCAGGTCGCGTAGCGCTTTGGCGGGCAGCTGCTAGGAACTTAGTAAGAGCTTGCGTCAGCACCAAGCGGGGAGAGTAGCGTGGCAACTTTTTCGCAGAATGGAACTGGCATCCGAGGGGGGCGGCTCTTCGCCTGGGCGGTGGCGGCGCTGTGCGGACTTGGGGTCTTCTGGCAGTCCCAGCTTGATCCGGGCCGTGGGCTGGCGCGGGCGCAGCCCGAGGTGGCGCCGAGCTGGGATTTCTTCGTCGACCTGCCCGATCTGGCGCGCGGCCAGGCCGAGGTGACCTGGATGCTGCGCGGCTTTGGCCCCGATCGCCCGCTGCGGGTGTGCGGCGACATGAATGACGCCGAGCGCTACGTAAACCGCATCGAGCGCCTGGACTGGGCGCCGGCGGCGGCGGCCGGCGAGGGCAGCTGGGGCGCCGGCCCGGGGTCCGGTCCGCAGCTGCGCGGCGGGCCGGGCCGCCGACCGCTGCGCCGCGAGGGTCGGTGCTGGCGGGTGCCCGACGCCGATCCGCGCGGCGTGGTGCTGCGCTATACCTACGACCTGCGCGAGATGGCGGCGCGCAACGGCTCGCCGGACTACGCCCAGCGCCTGGGCGAGACCTACATCTTCAACGACGAGACGATCCTGTTGCGCCCCGATCCGCTGCCGCGCGGCGGCGGCGGCCCCGAGCCGATCATCCACGTCGAGCTGCGCCTGCCGCCGGGGGCGCAGGTGGCGGCGCCGTGGCAGCGGCAGCCGGGGCCGGGCCACCGCTTCGTCATGGACGCCGCGCAGTACGACGGCGGCGGCTATGTGATGGTGGGGACGATCGAGGATCTGGGGGAGCTGCAGCTGCCGCATACCACGGTGCACCTGGCGACCCTGCCGGCGGAGCGGCGGCTGTCGGCACCGGCGCTGCGCAGCTGGGTGCGGTCGGCGCTGTCCGCCGTCGACAAGTTCTATGGCACGCTGACGCCGCGCCATGTGCTGGTGAACCTGGTGCCGGTCCCCGGCAGCCAGGACGCCTCGCTGTTTGGCACCGTGCTGCGACCGCTGCGCCCGTCGGTAGTGATCTACTTTGGCGCCGAGTGCGAGCGCGCCGAGAACCCCGAGGAGTGGGTGGCCGTCCACGAGCTGTTCCACATCGGCAACCCCTGGCTCAGCGACCGCATGCCGTGGTTTGTCGAGGGCTTTACGACCTACTACCAGGACGTGCTGCGGGCGCGCGCCGGGACGGTCAGCGCCACCGCCGCCTGGGGAGACCTGTGGGACGGCTTTCGGCGGCTCTGCCAGCCCGAGGACGGCAGCTCGCTCCGGGAAGAGAGCGCGCGGCTGCGCTACAGCTACCGCTACACCCGGGTCTACTGGGGCGGCGCCTGTGTCGCCTTCCTCGCCGACATCGCCATCCGCGAGCGCAGCCGCGGCCGCCAGAGCCTGGATGACGTGATGCGCGAGCTGCGGGTGCGCAGCCTGCGCGAGCCGCTCGACGAGGATGAGGTGCTGGCGGCGCTGGACGAGGCGGCCGGCGGCAAGCAGGTGAGCGGCTTTCTCCGCGAGCGTCGGGCGCTGCCGGTGCGCGAGCGCCTGCAGCGCCTCGGCGTCGAGGTGACCGGCGATGACACCGTGCGGCTGCGCGACGACGCGCCGCTGTCCGCCCTGCGCCGCGCGATGTTCTAGCCCGGCCGTGCGGCGGCGGCACCCCACCCGGCCAAACCCAAGGAGCGGGTGACACCGGAGGCGGGACCCCGACGCGCAAGCGGGGCCGCAAGGGACAGGACCCGCTCTCCAGGGGGCTGGACTTCGGCGCGCACCGCGTCGTTCACGGAGTCGGTCACTTAGCCGGCGCTCGTCGCGGCGCTAGGCGGAGGCGGGGGCGGCGGGATATGATGAGTACGAAGTACCTTGGGGGGAATTTATGTTTGCTTACGGCCTCACCAGGAAGTGTCTGCCTTTTGCGGGGAGCTCGCGCCCAGTTAGTGACAAGGGGAGGGCGCGTCCGGCGGCGCTGGCCCTATCGGTGCTCGCCGGACTGGCGCTGCTTGGCGGCACCGGCTGCGGCAATCAGGAGGCGATCCTCCTGCTCATCCGCCCGCCGTCCGGCGTGCAGCTCAGCCAGTACGAGGTGCGCATCCAGGACCGCGCCACCCGCACCCTGGTCTATCAGTCAGGCGTGCAGCCAGTGTCAGCGGTGGCCAGCGGGCGCGATCTGTTCGCGCAGCCGCTGCGGCTGGGCCTGAAGCTGTCGCAAGCGGGCAGCTTCCTGGTGTTCGTGCGCGCCGCCACCTCTACCCTGGCCCCCGACGGCCCGGCGCCGCAGCAGCGGACCTCGGAGTACTTTTTCGCCACCGTCATCAAGACCTCCGGGACCACCGAGATCGACGGCAGCCTGCTAGAGGTAAAGCCCGAGTACGATCGCGACTTCGACCACTTCCCCGACGCGGTGACCTGGCCGATGGACAACCTGGCGGCCAAGGTCCAGTACCAGACGCAGCTCGGCGTGCTCGACTGCGTCGACCGCGATCCCGGGCCCACCGACCCGCAGCTGCCAGCGGGGACCTACGCCGTCCAGATCAACCCCCTGGCGACCCCGCGCTGCGGCGTGGCGATCGACCTGTCGTGCGACCCCGCGGCGCCGGTCTGCAAGGACGCCGACGGCGACGGCGAGAACGAGTCCACCGACTGCGATGACAAAGATCCAAGCCGCTTCCACGGCAACCCGCGGCCGCGCAACTGCTGCACCTGCACCGATCGCAAGAGCTGCGCGACCGATCACAGCAAGCGGCAGAACCTGGCGGTGTGCCAGCCGGCGCGCTGCGACAACCCGCTCGACTTTGACTGCACCGGCCAGGTCGTGCCGTGCTTTGTCGACGAAGACTGCGACGGCTACTCGCCCCAGGACCCGGTGCCGAGCCAGCGCGACTGCGACGACACCAACCCCGACGTCCACCCCGGCGCCGCCAAGCAGTGCGCCGACCCCAGCCATGACTGGGCGTGCGACGGCAACCCGCGCGGCGGCTGCGTCAGCTGCGACCTCGACGGCGACGGCTACCAGCGGCAGGACGCGGCGGCCGGCTGCCCCGACAAGAACGACATCCACCCCGGGATGCTCGACTGCGATGACACGGATCGCGGCGTGTTCCCGGGCTCGACGAGCTACCCCGGGGCGACCCTGCTCATCCCCGATCTCAAAAAGAACGAGGGCGGCGGCTCGGTGGCGGCGGCGCTGCGGCGGCTGTGCTTTAACAAGCTGGTTGACGGCAAGACCGCCCAGGACGCCGACTGCGACGGCAGGCCGCAGCTCGGCTGCCCGCCGGCGATGGTCAGCGGCAAGATCTGCGACGTCGATGGCGACGGCTTTCCCAACGCCAACGCAGGCTGCAACCCCGGCGGCCTGCAGCTCGACTGCGACGACGCCGACTTCAGGAGCTTCCCCGGCGCCCCCGACAAGTGCGGCGACGGCAAGGCGCAGAACTGCAACAGCGACACCGCCTGCACCATGGACGCCGACAAGGACGGCTACAACTTCGACGTCGACTGCGACGACAACGACCCCGCAAAGCACCCCTTTGCGACCGAGCTGTGCAACGGCGTCGACGACGACTGCGACGGCCTGGTCGATGAGCTCAACCCCGACAACCAGGGCGCGCGGATGGTCGAGACGCACGGCGCGGTGACCGGCCCGCTGACCTGCACCGACAGCAACATCGGCGACTGCGGGCTGCCCCAAAACGGTCCC
The DNA here is from genome assembly GCA_044222245.1 of Polyangia bacterium. Classification (GTDB taxonomy): domain Bacteria; phylum Myxococcota_A; class Polyangia; order Palsa-1104; family JAEUJZ01; genus CALFML01. The sequence goes on along the minus strand of JBGANQ010000114.1, from coordinate 1,668 downwards.
TTCCCGGGGCGCTGTGTGTGCTCGGGCCTTGTCCCCGGCAAGCATGCGCCGGACGCGATGCGTACCGCCTGTCCCGGCACCCGCGACGACAACGTGACCGCGCCCAAGTGCTTCGGGGCGGTGCAGCCGGGCCAGCAGACGTGCAAGGCGAGCACCCCCCTGGCCGATGAAGACTGCGACGGCCGCACCGACGCCCCGGACGGCAAAAACCTCAAAGAGTACAGCGACGCCTGCGGCGTTAGCACCGGCAGCTGCGTCGCCGGCAAGGTGGTCGGCTGCGACCGCAGCCAGGTCAACAAGTTCTCCATCACCACCGGCTTCAAGGTCCAGCCGCCGTTTGACGAGGAGCGCCGCTTCCTGGTCTGCGACAACACCGCGGTGTACCCGAGCTCCGAGCAGTGCGACACCAAAGACAACGACTGCGACAACATCGTCGACGACTGCACCCTCGGGCCGGGCACCGCGCCCAGGTGCTGCTCGATGGTCAACATGTGCCTGGATCTGAACACCAACTTCAGCTACTGCGGCAGCTGCACCGGGGCCTGCAGCCTGGCGACGGCCAACGCCTGCGTCGCCGGCAAGTGCATGTGCGGCGCGCTGGCTGCCTGCTCGGGCGCGCGCGGGCTGTGCAAGGGCGGCACGAGCTGCGTGCAGTGCCTGGTCGACAACGACTGCGGCGGCGCGACGCCGCGCTGCAAGGGGGCCGACTCGTGCGTGCAGTGCCTGGCCAACGCCGACTGCGCCGGCACCCCGGCGACCCCGGCCTGCGACACGACGACCAACACCTGCGTCGCCTGCACCGCCAACACCGACTGCGCCGGCACGCCGGCGACGCCGGTCTGCAAGAACCCGGCGCACCAGTGCGTGCAGTGCGTCGTCAACACCGACTGCGGCTCCGGCATGCAGTGCGACACGACGACCAACACCTGCGTGCAGTGCGTCGACGACTCCGGCTGCGGTGGCGGGACCCCGGTCTGCAAGACCGCGACCCACACCTGCGTCGGCTGCACCGCCGATGCGCAGTGCCCCGGCGGCCGCTGTAACCTCGCCACCAACAGCTGCGTGCAGTGCCTGGCGGCCGGCGACTGCACGATGGTGAGCGGCAAGCCGCAGTGCGACCCCGGCACCCACACCTGCGTGCAGTGCGTAGCGGCGGCCAACTGCCCGATCCCCGGCTACCAGTGCGTGAACAACGCCTGCGTCGAGTGCGCCATGGACGCCGACTGCAAGGACCCCAACAAACCCAAGTGCGACCCGATGGGCTATGTCTGCCGGCAGTGCCTGGCCAAGGCGGACTGCATGGGCCGCGCGGCGACGCCGCAGTGCAACACCACCTCGCACCTGTGCGTCGAGTGCCTGGCGACGGCGGACTGCAAGGACGCCGCCAAGCCGCAGTGCAACGGCTTGGACATGTGCGTCGAGTGCATTGCCGACGCCGACTGCAAGGACGCCGCCAAGCCGCGCTGCGAGAAGGTGACCTCCTACAGCTGCGTCGAGTGCCTCAGTGACCTCGACTGCGGCGCCCTGACCTGCAACACCACCACGCACACCTGCAGCTAGCCCGCGCCCCGACGCTACGGGCGTAACCCAACCGGAAACGACAAAGGCCAACCGCTCACAAGGAGGGTCGGCCTTCATCCGGCTGCGTCAGACGCAGCCCGCGTTACA
>JBGANQ010000113.1:0-25383 GCA_044222245.1 Polyangia bacterium | reverse complement strand
CCCGTGCAGCAGCTGCGCGCGGCGCTCGCCGGAGCCGGACGCTTCGACGAGGCGCGGCTTTACCAGGCGCTCGGACAGCTCGCGCAGGGGGTCTACGCGCTGCACGCGGCGCAGAAGATCCATCGCGACCTCAAGCCTTCTAATATCCTGGTGACCCCCCAGGGGCGCCTGGTCATCCTCGACTTCGGCATCATCTCGGACCTGCAGCGCGTCGAGCGGTGGAACCAGTACCGCACGATGGGGACCGTCGCCTACATGGCGCCCGAGCAGGCCGAGGCGCGTCCGGTCGGGCCGGCGGCGGACTGGTACAGCATCGGTGTGGTGCTGTACGAGGCGCTCACCGGGACGCTGCCCTACCTCGGCCAGCCGGCCGAGATCCTGGAGCGCAAGCGCCGCGAGCCGGCGCCGGCGCCGAGCACGCTCGTGCCGGGGATCCCGCCGGCGCTGGACGAGCTGTGCGCGGCGCTGCTCAGCATCGACCCTGCGGCGCGGCCTACTGGCGACGAGATCTTGCGGCGCCTGCAGGTCGCGCAGCCGGCGGCCGCCGATCATGGCTACACGGCGCCGCACTCGTTCATCGGCCGGAAAAAGGAGCTGGCGACTCTGGACAGCGCCTTCGCCGACAGCCGCCGCGGCCAGGCGGTGACGGTGCAGGTGCACGGCGAGTCCGGGGTCGGCAAGAGCTTCCTGGTCCGTCACTTCCTGGAGACAATCACCCGCGCGGTGCCCGAGACCGTTCTTCTGTGCGGTCGCTGCTATGAGCGTGAGCTCGTGCCGTACAAGGCGGTGGACGGGGTGGTGGATCAGCTGAGCCGCTACCTCGCGCAGCTGCCGGAGGCGGAGGCCCGGGCGCTGCTGCCGCGCAACCTGCAGCTTGTGGCCAAGCTGTTTCCCGTGCTCGAGCCGATGGCGGCGCTGGCGCCGACGGCGCTGGCGGCTCCCGAGGACCCGGTGGTGCTGCGCACTCGCGCCTTCCTGGCGCTGCGCGAGCTGTTGCGCGGCATCGCTCAGCGGGCGCCGCTGGTGCTCATGATCGATGATCTGCAGTGGGCCGACACCGACAGCTTCGTCCTGCTCGGCGAGCTGCTGCGCCTGCCCGAGCCGCCGCCGCTTTTGCTGCTGACCACGGTGCGCCAGAGCTCGGGCGTGCTCGATGGCGATCGCGCGCTGGCGCAGTCGCGGCTGCCCGGCGATGTGCGCAGCCTGCTCATCGGCAAGCTGCCGGCCGCCGAGGCGCGCGAGCTGGTGCAGCTGCTGCTCGCCAGCCCCGCCGAAGACGGCGCCGAGGTCGCCGCGCTCATCGCCCAGGAGGCCAAGGGGCACCCGCTGTTCATCGACGAGCTGGTGCGCCAGCGGCGGCTGCCGGGGCAGCAGGGGGCGTCGCTGCGGCTCGATGACGCGCTGTGGGCGCGGGTGCGCAAGCTCGACCCGCCGGCGCGGCAGCTGCTGGAAGCGGTGGCGGTGGCGGGGGCGCCGATCGCCCAGGAGGTCATCGCCAGCGCCGCCGCGGTCAGTCCCGAGCAGTTCGATGCCCTCACGGCGCAGCTGCGCGCGGCGCACCTGGTGCGCACCGCGGGGGCGCGGCAGAAGGACACGATCGTGACCTATCACGACCGCGTGCGCGAGTCGATCCTCACCAACCTGGCCAAGGAGTCCTGCGTCGCCTGGCACAACCGCCTGGCCGTCGCCCTGGAGAGCGCCGGCGCCGGCGCCGTCGATCCGGAGGCCCTGCTCATCCACTGGCAGGAGGCCGGTCAGCTGGAGCGCGCCGCGGGCTACGCCAGCCGGGCCGCCGATCAGGCAGCGGCGACGCTCGCCTTTGCCCGCGCCGCCAGCCTGTACAAGCAGGCGCTGGAGCTGCACTCCTACAGCGGCGCGGCGCGCTGTGTGCTGCTCGCCAAGCTTGGCAGCGCGCTGACCAATGCCAACCGCGGCGCCGAGGCAGCCCCGGTGTTCCTTTTGGCCGCCGCCGACGCCGGACAGAAGGAGTCCTGCGACCTGCAGCGGCGCGCCGCCGATGAGTTCCTGATCAGCGGCCACCTCGAGGAGGGTCTGCGGGTCCTGGCGCAGGTGCTGGCCGCCGTCGGGCTCAAGCTGGGAAGCAACACGGCGCAGGTGCTGGCGTCGCTGTACTGGCGGCGGGCCCGGCTCAAGCTGCGCGGCCTGCAGTTCACCCCGCGCAGCGCGCAGCAGATTCCCACCGAGCAGCTGCTGCGCATCGATGTCTGCTGGGCGGTGGCGCGCGGCCTGGGCATGGTCGATCCGATTCGCACCGCGGACTTTCAGACCTTGCACCTGCTGCTCGCGCTGGAGGCGGGCGAGCCCTACCGGGTGACGCGGGCGCTGGCGCTGGAGCTCGCCTACCGCTCTAGCGAAGGCGGGCCGAGCCAGCGGGAAGTGAACCAGCTGGCGGCGGCCGCGCAAGAGCTGGCGGGCCAGGTAAACGATCCGCACATCACCGGCCTGGTGGCGCTGTTTACCGGCATGGCGCACTTCCTGCGCGGCGACTGGCGGCGCGCGCTGGAGCTGCAGCAGCAAGCGCAGAGCGTGCTGCTAGAGCGCTGCACCGGGGTGGCCTGGGAGTGGGCGCTGGCGCACCGCTTCGCGCTCGGCTCGCTCATGTACCTGGGCGAGCTGCGCGAGCTGCAGCAGCGCGTGGCGGCGGTGCTCGCCGATGCGCGCGAGACCGGCAACCTGTACACCGCCACCGATGTCCGGCTGCGCTACAACCTGGCCTGGCTGGCCGCCGACGATCCGCGCGGCGCCAAGCGCGCCCTCGACGAGGGACTGGCCGACTGGTCAAGCCACGGCTTCCATATTCAGCACTACCAGTACCTGCTCGGCAATGTGCAGCTCGCGCTCTATCTGGGGGACGCGCGGGCCGGGTGGGAGCGACTGGAAAAGGAGTGGTCGCGGCTCAAGCGCTCGCTGCTGTTGCGAGTGCAGCTGGTGCGCATCGAAGCGCTGCACCTGCGCGGGCGCGGCGCGCTGGCCATGGTGGCGCAGGGCGAGCCGGTGGCGCTGCTAAAGTATGTGGAGGCGGCGATCGCCAAGCTGGATGCCGAGCGCATGGCGTGGAGCGATGTGCTCAGCTCCCTGCTGCGCGCCGGTCTGGCGCGCTGCCGCGGCGATCGCCCGCTGGCGGTGCAGCTCTTGCGCGCCGCGGTGGCCGACTGCGAGCGCAACCAGATGGCCTTGCACGCGGCGGCGGCGCGCTGGCGCCTGGCCGAGACTCTGCCCGCCGACTCCGATGAAGCAGGCGAGCTGCGGGCGCAGGCGCAGCGCTTCATGGCGGCGCAGGAGCTGCGAAGTCCGCCGCGCCTTATCGCCATGCTGGTGCCCGGCTTCCCGCCGCCCGCCGGCGGAGCCGCCTAGAAGAGCGATGCAGAACCTACCGCGCGACGGTTCTGAGTCAGGCTTCTAGATGCTCAGTCCGAAGCCCTCATCCGAGTAGAGGCGATCGAGCAGCGGCGCGTACATGCGCTCGACCTCCTTGCGCTTCACCTTCATGCTCGGGGTAAGCTCGCCGTGCTCCTGGCTGAGATCGCGGTCGAGCAGCAGCACGCGCCGCACCTGCTCGACGTGCGCCAGGCGCTGGTTGCCGCGCCGCGCGGCCTCGACGAAGCGCTGCTGGAACTCGGGGTGGGCGACGACCTGCGCCATCGCCCGGTTGAGCGCCTCGGTGCGGCCGGCGGGATTTTTCATCAGCTCCTGGGTGCGGTCGGCCAGCTCCTGCGCGGTGAGGATGCCATGCTGGACGCCCCACTCCAGGGTCTCCAGCGGGCTCGGAGCGATGATCGCCGAGACGTAGGGGCGCCCGTCGCCGTGCGGCACCACCTGGCTGATGAGCGGCTCCTCTCCCTTGACCGCGGCCTCGATGTTTCCCGGGGACAGGTTCTTGCCGCCCGCGGTGATGATGAGGTGCTTTTTGCGATCGGTGATGCTGACGTAGCCGTCGCGGTCGATGGTCCCGATGTCGCCGGTGTGCAGCCAGCCGTCCTTTATGATCTCGGCGGTGGCGGCGGCGTTTTTGAAGTAGCCCTTAAAGACCCACTGGCTGCGCACCAGGATCTCGCCGTCTTGGGCCACCCGCTGCTCCAGGCCCTGCATCGGCAGTCCGACCGTGCCCAGGCGCGCCGCGGTCGGGCGGTTGAGGTGGGTGATGGTCGTCGCCTCGGTCATTCCGTACACTTCGAAGATCGGCAGGCCAGCGGCCCAGAAGAACTCCAGCACCGGCCGCGGCGTCGGCGCCGCCCCGACGATAAAGTAGCGAATGCGGCCGCCGAAGAAGGCGCGTATCTTGGCGAACACCAGCCGCTCGGCCAGGGCATACTCAAGCCGCAGCGGCAGCGGCACCGGGCGGTTGGCCAAGATGTGCTGGGCGCGCTCCCAGCCGACCTTCTTGGCCCAGGCGAACAGCCGCTGCACGGCCTTGGGCTTGCGCTCGATCTCGCCGTGGATCTTGGTATACGCCTTCTCAAACAGCCGCGGCACCGAGCCGAACACCATCGGCGCGATCTCGCGGATCTCGGTCAGCACGGCGCCCACGCTGCTGGCGAAGGCGGTGGCGATGCCGCCGCTGATCCGGCCGTAGTTTGACAGCACGCGCTCGGCTACATGCGCCATGGGCAAAAAGCTCAGGGTGACGTCGTCTTCATAGTAGTCCTGCATCACCTCCTCGCAGGACAGCATGGACAGGACGTTGCGATGGCTGAGCATCGCCCCCTTGGGCGGACCGGTGGTGCCCGAGGTATAGATGAGCAGCGCGGTGTCAGTCGGATCGATGGCGGCCAAGAGCTCCTCCACCTCGGCCGCCGACAGCGCCGCGCCGGCGAAGCGCTGCGGTGACATGATGCGCGGGTCGCGCTCGCGCGCGCTCTCGTATAGCTCCTGCGTCCACGGCACGATCGCCACCACCTGCGGCAGCTCGCGGCAGGCGGCGAGCACCGGCCCGAGCTCCTCGGCGTCGCCGACGAACACCGCGCGCGCCTCGCTGTGCGTAAGCAGGTAGCGGATCTGCTCGACGGTCTGCTGCGGGTAGATCCCAAGCGGCACCAGCCCGGCCAGCTGCGCCCCTTGATCGTAGATTGTCCACGGGGCCTGGGTCGGCCCGACGATCGCCACCCGCTCCCCGCGCGCAAGGCCAAGCTCGCCCAGCCCGCGCGCCACCTGGGTCGTGCGGCGATGGAACTCGGCCCAGGTGAGGTGCTCCCAGCGCTCATTCTGGCGGGAGTACAAGGCCGGCTGCGCCCCGTTGCGCAGCGCCCGCAGGCGGAGGATATCGGGGATGTTGCGGGCGCGAGGCGCCAGGTGGGTGACCCGGACGTGCGGCGAGCTTGTGACGATCATCAGCGAAGATCCCTTTCGGCGCTCAAGATAGCGCGCCAAGCCGGCGAGATGGACAGGAAAATCGGCGGTGGCGGTGATCCCAAGCTAGGGCAAAACGACCTTCTCCAGTACGAACTCGGCGCCGAACCAGCCCTTGTGGTTCGAGCGGCTGTAGCTTACGTACAGAGTGTCGCCCTCGTCGAACTCCGGGTGCCAGTTGGCGTCGTAGGCGCCGGCCGGCTCTTTGTCCGCTTCGAACAGCAGCCTGGCCTCGGACCACGGGCCGGTGAGCGCGGCGGCGGTGCGCACGACGACGCGGTTTGACAGCGGCTCGCAGTAGATCGCCGTCCACAGCCCGAGGTGGCGGTTGCGGGCGACGGTCATGCTCGGGGCGCCGGTGAACAGCGACTGCCGGCCAGCCGCTGACCATGCGGCGCCGTCCCAGAAGCTCCAGGCGCCGCGCTCCAGCACCCGCGCCGGCGCCACTCGGGCGAGGTAGCACGGCGGGGCCAAGCCGTTGTGGTCCGAGTCGCAGCCGAAGGCGTACAGCTGGTCGTCGTCGATGAGCGCCGCCGTCCCCCACGGCGGCTCACCCTGGGCAAAAAGCAGCGTTGGGTGCTCTGCCCCCGGGGTGAGGATCGGGCGCTGCGGCTCGGCGGCGAAGTCGCTCCACACCGCCACCGACTGACCGACGCCGTGGAAGTTGAAGTCGCCCGGCTCGGCATAGATGAGGCCATAGAACAAAAGCGCCCGGCTGCGCGCCGCGTCCCAGATTGGCGGTCCCGGCCACACCGCCCAGCGCGCCCCGCAGGGAGCGACCTTGCACGGCTCGCCGCGGTGGTCGGCGTTGAACACCGCCTCCTCGGCAGTCGGGGCCACGAAGTAGCGCGGCGCGCCGGCGCTATCGAGCCGCTCGGCAAAGCCGGTGAGCCCATCGGCCGCACTCTTGTCATCGGTGAGCGAGAACGAGTTGTGGTGCCAGTTGGTCCCCTCTGCGTCCTTCTGTTCAAGGACGGTGTCGCCGAACGTCCAGACCGAGTGACCCCACACCACGCCGCTGGGCCCGCCGTCGCGCCCCTGAATCACCGGCGACTGCGGCAGCACGCCGACCACCGTCGCCTGGGCCCCGAAGGAACCCGCTGTGCAGCCGGCAACTGCGGCGACCAAGAGAGCGACCAGCAGACTACCGCGCATGCCTTCCTCCGCGAGCCAGGTTTGGCGTCAGCCTAGCAGAAACGGCGGTCGCTGCCGGCGCAGGGGCCCTGGATTGTCAAAGTGTCCCTACTTGACAAACTATGTATCGGTTGTAAATCTTGTAATCAGAGTACGGACAAGCTTCCCCACTTTCCTCATCACGGACCACGGATTCACGGAGAGCCGCTCATGAGCGCATGGACATTCGATTCGATTCCCGACCAGTCTGGCCGCGTCGCCATTGTCACTGGAGCCAACACCGGCATCGGCTACGAGGCCGCCCGCGCCCTTGTGCGCAAGGGCGCCTGGGTGATCCTGGCCTGCCGCGACCTGCAGAAGGCCAGCGCCGCCGCCGAGCGCATCCAGGCCGAGCATCCGGCCGGCAGCGTGCAGGCGCAGCCGCTAGATCTGTCCGACCTGGAGTCGGTGGCGCGCTTTGCCGAGCGGTTTGCCGGCGAGCATGACCGCCTGGATCTGCTTATAAATAATGCTGGGGTGATGGTGCCGCCGGCCAGCCGGACCAAGCAGGGCTTCGAGCTGCAGCTTGGCACCAACCACCTGGGCCACTTCGCCCTCACCGCGCACCTTCTGCCGCTGCTGCGCCGCACCGCCGGCTCGCGGGTGGTCGTGGTCTCCAGCAGCGCTCACCACATGGGCCGCATCGACTTCGCCGACCTCAACTTCGAGGCCCGCGGCTACAGCGCCTGGCGCGCCTACGCCCAGAGCAAGCTCGCCAACCTCCTGTTCGCCCTGGAGCTGCAGCGGCGCCTGCGCGCGGCCGGCGCCGAGGTGCTGGTCACCGCCGCCCACCCCGGCTGGACCGCGACCGACCTACAGCGCACCGCGGGGGTGGCGCGGCTGTTTAATCCCTACCTCGCGATGAAGCCTGCCGATGGCGCGCTGCCCACCCTGCGCGCTGCCACCGATCCTGCCGCCGCCGCCGGCGAGTACTTCGGACCGAGCGGCCTATTTGAGATGAGCGGCCCCCCCGAGCGCGCCCGCATCAACCGCAGCGCCCGCGACGAGGCGGTCGCCGCCCGCCTGTGGACCACCAGCGAGCAGCTCACCGGCGTCCGCTACGGCCTGCCGGCGGGCACCGCGGCCTGAGCCGGCGGCACCTGGAGACCCTGGTGAGCACCCAATCCCCTCACGGGCTGGCCGACGAGCGACGGGCGACGCTGCTGCAGGCGGCGATCCAGGTCTTTGCCCGCTACGGCTACCGCAAGGCCTCGATGGACGAGGTGGCGCGCGCCGCCGGCCTGTCGCGCCAGGGGCTGTACCTGCACTTCCCGACCAAGGAGGTGCTGTTCCGCGAGGTCGTGGAGTCGCTGCTAACGCGCGCGCTCGCCGCCGCCAAGGCCGCGCTCAGCGATGAGGCGCAGACGCTGGAGGAGCGGCTCGTCAGCGCCTTTGACGCGATGTACGGCCAGTATGTCGAGAGCCTCGGCGCGACGCCGCACCTGGCCGAGCTGTTCGAGACCTCGGCGCGCCTGGTCGGCCCCCTGATAAAGGAGCAGGAGTGCTCCTTCCGGCGCGCCGTCACCGACCTGCTGGCGCGCGCGGGCCTTGGCCGCCTGTGGGCGGGGGCGGGGCTGTCGGCGCATGACCTCGCCGAGACGCTGGAGGCGGTCGCCTACGGTCTCAAGCACCGGATCGGCTCGCGCGCCGACTACCGGGCGCGCATCGGGCGGGCGGTGCGCCTGGTCTGCGGGCCGCGCTCCGGTTAAGTTCAGCCGCCGCCGCCGCCGCACCGGCCGCCGGTTTCCGCCGTGAAATTTCCCGTGACAGGACTATGATCAGTCTTCTTGGTCGGGAAGGCACTCATGGCAAAGCGGGACAAAGCATCTAAAGGGAGCGACGAGGGGCGCAAGCTCGTCGCCGCGCACGGCTGGAAGCAGCGCGCGGTGCGCACGGCGGGCGGCTACTATGACCTGGCCACCGAGGATCTGGGCGAGGTTCCGGTGCGGCTGTTTCTGACCCCGCAGCTGCTCGCGCAGGCCGAGGACATCCTGTACCGCCAGATCGTCAACGCGACGCGCTTTCCCGGCGTGCGCCTGGTGGTGATCACTCCCGACTCCCACTACGGGTACGGGGTGCCGGTCGGCTGCGTCATCCTCACCGATGCCAGCTACGGCGCGGTGGCCATGGGTCCGGTGGGCTTTGACATCGGCTGCGGCATGATGAGCGCCAGCTCCACCGTGCCCGCCGAGGAGGCCACGCCGGAGCGGCGCCGCGACTTCAACCGCGAGGTGATGGAGCGCGTCGAGATGGGGCAGGGCGGTCGCAGCACCCGCCTGCGCAACCTCGACAAGAAGGAGTTCAACGAGCTGGTGCGCGGTGGCGCCGAGTACTACGTGCAAAAGTACGGGGCGAGCTTTGACCGCAGCCAGGCCGAGCGCCACCGCATCCCGGTCGACGACAGCTGGGACATTCCCTTTGGCGGCACCGGCCACCCCGAGCGCGGCCTTTCTCAGATCGGCTCGCTCGGCGGCGGCAACCACTTCATCGAGCTGCAGCGCTCGGAGCAGACCGGCACCCTGTTCGTCCAGGTCCACACCGGCAGCCGCGGCTTCGGCCACGGCCTGGCGACCAACTACTTCGAGCTCGCCCGCGCCGAGCGCCCCGACGAGATCCGCGACATTGATCTGGGCTACTTCACCCCGCAGTCGCGCCACTACAAGAGCTACCTCAACGCGGTCGCCGCCGGCGGCAACTACGCGATCCTCAACCGCCTGGTGATCTTTGAGCAGATCGCCGAGGCGTTCAAGAAGGTCTTCCGCCGCGAGCTGCAGCTGGTCTACGAGATCAGCCACAACCTGGTTCAGAAGGAGTGGCACCCCGACTACGGCGAGGTGCTGTGCCACCGCAAGGGAGCGACCCGCGCCTTCCCCGCCGGCCACCCCGGCCTCGCCGGCACGCCGTGGGAGAAGACCGGGCACCCGGTGCTCATTCCGGGCAGCAACAAGGACTACTCGTTCATCCTGCGGCCGCTGCCCGCTGCGGCGCTGTCCGGCTACAGCGTGAACCACGGGGCGGGCCGGCAGATGTCGCGCGGCGAGGCCATCCGCACCCTGTCGCAGCGCGACATCGACGCGCAGTACAAACAGGCCGGCATCCTCGTCAACCTCGACGGACGGGTGCCGATCGACGAGGCCGCGCCGTGCTACAAGCCGGCGCGCGAGGTGGTGCAGGCGGTGCTGGACGCTGGGCTGGCGCGCATCGAGCATGAGCTGTGGCCGCTGTCTTCGCTCAAGGGCACCGACACCCGGCCGCGCCGCGGGGCCGAGCGCTGGAAGAAGAAGGTCCGGCGCCAGCGGCCTGAAGGCGCCGACGCCCTGGCCGACGGTCTCGAGCTCGAGGTCGACGTCGATGATGACGGCAGCGACACCGATGCCGACACCGACAATGGCGGCGGCGGCGGCGGCGGCGGCGGCGGCGACGATGATGACAGCCAGGGCGGCACCAGCTCGAACCACTACTGACCGGCAGCGGCCGGCGGGAAGTGGTTGAACCAGAGGCCGTGTGACCGCCGCCACAACAAGACCCTCGGCGCGGGCGCTGGCGGCGATTACAATGGCGCTGTGGAAATCTCTGGGCCCAGCGCGCTTGGTATAGACCCCTCGGGGCTTGGTGGGGTGCCTTCGCCCACCGCGGCGCGCTTCCGCGCCCTGGTGACGCACTTCATGTCGCCGACGCAGTCGTTCCGACTGCACAGCTACAGCGACGGCGAGGCGCAGCTGCGAGACGAGCGGCCGGGCAAGCCGCCGGTGTTCATCGTCATCATCAACGGCGGCAAGGACGACGAGCGCTCGCTGCGCGTGCGGCTCACCCGGCTGGCTAGCGAGAACGTCGCCGATCAGCACATCGTGCTGGTCTGCAACCACAGCTGGATGCCCGAGGCGCTCAAGAAGATCGGTCAGCAGTTCTGGCCCAAGATGCAGCTCTACCAGCTGACCGCCGACGCCGCCATCGAGGTCAAGCCGCGGCGGCCGCTGCCCGCCCTGTGGGCCGCGCTCAAGGCCCAGGCGCGCACGCCGCCGCTTGCGCTCAGCGAGCCCGAGTTCGCCGCCCGCTGCGAAAACGCCGAGGCCGAAAAGCAGCGGCTCGCCGATCGCTACGATGAGGCGCTGCTGCGCCGGGGGACGCCGTTTACCTTCCTGCTGGCGGCGCTTTTGGCGGGGCTCTACGGGCTTGCCCGGCTGTGGCAGAGCAAGGGCGACAGCGCGACGGTGCTGGTGCAGCTGGGGGCGCGGGTCGGGCCGTTTGTGCGCGACGGCGAGTGGTGGCGGCTGCTGAGCAGTAGCCTGCTGCACCCCGGTCTTATTCACCTGGCGCTGGACGTGCTGGTCGTGCTGTCGCTGGTCCACCAGGCGGAGAAGCTGCTCGGCACGGCGCAGCTGGTGGCGCTCTATACGGTGTCGGCGCTCGCCGCCGGGCTCGGCGCGATGTACGCGCCGGGGGCGACCGCGCTCGGGCTGGGAGTGGGGGCGGGCGGGGCGCTGTGGGGGGTGCTGGCGGCGCTGGCGGTGCTGGCGGCGCGGCCGGTCGGGCTGCCGGTGGCGGTGGCGCTGCGGCTGCGCAAGATCGTCGGCGGCAGCCTGCTCATCGGGATCGTCATGACCGCGATGCCGAGCGTCGAGCGCGTGGCTCACCTGGGCGGGGCCGCGGTGGGCGCCCTGCTCATGCTGAGCGGGGTGCTGCGGCCGCTGCGCGTGGGCGAGGAGGCGGTGTCCGCGGGCCGGCGGCTCGGCCAGCGGGTGCTGGGGGCGGCGGCGGCGCTGCTGCTGTTTGGCTCGCTGACGGTGGCGCTGCTGGTCGGCAAGCCGTGGCAGCCGGATCCCACCTGGAAGCGCCGCCTCGGGTCGGCGGTGACCACCCCCGGACGCCCCGGCCCGGCGGGCGAGGCGAGCGGCACCGGCGGTGCGCCGAGCGAGGCCGCCGCGGCGACCAACCAGGCCGAGCTGGCGCCGGTGCGACGGACGCTGGGCGAGGCCGGCTACTCGCTGGTGCTGCCGCAGGGCCTGGGCGAGGCGCGCGCTCTCACTGGCGCCGGCAAGGTCCCGGTGTTCCAGTTCGGCGATCTCGGCGGGCAGCTGCAGGCCCTGGATGTAGTGGTGCAGCGGCAGCCGCGGCCGCTCAAGAAGAAGGGGCAGCTGGAGCTGGCCATGGAGCAGTCGGCGGCGCTGGTCCGCGCCGACAAGCTGCGCGACGGAGCGACCGAGCTCACCGCGGCCGCCAAGACCGTCCTGGACGGCCAGCCAATGTGGACCCTGCACCTGCGGCTGCAGGAGTCGGTGCAGGGCCGGGCGGCGGTGCTGGCCCGCCGCGACGCGGTGATCGTCCTGTGGTACGTCTACTCCGACCTTCTGCCCGAGAATCTGCAGCTCGATCTGGCGCGCACCCTGCAGAGCGTGAAGGACGAGTTTGCCGGCTTCACTGCCGGCGCCAAGAAAGGCAAAAAAGGCCGCCGGCGGTAGCAGGGCCCACGGCCAGGCAGCGCAGCGGCCCCGCACCCGGCGGGGCTAGTGGCAGCCGCGTCAGCTCGGGGCGCGCGACTCGGGCTCGGGCTCGGGCTCGGCGCCCGGCGGCGTCGCCAGCACCTGGTGCAGCATGGCGGTCAGCCGCGCGCCCAGGGTGATCAGCTGCTCCGGCTTGTCGGCGCTCCACACCGGCGTGGCAACCAGGATGCGGCCGGCGCGCAGCTCGATCCGCCAGTCGGGTCCGGCCTCGCGCAGGGCCTCGCCCAGCGCCTCTGTCACCAGGCGCAGCAGCGGCTGAAACGCCTCGGCGCGGTAGCCCGCGGGCAGGGCGGCGGCCGGCATCGCGACATAGCCGAGGTTTGCCGGAGCATCATGGTCGGTGTCGGGCAGCACGCGCAGCGCCGGCGTCTCGGCCGGGGCGGGAAAGATCCCGAGCAGGTACGAGCGCGGCCGGTGGCGGTTGCCCGCCTGCACCGCGATGAGCCAGGTGGTCAGCACCTGTCCGAGCAGGTGCAGCTGGCCGTTTATGCCGCGCTCGATCGCCACCACCTCGGGCACGAGCGCCAGCGGCTCCAGCGGGGTCAGCGCGGCGACCTGGACCTCGCGCTCGCAGCGCAGGTTGTGCTGCTGCGCCCAGGTGTCCAGGGCATGCAGGCGGCTCTTGGCCCGCCGATCGAGGAGCAGCAGCACCGTGCCGGCGGCGCAGATGCCAAGCAGCCACAGCACTGGGTCGCGCATCCACATAAGACATTACTTTGGGACCGCTGCCCGGATGCACAAGCGGCAGCGCGCATTTTTCCGCGCTCGCCGCCGGTAAAGTGGCGGTCGCGGCTGCCGCGGGCTGCCGGGTCGGCCCAGGGTCGGCCGAGGTCGGCCAAGGTCGGCCCGGGTCGACCATGGTCGACCATGGTCGGGAAAGTGCGAGCCCCGCAGCGGGCTGCCGCAGGCGGCACCCGGCCCGAGCGCCGCCAGACGGTAAGTCGGTAGCTGGTCTGAGAAAACTGGTTTTTGGTACGCTATTTCATAATGCTGCAACAGAGCGGCTACGCAGCCCGCTGGGGTGGCGGACAGCTGCGAGGGTGGCCACGGGGGCTGCCAAAGGTGGGTCATCGCCGCGCAGGATGCCGTCGCTGCGCGGGTCGATACCGCTGCGCCGCGGGCGGGCGCAGCAGCGCCCCCGGGCAGCCGGCGGCAAGCCCGGGCTCGCGGCTCGGGCGCGGCTTTTTCGGCGCCCTGGCCCTGGCCTGCGCGCTCGTGCTGGCCAGCTGCAGCTCGGCGACGAGCCGCCGCGACTACGACGAGCCGCCGCCGCAAGGCGAGCAGGTGCCGCCGGGGCCGATCGTCCCGCGGGCCTACCAGGGCCACTGGATCTACCGCTACGGCGACTCACCGCGCACCCCGAGCGGGGCGCTTCTGTGGGCGCAGCCGCTCGGAGCGGGCGACCCGATGCCGCAGGGCTGGCAGCGCACCGGCAGCTTCCGCCGCTTCCCCGGCCGCGATGGCAGTAACTTTCTGTGGATGCGCACCCGTCTGCACGGTCCGCCGCTGCACGAAGGGACCTTGTTCATGTCCGGGGTAGACAGCGTGTTCGAGGCCTACCTCGACGGCCAGCTCATCTACCGCTACGGCGATATGACCGGGCCGCCGCCCTATCGCTTCATCGGCTTCCGCGCCCACTTCATTCCGGTGGGCGCAGACTACGACGGCAAGACCCTGGCCCTGCGCATCTACTCTGACCTGCGCAACCTCGGCCCCTTCGGCGAGCCGCGCCTGGGCGAGCGCGCCGAGATCACCGCCGACCTGTTCCTGGAAGATCAGGGCCGGGTGGTGATCGCCGGCTTCCTCAGCATGGTCGGCCTGCTCATTCTCGGACTGTACCTTTTGCGGCGCGAGGAGCGCGCCCACCTGATGTACGGCGGCTTCGCGATCAGCATCGGCATCTATATCCTGACCCAGCTGCAGGTGCGGTCGTTCATCCTCGACTGGCCGCTGTTGTGGGTCCACATCGAGCTGGCGGGCCTCTACCTTGGCTTCTTCTTCCTGTGCGGCTTCATCGAGCAGATCTTCGGGCGCGGACCGCTTGGACTTGTGCGGGCGCTGCGCATCTTTCACCTGACGTACTTCTTCGGCTCGGCGGTGGTGGTGGCGCTGCGGCTGGTGCCGCTGTGGCAGACCCTGACGCCGTTTCAGCTGGTGCTCGCCTTTGACGCGGTGTACTTGACGCTGACCATCCTCATCGCGGCGGCGCGCGGCAACCTCGAGGCGCGCATCTTCGCCGTCGGGTTCATCATCGCCGCCGGCATCTCGCTGTATGACCTGCTGGCCGCCTTCCGCATCATCCCGCGCACCCGGCTGACCATGAGCCACTACGGCACCGGCGCCTTCACGCTGTCGCTGGCGGCGATCCTGGCGCGGCGCTTCGTGCTCGTCCACCGCCGGCTGCGCGACTATACCTCGGTGCTCCAGCTCAGCCTGGCCTCGGTCAGCGTGCTCGATCCCGAGGAGCGGACGCAGGTGGCGCTGGACGATCTGGTGCGCCTGCTCGGGGCGCGGCGGGCGCTGCTCTTTCTGACCAAGCCACCGGGGAGCGAGCTAGTCTTCAGCGCCGGCCGCGACTACCAGCGACGCACCGTGCCGAGCGCCGATGGCGTCGATATGCACATGGTCGAGCAGGCGGCGGCGCGCAAAAAGCCGGTGAGTCAGCAGCTGGCGACGCTGTCCACCGGGGTGCTGCAGCGCGACGCCAACGCCCTGATGGCGGCGCCGCTGCTCGCCCGCGATCAGCTGCTCGGGGTGATCTACCTGGAGTGCCGCACCGGCCGGCGCGGCTTCCGCGACGATGACCGCGACATCCTGCTCGGGCTGGCCAACCAGGTGGCGATCGCCCTGGTCGCGGCGCGGGCGATGCGGCTGGAGCTGGAGAGTGCCCTGACCCGCCAGCGCTTCGAAGAGCAGCGGTCGCTGCTCGATGCCGCGGTGCGCATGGCGTCCGGCGATCTCGGCTCGCCGATCAAGGTCCCCGAAGGCAGCGGCTACCAGCACCTGGCGGCGGCACTGGAGTCGATGCGCCGCGACCTGTGGACCAAGCTGGCGATGCTCGAGACCCGCACGAGCGAGATCCAGTCGCTCAATGAGGAGCTGCGGCGCCAGATCGAGCAGCGCTCGCGGCGTCTGATGTCGACCTTATTCAACAATTTTGTGAGACCTCGTCGGAGAATTGGGCCTGGATGGGGGCTTCGTCCATCCTTCGTCCAACGTCTCTAGGTAGGTCTCCGTCGCTGATTGGGGTAGAGCAGGGGGCGACGGTGCCTCAGCGTCTCCCCTACAGGACAGCCGGACGGGCGAAAAAGTCAGCGAGCACCTTGGCATATTGTTCGGGGTAGCGGATGGCAGGGGAGTGCCCACCCTTGTGGAAAACATGGAGCGCGGCCCCGGGAAACGCCTCTCGCAGAGCACGAGCCGCTTCCTTGCGAACAATCGGATCGTCATCACTTTCCAGTAGGAGCGTGCGCTGGGCGAACGCTCGGCCATCGAGTGTGGGACCGGCATCCAAATCGGCAGCGACACGGTAGCGTGAGGCCAAGTCGTCGGCGGACAAGCCCGCCACCACTTCGGCCGTGTACTGCGCCCAGAACCCGGAAGGGTCGTTGCCCCGCATGGCCCGGCTACTCAGCTGGCGCAGCAGCCAGCGCACCAAGCGCGATGGCAGGACGGCAATGATGCGGGCCGCACGGCGATTCGCCGCGGCGCGGTCTGGACGTGGCACCGAGGTATCGGCCAACACCAAGTGCGTAACGCGGTCGGGATAGCGCAGCGCGAAGCGCTGCGCCAAGAGCCCACCGAATGAAGCCCCGACAACGGCGGCCTGCACAATCCCCTCTCCGTCAAGGATGGCCGCCACGGCGCAGGCTAGCTGCTCGGCGCTGTCGGCGGCCCGGGGCCAGCTTGGCGCGATCACGCGATGGCACCTTTTCAGCCAGGTGGCGAGCTGAAAGCTCATCTCTCCCCTCCCCAGCAGCCCCGGCAGAATCACCACCGCCGGTTGGTCAGGCTGCGTGGCCGGTCCCGCTGAGTAGTACTGGAATGCGGTGCCGTCGATGATCCGGGTGCGGGGCGGATGCACTTGGCGAAACGCGGCGAGCTGGGTCGAAAGAGAAGGGCTTGGATCGGAGGCCATCATATTTCTATTTCCCTCTTTTGGGACGCGGCTTGGTCCGCGGTGCTGAGTACCCAGGAACTCCTGAGGCCAGGGCCGCCGGTGACCAATTTCCCTTCGGAGCACCGCCGAGAGGAGTCATCACGGAGAGCGGTGGCCCACTCCGCACGGCAAGGCTCTGCGGAGGTCGCTGTCAGCGACAAACATAAACACGTCTTTAATCCGGCGAGCCGACCAGGATGCGATCCAGCTGGTCACTGCGCCGGTCGATGGGCCCTACACTCACCTCGGTGACGTTGGCGAGCAGCACTGTGGCCAGACCGAATTCGGGATAGACGCGGAGGTTGCCATGAAATCCCAGGCCGCCTCCCTGCTTGCCGCAGTAGCGTGCGCTACCGAGAGAGCCACAGAGCCAGCCCAGTGCGGCTCCGGTCGGCTTGCCAGAGGTGAGGTGCTGCTCTTGGAACA
This sequence comes from Polyangia bacterium, assembly GCA_044222245.1. GTDB lineage: Bacteria > Myxococcota_A > Polyangia > Palsa-1104 > JAEUJZ01 > CALFML01. The sequence goes on along the minus strand of JBGANQ010000113.1, from coordinate 8,757 downwards.
GCTGCTCGCGCGACGACGGCGACAGCAGCTGCGGTCGAGGGCGCAGCAGGTCGCCTAGAACCGGCGCGAGCGCAGCCGCCGGGCAGAACAGGCCACCATAGCTCCTCCCAAAGGGAACCACCCGTGCAGCTCGCCGCCACCGACCGGCAGGCTGCGTCCAGTAGCGCTGTGGGGTCAACACGCGCAGCAAGATTCCCAGGGGATGGAAACGCGCAGTGTGCCCGACCGCCATCTGCTCCTCGCGGACGGGCGCAAACCCGATGTGCCCTGCGGCACCCAGCGGGCCGAAGACTTGCTGCTGCACGTACTCGGCAAAGTCTGTCCCGGATGCCGCCTGGATCACCTCCTCCAACAGCCAGTACCCCAGGTTGCTGTAGCGATACCCAGCGCCCGGTGCTGCACCAAGCCGCGGGTTGGCGCGCAGCGTATCGCGCAGTCGCCCCGCTCGATCGAGTGCCTCTCCGTCGAGCGTGAACCAGCCCAGGGGCGCCGGATTAGGGACGCCTGCCGTGTGTGCCAACAGCTGACGCACGCGCACGGCATCGCCATAGGGATGGTCGGGGCAATAATGCGACAGCGGCCGCTCGAGCGAGAGCAGGCCGTCTTCGACCAGCCGCAGCGCAGCGATCGCGGTGATGGCCTTGGTGATCGAGTACGCCATCTGCCGCGTCTCGCGCTCCATTGGACGGGATGTAGCCGCATCAGCCGCGCCGATGTGCAGGTCGACCAGCGTCTCATCCGCCGTAACTGCCAGATACTGCGCACCGACCAGCGTGCCGGCATCCACCTGCCGCGCAAGCTCCCTGCGCACGGCACGCTCAGCTGTCGCCCATGAGGTGGGTCGGACACCAAGCCGCTGCATGGAATCCTCCTCAATGATTCCCTGCTAGACCCCTGAACCGAGCCGCCTATCAGCCAGGTTCGATAAGAAATCTTGGCGATCACGCCCTGCGGCCAAGGGTTGCGGTTTATTCCCCTTCTTCCGCAAACAAGCAGAGACTATCAACAAAAACAGCAGCTGTACCGGAATAATAAACATACTGTATCGTTCGGGAAATGCTGCAAAGTGTGCGGTGCTCCAGGTGACCAGTGTTTTTGCGTGTAGCGGGATGCTAATCAAGAAGTAGGCGGACACCAACAGCCCCGCTATGCGCAGCCCGCGCGACTCCTTTCCCGCCGCCAAGTGCCCCCAGACGCCCAAGACTCCACCCAGGGTGATGAAAGGAACAAACACCAAGTCCAGGGCGGGGGTGAAGATCTTTCCATAAAACAGCGTCCGACCCGCCAAGATGGCGCTGGAATGCAATGCCATTCCCAGCACTAAGGCAACGGCTTGTGACCCAAGGCCTATCGATAGGATACGATTCGTTTCGTTATTTTTGCCCATTTGAACATTTTCCTGCGGAGAGTTAGATACATAGAACTCGGGTTATTCCTGTATTCAAGGCCGCAGCTCATCGCGAGAGGCTCCGCGACGAGCGCCGTGCAGGCTTGCCGGCTCCTCTGCTCGCCGGCCGCCGCCCCCGGGGGGGCGGGACGGAACCAGTCGCTGCTTCCTCTGGCCCTACCAAGTTCTGCAGGCAGATGGCGACGTGTTCGCGCCGCACTCGCTCATCGCTTAGCTGGATATCGGCAGCCTGCTCGATGAAGGGTCCGACGAGCAGGGGATAGGCCAGGCCGCCGATGGCCTGGATGATGCGCAGCATCAGCCGGCGCTCTTGGGCCTCTCCAGTCACCTCACGCACGAGCCGCTTCAGTGCTTGCAGACCTTCGGCGCGCAAGAAGCCTAGGTATTGGCGCTGCCCATCCCCACCGAGCAGGCCGCTGCCGATCGCCTGTCGATACACGTCGGGGTATTGCAGGAGGACGAGGGAAAACTCATCCAGGAAGCGATGCAGGCGCTCGCGGGGTGAAGCACGCTCGTCGGTCAGCTGATTGAACGCGCTGCGTAGCCCCGCCGTCAGCTCGACAAGCACTTCGTTGACCAGCGCGTCCTTCGAGCCGAAGTGATAGTTTACGGCCGCCACATTCACGCCGGCTCGCTCGGCGATTTGGCGGATGGTGAGCGCCGCCATGCCTTCTTTCTGGATGGCCTCTAACGTGACCGCGACGATCTGTTCACGCGTAGTTTTTCCGACGGAGCTTTGAGTTCGACGCGGCGTCATGGCAGCACCCTGAGCGAAGGAGTCACCCCTACGCCTGACTGGGAGCCAGCGGCTGAGGCGGTGCACTCGAGAATCGCGACAGTACCATGCCGACTCCTTCGAGCGCAATCATCGTGACATGGATCAAGATTCCGGCGTGCGTGATCCCGTACCGTTCGATGTCGTGCCAAAATAGAAAGTTCGCCGCCAGCGGAGCCGCGTGTCCGAGGATTCCGATGAGGTGCCAGGGCCGCGTATTTGCCATGGTCGAGCCCACCCAGAGGGCAATGCCCACCGTCATCATCAGCAGGTAGGCCTGAAAAAGTCCGATATAGCCAATCGGCTCCGCTTGCAGGATTCCAAACTGACCGCTGCCAGACAGGTACCCCAGGCCACCCGACATGGTCAGCGCCAGGGTGGCGGCAATAAGCAACGAGCCGTGAATACGTAGTACGGCCTTGCTGTTCCGGTTCGCTTTTGCATTGAGATCGAGCATCGTGGGTCTCCTTTCCGCATAAGATTCACAGCGCAGAAACAGTGGCGACACGGCTTCCCGCAGGATGTCTGGGGAGCGCGGCCAGGGTCTGCGCAACCACAAAACCGAAGTGGCAGGCGGTAATCACGACACCGAACAACCGCATGTCGAGCGAGCCAAAGGCTCGCTCAAAGAACAGCAGGTTGCTCCCGCCCAAAACTACATGGACAGCCGCCGCCAAGCTGTGAAACCGTCGGGTGTCGGAGCTCTTGGCGCCGGTCCATAGGACCCCCCCAAGCAGCAGGGCCAGCAGGTGCGCTTCAAAGCTGCTGATGGCCAGCGGGGCGTGGAACATGACTGGGGCCAGCGGCCCGCGACCGAAGAAGTGACCGATGGCATCGGCGACTGCGGCACCGCCTCCCATCACCAGCAAGAATGCAGCGTTGAGCTGAAGCAGACGACCCGAGCTCATGATGGCCTCCTTTTATTTCGTACGACGTTTCAAATTTTGATTCAATCACTGTTTGAATCATGATTGGGTCGCTCCAGTTTGTCCAGAAGTTTTTTTGCATGGCGTAGCACCCGAGGCTGGTAGGGGCGCTGAGTGCAGCGCCCCGCAAACGAGTGACCACCCCGGAGTCCATGCTGCCAGCGGTAGCTGTGTAACCGGCAGGCTGCGCTCCACCTTGGCCAAGACCTTGTCGAACGAGTGCTTGGTCCATGCGCACGGCTTGGCGATCTGGTTTTATGGCTCGATGAGCCGCAGCAGCTGGCACTCCAAGTGCTCCAGCGACTCGAATCGGCCGGCCACAAGCCGCTGGCGCTGCACGATCGAGAAGAACTGCTCGACTTGGGGATGCGTCGCTTTCAGGTCGCGCGCCGAGGCGGAGCCCGCGAATCGATCAAGAGCCCGCTGTGCTCTAAGGTATTGAGCGGTGACATGGACTTAGTCATGGCGCTCAACGAAGTCAGTCCTGTCGGGCTGCTTCCACTCCACCCTCGGCGAAGACGACAAGGACGATCTGGAGAGAGAGAGCTGCAGGCGGTCGATTACTGGTCGAGCCCCCAGAGCTCGCCCAGGAAGGTTGAGTGCGGGCCGGAGCCCGGGTGCCAGCCCTAGAACTTCACGCGCTCCATCTCGGCCGCGAGGTAATCCGGTGCCAGGTGAGCGTAGATCTGGGTGGTCTTGAAGTCCGAGTGGCCCAGGATGCGCTGCAGCGCGAGCAGCGAGCCACCCTGCATGACGAAAGTCGAGGCGAAGGTGTGGCGCAGGATGTGCCAGGGTCTGCTCGGGCGCGGGCAGCCGGCGGCGGCGAAGACGTTTCGGATCGCCTGCTCCCCCAGCCGGGCAGTCATGCCCCAGCGCGAGCGGTATAGCACCGGACACACCAGATTTTCGTGCGTCTGCGGGCACCGCGGGCGCCACTCGGCCAGCAGCTCGGCGACTGTCGCCGGCAGGGGGAGATGGCGAGGCTTGCCGCTCTTGGGCGTCGTCGCGAACGAGCGCGCCACGGTGAGCCGCCGGCTGTTCAGATCAATGTCCTGCCAGCGCAGGCCGAAGGCTTCACCGCGCCGCAGGCCGCAGCGCAAGCACAGCACGATGGCCACAAAGCGCGACCACCTGATGAGGCTCCCTTTGTTGCGGGCCATCCGCTCAGCCGCTTTCAAAAGGGCCGCGGCGTGCTCTTGCGAGAGGTATTCCAGCGAGTGCTCAGCCTGCGGCATGGCCAGCCCGCTGGCCGGATTGCGCGACAGCGCCTCGACTCGCACCGCCCAGGTCATTACCGCGGACAGCGCCTGTAGCGTGGCCCGGGTCGTGTTGGGCTTGTAGCGACGGCACAGCGAGGACCGCGCCGCGTCCAGGTCCTGTCGGCTGAGCTGCTCGGCAAGCTTCCTGCCGAGCGTCGGCAGCACGCGGTTGAGGCACAAGCTCATCTGGTAGCGGTAAAGGTCGAGGTCCTTGACGCGCGGGGTGTGCTCGTGAAGGAAGCGTTTGATAAGGTCTGCGACGGTTGCGGCACCCGCAGACGCCTCCGGCATCCCCACTCGCTGGCGGTTGACCCGCGCCTCAACCTCCACGAGCAGCTTTTTCGCTAGCTCGCGGGTCGGTTGGCGGCTCGCCCGCTGCTTTCTTCGGCCGTCAACATCCCTGTACCGAATGTAGTATTGGACCCGACCTTTTGCGTCAACGCGCCTGACGATGTCGCCCATAAATGTCGTCCCATCCTTCGTCCACGGTCTCGGTGTAGGTACCCCTCGACATGCTTGAGCCCGCTTGGCATGGCGGTGGCGACTTATCGTCGCACGCGAGGCATGGGCGGGTCTAGGGCTAAGTGGTCGACCATCATGCAGCGGCAGGGCGGCAAGGCCCCGGCGCTGCAGCCGCTGGAGCCGGGCAAGATCCTGGTCGGCCGCTACCGCGTCCACCGCCAGATCGGCCGCGGCGCCATGGGCGAGGTGTACGAGGTCGAGCGCACCAGCGACGGCAAGCGGCTGGCCGCCAAGCTCTTGTCGACCCGCGCCGATAAGGCGTCGCTCCTGCGCTTTACGCGAGAGGCGCAGATCATGTCGCGCCTCTCGCACAAGAACCTCATCCGTGCTCGAGCTGGTGTCGGGCGGCTCGCTGCTCAAGCTCCGCCACCGCTACGGCGACACCCGCTGGGCGCTGTGCGTGCTGCGGCAGATAAGCGACGCCCTGGCGGCGATTCACCAGGCGGGAATAGTTCACAGGGATCTCAAGCCCGGCAACGTGCTCATCGCCAGCTCGCAGGAGGTTGACCTGCCGCTGGTGAAGCTGGCCGACTTCGGGGTGTCGCTGCTCACCGGGGAGGGCTCGGGGCCGGTGTCGCTGCTGTCGGGGCGCAAGCCGTCGGCGTCCTCGCTGCGCGGCAGCATGACGCCCCCGGCGGTGCCGTCCGCGCAGTCGCAGTCGCCGACCGCTGAGATCATCGGGGATCCGCCGACGCGAGATATGTACACCGCGAGCGAGGAAGATGATGAGGCGGACACCGACTCGGTGATGAAGCTCGATGACGCGGATCTGGGCACCGCCTCCCTCATGGTCGCCGAGCTGAAGACCACGCCGCGGGCGAGCTCGGCGCGGCCGCTCCGCCCATCGGCGAGCTCGGGGCCGCCGCCGATCCCGCGTCTTGGGCCGGGGCCAGCGTCCAATCCCGGAGTGGGGCCAGCGTCCAATCCCGGAGTGAGGCCAGCGTCCAATCCCGGAGTGGGGCCAGCGTCCAATCCCGGAGTGGGGCCAGCGTCCAATCCCGGAGTGGGGCCGGCGTCCAATCCTGGAGTGGGGTCGCCTTCCAAGCCGGTGGTGTCGGTAAATCCGCTGGCCCGGACCAGTCCCTCCCGGCCCAGCAGTCGTCCGCCGCCGCCGATCGGACCGGCGACCCTGGAGATGGAGGCGGTGATGCTGCCCGAGGGCGCCGCGGCCGCCACGTCCTCCAGCCTGGACGCCGCCGAGGGCAGGACGCCGCCGCCGCCGAGCCAGGTCTCGCTATCCGCCATGCTGGCGGCGGCGCCTGAAGACAGCGTGGTGGTCTCGGGGATGCTCACCCAGGCCGACGCGCTGATCGGCACCCCGATGTACATGGCGCCCGAGCTGTGCAACACCGGCTCGCACCGCGCCGAGCCACTGTCCGACATCTTCAGCATCGGCGTCATCGCCTTCGAGCTGCTCACCGGACGCATGCCGTTCGCGGTGCCGCCGGTCATCTCGCGGGCCAACGATGAGCCGATCTTCATCACCCGGCTGTCGCGCATCCGCCCCGATCTGGACCCGCGGCTGATCGCCCTGGTCGAGAGCTGCCTGGCGCTCAACCCAGACTCTCGGCTGCGCGCCGCCGAGCTGACCCGGCGCCTCATCGAGCTCGGCGCGCCGTCCCCGCAAGGCTAGGCGATCCGGGCGCCGGCAGGCGCGGCTTGTCGGCGGCGGGCTCGATCTTTACACTCCGGCCATGAAGCGATTTCTGCGGCGAGCGTGGCAGGTGGACCGGCGCGGCCGGGTCGGCACTGCGGTGAGCCTGTGCCTGTTCGTCGCGGCGACCCTGGGGAGCGCACGCTCGGAAGCGCCGCCGGCCCCGAGCGCGCCGAGCGTGCCGAGCGTGCCGAGCGTGAAGGACCGCGAGCCGGCGGCCGATCGACTGGTCGATGTCACCCGGCTGGCCGGCGGCATCGTGGTCGAGCTGCGCTACGCCACCGCCAACAACTTCACCCATCATGTGATCTATCCGGCGAGCGCCCGCTGCTACCTGCGCGCTCCGGTCGCCGCCCGGCTGGCCGCGGTGCACCGCCTGCTGCAGGCGCGCGGGCTGGGGCTCAAGGTCTACGACTGCTACCGGCCGCGCTCCGCGCAGCAGATCCTGTGGGACCTGGTGCCGGACGAGCGCTACGTCGCCAGCCCCAAGACCGGCTCGCGCCACAACCGCGGCGCCGCGGTCGACCTCACCCTGGTCGATAAGAGCGGTCGCGAGCTGCCGATGCCGACGCCCTACGATGACTTCACCACCAAGGCGCACCGCGACTGTCGCGACCTGCCCGCCGCCGCGCTGCGCAACCGCGAGACGCTGGCCCAGGCGATGGGCGAGCAGGGCTTCCTCCCGCTGCCCACCGAGTGGTGGCACTTTGACGATCCCGACTCGGCGCGCTACCCGCTGACCGACATCGGCTTCGATGTGCTGGCCGGCCGGTAAGCCGCGCCGCGGGCGCTAGCGGAAGGTGCCCGGCGCGTTCCAGCCGATGCCGGTGAAGGTGCGCAGGCAGCGCTCGGCGGCGCTCGGGGTGCGGGGGCGGCAGTAGGGCGGCGGATAGCCTTCGCTGTAGTAGGAGCGGATGACGCCGTCGCGCAGCAGCGGCTCCAGGCAGCCGTGGCGGCTCAGGGTCGCTTCGACCTGGGCGCGGCTTGGGGCGGGCAGCTCGTGGAAGCGGCGCTGCAGCTCGTGCCGGCAGTAGACGCGGTACTGGACCGTGGGCAGGTTCCGGTAGGTCACGCCCTGGATGGACAGCGTGAAGCGGCGCTCGCGGGCGGCGAAGGCGCTGGCGTTGCGGTGCAGGTAGGGCAGGTAGGCGGCGCCGATGTCGTCGAGCAGCGGACCCCAGCCGGCGGGCAGCTGGCCGGCGGCGACGCTCGCCGCGGGCGGGTCGGCAGGCGGTGCCAGCTGGCTGCCGCGGGCGTTCCACAGGCGGGCCACCCACTCGTAGACCGCCGGGGCGCGCTCGCGCATGATGCGGCTCGGGGTCGGATCGAGGCTGAAGTGGCGGAACATCGAGCCGAAGAAGCCAAAGTCGGCCAGCGTCGGCTGCGCCCCCAGCAGAAACGGCTGCACGGCGAAGATCCGCTGCAGCCGCTCCAGCGTCGAGAGGTAGATTCCCTCCACATGGGCGCGGGTGTCTCGGCTCACCCCGTCGCCCCGCACAAACAGCCGCGCCTGCCGCTCGTAGGCCATGAGCGCGACCAGCGGCCGCGGCGCCGGCACGTCATACAGGAACTCGCGGGTGAAGCGCAGCGCGTTGAGCGCCGCATCGAGCGGAAACGCCCAGCGGTAGTAAAGCGCCGGCCGCCACATCCACTCATCGGCGTAGTCCTCGATGAGGAACGAGAGGAAGCGCAGGTAGGGATCGTGCGGAATCACCGCCGGGGTCGGGTGGCGAGCCTCCAGCCACTCGATCATCGGCGTCGTGTCGCGCAGCCACTCGCCGCTGGGTGTCTTGAGCACCGGCAGCTTCATCTGACCGGTCTTGGCGTACAGCGGGCCGGCCAGCTGACCCCAGCTCGGCTCGTGACGAGAAAAGGGAATCTGTTTGTAGCGGAGGTAGGCCTCCATCTTGCCGCTGAAGTAGGAGACATCAAAGACGTGGAGCTCGTAGGTCATGGGCGCATCGTAAACCAGCCCCAAGCCCCTTGCCGAGCGCGAGGCAGCGACCTACCCTAAACTGCAGATGCGCGCGCTGCACAAGCTCTCCCTGGCGCTGCGGGTGCTGCTCGCCTGCGCGCTGCTGGCGACGCCGACCGCGGTCGGCGCGGCGCGGGCCAGCGCCGCGGTGGTGTGGGTCGCGCCCGGCCCGGCCGGCGGCGGCGCGCGCGCCCGCGCGGTAGCAGACGTGGCGCGAGCCCGGCCGCGTGCGGCGGTC
>JBGANQ010000112.1:0-25728 GCA_044222245.1 Polyangia bacterium | reverse complement strand
ACAACCGCAGGACCCGGCGTCGATTCTTCCGGGGCTTTTCCCAGGCGGTCAGCCGCCGCCGCTGCCGGCGACGGAGCCGGCCGGGCAGACGGGGTCGCGGTGCACGGATCCCCCTGTCGAAAAGCGCGGCCCGCAGTTCCGGCGCGAGGCGGCGCCCAGGAAAAGCGGGAGCCCGGCGGCTCAGGGCTTGCACTCGGGAATGGTGAGCTTACTGGCCGCGTAGGCGATCGGGCAGCTCGTCGGGCCGTCGAAGTCCGGGAGGTTGCTGCGCGTCAGCGCGGTCGCCCCGGGAGTCGCGGCCAGGGGGATGGTGGGCAGGACCTGGCTGCGCGGCAGCGGTCTGCCGGTGCGCAGGTAGGCATACATCCGATCGAGCGCCGCCTGAAAGTAATAGTCGAGCGGAACCTGGGTGTCGATGGCGTAGGCCTTGTTCAGGCTGTCCAGGTGGTTGGCGTGCGTCACCTCGACGTAGGACAGCTTGCTCGCCGCCCCTTCCAGAATCTGGTTCTGGGCGTAGTAGGCGCGCGAGGTAAAGTTCGGGTGGAGCAGCGCGTCATCGCGGCCGTGAACGATGAGCGCCGGCTTGCCGTGCAGGTTGGCGCTGGCGAGGATCTCCTTGATGCCCGCCTGCACGCGCCGCGAGTTGGCCAGCTCATCGCCGCCGAGCGGGGTACCGCTGCCCTCGCGCACGCCGTCGGTGCCGGTGTACAGGTGGCGCAGGCACAGGGCGCCGGCCAGGTACTCATCGACGTTGCCATCGGCGTCCTTGGTCAGGCGGAAGTTCTGGCCGCGGCCGCCGCTGCCGCTGTTGTTGATGAGCGCCGTGCCATTGGACGGCGGGATGCCATTGCTCACGGCAAAGTCGCTGGCGAGCAGGGCTTCGCTCTTGGCCGTCACCGTGCCATCGGCGGCGGTCGCCGCCAGACTGTAGCCGCACAGGTTGTCGGTGACGCTGAAGCGCCCGTAGGCGTTGGCGTAGGTGACGGCGATGCTGGAGTAGACGTAGTTGGCGTTGTAGGGATGGGCGATGAGGTCCGAGCCCTCCAGCGTGCCAAACTGCGTCAGCTGCTGCTGCGCCTCGACGACCTGCTCGGCCAGGGTGCCGGTGGTGAGCAGGCCCGCCTTGTGTAGCGCGGCGCAGCGCCCGGCCAGACCCGCCGGCGCCCCGCCCATCATCGGCGGCCCCTTGGCGGGGTCGCTGCCGGGAGCGATCAGCGTGGCGGCGCTGGCGCACGGCTGGAACACGTTGTAGTAACTGATGTAGTCGTAAAGCGGCCGGCCGAGCTGCTCCTTGCTGAAGCTGCGATCCCACTGCTGAATCGTGAAGCCGAGCTCTGTCCCGATGCCACGCGGGTTGACGTTGGGCTCGCCGGCCACCACCCCATCTATCAGGCCGCGCGAGTCCTGCTCGGCCGCCCGCAGCACCGCCGCGCCGCCGTTGGACACGCTGGCGGCGATGACCAGGGTGTTCTTCTTGGTCAGGGTCTGCAGCGTCGTCGACTCCCAGGCCTGGCCGTAGTTTTCCTGCAGGTTGAGCACGTAGAACGCGTACTCGATCGCCTGCAGGACGTTCTGGGCCCAGGCCGCCTCGGGGTTCTGCTGCGAGTGGGCGTGCTTCTGGGCGATGCGCTGTGGGAAGCGGGTCTTGAAGGTGGGCAGGTCGAGCTGGGCGCTGCCCTGGGCGCGGAAGCTCGCCCGGGCGCCGAGATTGGCGACGGTGGCGCGGGTGCCATCGATGCCGCTGGTCGTATCGGTGTCCAGATCGTGCACACCGCTGCCGGTGCCCTTGTCGGTGTGGACCACCGCGCAGCCGTTCTTCAGCCCCCACTCGCCGCCGGTGCCGATCGCCCCGTAGACCCCGCGCGAGCCCGAGGACACCGTCGCCACCAGGCACGCCTGCTTGGGATCGAAGGTGCTGGGGATCTGCACCAGCATGGCGACGTTCTTGCTGCCGGTGCCGTCGTCGGCGTAGGCCAGGTACTCGCGGCCGGCGATCTTGCCGTCCGCGGTCACGCGGGTAAACGGCCCGGCGACCGCCGGACCGTACAGGGTGCCGTAGCCGGCCGCGGCCCGGGTGTCCTTGAGCGCCCGGTACTGGTTTACCACCGTCAGCTTGTGCAGCTCGGCGGCGCTCGGGTGCGCCGGGTCGGCGGGCGTCGCCGCGGCGGTGGGCAGGCCGCTCTGGCCAAAGCCGGCGGTGAGGAGGTCATCGGCCACGCCGTCGTAGCGGGCCGAGACGATCGGCCCGGCGACGAACGGCGGCAGGCTGTTGACCGCCGGCGGCTCGGGCGCCGCGAGGTCGCCGGGGCCGGGGGTCTCATCGCCTTTGACGGTACAGCCGGCCGCGGCCAGCAAGAAGCCGGCCCCGAGGCCGCTTACAAGTCGGATCACATGTCGCATGTTTCACTCCCAGGTGGCGCCGCGAGTTTAAGCCGCGGGGCAAGCTCCCGGGTGGACAACCGCAGGACCCGGCGTCGATTCTTCCGGGGCTTTTCCCAGGCGGTCAGCCGCCGCCGCTGCCGGCGACGGAGCCGGCCGGGCAGACGGGGTCGCGGTGGACGATGCCGTGGGCGTGCGCCGCCGCCAGGGCCTGGGTCACCTGCATGGTGATGTCGACCGCCTGGCTGACGTGCAGCTGGCGGTCGGCGAAGCTCTCGCAGAAGTTGTACAGGGACACCCCGTTCACGTACTCCATGACCAGGTAGGCCAGGCCGGTGCGGGTGCGCCCGAAGTCATAGATGTGGACGATGTTGGGGTGGACGACGCTGCTGGCGGTGCGCGCCTCGCGCTGGAAGCGGCGCAGGATCAGCGGATCGCCGAGCAGCTCGCGGCGCAGCAGCTTGAGCGCGAACACCCGGTCGAGCACCGCGTGGCGGGCCAGGTAGACGATGCCCATGCCGCCCTCCCCGAGGATCTTCTGCAGCACGAAGCGCTCGTCAAGGACCTCGCCGAGCATCTCCCCGAGCTCGCCGCCCTTATGGCCGGCGACGAGCGGGGTGCCGTCGTGCGGACAGAACTCTTCCAGGCCGACAAAGGTCGCCTTGCACTGCGGGCAGACGTGGTGCCACGAGCCGGGCTGCTTCAACACGAGCGCTCCCCCCAACCTGACGCTCTCTGCGGAATCTTCAGCTGATTCTACGCCAGGCAGGGCGAATTTGACACCCGGGCCGGGCCGGGGCTGGTGTAGGGTGCGCAAAAGGACGCGCCTGAGTCTCGCCATGTCTGCCCACGCCCGCCTCGCCGATCTATACGCCCGCCAGCCGGTGATCCTGGCGCCGATGGAGGACGTCACCGACGTCGTGTTCCGCCGCCTCTGCCGCGGCCTTGGCGCCACCGTGTGCGTGACCGAGTTCGTCAACGTCGAGCAGCTCCTGCGCGGAGCAGCGACCGCCCGGCGCAAGATCGCGCTGGCCGCCGACGACCAGCTGACCGGCATCCAGATCTACGGCGCCGATCCGGCCCGACTGGCCGCCGCGGCGCAGGTGGCAGAGGCCGCCGGGCCGCTTTTTATCGACGTCAACTGCGGCTGCTGGGTGCCCAAGATCGTGGCCCGCGGGGCCGGCGCCGGCTGGCTGCGCAACCCGCAGGCGATGGTCGAAATGGCGGCGATGGTGGTGCGCATGGTGGGCCTGCCGGTGACCGTCAAGACCCGCATCGGCTGGGGGCCCGAGTCGCAGATGCCGATCGTCGACCTGGCGCGCCGGCTGGAGGATGTCGGCGTGCAGGCGCTCACCATCCACTGCCGCACCGCCCAGCAGGGCCACCGCGGGGACGCCGACTGGACCTGGGCGGCGCGGGCGCGCGAGGTGGTGAAGATCCCGGTGCTGGTAAACGGCGATGTGCGCTCGGCGGCCGACGTCCGGCGTGCCCTGTCCCAGACCGGCTGCGCCGGCGTGATGATCGGCCGCCGCGCCATCGAGCACCCCTTCATCTTCCGCGAGGCCCGCGCCCTGCTTGATGAGGGACGCGAGCTGCCACCGCCGACCGCCGGCGAGCGCCTGCAGCTGTGCCGCGACCACCTGCAGGCCAACGTCGCCGAGCGCGGCGAGCCCTACGGCGTGCACGTCACCCGCCGCCACTTCGCCGGCTACCTGAGCGGCCTGCCCGAAGCTGCGGCGCTGCGCCAGGCGCTAAACCGCTGCGACTCCCTCGCCGGCTGCCTGGACATCCTGGCCGCGAGCGAGCGCCGCCTGGCTGCCTGACCGCCTGCAGCGCCGCCAGCCGCTGCAAACCGCCAAGCCGTCAAGCAAGACGAGGGACGCGCAAGCTCGCCGAGCTGCAGAAGGGCTGCGGGTGCATTTTTGTGAAGCAGAATCGAGGCGATAGGTGATATGGTAAAGGCGCGGCTCTGCTTGCGCCTCGCATGGCCAGGGAGCCCAGGAGAAATCACATGCCTCGACCCAAGTCGCCATCGCGTGTCAAAGGTCCCTACGCCGAGCGGGGCGGTACCCGCTTCCGCCTGCGCATCGTCGAAAACGACATCAAGAAGGACTTGTACTTCAGCAGCGAGGAGGAGGCGCGCGCGATCATGGCCGATCTGCAGCGCGAGCTCGGCTCGACCGCGCAGCGCCCGCTCGGCGAGGCGATCGATGAGTACTGCAGCGAGAAGGAGCACCTGGGCCGCGCCAAGGCGCAGACCTGCAGCGATCAGCGTGAGCGGCTGCGCTTCTTCCTGCGCGACCACCTGGAGCAAGATCTGAAGGCGCTCACCCCGCTCAGCGCCGCTGCCTTGTACAAGTCCGCGGTGCAAGAGCCGACGCCCAAGACCGGGCGCCCGATGGCCGCCGCCTCGCACCGCTTCTACCTGAGCCTGGCCAAGACGTTCTTTGCCTGGGCCGAGCGGAAAAAGTATGTCTCGGGTAACCCCTTCAAGGAAGTGCAGCCGGTCGGCCGCGTCAGCACCGGCAAGCCGCAGCTGCGCATCGACGAGGCGCAGCAGTTTGTCACCGTGGGTCTGAAGCTCTTTGATGAGGAGGGCGATCTGCTCGCCCTCGGCGGCGTCATGGCGCTGCTCATGGGGCTGCGGGCGAGCGAGGTGCTGCTGCGCCAGGTGCGCGACATCGATCGCGGCGCGACGATCCTGTGGATCGATGGCGGCAAGACCCGCAACGCGCGGCGCTACCTGGACGTGCCGGCCGTGCTGCAGCCGCGGCTGCGCAAGCTGACCGCGGGTCGCGCCGGCGAGGAGCTGCTGCTCGGCCAGAGCCGCGACGGCGTGCGCCGGGATCGGCGCAGCCTGTGGGTCGCGGTGGGGCGCATCTGTCGCACCGCCGGCGTGCCGCGGGTCTGCCCGCACAGCCTGCGCGGCCTGTGGGCGACGCTCGGGGTGCAGTCGGGCGCGGTCTCGCACGCGGTGGCGGCGAGCCTGGGCCACGGCTCGTTCGAGATGACCGCCAAGCACTACGCGCAGCCCGAGGTCGTAAGCGGGGCCTGCACCGCCCGCATGATCGACATGCTCGAGCTCAACCCGGGAAATGACGCCTTGGTGCAGCTGCCGGCGGAAGAGCTGCTGGTCCGCCTGCCGCAGGAGACGCTGGTGAAGCTGGTCGATCTGGCCTACCGCACCGGGCGCCTGCTCGCGCCCAAAGACGCTGCCGCCGAGGCGCTGTCCCAGTCGCTGCGCGTCGAGAGTCTGCGCCCGCGCCCCGAAGAGAAGAACTAGCCGTCCGGGCCTCCGGGTCGACCGCGCTGCCCGCGCCGCGCGAAAAAACCCTGGCGCGGCGCGCCTTGCGCAGCCGCTGCCAGGTAGCGCTTGCATCGCAAGCCCGCCTTCAGGATCATCCTCCCCCAGGAGAACCTGCAGACGATGACCCACGACGCCGCCGCGACCCCCAAAGGTCGCCCACAAGCCAATCCCGACTCCCAGTCAGCGTCCACCGCGCGCCCGATCGCCATCTACTACGAGCACCCGCGCTGGTTCGAGCGCCTGTTCACCGAGCTTGAGCACCGCGGCACTCCCTACCGCCGCGTGCACGCCGACTCCCATACCTTCGATCCGAGCGCGCTCGCTGCCGACGACTCGGTCGCCCTGGTGTTCAACCGGATGAGCCCCTCGGCCTACCGCCGCGAGCACGGCCACGACATCTTCTACACCCTGAGCTACCTCGGACACCTGGAGGCGCAGGGCAAGCGCGTCATCAACGGCGAGCGCGCGTTCCGCTACGAGATCTCCAAGGCGCTGCAGCTGTCGCTCTTGCGCTCTTTGGGGCTGCCGTTTCCGCGCAGCCGGGTCATCCACCGCGCCGCCGATGCGGTGGCGGCCAGCGCCGGGCTGCGCTTCCCGGTGGTGGTCAAGCCCAACGTCGGTGGCAGCGGCGCCGGCGTGACCCGCTTTGACAGCCCGGAGCAGCTGGCCGCGGCCGCCGAGCAGGGACTGATCGATCTGGGCCTTGATCACGTAGCGCTGGTGCAGGAGTTCATCCCGGCGCGCGGCGGCTACATCACCCGCGTCGAGGTCGTCGGCGGCCGCTTCCTGTACTCGATCCGCGTGTACCTGAGCGGCGAGACCTTCGATCTGTGCCCGGCCGACATCTGCCGCACCACCGCCGGCGTCGAGCTGAACCTGGCCTGCCCGGTCGAGGCGCCCAAGGCGGCCCTGCGCGTCGAGTCCTATACTCCGCCCGCCGAGGTCATCGCCGCCGTCGAGCGGCAGACCGCGGCGGCCGGCATCGAGGTCGGCGGGGTCGAGTACATCATCGACGATCGCGACGGCCAGCTGTACTACTACGACCTCAACGCGCTGTCGAACTTCGTCGCCGACGCGCCGCGCGTGCTCGGCTTTGATCCGTTCGTGCGGCTGTGCGAGTTCCTGGAAGCAGAGGCCGGTCATGGCCGCTAAGAAGCTGCGCTACGGCTACTGGCTGCCGGTGTTCGGCGGCTGGCTGCGCAACGTGGTGGACGAAGGCATGCCGGCGACCTGGGAGTATGTCAAGCAGCTGGCGCAGCGCAGCGAGGAGCTCGGCTTTGACGTCACGCTGGTCGCAGAGCTCAACCTCAACGACATAAAGGGGGTCGCCGCACCGTCGCTGGAGGCGTGGTCGACCGCAGCGGCGCTGGCCGCGGTGACGCGGCGGCTGGAGCTGATGGTCGCCGTCCGCCCGACCTTCCACCTGCCCGCGCTGCTCGCCAAGCAGGCGGCCAACATCGATCACATCTGCGGCGGCCGGCTGACCCTGAACGTGGTGTCCTCGTGGTGGGCGGACGAGGCGAAAAAGTACGGCGTCCACTTCGAGCAGCACGACGACCGCTACGCCCGCACCGCCGAGTGGCTGGACGTGATCTCCGGCGTGTGGAAGGAAGATCACTACTCCTACCAGGGAAAGTACTACAAGGTCGAAGATACGATCCTGCAGCCCAAGCCCTTGTCCAAGCCGCGACCGCGCCTTTATGCCGGCGGCGAGTCCGAGGCGGCCAAGGAGCTCATCGCCAAGAAGTGCGATGCGTACCTCATGCACGGCGACCCGCCCGAGCGCATCGCCGCCCGCATCGCCGATCTGACGGCGCGCCGCGCCCGCCACGACCTGCCACCGCTGCATTTTGGCGTCGCCGGCTACGCGATCGTGCGCCCGACCGAGCGCGAGGCGCAAGAGGAGCTGGCCCGCATCACCGATGTCAAGCAGAGCGCCGCCGGCTTCGCCAACTACCAGCAGTGGCTGGCCGGGACGCAGCTTGAGCAGTCGCTGTCGATCGCCGAGTACTCGGTGTCAAATCGCGGGCTGCGCTGTGGTCTGGTCGGAACCCCGGAGATGGTGGAGGAGCAGCTCGCCCGGTTCGCCGCGGCGGGCGTGGATCTGATGCTGCTGCAGTTTAGCCCGCAGCAGGAAGAGATGGAGCGGTTCAGCAGCAGCATCATCCGCCCCACCGCGTCGTAACCGGCCTACTTGGCGGCGACGGTCAGGACCGTCACGCACATCTCGTCGAGCGTGCTCTCCCCCCACTTCACATCGCGCGGCGGCTGCCGCTGGCCGCCGATCACCGGCTGGTTGGCGAAGCTGTTGTCATAGTCGCACTCCAGCTGCAGCACGTCGGCCGGATGCAGCGTCAGCGGCTTTACGAACGTATAGGCGTTCTGCCAGTGGAAGTCCCAGCGCGGAATCTCGATCGCCATCGGCCCGCCGACCAGCGACACCGCGATCCGCTTGCCCAAAAGGTGCATGTGCGGGAAGGCGCCGTAGACCGTGACATCGCCCGCGGGCAGCCCGCTGCGGGTGGCGAGGGTGCCGACCGGAGCGGTGGTGGTCTCTTTCCAGTTCGCCTCGCCGGCCTTGATCATGAGGTTGCCCTTGATGAGGTACATCGACAAGAGCTCGTGCGCGGGAGCGGTGTCGCCGAGCTCCAGCTGGACGCTGGTCTGATCGGGCTGACCGTTGCTGGCGACCACGTTGTAGTGCATCTGCATGACCAGCAGCGAGCCCTTGGGCAGCTTGAACGCGGTCCCGGCGGGCGCGCGCATGCTGGTGCCGCCCGGCGCCCAGGCGAGAATGAGTCCGCCGGCGATGTTCTTGCCGGCCCCGCCAAAGCAGGTGTAGCCCTTGCCCGTCGGGTCCATCTGGCGGACCTGATCCGCCTGCGCCGGCGGGATGAGGAACAGCGCCATGTGGTGGGCGATGGCGCGGTTGTCCGGGTTGACCTGCCCGGCCAGGAGGAACCGATCGTGGTCGAGCTTGGGATCAAAGACGAAGCAGTGGTAGTCGTCGGTCGAGGTGGTGTCCGGCTGGTAGGGCTGCCCCGACTTGAGGATCATGTCGGCGCGCGGCGGGGACTCGCTCTCGGCGGCCGGGAAGTCGGTGCGCGGCGGGCTGGCCGGATCGCCGGCCGGGGCGCCGGCGCTGAGCCAGTCGAGCAGGAGCTGCTTGTCTTGCGCCGCCAGCTCGCGCGTGTAGCGCAGCGGCTGGCCGGTATTGGCCGGCAGCCACGGCGGCATGAGCCCAGCCTGCACCGCGCTCTGGATCTGGGTGACGTGGCTTGCGACCCCCGCGTAATCGGTCAGCGTAAACGGCGCGATGTCGCCGCTGCGATGGCAGGTCGTGCAGTAGCGCTCCATCAGCGGCTTGATGTCGTGGTAGTAGGTGACCTTGGCCGCCGGCGGGTCCGGTGGCGGCGGCGGCTCCATCTGGACCTGCGGATCGCCGCAGCCCACCAAGGCTGCAGCGAGAAGTCCGGTCAGGTTGGCCGAGAAAAAGGCGGTGGCAGGCTGCGGTCGGCGCTTCATGAGTACCTCCTGCCGCGCAACCTAACACAGCGAACTTACAGGCGCCGCACGCCGATCAGCTGGACAGACGGCGGCGCGCCCGGATGACTTGGGCGCGGCCGCGGCCGGTCAGTCCACGGGCGATACCGGTGCGCCCGGCGCGCCGTCACTCCAGCGGAATCAGGCTCCTCACCACGGCCTTGGGCGCGACGCGGCGGCTCACCTGCCCGATGACGACTCCCAGCTGCAGATCGTAGGGGGTCAGCGGCGCGGCGCGGATCTGGTTCACGTCGTGCCAGCGCTCCATGAGCTCCCCTAGCGGCACGTATGTATAGGCGCTGCTTGTCGAGGGATCCATGAAATAGGCAAACCCGTCGTCCAGGCCGACCAGCACCACGTAGTGGCCGTCGTCCCAGATCTGGCGCCACGGCAGCGCCTTGCGCTCCCCGTCGCGCCAGGCCTGCAGCTGCACGATCACCAGCTTGCCGAGCCCCAGGTGCAGGCGCAGCCGCTCGACGGTCATGAGCGGCTCGACCGCGGCGCTGAGTCCGAAGTGCCGGGCGCCGGCGGCGAGATCCTCGGGCAGGGTCCCCTCCTCGACCGAGGTGTGGACGAGCTTGTACAGCTGCTGCTCGGGGCCGTCCCAGACCCCGAAGTACTTGAGCACCGCCGCCAGGGCCGCTGGACCGCAGCTGTAGCCGGTCTGCTGCCGGACTAGCGGCACCCCCAGGGCGTGTCGGGGAAGCGCCTTGGGGTGAGCCTGGGCGCTGGCGCGGGGCAGCAGGCCTTGCGGGGCCGCCAGGAGCAGACCGAGCGTGACCAGAAGCAGACGGAGTTCCCGCATCCCTTGATGCTATAGCAGGCCGCGCTGCCAGGGCCAAGCCACTGGCTCAGGTCGCGCAGGTCCCGCTGCTGCACTCGGCAGCGCGCCGCCTGGGCAGGTAGGGACGGAGCGCGGCAAAGACCCGGTAGCCGCCGCGCAGCAGCGGACTTATGAGCGGCAGCCGCGCCGCCCGGGCGAGCGCGCCAAAGCCGGGCAGCACGTCCCAGATCGCGGTAAAGGCGGCCAGGCCGGTGACCAGGGTGCCATCGGGCAGCCGGACATGGAAGAGCTTGTTGACCGCCTGCGCGTCGACCCCGGCCGCCCGGGCGTCAAAGTCCGGCGCGGCGATGTCGACGAGCCGCAGCCGTCCGGCGGTATCTTTTTGCCGATAG
The DNA here is from genome assembly GCA_044222245.1 of Polyangia bacterium. Classification (GTDB taxonomy): domain Bacteria; phylum Myxococcota_A; class Polyangia; order Palsa-1104; family JAEUJZ01; genus CALFML01. Next base: position 15,323 of record JBGANQ010000112.1, on the reverse strand, counting down.
TGCTCAATCTCGCGCGAGCACAGGGGACAGCCGCCATCGTAGTAAACAGTCAGCGAGCCGGTATCCATAATCCTTAGGATGCCAGGCCGGGTCGCGCCGCACCGCTAATCGCGCTGCCGCGGCGCTTCAGCTATCGCGCAGGTGAACCGTGGCCGGGACTCCCCCCTTGGGGCGCAGGGTCGCGAAGCGGTCGGGCTCGATCTCGCGGCGGGGGTCGATGTCAAAGCGCGCCCGCCGCATCAGCGTCGCCAGCACGATCGGCCCTTCGAGCAGCGCGAAGTGGTTGCCGATGCACACCCGGGGCCCCAGGCCAAAGGGCAGCCAGGCGGCCTTGGGGCGCGCCGCCTCGGCCGCCGGCAGGTAGCGGTCGGGGTCGAAGCGGTCGGGGTCGGGCCAGACCTCGGGCTGGAAGTGGATTGAGTAGGGACTCACAAATACCAGCGCGTGCTCGGGCAGCTTGAAGCCGCCGAGCTCGACCGGCTCCAGAGCCCGCCGCGCCAGGACCAGCACTGGCGGATACAACCGCAGCGCTTCTTTGAACACGCGCGTGGTGTAGGCCAGGGCCAGCGGCTCGTGCTGCGTAGGTCCGTCCGGACCAAAGGAGTCCGCTTCGGCCTGGACCCGGGCCCGCGCCGCGGGGTCGCGCGCCAGCAGGTAGAAGCACCACGCAAGGGCGGTGGCCGTGGTCTCATGTCCGGCGACAAACAGGGTGTTCACCTCGTCGCGCAGCTGCTTGTCGGTCATCCCCTGCGCTGGGCCGCTGCCTTCACCATCGCGGGCCAGAAGGAGCCGCGTCAGCAGGTCCTTGCGCGTGGTCGCGTGCTCGCGGCGCTCGCGGATCATCATGTGGACGCGGTCGTCCAGGATGCGTATCGCCTGCTGGCGCTCGGGGGTGTGGCGTCCGGGGATGAGGAAGGGCTCGCGCAGGAGCTCTTCGGCGCGATGCAGCAGCGCCGCCAGCGGACCGCGCGTGTGCGCCCGCAGGTACTCGACCGCTTCGATGAGCGCCACCTGCACCGTCATCATCGACGAGGTACTTTGATCGTTGACCCAGCCGAGCAGCGTGGTCAGCGCCTCGCCGATCTCCTCGGCTTCGTTGAAGGTATCGGCCCCGAACAGGGTCGCGCCGACCACGCCCATGGTGATGCGCGTGCACTCCCACAAAAGGTCGACCTGCTTGCCTTCGGAGAGCCGGCCCAGGGCGCGCCGCGCCTCGAGGTTCATCGTGCCGGTGTAGGTGGACAGCTGACTTGGGTGGAACAGCGGCGACATCAGCCGCCGCTGCCGCTTCCACAGCTCGCCTTCGCTGGTGAACAGCCCCTCGCCGGCCAGATCGCGCAAGAGCAGGCGGATGCCCGGCGATTTTTCAAACGCTGCGGCCTTTTCCACCAGGAGCTCGTGGGCCAGCTCGGGCGTGCAGGCAAACAGGATGGGGCGATTGAGAAACCGGGTCTGCACCAGCGGGCCGAGCCGACCCATCCCGCGCAGGAAGTTGAGCCGGTCGTGTTGGAGGTGATGGATGTGACCGAGCATGGTGGCGCCCGGGACCATGGGGATGTTTTCAAAGGGGTCTGACTTCATGTCCTATGTCCAGCTGGCAGCTCGGGGTAGTGCCCCTCATCTTATCCGATCAGCGCTCGCGCTGGCCGGGTCCTGACATGGATGTCAGGGGAGCGGTAAAATTTTCGTGACCTCGAGCCAGGGCAGCGACGGCGGCGTGAGGCCAGCTTGGTGGTCCGAGACTTGCTTATACTGCTCGCTCATGCGGAACCTACCTGCCCATTTTCGGCGCGTACTCTGTCTTCTATTGTGTAGTGGCCTCTTTGCTGCCTGCGGCTTTGACCTCCGCGATGACGTCGACCTGACGCTGAACTTTGCGGCGCTGGTCGGCCCCTCGGATGAGCTGCACTCCCCTTACGTCAAGGGAGCCCGCTTCAACATCTTCCTCGATGACAGCAGCCCGTCGGGCCGCATCGGCAGCGCCTGGACCCTGGAGAGCGAAGCCCCCGCGGTGTTCGCCATCTCCAACGTGCGCGTGCAGGAGTACGAGCACGACGGCAAGAAGCGCCGCTACCTGCAGGCTGCCGCGGCGGCGCTGGAGCAGGGCCAGGCCGCCGTGCTCGTCCGCGATGACCGCGGCGCCGAGGTCTTTCGCACCAGCGTCGAGGTGTTGCGGCCCGATCGCATCGAGCTCCTGGCCCACGGCCCGCTGCTGCTCGAGCGCCCGGAGGACCAGGCGGTGACGCGCGAGGTGCAGGTCCTCACCGGTGGCACCGCGACGTTCCTGGCTCGCTACTATAGCGGCGAGCGGCGGCTATATGGCAACGGGACGCTCGGGGTGGCGACGCCTACCGATGGCAGTGTCACGGCGCAGGTGCGGCAGACGTTTATCTTTGAGGACCGCGACTGGCTGTCGATCAGCGCGCTGCGCGAGGGGCCAAGCCAGGTCCTGCTGCTGGCCGCAGGAGAGCCGGTCAGCACGGTGTCGGTAGTCGGGGTCGCGGAGTCTGCCCTCGCAAAGGTGCAGCTGAGCCAGTCCGACCGAGTCACCAGCGGCGAGCCCCGCGACGGTCAGTGGGAGGTCGTGCTGGCCGAGACTTTGGATCGCCGCGGCGCCCCGATCTATGGCGTCGAGTTCATGTGGACCTACGGCAGTGATCCGCAGCTCGGCGCCGGCGATCTGTACCGCTATGAGTTCAAGCGCGGCATGCGCCGTATGCTGAGCGCCCGCCACGGCGCCATGGGCGCCAACCTGATGATCGAAGGGAAGGAGGGCTTCGTCGACTCGACCAACCACCTGGGCTGCGCCATGACGCGGCCCGCCGGCAGCAGCAGCAGCACAGGGGTCGCACTAGGGGTCGTGGCCGCAGCGCTCTTGCTCTGCCGCCGGCGGCTGCGGGTCGCCGGGCAGGTCCGCTCGCGACCGTTCCGCGGTCCTTCCTTCGGGGTCTTGGGAGCCTCAGCCAGCGAACCGGGGCAGCCGGGCGGGCATTCAACCCGATAAGATCGCTGGCCATGGTTCTCGTCGGAGATGAGCGTGCGGGGATCGGCTGCGGCCAGCTTGCGGACAGATTCGCGGCAGCGCTTTTGCTTGGGCGCCTGTGCGAGCAAGCCGTCCGAGCAAGCCGTCCGAGCAAGTCGTCCGAGCAAGCCGGGCCGCCGCGCAGTAGGATGACCGCATGGATGCTCACCTCACAGCCCTGGCCATTCCGCTGTTCTTTCTGCTCATCGGAGTCGAGCTCCTGGTGCTGCGCGCGCACCCTGACAGGCGATACCGGCTGCACGACTCCATCTCCAGCCTCTCGTGCGGGGTGGGGCAGCAGGTCCTTGGCGGATTCCTCATGCTCGTCCCCCTTGCCGGGTACGACTGGGTCTACCAGAACCTCCGCGTCGCGACCATGCCGAGGACGCCGCTGTCCTGGGCGCTGTTGGCCCTGGGCGTCGACCTTGGCTACTGGACCTACCACTGGGCGAGCCACCGCGTAAACTTCCTGTGGGCAACCCACGCGGTCCACCACCAAAGTGAGGAGCTGAACCTCACGACGGGCCTGCGGCAGAGCTTCTTCTATCTCCTGTTCGCGTGGCTATTTTACACGCCGCTGGCAGCGCTCGGCTTCCCGCTGGAGATGTATGTCACGGTCTATACGGTCGAGATCCTCTTCGGCTTCTGGATCCACACCCGCGCCGTAGCTCGCCTGGGCCCGCTGGAGTGGATCATCAACACGCCGAGCCACCATCGCGTCCACCACGGCGTCGATCCCAAGTACATCGACAAGAACTATGCGGGGGTGTTTATCTTCTGGGACCGGCTCTTTGGCACCTTCCGCCGCGAGGACACCGAGCCCGTGTTCGGCGTCGTCGCCCCGCTAGCAAGCTGGAACCCGCTGTGGGCCAACCTCGAGCCCTGGGTGAAGCTGTGGCGGCTAAGCCGCGCGATGCGGCGCTGGCGCGATAAGCTCTATGTCTGGATCGCCCCGCCGGAGTGGCGCCCGGTGGAGCTAGGGGGCCCGGTGCGCATCCCCGAGATCACCCGCGCCACGCAGCACAAGTACGACACGCCGGCGCCGCGCATCGTGAACGCCTATATAGCCGTCGGCTTCGCCCTCGCCGCCGGTACGACCACGGCGCTCTTGGAGGCGTCCAAGCACCTGCCGCTGACGGCGAACCTGGCGGTAGTGGGGCTTACGCTGGCATCGCTGGCCGTGTGGTCGGGGCTGGCGGAGCGCAAGGCCTGGGCGGTGCCCCTGGAGCTCGGCAAGCTCCTAGGTGCGGTGGCGCTCGGCGCCTGGCTGCTCCGCGATCATCCGCAGCGCACGGCCGGCATCGCGGCGATCACCGCGGCTGCCGTACTCCTGGGGGTCTTGGTGCTTCTGTGCCGCTCGGCATCCCCAGCCCGAGCGCGTCAGGGACAGGTGCGCTGTACCCAGATTCGATAGTTGTTGTTCCAGATGACGTCCTCAGAAGCCTGGTTTGCCAGGTCGTAGCCGCCGCGGAGCGCGTCGATGACGTTGCTGGTGAAGCCTCGGCTCTCCAGCTGCAGCCGCAGGGGGACGTTGGCCGGGAAGGAGGCGGCGGCCCAGGAGAGCAGCGGCGCCTGCGCGATGAAGAGCAAGCCACCGCTGCCGACTTCCCCCGGGCCGAACTGGCGCCCATCGGCGATGTGCACCACCTTGCGTCCGAAAGCGTCTGGGATACGCGTCTTCTCGTCTCCGTTTTCGAAGACGGCGCCGGACCACTCGATGTACAGCGGCTGGGCGCTGACGTTCTTGAATGAGACCCCGACAGCAAGGGAGTCCACATCGCAGGGTAGCTCCAGCGGCAGCGCCTTGGTGTAAGCGTCGCGCGTCGGGGGAGTGAAGACCACTGGCAGGCTCGTCAGCCCCGGCTTGGCGGCGGAGCTGTAGGCGATGGTCTGCGCCCCGACCGAGGGGTCCATAAGGACCGCGTCGGCCGGTGCGGCGAAGGCGGTGGAAGCGGTGAGCAGGGCGGTCAGCGTGGCGGTGCTGCCGGCGGTAGCGCGCAGGCGGCGGCGGAGCGAGAGAGCGGTCATGGGGTATCCTCCTGGTTTCGCTTCCCTGCATGGCAAGGGCTGTGCCAGGAGTCGGCCGCCACGGCGCGGGTCGGCGCTTCAGCGTCGGGGGGAGCCAGGGAGAGAGGGCAAATTGACGCGGCGGACCGGGCGATGATCTGGATGCAGCGGCAGGCAAGAGTTGCGCGGCGGGCAGATGTTGCCTGGCGTTGCCAGGTAAAGCCTGCGCGCCGGACCTCGGCCCCCCAGCAAGACGACTCCCCCTGCGGCGCAGCGCCGGCGCGCATGCAGGAGACCCTCTCACTCTCCGTCTACGCAGAGACTTGCCACCTGATGATGCGCGCGAGTATCACGCGCTCAGCAAATGGTGGTCGGCGGGCCTCGTCCATTACAACACCGCGGATCCCGAAGGTAGCACTCCCTTGCGCACCCGCGGAGAATCGACGAGCGCGCCCGCTTCAAGGCGCCGGCGCCGCGGCCACGAGGCCGTCGGCGTCCCGCCCGATCCTCTCTAAGATCTCGCCCTCTTCCTCGTCGGAGATGTCGTGCTCGACCCCGGCGTACTCGCGCAGCTCCGCGGGGTACCCGGCGCGCCGCAGCTCGGCGATCGAGGCGCGCGCGCCTCGGGTCGGCACCGCCAGATCGGAGGCGCCGTGGAAGGCCGCGACTGGCGGCAGCTTCGCCGGGCGCGGCCGCGAGCTGAGCGCCGCGGACGGGTATAGAGACGGCGGGAGCAGGCCGCTGATGGGGAAGGCGGCGGCCAGCGCCTCGGGGTGGGTGACCGCCAGGGCGAAGGTCATGATGCCGCCCTGCGAGAAGCCGGTGACAAGGGGCTTGCCGATGGTGGGGCGGGCGGCTAAAAGGGCGGCGAGCGCGGCGGCGATCCGCTCGGCTTCCTGCGTGACCAGGGACGCGGCAACGTCGTCGCGGACGGAGTCGTACCAGATGTACATGCCGCCGCTCGGGTGGCCGTACGGAAGGATGAGGCGGGCGCGACGGCGGTAACGCCGGAGCAGCTGCAGGAGGTCCGCGGGGTCCCCGCCCATGGGGTGCAGCGCGACGATCATCGGCACCCGCTCCTCGGGTCGCGCCCCGCCCGTCATGTGCTCGAGGTAGCGCACGCCCGCGATCTCGCCCCGGGTGGTGCTCCCCGGCTCTCCCGGCGGCGCGACCGGCCCCGCTGACGGCGCTTCAGAAAGCGGACGCGCGGCCGCCGACCCCGCGGGCCGGGCCGGTGCCGGCTTGCGGCTGCACCCGGGCCCCGCCAGGAGGACCACGCCGATGCAGAGGAGCAGGCGCCAGGGAAAGGGATCGGCCGACGGGTGGCGCCTCGGAACAACCTGACTCCGCTCGCGGGAGCGATGTCGCGCGCAGGTCGCCGCCGCGTCCGCGACAGCCGTGGTGCGCCGGCGCCCCCAGCGGCGACATGGACGCGATGCGCCCGCAGTCACTCGACCTCCTGGCCTGCCCGCATAAAGTGCTCCATACCAAGATGCACAGCCGTACCCGGCGCTTGTCGAGAGCTAACCGCCCTTGCTCGGCTCGGGCTGAAGCACCAGCTCCGCATTGATGGTGATTTGAATGTTGTCTCCCACGACGACACCGGCGCCCTCGCCCGGGAATTCCCAGCGAAGCCCGAAATCCTTCCGATTGACTAATGTGGTCGCTTCAATGCCACGGCGTATGCCCCCGGCATGGTTGAATGGGGGCGAGGCCGTAACCGCTAAAGTCACCGGCTTGGTCACGCCGTGCATCGTCAAGTTGCCCGTCACCGAATACGACGTGGCGCTCGACCGACTCACACCCGTTGAGGCGAAAGTGATAGCGGGGTACTTGGCCACATCGAAGAAGTCCGGGCTCTTGAGGTGGGTGTCACGCTCCTCTACGCCCGTCGTGATCGAGTTAATATCAATTGTTGCACTGATCTTGGAATTGGCTGGCGTGGCTTCATCCAGCATGACGGTTCCCAAAGGCTTCGTAAACATGCCGCGCACCTTGGCCAACACGTGCTTGCAAGTAAACTCCACCGACGAGTTTTCCGGGTCCAACTCCCACTTTGAAGTCTGGGGAACAGCAGGAACGGGAACTGAAATTGACAGCTTGTCAGGCTCCGTGGCGACCACTCGGGTAGACGCAGTGTCCCGCGAGCTGCAGGCGCTCCAACCCGCGGCAAAAAGTAAACTGATGACAACAACATACGTTCTGCAGACCATCGTCGATCCTCCGTGAGATAGGGCCCCGGCTGCGCGCTAGGTGCGCGGCGCGCTCGGCGGGGGACTCGGGGCCGTTGCCGCGGTCATTGGGCAGGGGCGCTCGCTGTAGATAAATGTGTAGGTGGCGGTCGTTGCTGGCCAGGGGAAGCAGCGCGGTGCGAGGCGACGCTGCTTCGGGCGGAGTGAGCTCATGGCGCCTCTCTCGCAGGTCCTCCGGGACGCAGGCCGGCGATCAGCAGATCGATGACGCGGGCGGCGCGGGTCGCGATAGCCCGGCGCTCGCCCAGTTCGCGCAGGCTGAGGCTGTATGGGAGCAGGGCGTTGGTCGCGGTCACCAGGGCGTCGGCAGTGGCGCGGGCCCCCAGGAACGACAGGTCGCCCCGGCGCCGCCCCTCGACCAGCAGCCTCTCTAGTAGCCGCGCCTCGCGGTCGAAGTGGCCCTCGCGGCGCTGCAGCAGCGCCGGGCGCAGCGCCGCCAGCAGCTCGTCCAGGCTCGGCGTATGCGTCCGCGCGCCATCAAAGCGCGCCAGCACCCGCATGAGCAGGCAGCGGCGCAGGCGCGCGATCACGGGCCCCGGTCCATCGGCGACGGCCCGCGCCTCCGCAAGCAGCCGCTCGGCGATGCGGTCGATCGCCGACAGCACCAGCTCCTCCTTGCTGGGGAAGAACAGGTACACCGTGCCCTTGCCGATGCCCGCCTCGCGGGCCACGTCGGCGATCGACATCTTGCCATAGCCGTAGCGCCCGAGCAGCCGATCTACGGCGTCGAGCACGGCGTCTCGGGTGGAGTCATCGAGGCGGGGGCGGGCCATGTGAATTTCCGTGACTTGTGACCAATTTCAACTTCTGGTCAAATATTACGGCGGCGCCACCCGCCCGTCAAGCGTCGAAACAGCCCAGAACAGCAGCGAGCTCGAGACTCCATCGGGAAGGCGCTAGCGTTTGCAAATGCAGACCAGGGTTGCCGCCTAAGGGCTGCTTCTATTGGCAAGACCGTCCGCAGACGCCAACGACGTAGCGCGGACAGAAACGCGCCGCATCTCCCTCGCAGGTGACGGTCAACCCGATAAGATCGCTGGGTGCGCGTCTCGTCGGTGAGGAGTATGTGAGGATGGGCTGCGGACATGCTGCGGACAGATTCGCGGTAGGGCTTTTGGTGCGCGATCGGCTACGAGGTGGGTTCGAAGGCGCAGGCAGTTACGTAGCACAGATCGGGCAAGCTGCCAGCTGGGTGAACTGCTTGTCAGCTGAGCGCGGAACACGTTACCGGTCCGCGTTGCCCCTGCAGCGACGGCCGTAGACAGTGCCCGCGGTGACAGCGGCATCAAGCGCTGGCCGCGCTCGGTGACTACTGCGGCCCTCGGCAGAGCATCGAGCCATCGCACCCGAGCGCAGCCTGTACGAAACTCAGTATAGAGGTGCTCGTTTCCGAATGTAGACTGCCCCGCACACCATAATAGTGGTCAGCAGCGTCATTGCATGGACGATGCCAAACCTCTCGAGGCTATGTCCAAGGCTTCCATAGAACCAGCGAGCGCAGACTAGCAGGACGAGTGACAACGCCCAAACGCCAGCTAGGTACGCCAGCGGCACGTGGCAAAAACAGCCGATGCCGAACACAGTCATGCCTAAACCCATGCTGAGAAGTAAAGACAGTCCCGGATCGCGCTCTTTGGTCAGCTGCATAGCTGGTAAAGAATATACAGCGCCCATGAGGACACCCAGCAGTGGTAGCGCTATCAAGATCTGGACCGCGACTACAAGCCGACGGCGATAGTGGGTCTTCGCGATGTCGTCCATGGCTGGTCTCCGAACAAGAATGCATGTGTGCAAACGACCATCTGCAACGATCACGCCACTTTGTCCAGGAGTTGATACCGACGGGGATGTCATGATCCCAGCACTCCGGAGAGACGCATTGTCCCGAACAGAGGGCAGTGCCAAGACAAATTGGCAGCAAGAGGCAGCAACAGCCTTCCGCGTCACTGACCCGAGCGCCAGCTACGGTTTGGTGCCTCGGTCAGTGCCCGTTGCTTGCAATGCGGAAAACCTCATCTGTCCGTGGCGCTCGCGTCGGCGGTCAGCAAGCACAAGGTCTTTTCGGCAGGCAACAGCTCTCTCCGTGGAGCAACAACCCAAGGGGGACGTCGGGCGGCCGAAAGGGGGTCTTACGTCCGTCGCTCGGACAGGACCTAGGATCCGGACGAGCGCTGGTCATGCCGCGCTGCTGTCTTCCGTCGCAGCGCGAGGTGAGCGGACCTTGGCACGCGATATGGACTGCCTGTTCCGGTGCCCACCTTCGCATCGGCTCAGCCTGCGACATGTTGAGCACGCTCGGCGGCGCTGAGCTGCCGTCGCGGCCTGGTCGCTTGGCAGGGTCCTGGCCAAAAGTTCTGTCTGTTTTACCTATACTGCGCTCGCCGTGGCCCTCGCGTTTCGCCGCCTCTGTCGCGGCTAGCTGTGGCTGGCCGCGTTCCTCAAGCGCTCTTCGTAACGACCACGCAGCCCTGATCGTCAAGCGCGACTGCGCGACCCTTCAGCAGCCAGCCGACGGCGCGCTTGAAGGACTTCTTGCTGAGGCCGAACAGCGCGCGCAGCTCATCGGGGTCGGAGCGGTCACCGACGCGCGGTGCGCCGGGGCGGCCGAGCACGGCGAGCACGTGCTTGCCGTCGGCGGCGAGTTCGTGGTGCGCGTGCTGGCGGAGCGGCAGCACGCGCTTGCCGTCGGGCAGGATGTTCGCGATGCGGAAGCGCGCGACCTCGCCGCGCTGGAGGCTCCACGAACGCTTCGATCGGCGTGACGGTGGTGACCTCGAGGAGCGTGACCTCCCCGAGCACGAGCCGCGGCATGCGAGTGGTCGCGATCGGCCGCTGCTCGGAGCTGAGGCGGGGCGCCGCCGAAAAGCCCGCTTATGCACCTCTGCTTTCGGGGCATATTCTGCGTGAGTGGCTTGTTAAGAAAGTTATCCTTACTGGTCCAGCGCGCCGATGATAAGCTATATGACCACCCTGCTCCAACTACGCACCCGGTCACGAACCTGGTGGAGCTTGGGGGGAACGGTGTCCGTGCACATCGCGCTAGCCGCGCTGGTCCTTCGCCAACCGGCACAGCGCTTGATACAAAATGTGTCGCCGCATCAGCCGATCGAATTCTGGCTGCGCGAGCGTCCCCGGATACGCCAGCCGGAGCCGCTGGCTCTCAGCTTACCTCCGCCACGGCTTGTCGAGAAGCGACCGCCTTCCCCAGCGAGCGCGCCCGCGCCCCGAGAGCGCTTGCACCTATCGGCCTCGGCGCCACCGGACAAGCCGGCGCCACCGGACAACCCAGCGCCCCTGGAGGAACCGCCGCAACCCGCGCTCCGCGATCTGCGTAAAGTGGATCTGCTTCCCGGGGGAGTGCTGCGCCGGCTGAGCGAAGAAGGCGCGGACGCTGGGCCAAACACCGCCCAGCAATCGGACAAAGATATAGGTCAGCGCGCCGCCACCGAGCGCCTGGTCCAGGAGCGAGTGCAGGGCTTCATCCAGTCCGGCATGGCCCGGGAGCGGGTCCGGTCCGGGTTCATTGACCCGACGTGGCGTGAGCTCGAAGCCGGCGTCCACGACCTGTTCAAGCCGCCCGAGGCGCTGGTGCGCAGCGGCCGGTCTTCGATGACGCTTGGCGAGAGGTTGGGCAATCAGGTCTCCTCGCTCGCCAAGCAGATCCTGCGCAGCCCAGGGCAAGTCGCCTCGGGACCGCTGCCACGGGGCGAGTTCGCCGAGCGCGGACCAAGCGGAGTGCCCGAGAACAGCTATCGCAATGGCCTGGCGGCTCAGCAAAGCGCGGCGGTGATAAATGCCTGGACGAAGCCGGCGAGCTGGCTCCGCACCGAGGTCGAGCTTATCACCACCACCGCTGGCGAGGTCGAATCGGTTCGCGTCCTCAGCACGTGCGGGGTCAAGAAGCTCGATGTGCTCGCCGTCGAGGCTGTCGAAAAAGCGGCCCGCAATCGGCCCGGCGCGTACAAGGGCAAGCGCACGTTGACGAACTGGGCGTTCGAGAGCGCCTATGCCGCCAACAGCCCGTTCATTCCAGTACAAGACATCACCGGAGGAGCCGGAGTTGGAATCGGAGGGGGCTTCAGTTTCGACGAGACCGGTCTTGGGCGCAAGAACGCGCGCGGCGTTGGTAAGTACCTTAGTGACCCGCAGTACCTAGTCGGTGGCAATATCCACACCAAGGTCTTGCTCCTCTCACTTCAGGAACTGCCCGAGTAATATCCACCCCTACCTTGCGCGCGGCGCCGTCTCTGCGGAGCACGTAGCTTGGGACCAAGCTGCCAGCAAGATGACTCTGTTGTATTAAACCGTGCCCCGGCTAAGCCCGTATTTTCTGTTAGGAGCGGGTAGCACCGGATGCGGGGCCCCCGATACGTGAGCGTCGCGTGAGAGGCGGGCTGCCGCAGGCGACAGGACCAGCTCCGATCCGTATTTAGTCTGGGTCTGGGGTTTAGTTGCGGTGCAATACCCAAACCTCCGCCTTCATCGCTTATCGAGGCGGCGGGCTGCTGGGCGTGCAGCTCATAGAGCCGGCGGCACCCGCCTGCCGGCACGGCGGACAATGCGGGGAGTTGGCCTTGAGCAGGACCCGGCGGTGTCCAGGCCGTGGTTATCGAGGCCGCGGGCGTCGTCCATGATCAGCGGGGTCTTGCTCGGACCCGGGTTCCAGCCTCGGGATCGCGCGAGCCGGATGGGCCCAGCTGCGATGCCAGGGGTGTTCAGGTTCGCCGTGAGTCCGGCAGGCCGGAGGTCCAGACGGCTCCGGCCGCTGGGTAGCCTGTCCTAGGGGTTTCTTCATGCTCATCGATTGCCCTACCAGAACGGTACAGTCATCCTCCCGGGCCAGTCGCACTCAGTTCGCCAGCCGTCGGCCCGCGCTGACGGGATTGCTCGCTGGCCGGGAGCTACGCCTCACCGCCGGCCGGCTGGCAACCGCGCCGCGCTCACAAGCCTCGCAGCGCTGGCCTCACCATCCCTGACCGCGACGCAATCGGGTTCCCAGCTGAAGTCGTCCCTGCAGCCGACCCAAACGACCCGCACTCTTCGGCTAACCGGCTATCAGGCCGCACGTACAGCTGCAGCGCTGGCGCGCACGGTCGGCATCAGCACACCTTGCTGCGCGCCTCTATCGGCCCACCTGCTGGTGCTGCCCGCAGGCGTGTCAAGGGGGCCCTGGCCCTCGTGAAGCGAGCTTGCCTGCGTAGTCCACGCATCGTGACCGCTCAATCCGGGAGGATCGTGACCGCTCGATCCGCCGCATCGTGACCGCTTGATCCGCCGCATCGTGACCGCAGCCGAGCCGGCTCGGAGCGAAGCGACGACAGGTCGGGTTTAGGTGGTTTCGGAGCTCGGCTTCATCGCCTCCTTTCTGACTGAAGGTCCCTTTAGCACGATTCGGTAGGCGTTGTGGATCAGGCGATCCAGAAGTGCGTCCGCCACCGTCGGGTCGCCGACCTGGGCGTGCCAGGACTCGACCGGAAACTGGCTGGTGGTGATCGTCGAGCGCAGGCCGTACCGGTCCTCCATCACCTCCAGCAGATCACGCCGGTGGTCCTCGGTGGGCGGCACCATCAAGAAGTCATCCAGGATCAGCACCTCGAAGCGCGCCAGCCGAGTCAGGAATTTACCGTAGCTGCCGTCGAGCCGAGCCAGCCTCAGCTCGTCCAGGAGTCGGCTGGTGCGGTAGTAGCGCGTGCGGAAGCCCAGACGGCAGGCCTGCTGCGCCAGAGAGCACGACAGGTAGGTCTTGCCTGTGCCCGTCGCGCCCACCACCAGGACGCCTCGTTTCTCGTGGATAAACCGCCCGGTGCTCAGCTGGCGAATCAGCGGCTTGTCCAGTTCACGCCCCTTGCCAAAGTGAAGGTCCTCGACACAAGCGGCGGGCAGACGGAGCTTGGCCTCGACGAGCAGCCGCTTGAGCCGCTTGTTCTGCTGCCCCAGGTGCTGCGCGTCGACCAGCTGGCCGAAGCGCTCGTCGAAGCTCAGCTCGGCCGCGGTGGGGTCCTGTTGCTGCTGCTGCCAGGCGCGAGCCATCTCCCCGAGGTTGAGCGCTTGCAGCTGGTCCATCGTTTGTTCAATGAGCATGGGATTCCTTTTTGTGTTCTGTCGTTGTTTTTTTGCGTTCGGTACAAGGGCTTTTCGGCTTCTGTATTCAGGTGATTCTCAGGACTCCTTGGTGAGTTAGTTGTAGTAGCCTGGGCCTCGGAGATTCTCGTGGACCATGACCGTCCCAGACCGAGTCTGGGAGTCATCGAAACACGGCTCCCGATCCAGGTTGTGTTCCAGGATGTTTTTGACCGAGCGGTAGTTGGTGGCGCCGGTCCACATCGCGCGCTGACACGCCGCCTCCAGCCGCTCCTTGCCAAAGCGCTTGCTCAGTCGGAGCAGCCCCAGGCACGAGCGGTAGCCCTGCTCGGGATGGGCGCGACTTTCCAGGATTCGGTCACACAGCGCCTCGGTCATCGGCCCCAGCGTGCGCGCCCACTGCAGCAGACGCTCGGCAGACCACTTCAGATGCTCCTGGTGGCCGCGCGGCAGGTGCTCGGCCACCGTGGTATGGCGGCCCCGCTGGTGGCTCCTGCGGTGCAATGCGACGCGCTTGCCGTCGTGCAGGATTTCGACGGTGCAGTCGGTATAGCGGAGCTCCACCAGCTGCTGCAGCAAGGCGTGCGGCGCCGAGTAGTAATGCCCACAGAGCTCGACGTGACAGTCGATATTCACGCGTGCCTTCTTCCACTGCGCATACTCGTAAGGCAGCTGCGGAAGCGGGCGCAGCGCCGGCAGGTCCAGCTCGTGAAAGAGCTGCCGACGGCTCTTGTGATACACGCGCATGGGCCGGTCGTTCATCTGGTCGAGCAGCTGGCGCAGCTTCCCATTGAGCTCGGCGAGGCTGAAGCTCTGGACGTTGCGCAGCCGCGCCAGCAGCCACCTCTCGGCGAGCTGCACGGCCACCTCGACTTTGGCCTTATCTTTGGGGCTGCGGGGCCGGGCCGGCAGCAGCGCGGTGTCGTAGTGGCGAGCGAAGTCCAGGTAGGCGGTGTTGAGGCCGGGCTCGTAGCGACAGTGGACCGAGACGGCGCTTTTGAGCTGATCGCTGACGATGGCGCAAGGCACCCCGCCAAAGAAAGTCAGCGCCCGAGCGTGAGAGGCGAGAAAATCGGGAATTTTCTGCGACGGGCTGGCCTCGGCGTAGGTGAAGTTGGAGGCGCCTAGCGTGGCGACAAACAGCTCGCAGGGGACCGGCTGGCCAGTCTGCGGGTCGGTGTAGTGGGCTTTGTGGCCGGCGTAGTCGACGAAGAGCTTGTCGCCGGCCAGGTGGGTTTGCCGCATCACCGGGCCGCGCGTCTTGAGCCAATCGCGGTGGTGCGCGCAGAAGGCGGAGCGACGCAGACCGTCGGGATGCTCCACCAGGTGTTCTTGATGCAGCAGCTCGAGGGTGACGCCTTTTTTGCGCAGCTCCAGATGCAGCCGGGGCCAGTCGGGCTCGGGGCGGGGAGTTCCCACCGACGGCGGGGGCGGATATAGGCAGGCCTCTAGCTCCGCGTCGGACAGGGCCTTGACGGCGGACCAATCAAGGCCGGCGCGCTGGGCCCGCTGCAGCGTCGCGGTGATGGTGCCGTGGCTGGTGCCCAGGGCGTCGCGGACGGCACGGTGGCTGAGTTTGAGAATCCATTTGTGGCGAAGAATCTCGCGCGTGTGTCGCATGCAAAGTCTCTCGGTAGGCAACGGAGCTCCTTTGGAGACTCGTTGCAGTAGAGACCTGGTCGTGGTTTCGCAAGCGAACCCAGCCGCGGTACCGCGCCGGTCAGGATGCGGCGGATTTCGCGGTCACGATGCGGCGGATTTCGCGGTCACGATGCGGCGGATTTCGCGGTCACGATGCGGCGGATTCGGCGGTCAGGATCGGGCGGAGCATGCAGTCGTAGACGACGTAAACCTTTCCCGGAAGAAGAAATCGGGGCTCCATTGAGACTGGTCGGAGTAGCCACCCGTGGTGTGCAGCACGACCCTTCCCCGACGAAGAATTCAGGGCTCCATTGAGACAC
>JBGANQ010000111.1:0-25734 GCA_044222245.1 Polyangia bacterium | reverse complement strand
AGCCTGCGGGGGCTGTGGGCGACGCTGGCGGTCGGCTCGGGAGTCGCCTCCCATGCGGTGGCCGCGAGCCTGGGGCATCACTCGTTTGCAATGACGCAGAAGCACTATGCGCAGCCCGCTGCCATCGTCAACGCGGGTACGGCGCGGGTGGCCAGCGTCCTAGATGGCGGCGGCGGCGGTGGTCTCCCGAGCCTCAGCGCCAGGGACTTGCTTCGCCAGCTCGACCCGGAGACACTAGCGGAGCTGGCCCAGCTTCTGAATGCAGACAAGGGCAAGGGGGATGCCTCAAACTAGAAACAATGCCCGCGGAATCGATCCGCAATCGATCCCACGGCCCTCCCGGAGCTCTTAACAGCGACGGAAGCTGCCTGCCGGGACCTCATAGCGCATAAGGGTCGTAGTCCGCCTTGCCGTCGCCTCGGCGGGCCACCGCGGGGGGGGCGGGATGGCCGCCGAACGACTGCCGAGCGTGCGGCGGGAGCAAGCCTCGCGGC
Organism: Polyangia bacterium; assembly: GCA_044222245.1. Classification (GTDB taxonomy): domain Bacteria; phylum Myxococcota_A; class Polyangia; order Palsa-1104; family JAEUJZ01; genus CALFML01. The sequence continues at coordinate 25,240 of JBGANQ010000111.1, read as the reverse complement.
GAGAACGCCCAAGCGCTCCGCCGGTCACCGCGCTGGCCGCACCAGGGCAGCGCAGCGGTCGCAGCTTGAGCGCGCGCAAAGTTGTGCCGGAGTCTACTTGCTGCCCAGCACCAGCCACCAAAGGAGCCCGATGAGCAAGAGCAGGCCCGCGGCAATGGCGACTGGGCGTGTCCACTGTCTGGGCTCGGTCGTGGGGACGGGCAGCGCGGCCGCGGCGGGAGCGGCGGCGGGGCCTCGCGCGGCGGCCGCGGACTCTCTGGCCAGCGCCGCCGCGTGGCCCAGGGCGCCGATGACCGACTCAGACTTGGCCGTCGAGTCGGGATCGATCCGCGGGTGACGCTGGGCGCGCGGTGGCGCCGCTGGGACGATAAGGGGCATCGCGCCCAGCGCGCTCTCGACCGCTCTGCTGCTGCCTGGTCCGGCGGCGGCGGTGGGCGCGGCGGTCGCTGCTGGGGCGGCACGGCCGCTGCTGACTGGGGCGGTCGGCCGGGGGATTTGACCCGAGGACTCCACCTGGGACGCCGGCGCCGGACCCACAGCGGGTAGCGAGTTATGGCTCGCGGGGCCCTTGAGCAGGGGAGACAGGACATTGACCACCTCGCGGGCGCTCGGGCGCTCGCTGGCGGTCTTGGCGAGCATCGCATCCACGAGGTCACTGACCGGCCGCGGCGTGCTCGGCGCCAGCTCGTACAGAGACGGCGCAGTGGCGGTCAGGTGCTGCATGATGATGGCCATGTCAGTGGTGCCGCGAAATGGGTGCACTCCTGCCAGCAGCCAGTAGCACAGGACCCCTAATGAGTAGATATCGGCGCGATCCGTCACCTCGCTGGAGTTGCGGCACTGCTCGGGCGACATGAACAAAGGAGTGCCAAGCCGCGAGTCGGCGTTGGTCAAGCTTGACTGATCGCCGCCGAGCCCGACCTGCCCCTCGAGAAACTTCGCCACCCCAAAGTCAAGGATCTTGACTCGCTCGCCGTCCGGCATCTCGGGGTCGGGGACGAGCATGATGTTGCTCGGCTAAACGTGCACTCCGACGGAGACTAGCCGGAAAGTCGTCCGCGCGGCGTCGAGGATGGGTGGCGGACAGCCGCGCCTCGGCTCGCGGGGCGGCTCCGCGGCCAGAGTCGTGCGGGCGACAAGAAGGAGACTCGCAACCAGACCAGGGATGATTGCTGCCGGGTCGCGCATCGGGCGACTATACAACTGCCCGCGTCGCCGGCGAGATGTATAGACCAGAGGACCGGAGCGCGGCGCCGCAGCGGAAGGGCCGCGGGCGCTGAGTCTACAGCGCGCCGATGCCTGCTTGTCCGACGGGCCGCATTATTTTTTTCAGCCGCGCGCCAACACTTTGTGGAGCGGCGGCATATTGGGGGAAAAGGGCGCTGCTCAATGTCTACTCCAATCTCGATAACGGACCAAGGGTTCGCGGAGCTGCTCGCGCACTCGGGCTGGGTGCGGCAGCTGGCGGGGAGTCTTTTGCGCGATGACGCGCTCGCCGATGATCTGACGCAGGAGGCGCTTCTGACCGCGCTGGCGCATCCGCCGGAGAAAGGGCTGCCGGCGCGGCCCTGGCTCGGGCAGGTGGTGCGCAACCTGATACGCATGCGCTTTCGCGGCGAGAGACGCCGTCAGGTGCGCGAGGCCGCCACGCAAGCCGAGGCGGAGCAGCGGGACGCGCACCTCGACTCGCCGGAGCAGCTCCTGGCGCGGGTCGAGACGCAGCGCGCCCTTACCGGCCTCGTCGTGAGCCTTGAGGAGCCGTTTCGCTCGACGGTCCTTTTGCGCTACTACGAGGGACTCAGCGCCGCCGAGATCGCCGCGCGTCAGCATGTGCCGGCGGGGACGGTGCGCTGGCGGCTGAAGACGGCCCTCGACAAGCTGCGCGCCGAGCTCGATCGTTCGCACGGCGGAGACCGGCGGGCCTGGATGGCTGTCGTCGCGCCGCTGTCGTTGGACCCGGCGGGCCAGGGGGCGTCGGGCGCCGCGATGGGCGCCAAGCTGTACGCTGCGCTGAGCTCGAAGGCGTTGCTGGCGGTGACCTTCCTTGTGGCGCTGGGCGGGACAGGCCTGCTTGTCGTGCAGCACCGCGCCGCCGCGCCGCCCCGGGCGGTGGTGCGCATGCCGCCACCGCCCGAGCTGCCGGCGGTGCGCAGCGCGGTCACGGAGGCGGTGCGGCCGCGGCTCGCCAAGCAGGAGCGCATAGAGCTCCTGGCGCGCCTCGGGCAGGCGCGGCAGCAGTCGGCCGGCACCGCGGCCGGGTCGGCCGGAGAGCTTGACAAGGAGTATATCCGCCAGCAGATGAAGGCGCTCGTCCCGCTGGTCAAGGAGTGTTATGAAAACGCCCTGCGTGATCGGCCCAGCCTGGAGGGCAAGCTGACCGTGAGCTTCACCATCGTCGCCGAGCCGGACATCGGTGGCCTGGTCGCCGACAGCGCCATCGCTGCCGAGGGCAGCACCATCACCGATTCGGCGATGCGGGAGTGCGTGCAGGAGACCATGTACGGTGCGAGATTTCCTCCTCCGCAAGGGGGCGGCGAGGTTCATGTGACCTATCCATTCACTTTCTCTGCAGCTGGGAATCAGTAGCGCGGACGTACGCGCCGACCGATTCCCAGAAATCATCGAAGCCCAGAGTCCAAAGGACCGTTCCCGCGCGCGGGAACCAAGGAGACCCTCATGTCCAAGAACAACACCCAGACCAAGACTCTCATCGCCCTGTCGCTTGCTGCTGCCGCCCTTGTCTCCGCCAAGGTGGAGGCGGGTGAAGATGCCACGGCCCAGGGCTCTCTCGACAAGGCGGTCATTCGCAACGTCATCCGGCAGCACCTCGACGAGGTGAAGAAGTGCTATGAGACCCAGCTGGAAAAGAACAAGAGCCTGGCTGGCCGGGTGGTGGTCCACTTCGTCATCGGCGCCGATGGCAAGGTGACCGAGTCGCGCATCGAAGAGACGTCCCTGCACAGCCCCGCCGGCGAGCAGTGCATCGTCGACGCCGTGCACGGCTGGGAGTTTCCCAAGCCGCGCGGTGGCAAGGTCGTGGTGAGCTATCCGTTCGTGCTGGCGGCATCAGAGCCCGCCGGCGCCAACAAGCAGTAAATGCTAGGCCCGTGTCCGAGCGCTGGCATCCACCGGTCGCGATAGCCAGAGCTCGGCGACGGGCCAGCCAAGGTTGCCGCCGCGTGCCGACGCGTGATAGGTTGAAACCATGGCCAAGACTCAGTCGCCATCGAGAAATAAGGGAGCTCCCTTAAACTCCGCAGAGGTGCTTGAGACGCGGACCTCGGGTAACAGCAGCGGGCGAGGGCGGGCCGCCCAGTCTCGCGCCTTGGACGTCACTACGACCACCATCACACTGCTGCATCAACCGACAGGCCTTGAGGTGAGCGGTAGCGTGCCGCCGGGCCACTATACGCGACCCGAGATGAAGAAATTAAAAGACGAGCTGTACGCAAGACTGCTCGGTGAGTTGGAACGACTTGTCGTCGCGAAGCTGCGAGTAGCCGGGCGCTGAGCCATTCTCGCTGGGCGCTCGGGCAAACCGCTTGACCAAGCCCAAGACGCAGAGCACACCGAAAAGCCCCATCGCGAGCCTGTCCGTAATATGTCCGCAGCTCGTAGACATCGGGTTCTCACCGAAGAGCTAGACGCAGCGCGATGTCACTCGGCTTGAGGTCCCTATGCACGATTCCCTTGGCGTGCGCCGCGTCGAGCCCGGAGGCGATCTGGCGCACGATGAGCAGGGCTGCGCCGAGCTGCATCGGCTGCCCCTGCTGGCGCTTGACCCGGTCGCTCAGGGTCTCGCCTTCCAGGTACTCCATGACGATGAAGGGGATGCCGTCCTGCTCGCCGAAGTCAGAGATGACGACCAGGCTGGGGTGGCTGACGATGTTGACCGCGCGCGCCTCATTGAGAAAGCGGGCCGCCAGCTTGCGGTCGCCGGCCAGGTTGTCGCTGAGCACCTTCAGCGCGACGCGTCGCTGGATCTGCGAATGGAGGGCTTCGTAGACGCAGCCCATACCGCCCTGTCCGACAAGTCGAACAGCCTTGTAAGGACCATATAGCTTGGGTAGGGCTGTGGCCATTTAATTACCGATAGGCGGCTGGGAAGAACACTCGGGCGGTCTTGCGGCCCCTGGGGGTAGCGAGCGGCCAGCAGGGCCCCAGGGCCGTTACGCCATGGTATGCCAAAACTCGACCTGGGCTTACGAAATTCAGCGACGCCGTCCTGGCCGGGCGCAGCGGGGTCCAATCGCGAGGCCGCCCAGCGATTTGCAGCCGCCCAGCGATTTGCAGCCGGGTGGGGGCGCCGCATTGCCGTGGCAGCATGGCTTTGCGCGCCGCGCCTTATGGACCCGGAACGGCTCGCGGGACGGCCGAGACAAAGGAGTCCTTATAGCGCACGGCGGGCCCCCTGAGAGCGCCTGAAAGCCAAGCAATCCGCAGCCGAGCCAAGTGCTTGTGGAGCGCGGGCAAACGCGCGGATCGAAACCAGACCTGGCTCGTGGTAGGGTGGCGCCATGTCCACCGCGCTCCACTCCAGCAAGCGTTTCATGCGACCGCCGCCGCAGTATGCTCACGACTGGTTTGCACCGCTGCGATCCTGCGACGTCGTCGCCGGCAAGATCACCAACTTCAGCTTCATGGGCCACGAGCTGATTGCCTTCCGCGACGCCGCCGGCAAGCCGGTCGTCCTCGACGCGACGTGCCCCCATTTTGGCGCCCACCGCGGGGTCGGCGGCCGCGTGGTCCAGGGCTGCGTGCGCTGTCCCTTCCACGGCCTGTACTTTGACCGCGGCGGCCAGTGCATCAAGGGGGACTTCGTCGCCGACCCCAAGAACCTGCGGCACGTCAAGTCGGTGCCGTGGACGGTGCATGAGGCCGCGACGTCCATCTTCATCTGGCACGGCCCTGATCGCGAGCGCCCCGCCCGACCGCTGCGCTTTGCCGAGCCGGGCTTTTTCGACGGCTGGAGTCCTCCGGTCACCAATGCCGGGCGCCGGCTGGCCCCGACCAACCTGTTTTTCCCGACCGAGAACATCATCGATGTGCAGCACTTCTATGCGGTGCACCACTGGGGGCTGGACGACATCCGCCAGCAGCCGGCGGAGGTCGCCGACGGCTCGTTCAGCGCCGTGATGCGCATGACCTGGACGGCAGGGGCGCAGAGCCCCTCGGCGCTGATCCGGCGGCTCGGGCGCGTCTACAAGAGCTCATTTGATTTTCACATCTCGATCCTCGGTCCGGGGATGGCGCTGTCGATCTCGCGGCTCGATCCCGAGCAGGGGAGCCTCGAGCTGATGAACATCATCCTGATTACGCCGCTCAATCCTACCGACTGCCAGATCCGGGTCGTCAGCGCCGTAAAGCGCAGCTTCGCCGGCCCGCTGAGTCGGACGGCGCGCCGGCTCTTGGGCCTTGGCCCCGAGGAGCTGCTGTCGCGGATCTTCCTGGCGATCGCCACCAAGGACTTCGACGGCGACGAGATGATCTGGACGCATCGCCGCTTCCTCTCAAATCCCAAGCCCCTGCCCGATGACGGGCCGCTTATCGCCTACCGCCGCTGGTGCGAGCGCTTCTGGCCGCCCGACTACCTGCCCGACACTCCGGCCCCGCAGGCCCCAGAGGAACCAGCGGTCGCCTGCTGAGCGCGGGGCAGGCCAGACGCGGACGCGCAGCGGCTATCTCGCGAGCCGCCCTCTGTGTACGCTGCCTCTGCTGCGTCAGGCCGACTGCCGGAACCAGCGCTCGGAGACGTCGTCAGCCGGGAACAGGGACTCCAGGGTCAGCTCTTGCGCGGTCACATCTAGCGGCGTGCCGATGGTGGTCAGCAGCGCAAACAGGCGCAGCTCTTCGGCCCCGCGGCGCAGGTGAAGGACCGCCATGGGCGCCGTCAGCTCGGGGGTCACCGCGGGCAGCGCCGCGATCTCCGGATCCTCGCGCAGCTCGACGAGCAGGGCGTGCCGCAGCTCATCGAACGGGTGGGCGTGATGCGCGCGCTCGACGCGATCGCGAACCACGGCCGCGACTTGGGCGAAGTTGACGATGTGGGGCCGCAGCCCCAAGGGCGAGATCGTGGCGCGCACCAGGTTGGTCGCGATGTGAGCGGGCACGCGCTGTGGATCGAGGAAGGCCGCGAGCAGCCGCTGCGCGCCCCGGTTGGCGCGCAGCACATTCCAGCCGCGATCGATCAGGATCGCGCCGTAAGGCTCTTGCTGCGCCAGCAGCAGCTCGATCGCGCGGCTCACCGGCGCCATCGCCGGCCCATCGAGTCCGGTCGATGGATACACCGCGGCAAAGCTGGCGCTGACCAGCAGCGAGTTGCGCTCGCGCAGCTCCAAGTCGAGCACCTTGGCGAGCCGCAGCACCATGTCGCGGCTGGGGCTGGCTTTGCCGGTCTCAAGACAGCTCAGGTGACGCGGCGAGACGCCGGCCTCAAAGCCGAGCTGCTCTTGGCTCCAGCGACGGCGGATGCGGTGCGCTCGCAGGAGGTGGGGGAAGCCCTCGGTCATGCCGCAATCTAGCAGGCGCAAGGACGCAAAGTCCATGACCTGCGAGGTCATGGATTCCTGACAGCCGCACAAAGCTTGCCTGATTTTGATCGCTGCCCCTAACAAGCCTGCCCAAGACCGGCCGAATTCTCGACTGCTTGACCGGCACAAATCGGCAATCAATATAAAGCGATGATAAAGTGGTGGCTCGGAGTATGGCTTTTGGCCTTGGGACCTGGGTGCAGCGTGAGCAGCACGGCGGAACTGGTCGACTTGGCCAGCGCCCAGACCGACGACGCCGCTGTCACCCCGGCAGACGGCGGCAGTGGGAGCAGTAACGGCTTCACTTTCAACTTTCGTGGCACTTCCGCAGCCATCCGCTGCAGTCAGACTGCGGCCGAGCTGCGCAGCGCTGGCGCGGCCGAGGTAACAATCGGCGGCACATCCCTGTTTGCGGGCTACGTGCAGGCCACGGCAACCAACCAGAACCCGCTCTTGGTCCGCTTCGACGGCGGCGCCCAGACTTACTGCGTCGAGCATGAGACCCAGGCTCCCGATGGACGAGCGTATGGCCTAAGCTACAACGGCAGCGACAAGCTGTATGTCGTGTACACGGTTGATGGGGGCGGCTCAGCCCTGGACACGGCCGGCCAGGGCGGCTGGCTGTCCTCCTATGGCAATGGCGGCGGACCGCTGGTCTCCTTCATCGGTAGCGTCAACCCGAGTACCGGCCAGCTAATTCGCGGAACCTTCATCTCCGCACTGCTCGGCAGCGGCAAGATCAACACGCTCAAGCCGACTTCTGCCCCTGTGGTGCTGGCTGATGGCCGGATTGAGTTTCACGGGACCTCTGCGTTTTCGCCGCGCAACCCCGACAAGAGCGCCATGACAGGCTGCATGTATCCGCTAGACGACTACCGCGCGATATTCCTGGCCGACTTTACCCAGATGAGCTGCGCCTCCATCAAGAACTGCAACGTCCAGGTGCCCTGCCCAAACTCTGCCCTCGCGATCCGATAGCTCTTGGCTGAGCATGCCCAGCAGGCACCGTCGCGGTGGCAAAGTCGAGCTTGTCTGTGAAGTGGTGATAAAACGACCCGCGTGGGGCACCCGCACGCTCAAGGATGCGTTGGTCCCGACGAAGTCGTAGCCACCCTCTAAGAAAAGCGCGACGCCGGCTTTCAGCAGCGCCTCCGTGTGTCTCGCCGAACCGTCATGGCGCGTTACGGTATCGCCCCCCCACGACAAACTGACTGCGCTGCGGTTTCATTGAGGGGTAGAATATCGAAACTAGACTGATCTATCCAGCTGCGACGCAGGTGGGCATGGGCTTGCCCATCTTCTGGCGGCAGACAAGGGCAAGGGGGATGCCTCAAACTAGAAACAACGCCCGCGGAGTCGATCCGCAATCAATCCCACGGCCCTTCCAGAGCGCTTGACAGCGATAAGATCTGCGTGACGGGACCTCATAGCGCATGAGGTCAGCTGGCTGGTTCACCGTCGCTGGGCAGACCTCGTGATGGCCCTGCGGATCGATTGCGGATCGATTCCGCGTGAGTTGGCTGGATCCCCGTTTCCCTTGCCAGCGGCCAGAAGCTCGGCCAGCTGAACCAGTGTCTGCGGGTCGAGCTGGCGAAGCAAGTCCTCAGCACTGGCTTTTTTGCCGGAGAGGCTAAAGTCAAGCAACCCAGCCACCCGCGCCGTGCCCGCATTAGCGATCGCTGCCGGCTGCGCGTAGTGCTTCTGCCTCACCGCGAGCGAGTGATGGCCCAGGCTCTCAGCTGCGGCATGGAAGGCGATGCCCGAGCCTACCGGGCGCTTGCCTTGTGCGAGCTGCTGCAGGTAGGGCTGCACCAGCGCTGGTACCTCAAGATGGCGCGAGGCTCAGCCGCCGGCAGCGCGCTGATGGGTAAGCGCGAGGCTCAGCGTCGCGAGGCAGGACCATCCGCAGGTCGGCAGGACTTTATCCCTGAAGACTTACCTGGCGCTCGATCACCTGCTGATCTCGATGCAGGGCGACCTAATGGGGGTGGTCGATGTCGCGCTGGCCAAGCGGCGCTGCCGTCGGCGCGTCGTGGCCGGCATCGGTAACTTTCTGACTCCGGGCTGGAGCGTCGCCGAGTCGGAGCTCATCCTGACCGCGCCGCGCCGCGCCGCCTGGCCCGGCTATACCAGCGCCATCTCCCGCTGCAGCTGGCGGCTGAGCAACAACGCCTTGCCGAGCACTGCAGGTACTGCGCAGGACCGGCTCGCTGCGTTCGGCACTGCAGCATTGACCGCTGCCTGCAGTTGAAAGTTGCAGCTTCGTTTGCGCATGGGCGCCCATAGGCCGAAGCCGCCGCACCCGTGCGGTAGGCAGGCGTTAACGACGGTTTAGTGAGAGCGAAGAGTCTAAAAAGGAGCCCGGCACGATGCTTGCTTCGGACTGCTTGCCAAATACAGGAGAACGATGATGGCGACCGGAAAAATGTTCTTGAATGTGACCATTAGCCTTGTCTGTTCCCTCGGTCTTGGTGGTTGCTCCCCGACCCTCCAGTGGGTCAAGCCCGGGGTGGAACAGACCTATGAAGATCAACAGAAGGCGGCGTGCGCCCTGCAGGCGGAGACCACCTACATATCCAGTGAGGAGTTACCCGAGGCGCGGGCGAGCCGCATCGAGAATTGGACTAACCTCTGCATGCGCGCCAACGGCTGGCGCCAGCAGGAAGTCGACTCCAAGTAAGATCCGGCAGCAGCAGAGACATCACCTACCTCGGAGGGCTTCTGTGCCATCACCCGTCCTAGAGAAAGCTAAGCTTCTCGCCAAGGAAGTGTCTGTAGACCTGACCGCCTGCTTCAACCCCAAGGAGCTGAGCGTCGAAAAGACCGCCTCCTGGGAGCCTACCAACAAAGTCGAGGACGAGCCGGCAGCACGGTTTGGCCCCACCTCACCAGCCACGCTCTCGGTCACCCTCTTGTTTGACACCTACGAAAAAAAACAGTGCGTATATAAGGCGTACACCAGCCAGCTGGAGAAGCTGATTCACGTCATCAGCGATTCAGTCCGACGGCCGCCATATACCCTCTTCATCTGGGGCAAGTTCTGCTTCCATGGCGTGGTGGAGAGTCTGTCGCAGAAATACACCATGTTCATCGCCGACGGGACGCCGGTGCGCGTCGAGTGCACGCTGAAGATGAAGAAAGCGCGCGGCGCGATCCAGCGTGCCGACAGCGCCCCAGACTCTCCACCGGATAGAATAAGTACCTACAGTAAGCTCTGGGTCGGTCGCTAATTGGTGTTGAATTCGACAATGCGCCCGACCGCGTGAGCTTTCGCTGGTGCCCGGGTCGTGACTTCGTTCCTGATATGTGCTTGGGGCACAGTCGCCCAGCCGTGGCCCGAGCCTCCCGTCTCGAGTGGAATTTCATCGGCGTAGAAGACAGCCCACCGTGAGAGACTCGCCCACCGAGAGACCAAAATACTGATCCGCATCGAAAGCCTTGATTTGCAAGCACTTCGCCCCGCTGCGGATCGTCAAGTTTTTAGTTTCTCTCGGGTGAGCTTTTGTAGCGCATAATGGTCCCATTCTCTCCCGCCAGCCAGACGTGGCTGGCATCGCTTGCCCATACTCCCTGCAGCAGGGCGCTACTGCCGACGTGGACGCTCTGCCAGCTCGTCCCATCGAAGTGGCGCAGCGGTCCGTAGCCGGTGGCCCAGACGTCCTGCGGGCTGCTGGCGAACACCTTGTAGATGACGCCGTCCGAGCGGGTGGCGGCAATCGACCACGCCTTGCCATCGTAGTGCAGTAGCGTTCCGCTGTTGCCGGCGGCCCAGACATCGCTCGGACCGCTGCCCCACAGCGAGTTCAGGGCTTCGGTCGTCTGGCGCGGAGCGCTGGTCCAGGCCGTGCCGTCGAAGTGCACGAGCACGCCGTTATTGCCGGCGGCCCAGACATCGCGCGCGCTGCTGCCCCAGATGCACAGCAGCCGGCCCTTGACCGCGGGCAGGGAAGGGGTGAAGGCGCCGCCGGTGGAGCGCAGGACGAAGCCCTCATCGGGGAACTCGGGACCGCCGACCGCCCAGGTCGTGCCGCCGCTGCTCCACACACCGAGTAGATCATTCTGTGGGGTCAGAGTGCCGCCGCCCTCCAGCTCACGGCCGGGGCGAGTGGCGGCGATGCCGGCGGGGACGCTGACCCACTTCTTGCCGCTCAGGTGGAGGATCGTCGCCTGCTCGCCCACCGCCCACACGTCGTCGGGGCCGTTGCTCCACACGCCGAGCAGCCGCTTGGTCGTGCCGCTTACCTCGCTGACCAGGCTCTTGCCGTTCCAGCGCTGGATCGTCCCGCCGCGCCCCACTGCCCAGACCTCGCCGCGCGGGCTGGCGTGGACGGCGCTGATATGCACCTCTTCGGCGCTGTCGCGCGGCAGCTCGAGCCAGGAAGTCCCATCGAAACGGAGCAGCGTCCCATCGCGGTCGACCGCCCACGCATCGCCCGGCACCTCGCCCTGGCCGGGCCGCGTCCACAGCCCGCGCAGGGGCTGGTCGGTGCCGCTCGCCACCCGGAACCAGCCGGCGCCGTCGAAGTGCAGGATGACCCCGTGGTCGCCGGTCGCCCACACATCGCTGGCGCTGGTCCCGTAAAGCTGGGTCAGGTGTCCGCCCCAGTAGCTGCCCGCATCCGACCAGCGAGCGCCATCAAAGTGGATAACGACGCGCCTGACGCCGCCAGCCCGGCAAACGATCCGTAACGCGTCGCCCCGACCCGTGGCGCGCGGCGCACTGCCAGCGGCCCTCAGGTCTCGACGCGGGCAAAGCGGATGAGCGCGTTGCTGCCAAGAGCGCGGCGGGCGCTGAGGAACATGCAGACCCAGAAGGCGCCGCGGTCGCTGCGCTCGGGATGGAATCGCCCGGCGCTGCCGCACAGTCCGAACTCTGGTTTGTAGGCTGCCGCAAACGCCAGCAGCCCCGCCACGCCGGCGACTGCCCCGAACTCGCCGGCAAACTCGGCGGCCGAGCGGCGCTGGAGCAGATACCCCGCCGGAAACGTCGCCCGCCGAGCCTGCGCGAAGCTGAGCTGCGCCAGCAGCAGCACCTGCCCGCTGTCTGTATTCTCCGATCCCAGCCCATCGGCGACTGCCGCCACCAGGCGATAAAGCTGTCCTACGCGCTCAAGCTGCGGCTCTTTCGGCGCCTCGCCGGGGGTCAGGATGATCCTCATGGTTCCATGATGCGAGCTGCGCAGCTGCGGCGTCCATGTCCGGCGCTGGAACTTTTTTGGAGCGAGTGAGTGACAGCCTCCGGGGTCCCCGGTGTTTGATGCCCAGGCAGCGCGGCTGCCGATCGCAAACGCTCTTGCCGAGGTGATGTCGTGACTGATTCTCACTCGTCCTTATTTTTTCGTGCAGACTCTCGACGGCAACCCGCCCCCCGGTGGCTGGCATGGCTCACCGCGGCGGCGGCCTGCTGCGTGGCGCCGGCAGCGGAGGCCGGCAATGCCTTCGAGCTCGGCGTCGGCTGGGAGAACCTGGGCGCGCTCGAAGGGACCCTGGAGTGGCAGCCATCTATACAGGGCTCGCGTAAGGATGTTCCGGTGTTTGTCGGCTGGCGCCATGTCGGCGAGCAGCGGGTCTTCTGGGCGCCGTCTGCCCGGCTGTCGCTTACCAACTTCTGGTCGATCGGCGGAGGGGGCAACTTTTTCGGGCTCACCGTGGCCCCGGCCGGACTCGGGGTCTACCTGACCCGCCCGCCGGCGGCGCTAAGTCCGGAGGCGCGGCGCGGCCGCTGGTTTGTCACCGCGACGCTGAGCGCCAGCGTGCAGCTTGGCGGCAACGCAACCCCCGATCAGCCGCAGAACGCCAGCGTCCCCGATCCGGACGCCCACCGGGCCGCGCTGCGCGCGCAGCTCCAGCAGGGAACCGGCATCGACGTCCTGCAAGAGCCGCAGCACTATCCGCTCGGCAGCTATGCCTACACCACGCTGGGCCTGCCGCTGCGCATCGATGCCTGGGGGATGGCGACGCAGCGCGTCGGCGTCGGGTTTTTCGTCGAAGCGCACCCGCTGATCCTCGAGTGGCAGATCAGCAGCGGCGGCAGCGCGACGCCCGCCTACGGGTACAGCATGACCGCAGGGCTTACCGCCCTAGTGTTTTGAGCGCAATCGCTCCGCAAGGCCGCTTCCCCGCTCGGGCCGAGACGGCGGGGGCCGGCCTGACCTCAAAGTGGATGAGGGTGCCGTAGGTGCCGCCGGCCCAGACATCTTTTTCGCTGGTCCCGGTCACGCTGCCAAAGGTCGGCTTGTTGACGGCCTGGGGCTTGAGCCGCTCGATGCCCAGGTCGAGGACGGCGAAGCTCGGCTGCAGGGATGCGGCGTGGCCGCGCTGACCGCCCCGGCTGCGCTTGCCCGCGCTGGCGCCTGCCGCGCCCCCCTTGGCGGCGCTGGGCGCGACGCTGAGCATCGCGTGAACCTGCGCCAGCGCCTCGTCGAGCTTCTTTTTCACCTCGGGGTCGGGGTTCGGCTCGATGCGCAGGTAGGCTTCGTAGGCGCCGAGCGCCGCCTTGGCCTCGCCGAGCTTGCGGTGCGTGGTGCCGATGTTGATGAGCAGGCGCGGCAGCTGGCGCACTGCATAGGCGGCCTCAAACTCTTTAAGCGCCTCGGTATAGTGCTCGGAGAGAAACAGCCGCACCGCCGCTTCGTAGTGCTGCTGGAAGGCGCTGGACGGCGCCGCCGGAGACGGTCCCGGCGGGGCGGCCGTCGCCACCAGGCCAAGCAGCCCGGTCGCCGCCACGGCGCCGCGCCACAGTCCAAGAGAGAGACTCAACTTTCCACCTCCGCCCGGTCGGTGCGCCGGGGCTTTCGCGGGTAGCTCGGAGCGGGCTCGGACCTACTCCAGGATCTTTATCTGTTTGTCGGTGATCGGGACCAACACCTCGCTGCGGCGGCTGCCCTGGCGCGGGTCGAGCTTGACCTCCTTGTCGAAGAAGCCGTCCCGGCGCAGCACGACCACAAGCTCGCTCGCCTCGTCGCTCGAAGTCAGCTCGCAGGGCGTCTGGCCCAGGACCTTGCCGTCGAGAACGCGGATCACCTGCGCTCCGGGCGGCTCGGTGGTAAGCGACCAGCGCCCCGCCGCGCTGGCCGCGGGCGCCGGAGCCTCGGGCGGGCGGCTCGGCGGCGCGGGTCGCGTCACCAGCACGGTGACGGCGAGACCGGCTGCCAGGAGCAGGCCGCCGGCGCCCATCAGCAGCCCGGTCCGGGATGCCGGCGGCGGCGGGCTCGCCACGTCCACCGGGCTGGCGCTCTGCACGGACTGGTGCTCTGCATGCGGCGGGTCCGGCGTGGCAGGCGGCAGCTCGGCGCGCCTGTGCACCACCGCGGGGGCCGCGGCGGGAACCTGCTGCCCGACCGCCCCGCCCAGGGTCGAAGGGGGGGCGGTCGTCGCGTCGGCCGGCGCCGAAGATCCGCCCGTGCTGCCGAGGCCCGAGACCAGGTTGGTGGCGGCGTTGGGGTCCGGCGCGGCGCTGGCCAGCGCGAAGGGCTCGGGTCGGCGCTCGCTGCCGAGGTCGGTGCGGTCGGCGCCGAGCTGCTCCAGCTCCTTGACCACCTCGGGCATCGTCGGGCGGGCGTCCGCCTGCTTGGCCAGCATGCGCATCACCAGCGCCGCGAGCTCCGCGGGCAGCGTCGGCTCCAGCTTGGCCAGCTCGGGCGGCGGCTCGAACATGTGCAGGGCGATGAGCTCGCCCATCGACTGCCCGGTGAAGGGGAGGGTGCCGGCGAGCATCTGGAACAGCATCACCCCGAGCGAGTAGACATCGCCCTTGGCGGTCACGCCCTCGGCGCCGCGGCACTGCTCGGGCGACATGTATAGCGGCGTTCCGAGGATCATGCCGGTCTGGGTCTTGACGTGATCGCTCTCCTGCTTCTGGTACTCCTCGGCAACCTTGGCGATGCCGAAGTCGAGCACCTTGGCGCGCTCTCTGCCGGGGGACTCGCGGTCGGGGGAGATGACCACATTGTCCGGCTGGAGGTCGCGCCGGCTGCGGCCCGTCGCTGCCCGCTGCCGCTGGCGAGGCTCGGGAGTGAATGCGGAACGCCGCGCCCCGCGACTGCGCCTGGGCTCCTAGCCGCGGCGCGGGTGCTGGTAGCGCATGGCGATGCGGTGCTCGGGCGCCGGCAGCGCGCGGCGCTCGGCGGCGAGGATCTCCCGTAGCTCGGGACCGCAGTCCGCCTCGGGGATGCAGGTGAAGCCGTGGCTCTCATAGAACGGGCGGTTCCAGGGGACGTGGTCCCAGGTGGTGAGCCAGAGCGCCCCGGGCCGCACGCTCCAGCGCTGCGCCCGGTTAAGGAGCGTGCGTCCGATGCCGCGGCGCATCCAGGCCCGCTGCACCGACAGCTGCTGCAGGTGGGGCTGGCCATCGACCAGGCCGAGCGAGGCGAAGCCGACCGGCGTACCGTCGGCAGCGCAGGCCAGGATCAGGCGCCCGTCGCGGGCGGCCTGCGACCACAGGCTGGCCTCGTGGGCGAAAAAGTCTGGCTCGCGCGACTCATCGATGCCAAGGCCCGCCTCGCTGTAGAGAGTGCAGGCGTCATCGTCGAGCTCCTGGGCCAGGGCCGCCTCCTCGGGGCGCGCCGGCCGCAGGTAGTACGGCTCGGCACCGCGGGCGGGCTGTCCGAGCTCACTGCGCCCAAGCTCCATCAGGTACAGGCCGTTGCCCTCGCCGTCATCGGGCAGGGCGCGGAGGAAGCGGAAGCCGGCCTTCTCGTAGGCGCGGATCGCCACCGCGTTATCCGGCACCGGGTCGAGCACGCAGGCGCTGATGCGCGGGTCGGCAAACACCACCTGCGCCAGGAACTCCCGGACCAGCGGCGCACCCAGGCCGCGGTGCACGGCCGTGGGCTCGCCGATCAGCATGTCGCAGTTGGCCACGTCCGGGTCATCTACCTCGTACAGCCGCTGGAGCTCGGGCAGGTCGCCAAAGCGCATCCAGTCGATCATCCCGACCGGCCGCCCATCGAGCTGCACGATGTACGCGGTGATCGGCACTTCGCCCCGTGCCATCGGGCCGTACTCGGCGGCGACCTTTTCTGCGGAGGCGCCACCGCCAAACCACCGGCGCACGTGGGGAGCGTTGAGCCAGCTGACAAGGAGGGGGAGGTCGTGGGGGCGAAGGGGCGCGAAGGCAAAGGCGGGGGGATCATCATATGTGCCCATACGTACTATGGTACGAGCCGTCCCCGCTGGCTGCATCACTTTGCGACTGCCGCGGCGGCAGCGGCAGACCTTTGACGCAGAGCCGCGTCATGCAGGCGCCGCT
Source organism: Polyangia bacterium (assembly GCA_044222245.1). GTDB lineage: Bacteria > Myxococcota_A > Polyangia > Palsa-1104 > JAEUJZ01 > CALFML01. The sequence goes on along the minus strand of JBGANQ010000111.1, from coordinate 9,460 downwards.
GCGCCGGTCGGTCAGCCGATCGCGCCTACACAGTCGGACAGATTGAACAGCAGGAACTCCAGGATCTGCTCCTGCACCAGGGCGCCGCCGCCGAGCGGACAGTAGCCGGGAAAGACCCGCTGCGGCAGTCGATCGCGGGTGTGCGCCGAGCTAAACAGCACGCGGCCGCACGCCGCCTGCGGCGGATAGTCGAAGGTGACGGTCAGCGGTCGCTGCTGGCCGCGGACCACCGAGCGCAGCCAGACGGTGCTCGGGAACAGGCGCTGATCCAGCGCCGTCTGCTTGAGCAGCACCCAGCCGGGCAGGAGGTCGCTTATCGGCACACTGTCCGCCGCGACCGGCGAGGGCAGCTTGGCCAGCCACGCCGCCAGGGCGCGCCCGCCGGCGGTCGACTGGTCAACGCTCGCCAGCAGCGGATCGCCGTCGCCGCCGTGGGCGATCGCGGCGTGGAAGGTGTGCGGCGTGGTGATCGAGCAGTCCTGTCCGTCTTCGAAGCACAGAAACGGCGCCAGCTCTGGAAGCTGCTGGATGAAGTCATACGACCAGTCGGTCGCGTACAGGCGGCCGCCGGCCGCTACATAGTCGCGCAGGTTGCGCCGGACCTGCGGATCGCCGAGCAGCAGCTGCGAGTAGGCGGTGCCCGAGCAGTTGAGGAACACAAGGTGATAGCGCAACAGGCGCTCGCGGTCGGACAGCAGCGCCGGCAGCGCCAGCTGGCCGGGCAGGGTGGGCATGCCCGGCGTCTGGTTGTCGTAAAGGTGCACCGCGGCGGCTCCGTCGGCGCCGCTGAACTCGCTGGGATCGAGGCCGAGGTCGCGCAGCACGCACTCGATGGCGTCGTGATCACCAGCGGCCACCGCCATCTGCGGCAGGTCCCCCTGGCTGCGTCGCGCCGGCAGCGCCAGCTTGCCCTCGTCGAACGCAAGCTCCTGATCCTGGCAGGCGGTGATCGGCACCTGGAACAGCCGGCGGAAGCGCCCCTTCTGCACCACCACCGCGATGGCTGCCCCGGCCGGCGTGCCGCGCAGCGCGAACCGGCCATCGAGATCGGTGGAGGTGGAAGCCACTGCGCGTCCGACCACCGGGTCGCGGCACAGCTCGCAGCCCAGGCCCTCGGGCAGCGGCGTCAGCTGCCCGCTCTGCGGGACATAGACCACCGCCTGGCCGATCGGGTCGCGGCCGTTGGGGGCAGTGACCCGGCCGCGCAGCACCGTCGTCTGACCCGCCGGACAGTGGGGAATCTGGCAGGCCAGCCCCTGGCAGCCGGGCGGCGGCGGCGGCTCGTCAAAGCGGGTGTCAGCGGCCGCGCAGCCTAGCAGCAGTGCCGCCGCGAGCAGCGCCGCGGCAGCCTTCACAGGTGATACTCGACGGTGTAGCGGACGTTCTCCGGCCCCGGCGAAGAGCACGACTTCTCGATCTTGAAGTAGATGTCCGACCCGTCGGAGTACGAGCCGCTGCCGCCCGAGATCGACCCCCAGCTTGAGCCGTTTACGGTCACGCTGTCGGTCTTTTTGTTGGTGTAAAACGTCAGCGTGTAGCAGGACGAGGTGCTGCCGCCGCTGGTCGTCAGGGTGACCGAGTAGTCGTCCACGCACAGGAAGCCGCCGTCGCCGTGCACCAGCCACCAGTCGGGTGCGGCGCCGACGGTGCCGTTGAACGAGTCGACCGGCGGGTTTTTGTGGGCGCGGCGATCCGAGGGGACGCCGGCGGCGAAGGTGTCATGGCTGGTGGTGTCCGAGCAGCTCTTGCTGCCGCGGCTGGCCGCCGTCGGCTGGCTGTGGCCGGGGGGCAGGGCGTCGAGCAGCTCGCAGCCGTTGCCGGGGTTTGTGTCGACGTCGTAGTTGTCGCCGCGGCAGCTCATGCCGCAGGTGCGCGAGGCGGCGTCGCAGAAGACCTCGTTGGTGGTCAGGCCCTGGCCGGGGCAGCTGTTGCCGCAGCTGCCGCAGTTTTGCACCGTGTTTAGCGCCGTGCAGCTGCCGCTGCAGCAGCCGCTGCCGGCGGCGCAGCTCTTGCCGCAGCTGCCGCAGTCGGTGGCAGTGGTGAGCTTCTTGCATACGCTGCTGCAGCAGTCCTCATCGGCGGCGCAGGCGTGGCCGCACATCCCGCAGTTCAGCTTGTCGGTGGTGGCGTCGGGCGCCAGCTTGAGCATGCAGCCCGGCGGGTCCATGTCGGTGCAGCGCTTGTACTGCGGGGCGGTGGCGCCGCACTTGTCGTAGCGCCCGCCCGGCAGGCAGGTCCGCTGGCCGAGGCAGATGCCGGCGCCGTTCTGGCGGGAGCAGTCCTGCGGCAGCGAGACGCGATCGCAGTAGCCGCCGAGCGCGTCCAGGCAGACCTTGGTCTTGGGCAGGCACAGCTTGCGGTTGACCGTCGTGCCCATCGGGCCCGGCTCATCGACGCTGGTGCAGGCGTAGTCGGTCGGGCAGGCGGCGGCGCTGAGCGCGCAGTCGATGTGGCAGGCGGGGGCGATGTCGCCGGGGGCGAGCGAGCAGCGCTCGGCGAGGACGCCGCAGTCGCTGTCGGCGGCGCACGAGGCGCAGTGGGTGGGGCTCGGCGGGATGCAGTAGCCGTCGGCCGCGCCGGCGGTCTTGGGCTCGCAGAACAGTCCGCCGGGCAGCGCCGCGCAGTCGCTCTGCATGCGGCAGGGCACCACGCAGATCGAGCCGCCGCCCGAGCCGACCGGCTTGCAGGCGCCGCTGGTGCACTCTGCGTCGCTGCCGCAGGTGGCGCCCGGCGGCTTGCCTGCCAGATCCGGCCCCACCGTCAGATCCGGCGGCGGCTTGGCGATGTCAAAGGGCCGCACGGAGAGATCGATTACGGGCTCGACCGCCGCATCGGGCTGCTCGGGTCGCTCATCGACTCGCTCGACCTGGCTGGTGCAGGCTAGCAGCAGCAGGCCCAACATCGAGACTGGAGCAATCCCCCCGAGCTTGCCACACACCCTCCGCGAAGTCGCTGCGCTGACCATGGCTCTCTCCTTGCCTGCTGAATTGCGCGGGCCGTCGTGAGACCGCGCCAACTGCTCACTGCGGCATCATAGGCAAGTCACCTTGGGGAAGAAAGGCTCTCGATGGGGGGACTCTTTTTTCTGCTGCCATCGCAGACTCATCTATTAGGCGACCGCTGACGCCAGCGCCGGTTCTTATACTGGACCAATTGCCAGCGCGGCGGCCCGGCGGAAGGCCTTGCTTCCACGGTCATGGACGACGGCGGTCGCCTGCGCTACGGTCGGGGCCTCGCGCGCCGCCTGACTTTCTCGGGCGGACCTGATTTAGGAGGCTCCGGATGCGCTGCACTGCTCCTTGGGACTGCTTTCAAGCCACAGGCTGGAGACACTGGATGCGCGCGCTGCCCGCGGCGACGCTGGTGGTGCCGCTGCTGCTAAACGGCTGTGGCGCCGGACCGGCGGCGGAGCCAGACGAGCTCGGCCGCGCTGCCCGGGGCCTTGCCGGCCTCACCTGGCAGACCCCGTTTGTCGCCACCGGCTGGCGCATCGGCTTTGACGTCTACAATCCGTCTCTGGCCGGCCAGAGCTCGACCTGCTTCGGGACGACCCTGGACAAGCTCAAGCACGCCGGGGAAGACTGGCAGGGCACGACCGCGACCCAGGTCGGCGCCATCGGCGACGGCGTCGTCGTGTATGCCGGCTACGTCAACTATCCGGGCAACGTGGTGGTGATTCGCCACGAGCTAAGTGAGGCACAGCGCCTGCTGCTCGGGCTGGCCAGTCCGACCCTGTACTCGCAGTATGGGCACCTGACGGCGCTGGCCGTGACCGCCGGCACGCGCGTCGTCGCGGGCCAGCAGCTGGGAACGCTGTACAACCAGGGCGCCAACACCCACCTCCACTGGGAGGTCCGCACCGCTGAAAAGCCTGCCCTGTGCGGCACCACCTACTGGGGGCCGGGCTACACCGGACCGGGCACCACCGCCAAGACCTACGGCTACCTCGGACCGAGCGACACCGTCCGCGCCCTGCAGAGCGGTGGCGCGAGCAGCTGCCCGGGCGGCGATGGCCTGTACTGCGGCGGCAACGGCGTGACCGGCGCCGCCGCGACGCTATACCGCTGCGCCGCCGGCGCCCTCTCGGTCGCTGAGGTCTGCCCCTATGGCTGCGCGCACATGCCGCCCGGGGTCGCCGATGCCTGCGCCGCCGCCCCGGGAAGCTGCGCCGTGAGCAGCGGCCTGTACTGCGGCGGCAACGGCGTGACCGGCGCCGCCAATATCCTGTACCGCTGCACCGCCGGCACGCTCACCTACGTCCAGACCTGCGCCGCCGGCTGCGAGCGCCGTCCCGCCGGCTACCCCGACCGCTGCAAGTAAGCCCCCCGCGCGACTGCCTCGCGGCGCGGCAGCCGAGCGCTGCGAGCGCCGGCCGTTCCCCGGCGGCTCGCTCGCCAGCGGAAGGACTGGCTGCCCCGCCGCGCCGACGGGCCCTTATCCGGCTTAAGATCGCGATGAACAATACAATTAAAAATTGCCGTCGAGAGATTGCGTTTCAGATAGGTCTCTGGAAACTTTCTGGAAATCAAACTCAAGCACCGGCTACGCGGAGTAACCTGAAAGCATGCGCAGTAGCTCGGCAAGCTCTTGGGGGTCTAGTGCGCGGAGCTGCTGCAAGAGCGAGGGCGGCTCGGCCGGCGTCGGCTCTGGGGCCAGCACATTCGCCACCCGGCGCAGGGTGGTGTTTCTCAGGGTGTCTGGATCTACATAGTGCTGGGCGGTTATGGCAAAGCTCCCGTGCCCCAGCGCAGACGCTACCACGCTCGAGGTGCATCCCGCCGCGATGGCCAGGCTCGAGTGCAGTCCTCGCAGGGAGTGCGGGCATACTCGGGGCAAACCGGCGAGTCGACAATACTTGCGGACCTGTCGCCACTGCCAGATGGGAAAGTGAGGCTGCGCCCGGAGGCTGCCGAATAGCCGGCGCTCGGGTGGCTTGCCCTGGGCTTGAGCGAGCAGGAGCCCGCGCAGCGGCTCGGGCACCTCAAGCCGGCGGCGGCTGTTGTCGGTCTTGCCGCTAGGAATCCAGAGCACCCGCCCCTCATCATCCAGATCTCGCACCTGACGATGAAGTACCTCGCTGGTGCGCAGGCCCAGCACGAGCTGAGTGTAGGTTGCTACAGCCCCTTCCTCTCCCTTTTCCGCTGCACTCAGCAGCACCTGAGTAAGCCGCCGCGCTTCGTCAATTCGCAGCTGGTCTTTTCCTGCGCGTGGCTTGCCGACGGGCCTTACGGCGGCAAAGGGATTCGCGCGGGCATACTTCCGACTCACAGCCCAGCCAAAGAACATCTTGGCCATTCCCAGCAACTTCCGGTGAGTCTGGGCGTGCATCACATGCCCGAATCGGGAGATCTTCACGGTCTCCGCTTCATAGAGCTGCTGCGCCTGCTCTGCGGTAAAGCTGCTGACCGCCTGATCGAGCGGGAGAAAGTAGCGCAGCTTGTAGCCGAGCGTAACGATAGAGCGTGGCTTGAGCCCTTGCTTCTGTTTGTCCGTCAGGAACTCTTCGATCGCGGTATCCATCGCGATGGAGCTCTCAGCTTGCAGGTTGCGCTCAAACTCTGCTTTGATTGAAAGAGCCTCTTCCAGCGACTGCAGGGAGCCAACGGACTTGCGCTTTCCTCCATCGAACAGGATGACGCGATAGGTCTGCGTGTTGGCGTCGAAGTAAGGGCCGGATACTCGCGAGGTCTGGGCCGCGGCGGCTTCTTCTCGCGATGCGACGTTATCCAGCGGCTTCCCGAGCATGGACAGCGTGCGCCGGACGGTCTTGCGGGTCTGGTTCTTGTTTGGTGCGTTCATGATGGCTGTTTTCCTGGTTGAGGGGGGCAAGTGGTCGACTTCCGGACTTTGGTGCGTGCTCTCCGCGGGGGATCGCGGATGTTTTGCGGAGTGGGGGCGCTCCAGAAGCGCTCTACTTCGGAGAGGCGTGAGGCAGGGTCTTGGGCCAGCTGGGCGAGTAGCAGGACCAGTGCCGGGCTTGGGTTGCCCGCGTCGGTCAAGAGCCGACTTAAGTAGCCTTGGGAGAGGCCAAGCCGCAGTTCCAACCGGCGCTGGGAAATGTGCTGCCGCAGCGCTTTGATCGCTTCGCCGGCCCGGCGCCGGAGCTCGGCCAGATACAGGGCTGATAAGACACCCTCCAGCCGTTGCGCCGCCTCGGCATCGAGGTACTCGGCGCGGCACCGGCTGCACGTCGGGATCATCAGGTCGGCAGGAAGCGGCAGCGCGGCGATCGTCTTGTACTCTATGGTGCGGCCGGGTCGCCGCCGGGGGCGGACGGTTTTTCCGCCGCAGTACAGACACTTTCTAGGCAATGGCGCGGTTGCGGTCGGGGGCGGGGTCATTGCCTACGGGCGCGCGATGTAGAGTCGCAGCGATGAGGGCTGGTCTGCCGGTCCGTAAGGCAGCGCGGCCAGCTCGTGCCAGCCGAGGTCTTGCAGGCGTTGAGTCAGCCCGCTCGGCTCGTAGCGGCGGAAGCGGTACATGGAAAACTCTCGGGGGTCGCGGCCGGGCGCCTGGACCGTGGCGATCGCGTCCAGCGCATAGCTGCCCGGGATCGGGCTCTGCGTGTCGAGCTCCCAGCGGAACTCAATGCGGCTTGTGTCCTTACCGTGACGCCAGATCGGCCCGCCGAGCCAGGCGGCCACCAGCGGAGGCACGCCGCCGGCCCACGACCGTTCGCGCTTCTTGATCTCTTCGGGGCTTGCGGGAGAGCTGCGCGCCAGCTGCAGATCCAGCAGCAGCAGATCGCCCGGCTCGCCGCGCAGGCTGTGCCGGAAGAATCGCGGCTCGTGGTCCAGGTTGCCGAGCGTGCCGCCGAGCAGGCAATACAAGTGCCGCTGCTGCTTGGCGCGGCGCAAGGGCGGATACTCGCCCAGGTGGTGGAAGTTGGCTTGCATGCCCCAGACAGACACGCCAGGCCGACCGCGCAGCGCCTCCGCCGCATTCTGAAAGCCGGCGGCGAGCAGGGGCTGGCTGATGTCGAGCAGGCACAGATCCAGGCGGGGCGGTGCCGGCCGCTCGAGCACATGCTGGGCCAGCTGCGTCTCCAGCGTCGCGTCGCCGGCGCCCAGTGCGATGATGCGCAGGGGGTCGGACTCGCAAGCGGCGGCAATGTGCTTGGCGGCGGCGGCCAGCGGGACACTTGCGCGAAGTAGAGCGGCGCCGGGGTGCCGACGCACCGCCAGGTAAGCCGCGGCGCTCTGCGGGTCTATGTAGACGTGCGACTGCTCGACGTGGCCGCCGGCGCCGCCAAGGAATCGGCCGAGGTCATTGACCATGCGGATCGGGTCGTAGCCGGGCGCGACAAACCAGTTCAGCTCCAGGGCGCTCGGCGGGGTCGCCGCGCCGGTTGACGCCAACTGCGCCGGGGGTGGCCCGTGGCCCGGCACCTCGGCCCAGCTCAGGTTGAGCTCTGCGACGCCGACAAGGCGCAGCAGCGTTGCACGGCTTGGGGGATGGCGCGCGGTCTCGACAAATTTCAGCGTCGCATCGGACAGCTTGGCCTTGCGTGCCAGCGCCGGGCGGCTCAGCCCCGCGGCGTTGCGCTTGTCGCGCAGCAGCTTGCCGAAGGCGACAAGCTGCGCGCGGCTCAGCGGCTGCGGCGCAGTCCCCGCGGCGGCAAGCGGTAGCAGCTGCTCGACGACCGCGAGGGATTCGGTCCAGCTGGGATCTTGGGCAGCTTGCGCTTGGAGGCGCTCGGCCAAGGCGAGCAGTTTCTGGTGAAGCTCCGACGGTGCCAGGGTCATGGCCTGGACCCCTGGAGGTGAGCCGATAGGGCGGGTAGATCTTCGATGGGCTCGGGCATGGCGGCGCGCTGGGCGTCGAGGTCCGTAGGTTCTTCGCTGCGCTGGGCGCTCAGCGGGGAGAGGCTCAACGCGGCGACGCAGACGCAGTCGCCGCCGCGCGCCTTAGCCTGGCGGCAGGCGGCTTCGGCCTGACTGCGCAGTTCGACCCGGGCCGGCAGATAGCCGAGCTCCGTGGAGTAGGCCAGACCGCCCGAGGCGCTCACCCCCTGGCGGCGCAGCTCTTGGCGGAACTTGCTGGCCAGGCGCACGGGGTCGAGCGGGCCATGAAGAAGGACCAGGAACTCGTCGCCCCGGGTGTGGAGGCGAAAGACTTCGTCGACTCCCCGGCGGGAGGCGAGCGTTAGGGCGCGGGCGGCGGCGCGGATCAGCTGGTCCCCGGCGGCGTGGCCCGCCTGATCGTTGCGGCGCTTCAGGCCATCCAAATCGAACCACGCCACGCACAGCGGGCGGCCCGAGCGCAGCGCGGCATACCAGCGCTCGGACTCCAGCCAGGTCGCCGACCCCAGGCCAGTCAGGGGATCGGTCTTGCTGGTCCGCTCGATGGAGCCCAGGCGCTGCTCTAGCGAGTAGAGCCGCCCGAGTAAGTAGAAGATCACCACGGCAACAGCGGCATGGGCTAACGAGGTCCAAGACATAGGGGCTCCATGGCAAGCGGGGCGCTTGCGCTCAGGGGATGCCCCGGGTAGGCTCGCGCCGTCCTGCACGGGGCTCCGTTTGGGACATCGCCCCACGCCGTGTGACAGCACGAGCGTGGGGCACCTTAGGCTAGTGATGAGCGGTGAAGCTTGAGGAGTGGCGATCTACAGCCACAGCTGAGCTGAGCCGGTCTTCTTCTGCTGGCGACGCCGGCGCTTTGGCCGCTGGGAGCGGATCGCGTCGGGTCGACAGTGGCAACAGCAAGGACGCTGCCGTCGAGGAAGGCGAGCATTCGTTCCCCAGATCGAGTAAACGCCTGGGAAATCAACGGGTTCCGCGAGCCCGCCGGTGGCGAACTGTACAGTGTGCGAAACTGACCATCACCCGAGCTGGAGCGAGACCCAGCTCGGGCGATGACCGAGAGGCGGGCGCCTATAAGGCCGGGATGGTCACCTTGGTCTTGTCAAAATAGAAGCCAGGCCGATCCCCATTCGTGAACACGATCCCGCGAAGTTCCAGCGCCTGCTGGATCGCCTCGCGCGTCGAGTCGTGCGGGGCGGTCTTGCCGTTCTCGAAGTGGGAAAGGGTCGTGCGCGTCAGCCCCGCTGCTTCAGCGAGCTGCGCTTGTTCCATCCCGAGTCGAACCCTCGCGCTCTTCAGGGTCTCCCGATCAGCTCGCACTTTTCCTGTTGACACTGGCACTATCCATGGCAAATTTAACACCGTGTTCAGTTTGCGCAGATAAGTACGCAATTTTGCGCTGAACTCCGCGGACCATCTCACGCACCGACTCAGAAGTCCAGGGTCGGTGAGCCGGTTTCCTTTGGCTTGTAGGAACGCTATGTTTAATGATCTGACCTTGCTGTTGCCAATGCCGCAGCAACTGGTCACCGTCGGCAATGTGGACTTTTAGGGAACTCGGGGAAGGGATAGGGGAAGGCGCGCTAACTCGGCTCGGATGTCTTCGTGCAGGGTGATGACTGCGGCTGGAGCTGGCTCCTGAGACTCGTCTATCATCG
>JBGANQ010000181.1:0-3329 GCA_044222245.1 Polyangia bacterium | reverse complement strand
GCTGCTGCTGCGGCCGGCGAGCCTGCTGCCGCCTGCCCCCCTGCCGCCGCTGACCGCCCCCGCCAGCTCGCCCAAGCACCTGCCCCCCGGACCGGCGACGGCCGTGCCGGTGGTGCCGATCGACGACTCGCCCAAGGGCCCGCCCGCTGCTGGGCCCGCAGCCCCGGCCGCGCCGAGCCCGACCAGCGGCCTCGCCGCCGGCGCGGCGGCGCCCACGACCCCCGCGGCGGGGACCGCCGATCCGGCGGCGGCAGTGAGCGGCAGCCCGGCGGCGGCCGGAGCTCACCCTGCCCCTTCGCCGGCCGCGCTGGCGGGACCCGGCAGCTCGGCGGTGCCCGGTGCGCTGGTGCCTCAAGCCGCCGCCGCGCCGCCGCCCAGCGAGCTGGCGGTGCCCCAGCCCGCAGCGCGCCCGACGCCCCCGCTGCGCCTGGCCGGACCGGCCCCGGCCGGCTCGCTCGTGCCGCCGCTGCGCCTGGCCGACCCGGCGCCGACCGCCCCGGCGCCGCTTCCACCAGCCGGGCGGCCGCTCCGCCGTAGCCCCGGGGGCAAGACCCCGACATCGCCCGCAGCGGTCCGCCGCGCCGCGCCGCTCGGGCCCGCTGGACATGCGCCTACCGGCAAGCCCGCGGCCGCTCGCTAAGTCGCTGCGAGCCCAGCCAGGGCGCGCCAGCTCAGCCGGACCACCGGCGATTTCCTGGAAACCAAGTAACGTGAGCCATATGCAGAAAGCGCTCTCGCAGCTTTGCCTCGCGATCCCCGTTGTTTGCTGCGCCGTGCTGGCCGAGCCGACGGCGCTGTTGGCCGCACCGGCGGCAGCGGCGACCCTGGTCCCCGCCGGACCGGCCTCGCGGGTCGACGCCGGCGGTCCAGCCGCGACCTCGGCCGCGCCCCTGGCCACGACCCTATTCGATCAGGAGCTGCGCGAGCGGCAGGCGCGCTTTGCCAAAGAGGCGGCCCTCTCGCAGTCGCCGGCCGCCGTCATCCCCCTGCTCGGCCTCGCCGAGCTGTGGGAGAGCGTGGACGACCGCGCCGCCCTGCAGCAGCTGGTGGCGCAGACCAGCAAGCCGCGGCCGACGCTGGCTCCTTTGGTGCAGGCGCACGCGCGGTGGGCCGAGCAGAAGCTCCTTGGCCACCGCGGGCAGCCGAGCGAAGCCAAGGCCATCGGGCGCGAGCTGGGCCTTATCACCACCTTCGCGGTCACCGGACCCTTTGACAACGACGGCCACCGCGGTCACGCCGCCGTCTACGCCCCCGAGAGCGAGGCGAGCGCCCCCGCCGCCGACAGCCACTATGAGGGCAAAAACCCCAGCGTGCCGCTGCGCTGGCGGGTCCTGCCCGAGACGGCGCTTTCCCGCGATGGCAGCGTGCCGCTGGACGCCTGGCTGCGCCCCGACAGCCAGGGGACCGCCTACGCGCTGTGCTACATCCGCAGCCCGCAGGCGCAGCGGGTGGCGGTGCGGGTGGGCAGCACCGGCGCCGTCAAGGTCTGGGTCAACCGCGGCGCGCCGGTGCTCGACCGCGAGCTCTACCACCCGCTGCACCCCGATCAGGAGGTCGGCGGCGCCCTGCTGCTGGCCGGCTGGAACCGCCTGCTCGTCAAGATCAGCAACAACGAAGGCCGCTGGGCGTTCGTGCTGCGCCTGACCACGCCCGACGGCCGGCCGCTGACGGGGCTTGCCACCAGCGCCGCGCCGCCGAGCCCCGACTGGCCGATCCCCGCCGCTGCTGCCTACACGGGGGCGCCGCCGAGTAACCTTCTGACCCTGCTGCGCGCCCGGGTGCCCAAGCTCGCCGCGGGGACGCGGCTTGTCCCGGGGAGCGCGGCGGCGCGCAGCCGGGCCGAGGCGCTGCTCGACCTCGGGCTGTACCTGCACTACATCACCCCGTTTGACCCCGAGACGCGCGAGGACGAGCAGGTGGTCGGCGAGGCGGTGGCGCTCTGGCCGAGCCGCCGCGCCTACCGCCTGCTGGCGCTGGTCACCGGAGAGGTGAACCGCGAGCGCAGCTCGGTCGAGGCGGGGCTGGCCCTGCCCGGCGACGGCGAGCCGGACGAGCGGGCGCGGCTGCTTTACGAGCTTGGCCGGATCTACGACGAAGGCCAGCGCCAGCGCCAGGCCGAGCAGGCCTACGCCGAGGCGGCGCGGCTGCGCAGCACGCTTTATCCGGCGACCCTGGCGCTCGCCCAGCTGCAGGCCCACCGCGGCGTGACCAGCGAGGCGATCCGGCTGGTCAGCGGCCTGCACGAGCGCCACCGAGCGCTGCGGGTGCAAAGGACGCTCGCCGACCTGCTCGGCCGCGCCGGGCGCCACGCCGAGTCCGAGGCGCTGTATACGGCGCTGCTGGCGCAGAGTCAGGATGATCAGGACGCGATGCGGCAGCTGCTGTCGCGGGCGCGGGCGCGCGGCGATGTCGATGCGGCGCTCGGCTGGCTGAGCAAGCTGGAGGCCCTGGCCCCCGAGGCGGTGTGGGTGGTGCGCGAGCGCATCGAGCTCCTGGAGGGCGCCGGCCGCCACGAGCTGGCCCTGGCGGCGGCCAGCGCGGCAATGACCCAGCTTGGCGGCGATGCCGACTGGCACCAGCTGCGCGGGCGGCTGCTCGTCGCCCTGGGTCGCACCGAGCTCGCCATCAGCGAGTATCAGACCGCGCTGGCGATAAAGCCGCAGAACCCGAGCCTGCGCAGCTACCTGCAGCACCTGGACCCGCAGGCGCGCTCGGGCGACGATCTGGCGCGCAGCTTCCGGCTCGATCTGCCGGCGCTGCTCGCCCGGCCGCGGCCCAAGCCCGCGGCGGGCGATCCGGCGCGGGTGCTGCTCGATCAGAAGGTCACGCGGGTGCACAAAAACGGCCTGTCCGAGGTCTACACCCAGCGCGCCATCGAGATCCTCGACGAGCACGGCGCCGCCGAGTACGGCGAGATCGACATCCGCTACACCCCCGACACGCAGTCGGTGCAGATCAAGTCGGCCAAGCTCTACCGGCGCACCGGCGAGGTCCAGGAGAGCGTCGCCCAGCAGGAGAACAACGTCTCGGAGCCGTGGTACGGGCTCTACTACGACGTGCACGCCCAGACGGTGCGCTTTGACGGCCTGCGGCCGGGCGACGTGGTGACGCTGGAGTACGTGCTGGCCGACGTCGGGCGGCGTAACCTCCTGTCGGACTACTTCGGCGACCTGCACTTCATGCAGGAGGAGGTGCCGCGCCTGGACTCGCGCTACATCCTGGTCCTGCCCGAGGAGGAGCTGCAGCGCCGGCCGATGTACTTCAACGAGCCGCGCCGCGACGGGGGGGTGAGCATCGTCCGCAAGGACGAGCGGCGCGGCCCCGATCAC
>JBGANQ010000110.1:0-26330 GCA_044222245.1 Polyangia bacterium | reverse complement strand
CCTCGGCGTAGATCGCCGGGCACTGGTACAGGCTGAGCGCCGGTCCGGCGAAGCCCGCGCCCGCGCCGGCACCGCCCGCCCCCCAGCCCTTGACCTCGATCGCGGTCAGCTTGCCCTCGGCGTCGGCCCCCAGGGCCACCGCCTGCTGCGAGCCCGGGCGGTTGCCCACCGCCAGGTGCTCTTCGCGGCGATCCAGGCACACGCGCACCGGCGCCGCCGCCGCCTTGGCAAGCAGCGCCGCCAGCACGCCGTAGTTGCCGGCCCCGAACTTGGCCCCGAAGCCGCCGCCGCAGAAATCGGTGATGACGCGGATCTTGGCCGCCGGCAGATCGAGGTACTCGGCCAGCTCGTCGCGCACCGAGAAGATGCCCTGGGTCGACGCCCACACCGTAAGCTCGCCGCCGGCCTTGTCCCACTCGGCGACCAGGCCGTGGGTCTCCAGCGCCGACTGGGTCTGCACCTGCGTGCGGTACAGGGCGTGCACGGTGGCCTTGGCCTGGGCGAGGCCGCTCTGCACCGCCTGCGCCTGCTGCTTGGCGTCCTTGCCGCGCGGGCCGCTCTTTTTCGGGCCGCGGACGTTGCCCTGCTGCGGCAGACCGCCGCTGGCACCGCCGCCGCCGGCCGAGCCGCCCTGGCTCACCGGCTTGTCAAAGACCAGCGGTGCGCCGGGGCGCTGCGCCTCGTCGGGGTCGACCGTGTGCGGCAGCACGTCGTAGTCGACCTTGATCTTCGCAAGCGCCGCCTCGGCCTGGGCGGGCGTGAGGGCGGCGACGGCGGCGATCGGCTGCCCGGCGTAGCGGACCTTGGGCACGAAGCGCTGGCCCTTGACGGCGGCGCCCTCCTCCTGGGCGCCGCCGTTGAGGTGGGGCAGCACGACCACCGCCTTGACCCCCGGGGCCTGCTCGGCCTCCTTGGTGTCGATGCGGAACACCCGCGCGTGGGCGTGCGGCGATCGCAGCACGCGGCCGTGCAGCATGCCGGGGCGCACGACATCCGCGGTGTAGTGGGCGCGGCCGGTCACCTTCTCGGCACCGTCGAGGCGAGGGATCGGCTTGCCGACCTGAGCGAGCTTCTCGTTCTCCGCCCAGGGGGGCGGCGCGCCGTCGGGCAGCTCGCGGGGCTCTGGCTTCAAGCCGACGCCGACCACACCTACTTGCAGCTCGACCTGGCTCATTTGCTCCCTCCCTGGCTGCCGCCCGCCTTGCCGGCGCCGCTGCCGTGGGCAAAGGCGAGCGTGGCGGCGATGACGTTGGGATAGCTGCCGCAGCGGCACAGGTTGCCGGCGATGGCCTCGCGCACCAGCGGCTCGTCCAGGGTGGCCAGGCCGCCGGCGAGCCGCTGCCGCTCGACCAGGGCGGCGCAGCTCATCACCATCCCGGGGGTGCAGAACCCGCACTGCAGGGCGTCGTGGTCGATGAACGCCTGCTGCAGCGGGTGCAGGGCGCTGCCGCGGGCCAGCCCTTCGATCGTCGTGATCGCCGGCGGCTTGCCGCCCGCCGCCCGCCCGCCGGCGGCACCACTGCCCACCGCGGCGACATCGAGCGCCAGCGTCATGCACGAGGGCGTCGGAGCCCCGTCCACCCACACCGTGCAGGCGCCGCACGCCCCGCGATCGCAGCCCACCTTGGTGCCAGTCAGCCCGAGCTTGCCGCGCAGCACGTCGACCAGGGTGTCGCGCGGCTCCAGCTGCACCTTCTGCTCTTTTCCGTTTACGAGCAGCGTCGCCGGGACCGGCCCGGGTCCCAGCACTGTCGCCGCCGCTGCTGCTGCTGGCGTCGCCGGCGGCGCCGCGGCCGCCGGTCGCGGCATGGTGGCCAGCGCCGCCGCTCCCGCCACGCTCGTGCCCTGCTGCAAAAAGTCACGCCGCGACAGGCCCGCGGCCCCGTCTACCTTGCTCGTCTCGCCGGGTTCGCCGCTCGGGGCGTCCGGCTGAGCCTGCGCCGAAAAGCGGTCACTCGCTCGGTGTGCCATGGCGGGCACGATACGCCGCGCCGTGAGCCGTGTCCAACGTCGATCCGCCCAAGCCTGCAAGCGGCGAGCAGGCTTCGCGTGGGCCGGCCCGGGCCCACCTTAGCAGCCTGTGGCAAAAGCGTAGCGAGCGGCCCGAGCGCAGGACCTATTGCGCGGAGCGGCCTCGGGGCCGTGAGCACGGCAGGTCCGGCGCTCGGGTCGCGTGAGTAGCTTTTGCAACAGGCTGTTAGACCCCAGGCAGTGCCGCCCCTGGCGCGCCCCCGGCAACCAGGTATTAGATCCAACGCTGCCGCGGCGCGTTTGTTCCTCGCGACCTGGACGGCGGAGGACTCGACTCATGCTGCGCTTGCTGCTCCCCCTGGCTCTGGCAAACTCGGTAGGCCTTGGATTTATCGATCGCGGCATCTTCCCCGACCTGAACGCCGGGGTGCGCATCAGCCCGCCCGCGTGGCCGGTGCTGGCGACCGCCGACCCCGCGGCCAAAGACGAGCTGTGGCTGCGCCTGGACGCTCAGCACAAGGTCCTGACCCTGTATCAGGCTGACATTGCCCTGACCGCCTACGCGCTGCGCGGCGAGGTCGCGGTGCCGCCGGGTCAGGGGGCCGGGGCGCCGCTTGGCGCGGTGCTGGCGCAGCTTGCGCCCGAGGATGCCAGCGAGCTGCGCGGCCGGGTCGGCGCCGCGCCGCGGATCGAGCTCAGCGTCCCCTCGGCCGCCGAGGATCAGGACGGCGATGGCCTGGTCAACGCGCTGGATGTGCTGGTCGGCGCCAAGCGCCTGTGCCTCAATAAGGCCGCTTACGTGGCCGCCTACCACCCCCTCAAATACCCCGGCGGCGACGTGCCGCGCACCGAGGGCGTGTGCACCGACACGCTGGTGCGGGCGATGCGCAACGCCGGCTGGGACCTGCAAAAGGGCGTGCACGAGGACGCGCTCAAGAAGCCCCGCCTCTACCCGCTGGAGAAGCCGGCCGACGCCAACATCGATCACCGCCGCATCCGCATGCTGCTGCCGTGGTTCAATCAGTTCCTGGTCAAGGTGCCGGCCACGGCGCCGTACCTGCCGGGCGATCTGGTGCTGTTTGACACCTTCCCGCAGAAGGCGGGACCGGATCACGCCGGCATCGTCTCGGATCGCCTGGGTCCCTCGGGCAAGCCGCTGGTCATCAACAACTGGACGGACGGCTACGTCGAGCAGGAGATGGATCTGCTCGGCAGCGTCCCGGTCACCCACCGCTTCCGGGTGCCGAGCGGGCGCCGGCCGCTGCCTCCGCTGCGGACCGAGTAGCGCCGCCGCTCACCCTGCGGCCGGGCCGTACCAGCGGGCCAAAAGGGGCCGACTCTCACGTCGCGGCCGGGCCGTACCAGCAGGGGCCGACTCTCACGCTGCGGCCGGGCCGTACCAGTGGGTCAGCAGGGCCTCGACCGCTGCGGCGAGCTGCTTGTAGACCGCGTGGCTGACCGCGGGCGAGGAGCCATAGGGGTCGGCGATCTGGCAGCCGCCGGGGTCGCTGGGCGGCCGCGCCTGCGGCAGCAGCGCACCGAGCGGGAAGACGCGCGCCCGCACCGACCGCGCGAAGCCTGGTCCGATGGCGCCGGCGAACGCCAGGAGCTCGTCGTAGTTCTCGGCGTCCATGACCAGCAGGGCGCCGGCTTGCTCCAGCAGCTCGCGGGTGACCGGCTGCGACAGGTGCTCGCCCAGGTCCACCCCCCAGGCGGGCGCCAGGCCGCGCAGCAGCGCCGGGGTGCGCCGATCCTGCGGGCGGACAAAGCCGGCCGACTGCGCCGGCGGACCCGCCAGCCCGCGCGCCTGCAGCTGGCGGTTGAAGTACGCCGCGGCGAACGGGCTGCGGCAGATGTTGCCGTGGCACAGAAAAAGCGCCGGGCGCGGCTCGCGCGGCGGCAGGCGCGCGGCGCGCACAAGGTCCGCCCACTGCCGCTTCTGCCGGCGCTGGCGCAGAAGGTGCGCCGGCCGCCCGCGCTGCTTGTCGAGCAGGTGCAGCGCGGTCGCGGCGGCCTGGATGATCCCGGGCAGCGGGTCCTGCCACCATAAGTAGTCGTAGCGCACCCGCGGGTCCAGGAACAGCAGCAGGAACTCGGCGACCGCCGCCGCCTTGGCGCCCAGCCCGAGCTCGGCCGAAGGCGCGCCGAGCACCGAGCGCAGGTAGTGCAGCTCGCCGGGGAAGACGTTGCGGCAGCGCAGTCCGTCCGGATAGTCCGGCGGCGCCGCCACCGCCGCTGCCGACGCGGTCGCGGTCGCGATCGCGGTCAAGGCCGTCGACCCCCGCGCCGCCCGGACCATGGCGAGCGGGAAGTCCACCCCGGCGTGCAGCGCCAGCGCCAGCGAGCCCCACAAGCGCCCGTTTATCTCCATGAGAAAAGGTCGGCCCGCCTCGTCGAGGCGGAACTCGACCATGGCCACGCCCTCGTACGCGAGCCCGCCCAGGAGCCGCTCGGCCAGCGCCAGCAGGTCGGGGTCGTGGATGCTCGCCCGCAGCGAAGAGACGCCGCCGGTGTAGGGCACCTCGTGGAGCCGGCGGTGGGCAAAGCGCAGCAGCGTCTGGCCGTGCGCGCGCAGCACGAACGCCCCGGCGCCGCGGCCGGCGATGTGCTCCTGCACGATGATCGCGCCGCCGGCTTCCCGGCAGGCCAGAAGCGCCGCCGTGGTCTGCGCCGGCTCGCGCACCAGCAGGGTCCGCCCGCGCTGGTACTGACCACCGGGCAGCAGGTGGTTGTCGGTCTTGACGATCAGCGGATAGCGCAGCCCGGCGAGGCCAGAGAGCTCCCATGGGCTTTGAGGCTCGCCGTCGAAGATAAAGGCGGTGCGGGGGATCGGCACGCCGAGCTGCCGCGCCGCCTGGTTGAGGTGAAACTTGCTCAGGGTGTAGCGCAGGTGCTCGGCGCGCGGCATGAGCAGGAGGAGCTCCGCCGGCAGCTCGGCGCGGATCGACTGGGTGGCGATCAGCGCCGCCTCGCTCACCGGCAAGAGCGCCGCGAACTGGCCGCTGCGCGCCGCCGCGAGCAGCGCCTGGGCAAAGGCCCGCTGCTCGGTCCACGGGTCGGGCGCGGCGCGCACCACCGCGGCGTAGCGCGACCCCCCTACCGGCGGCAGCCCAGGCGGCATCCCGTCGGCCCGCAGCGCCGCCTCGGAGTAAAAGCCGGTGACCCGATAGCCAGCGCGGCCGAGCGAGCGGACGGCACCGATTCCGGCCAGCTCGTGCGCGTCTGTTACCAGAATCCGCTCTATCCGGTCGGCCGCCACTAGGGCTACCATATTACACACGGATCCAGCCTCCACAGCTCAAGATGCAGCTGGCGTTTTGGCGCGCCCTTTGCCGGCCCGTCCCGCCGCCGCCGGCGTCGCCGCGGACCGCCTGGCGGTCGCCGAGCGGGCGCTGCTGCTCGCCGTGGTCGCGGGGATGGTCGCCCTGGTGCTCGGCCACCGCTACCTGCCGATGAACGACGCGCCGAGCCATGCCGCCAACGCGGTCATCGCTGCCGGCCTGTGGCACGGCGATCCGTTCTTCGCCGAGCACTACGAGCTGCAGGCGATCCCCCTGCCCTACTGGGCGGTGGCGCTGTGCATGGCACCGCTGCAGGCGCTGTTCGCGCCGCTGCTCGCCTTCCGCCTGCTGGTGGCGCTGTACGTGGTGCTGCTGCCGCTGGGTTTCCTGGCGCTGCTGCGCGCCGCCGGCGCCCCGGAAGGACTCGGCCTGTCGACCGGCTCGACGCGCGCTGCCGACGCGACGCATGCTGCCGACGCGACGCGTTCTGCCGACGCGACGCGCGCTGCCGATGCGAGGCGCGCTGGCGGCTCGGCGGTGGGCACGGCCAACCGACCGCTGGCGGCGGTGGCGGCGCTGATGGCGATGAACTGGGCGTACTTTCTTGGCGAGTCGAACTTCTTTCTTGGGCAGCCGCTGGTGCTGTTCGCGCTGGCCCTGTTCATCCAGCTGCAGGCGCAGCCGCTGCGCCGCGGCCGGCTGCTCGGGTTCTGCCTGCTGGCGGCGGCCGTGTACCTGTGCCACATCTACGCGCTGACCGCGCTGTGCGGCGCCCTGTTTGCCTACGCGCTGCAGCGGACGGTGCGGCGCGGCCGGCCGGAGCTGTCGCCCGGCCAGTGGGCGGCGGCGGGGTGGGCGGCGGCGCTGTTCCTTTTGGGGGCCTACTTCGTGCTGTTTGCCCACGGCACCGATGCCAACACCGGCGGCACCTGGGCGTTTGACTTCTCGCCGCGCAAGGCCGGGCACCTGCTCATCGACGCGCTCGACTCGCCGAGCTCGCCGTCGCGGCCGGTGATGCTGGGGTTTGTCGCGGCGCTGCTTGGCATCCTCCTTTTGCCGTGGTGGCGGGCGCTGCGCCAGGACCCGCGGGCGACGCTGGCGGCGGCGCTGCACTGGCCGCTGCTGGCGCCGGCGCTGCTGCTCTTGGCGGTCGCATTCCTCGGGCCGGTGGGCCTGCTGCGGCCCGATGGGTCGCTCAAGGAGGGGGAGATCGCGATGCGCCTGCTACTGTGCGGCTGGCTGCTGCTGCTCGGCGGGGTGCGCCTCTCGCCGGCGCGCTGGGTGCGGCCGGCCCTGCTTGGACTCATCCTGCTCTTTAGCGCCTTCAAGCTGCACGACGCCTACCGCCTGCACCGGCAGGCCGACCAGACCGTGCGGGCGGTGAGCTCGACGCTGCTCGCGCAGATCCCGCCGCGCAGCCGCCTGCTGCCGCTCATGGATCTCGAGCCCGCCGAGGCGGTCGCCGCCGACTTCCTGTACCACCGCCTCGGCAACTACGTGGTCATCGAGCGCCACGGCTACAGCCCGCATGTGTTCGCGGTGCTCGGCCAGCACCCGCTGCGCCACCGCTACTTCGGCGACTATCGCCAGGTCTCGCAGCTGCAGGTGAGCGAGGCCGAGTGGCGATTCTACGACTATGTCCTAATCCAGACCCGGCACGCCGAGCCGCGCATCCCGGGCCTGCGCGAGCACGCGGACCTCGTCGCGGCCGCCGGTGACTTCCGCCTGTTCCGGGTTCGCCCGCCGGCGCCCGCGGTCGCGCCGCCCGCTCCCGCTGCCTCTCCAGCTCCAGCTCCAGCTCCAGCTCCAGCTCCATCTCCATCTCCATCTCCATGACCAGCCAGCGGCCGCGGCCGCTTGCGCGCGCGGCCCCCGACGCATCGGCCGTGATAAGCTACCGGCATGACGGACCAGAGGAGAGTTCCGCAGCCCATCCGGCCTTACGGGGACCGCAAGGACGACGGGCGCATCCAGCTGTCGTTCACCCTGCCGGTGCCGGCCTCGGGGCGGGCGCGCGAGGCGGCGCGCCGCCTGTGCGAGAAGCTGGGTCTGACCAACATCGTGCTGGCGACGATGGAGCCGGCCGGCGACGGCTTCAGCTTCTTCGTGGTCTACGCCAGCACCGCGATCGCCCTGGACTTTGCCGAGATCGAGGTGCCCGAGGTCAAGGCCCCGCAGTGGAGCGCCAAGGAGGTCAACACCCTCATCAAGGAGCTGCTCGGGCGGCGCCTGGTGGTGGTCGGCGCCTGCACCGGCAGCGACGCCCACACGGTGGGCATCGACGCGATCATGAACATGAAGGGCTACGCCGGCGACAAGGGGCTGGAGGCCTACCCGTGGATCGACGCCCACAACCTCGGCGCCCAGGTCGACAACGCGGCGCTGCTGTCGCGGGCGCGCGAGCTGTCGGCGGACGCGGTGCTGGTCTCGCAGATCATCACCCAGCGCGACGTGCACAAGGAAAACAGCCGCCAGCTGACCGAGCTGGCGCGCAAGCAGGGGCTGCGCGACCTCTTGTTCCTGCTCGGCGGGCCGCGCATCGACCACAAGCTGGCGCGCGAGCTTGGCTACGACGCCGGCTTCGGCTCGGGCACCCGGCCGAGCCAGGTCGCCAGCTACGTACTGCAGGAGCTGCTGGCGCGTAAGGGCATCAGCACCGCCGACGCCGTGGCCAAGCTCGCCGACAAGCACTGACCGCCTGGGCCGCCGCCCGCCGGGGCCCGCCTGCCTTGACGCTGCGGCAGCGCCGGCAGCACAATCCGTACTATGTTTGCCACGACCTTCCTCGGCCACCAGGGGTGGCTGTTCCAGACCGAGCGCGCCTGCCTGCTGGTCGATCCGCTGCTGGAGGAGGAGTTTGGCCAGGTGCACGTGCTGACGCGCCGGGTCTACCCGCCGCGCGTGCTGCAGCCCGCGGCGTTCCCCCCGATCGACGCCGTCATCCTCACCCACGAGCACGACGACCACTTTGACATCCCGTCGCTGTGCAAGCTCGACCGGCGGATTCCGATCTATCTTTCGGCGCGCTCCTCGACCGCGGCGGCCAAGATCCTCGCCGCCATGGGGTTTGCCGTCCGGCCGCTCGTCCCTGGGGTGGTGGTGACCTGCGGCGACCTCATGCTACTGCCGCTGTGCGGCGACCACCTGAACACCAACTCCGGCGATGAGTGGGACTCGCTGCCGTTTGTCATCCGCGACGAGGCGGGGGCGGGCAGCTTCTTTTCGATGGTCGACTGCACGCTGACCTCCGGGCACATCGCGCTGGCGCGGACCTTCGCGCCGCGGCCGGGCCTTATCGGCTACAGCAACAACTCCCAGGACTGGAGCCACATGCTCAGCGGCGCCCCGGAGCAGACGGCGGCAACGGCGCAGTTCGCCAGCGGGGTCTTGCAGGACCTGGGGGTGATCGGCTCGATGTGGGGGCAGCCGAGCGGCCTTGTGCTGTGCGCCGGCGGGTTCTCGTTCTACGGCGAGCGCAAGTGGCTCAACCGGCGGGTGTTCTGCGTCGACGCCGAGCGCGTGGTCAAGACCCTGGGCGCCGCCCAGCCGCGTCAGCTGTTCGTCTCGGCGCGACCGGGCCAGACCCTGCTCATGCAGGACAACCAGGTCAAGAGGGTGGAGAAGCAGTCGCCGTTTCTTGGCACCACGCCGGCCAATACCTGGCCGATCCGCGACAAGGCGCCACTCGGCGAGCTGCCCGACTACGCGCCCGCCACCGGCCGCCGCGAGCTTGGGCCGGCGGCGCGCGCCCAGCTGCAAGGGCGGCTGGACGAGCTGGCCGCCATGCTCGTCGGCAGCGGCCTGTTCAAGAGCCTCTATTCGCTGCTGGAGATCGAGGGCCAGGGCAAAAAGGTGACGTTCGCCTTCGTCCTGCGCCAGGAGGGGCCGCAAGGGAGCGACGGCGGTGAGGCCGGCCAGCCGCTCGTCTATGTCTACAACCCTCCCGCGTGCAGCTTCGACCTGACGGCAGTAGCGAGCCCGCGGCAGGAGTTTATCGCCGGCCTGGAGTGCTGGGCCACCGATCTTTTGGCGGTGCTGAGCGGCGAGATCGGCGACATGGCCCTGCTGTTCGGGCGGGCGGCGCTGTGGAACGCGCTGCCAAACCGGCTCAACTTCGACATCTTCGGCGAGCTGCAGCGGATAAGCGGCCCGCTGCGGCGGCCGGCGGAGTACCTGCGCACCTACGAGCGCATCCTGAAGGAGTGCGCGACGGTGACGCCGACGCTGCGGCCGCGCAGCGCCTAGCCGGTTGCAGAGCTGCGACGCGACCCGAGCACACGAGCTGCCAGGTCCTGCGCGCGCGCCGGCTCGCTACGCTCCTGCCACAGGCTAGGCCGCAACGCTCACAGAGCCGGCAGCACGACGCGGGCCGGGGCCTCGATGCGATAGACCAGCTGCAGCTCGCGGGTGGCGCGGGGCGGCAGCTCGAGCGGGAACTTGGCGAAGCCGTCCTTGGGATCGAAGTGCAGGCCGGTCGAGGAGAGCAGGGTCACCTCGACCTCGCGCAGCTCGCTCACCGGGAGGCGCTCGGTCAGGCTCAGCTGCCGCGGGGTGCTGCTGAGGTTGCTGACGAACAGCTTGACCGTGCGGGTGAGCTTCTGGGTCCCCACCACCGGCGTCACCTCGCGGCTCTCCTGGACCTGGCGGCGGACCCGCACGCCGTCGTCGGTGCCAAAGCCGACCTCGAAGGGCTCGCCGCGGCCGACGAACGGCAGCCGACCGCGACCGCACAGCTCGCCGTTGCGCACCACTGCGATAGGTCCCGCCAGCAGCGGCCGCGGGCCGTTGAGGGTGGCGGTGGCTCGCAGGTGCGCGGCCGGACCGCGCTCGGGGTAGCAGATGCGGTCGACCTGACAGGGCAGCGTCAGGGTGCAAAGCTCGACGCGGATCGGCTGGCCGGTGGCCGGCAGGGTGGCCGGGCGGCCGGCCTCCAGCAGCAGCGGCTCACCGCAGTCATCGACGCCCGGCATCTCAGCGGCGGCGCGCGCGCCATCGGCGAGGCCGGCGATCGCGATCGACTGATCGCGCGCCTCGACCACGGTGGTGCGCCGCTCCTGCTCGGTCTTGCGGCGCAGGCGCAGCGCGTCCTCGCTGAGCAGCGGCGGGGTGGCAAGCTGGGTCGGCCGCGCGGTCGAGAACCGGCACTGCACGTCCTCCCACTGCTCGCCGGTGCGCTGCCACACCACCGCCGAGGTGGTCAGCTGCAGCTGCGCCCCGCCGTCGGCGGTCTGGGTCAGGCGGCCCAGGTGCTCGGGCCGCCACAGCGCGCACGGGGTGCGGTAGGTGAGCTCCAGGGTCAGCTCGGCGGCGGCGGCGGCGTCCAGCTGCAGCTCGATCGCCGCCTCGTGGCGGGGCTCGGTGCGGCGCGCCTGCGTCACCCGCTGCAGCGCCCGCTGCTCGTCGCGTCGGGCGCTGTCGCGCTCGGCCTGCGCGGCCTGCAGGAGCTCGATCGCCTGCAGGTGCGCCTCGCTCAGCTGGGTGAACGCAGTGCGCCACGGGCCGACCCCGGTCTGCCGGGTGCGCGGCACCCGCTGCAGCGCTTCGATCCACTGGCTGAGGAAGGCGGCGTGGCGGCGCTCCTGGGTGGCGGCGACCTCGGCGGCGCGCTCGGCGGTGTTGCGGCGGGCGGTCGCGGCCCGCTTGTCGGCCTCTGCCGCCGCAAGCTCACCGGCGGCGGCGAGCGGCACCTCGCGCACCCGCCGCAGCACCCGGCTCGCCAGCACCCGCGCGGCGCCGCCGCGGACATTGCACAGCACGCTCGGATCGTCGATGAGGGTGGTGACGCCGGCGATGCTCACCCAGCTGATGCCGGCCGCGACCTGCACCTGGGCGCGCCGCAGGACCTCGGCGCGATCTTCAAACAGCGTCACCCGCACGGCGACGCTCTTGATCTCTTGCTTGGCTTGCTCAGTCACGGCGGTTGCCTCCGACGATCTCGGTCCGGGCCGGGAAGGTGATGCGGTACTGGTACTCGATCTTGGCCTTGCCGGCCGCGGCGAGCTGGATGCGCCACTGCAGGCCGCCGCGGATCGGAGCGCCGCGCTCGGCCTGGGTGTAGGGGCTCGCCTCGGGGCGCACCGCCAACAGCTCGACAGTCATCGACTTGTCCTCGGAGACCGGCAGGCGCTCGAGCACCTCGACGGTGCTCGGCTGGCCCAGGGCCGACGACAGCTCGATCGTCACCGTGTGGGTGACCACCATCGAGCCGCCGAGCAGACCCGCGGTGTCCTCATCGCTGCGCACGTTGCGGGCGACGCGCAGGCGGTCCTCGACCCCCATGCCGACGCGCAGCGTGCCGCCGCGGTCGATGTGATCGATGCTGGCGGTGGTGAGCAGGCTGCCCTCGACGTAGACGTCCACCGGCCCGGACAGGAGCGGCGCCTCGCAGGGGTTTTGGAGCTCGGCTTCGCGGTAGACCTCGGGCCGCTCGCCGGGCACTGTCAGCATGCGCAGCGTCGGCACGGTCTCGGCACACAAGAGCGCCACGCGGTGCGGCTGGCCGTCCGAAGGGATGCGCACCAGGCCTTCGGCGTCATAGCGGTGATCGAAGCGGCCGCGCGAGCCCTGCGGGTCGGTCAGGCGATCGCTCGGCATCAGCGACTCCAGCTGCGCGATCGCGCGCTGGCGCAGCGCCGAGTCGCCCTCGCCGCTGTAGGTCAGGCGGCCGCGGCGCTGCCCGTCGCTGGGTCCGGCCATGCTCAGGTGATCGAAGTCGAGCCAGGCGTCCTGCGGCTCCTGGCTGGGGCTTGGCGGCTCGGGCACGGGCGCGTACTCATCCTGCTCACCGCCGCCGCCGCCAAAGCCGCCTTCGGGCATGGCACCGCCGAGCGTGGCGACCCGGCGCGCCCGCGCTTCCAGGGGCGGCCCACCGCGCGTCCCCTGCAGGCTCTGCGGCGCCATCCCCGGCGGACCCCCGTAGCCGCTCGCCGCCCGGCTCGGCGGCGGCGCCGCCGCCAGGAAGCTGCTCGGGCGGGCGGATGGCGCTTGCCGGGAAGCGGCAGGAGCCTCGGGCCAGGCCTGGTTGCGCTCCGGGCTGGATTTTTTCGCCTCTGCCCGCCCCGCGCGACCCTTGGGCGGTGGCGACGAGTAGCGGGCCGGCGCCGCCCCGTCTGCGCTCTCCTCGTCGTCGCTGTCCGCGAATTCGGCGGCGGACTCGGCCAGGATGAGCTCGGGCTCGGGCTCGGGCTCGGGCGGCAGCGGCTCGGCGGGCGGCGGGGCGCTGCCGAAGGCGCGATCGTAGCCGCTGAACATGCGCTCCAGCCCCTCGGGCGGCGGCCGGTAGCCACGGCGCGTCGGGGGCTGCGCGCGGCCCAGGCGCAGCGACGGCAGCTCGGGCAAGCGGGCGTCATAGATCAGGTCGGCGGTGGACAGACCGAGCCGCACCTCGACAAAGTCCTCGCCCGAGCGCTGCGCGCACAGCGCCTCGATGAGCCAGCTCGCCTTGCGCCCGCCCTCGGTGATGCGCAGCGTGTACAGCGGCCAGAAGCGGGCCGCCGGCACTACATATAAAAGCTCGAGCTGCGGCAGCGGTCCGCCGCTGCCGAGCCGCACCGTCACCCGGCGCTGCTGCCGCTCCCCGTCGGCGCGGGTGCCGGTCGAGGCCTGCGCTTGCCCCAGGCGCGCCGCCTCCAGCTCCCTGTGCACCTGCACCTGCTGGCTGTGCAGCTCCTGCAGGCGGGCGTCGAGCTCGCCCTGGATGGTGCCGAGCAGCTGCGCGGTGGCCAGCGCATCGGCCACCCGCTCGTCAACCTTCTCGATGAGCGAGGTGGTGCGCAGCCCGGGGTCGGGCTGCAGCGCCGCCAGGCTCTGGCGCTGCCCCTGCAGGCGCTCGATCTCAAGGACCAGGCGGCTCTTGCGCCCCTCCAGCTCGTGCACGCGCGCCGCGCTCGGGCCGACCGCGATCGCGGTCGCCGGGACGATGAGGGCGCTCTGCACGGCGATGATCGGCCGGCTGCCAGCCGGCGCCGCGGCGCGCACGCTGCCCGGCTCGGCAAGCGGCGTAATATCGTCGATGAGCAGCTCGACGTCACCGGCCGGCAGGGACTCCGGCACCGTGACCTGCCGCCGGACCAGGGCACCGCGGGCGTGCACCGTCACATGCGAGATCTTGCTGGGACAGGCGATCTGGGCGTTCACGTGGCCTCTCTCTCTCTTTGCGCGAGCGCTGGATGGACGGGCCGACCGTCGCGGTCCCGCCGGAGCTGACCGGCCTCTGGGCCGGCGGGCCGGCGCACTGGCGGGCCGGCAGGCTGGCGGCCCGCCATGCTCAATTGTTTTATCGCGCACAATCAAAAAACTCTAGCGATCGCTATAACCACCCATTAAATCAGAGCTGGATTTTTGGTCTTGTTTTCAATAATATTTGTTAGTTGCCAAGTCACATTGAGAAGAAATTTTCTCATTGCCTTATCTGCTCGCGCAGCCAGACCAAGGTAGCAAAAAAATTTTGTTCAGCGCTCGCCCCCAGGTACCGCCCGGCCAAGTCCGCAGTAAGCCCGCCGGATGCGCTGTACGGCGCCTTGCCGTGAAGTAGGCAAAGCTGCGCCCGCCGCCAGCCGCGGCGCCGCCGCGATCCCAGAAGTTCCGTCGCCGCGAGCCTGCCTGAAGGGCCTCCGAAGGACCCTTGGCGGGGGCTCGGGCGAAGCGTCAAAGGACCTTGAGCAAGGGCTCGCAAGGTCCTGCAGCTGTGGGCTTTGTGGGTAATTCTGCGTGCAAATCGTTAAGCGGAAAGCTGTTGATCCTAATTCATTAAGCAGGTTACTATGACACGTACTCTGTCTCTGCCCCACGCCTAGCGAGAGGCACGTAGGTATGACCAAGTCGGATCTGATCGAGAAGGTAGCCACCCAGCTAAACCTCCCTAAGGGGAAGGCGGAGCTGATAATCAATTGTATCTTTGACTCCATGGAGGAGAGCCTCAAAGACGGCCAACGGATTGAAATCCGCGGGTTTGGCAGCTTTGAGATTCGACGCTATAAAGCGTACGAGGGGCGCAACCCGCGCACCGGCTCTCCTGTGGGGGTAAACCCCAAGCGCCTGCCGTTCTTCAAGGTCGGCAAGGAGCTCAAGGAGCGTGTCAACGCCGGCGGGGCGCCGCAGCGGGTGCCAGCCCCGCCGCCTGCCCCGGCGGCGGCGCCGGCCAAGGAAGCGGCCGCGACGCACGCGGCGGCCAAGGACGGCAAGCCGGCAGCGGCGGCGCCCGTGGTCGTCGCCAAGAAAAAGAAGGTCGACGGCAAGTCGGCCCCGGCGCGCAGCCCCGACAAGAACCGGGTCTGAGCGCCAAGCGGCGCCCGAGAAAACCCCGGCGTCCGCGCGGACGGCGCGGCGCGCCGCACCGCGCTCACGCCCCATCGCCCGCAGCGGTGGGCGCGCAGAAAGAGTGCCCGGCCCCGCCCCCCGCGGGGACCCTCGGGCCTTATAAAGACGTCCGCACGGGCGTCTCGGCTGGCCGTTTCCCCGGCCAGGCCGGCATAGCTCGCCGCCAGCACGCTGCGCGGTGAGGACGCAGCCCCCAGGCGAGCCGCCGGGCGGCCGTCGCCGCATGCCCACCATGCAGCGCCACTGCGACAGCCGCAGCCCCCCAAGGGAGTGTTGCCGGCCCCCCCAGCATCCCAGCACCAAAAATCTCCGCTGTCTTTTGCCTGCGGGCCGGCGGCGCAAACGACGCTGCTTCGGTTATCCTGTTTGTGTGCGCTCGATCACTTTTGACGCCGCCGTGCTGCGCGCGCCTCGCGATCCGGCGCCCGACCAAAGACGCAGCCCAAAGGGGCACCGAAGTGAGCGACGGCAAAAAATTATCCGTCTTTTCTATAGGGCGATCGCCTAAACTGATCGAGTACGTCTCAGGACGGGCCTGGGATAGGATCGTGTTACGATGAGTTCAGGAATGGAATCGAGCGAACTCAGCGACCTCGCGAGCAAACTCACCAGCGATGAGTTCGCGGCGCGCTTCCCGCACCTGTTCCTGCTCTTCTACGAGACCGTCGATCCCGTCGGAGCCTCTTCCTTCGCGACGCAGGTGGTCTCCAAGGATCAGAACCGGAAGAAGCCGACGAGCGAGCTGCGGGTGATCCCGCTGGTCAAGGCGCCGGCCAATCCCTACTCTGATCGTATCTCGGTGGGGCGGGCCCGCAACTGCGATGTCGTGCTGCGCAACCCGTCGGTGTCCAAGCTGCACGCGCACATCCGCCGCGAGCCGAACGGCAGCTGGGTGTTGATCGATGTGAACTCGCACAACGGCACCTCGATCGACGGGGTGCGCGTGCTGCCCTCGCAGCCGGTGGTGCTGCGCATCGGCGAGCAGGTGACGTTCGGCGGCATGGTGGTGCGCGTCGTCGATGCGGCGCAGCTCTATCTGGTGCTGCTCGGCCGCGCTCCCTGGGCTAGCCGCTAGCTGCCGGCGATCGCCGCTGAGCGCCGCCGCGCGATAGGCGCGGGCGAGCCAGCTCTGCCGCCGTCGCGCCAGAGCTGCGCGCCGCCAGCGACCGCTTGGTCGCGCCGCGAAACGGGCAGCGGGCAGCGGGCGTCGCGACTATACTGCGGTCGCGAGGTCAACGCGGATGTCACGGTCAGCCGACAACGGACTGCAGCGGATTTCCCAGCCCCTCCCTGGGCCGGCGCGCCGGGCCGGGGCGCGCGGACCGAGGGCGGCAGCGGGCTGGCAGCAGCGCGAGCCTGGCGGAACAGCGCGGAGCTTGAGACCCGGGGGCAGCGCCGCCGCGGTCAGGCGTGGCGGTGGACTCCTCATCGCGCTCATGCTGCTGGCGCTCGGTGCCGGCTGCAAGCGGCAGGGCCCGGCAGAGCGACCGCCGCTGGCGGTGCGGGTGGTGCGGGTGCAGGTGGAGCCGGGGGAGGACTTTGCCGCCCTGGCGGCTCCGGCGGTCAGCGCCGCCGAGCTCACCGCGGCGGCGCAAGCGGGCCTGGTCCGCGCCGGCGTCCGTCTCGAGACCGCGGCGACCCCGCCCCAGCCGGGGGATTTCACCCTGCAGATGGAGCTCGCGCTCAAGCTGGTCGCGCCCCGCCCCGGCACTCCGGAGGCCGGCCCCGAGCGGCTGCGCGCCCTGGCGGCAGGACAGCTGCGGGCGCGCGCCAGCGGCAACGCGCTGACCTACGATGAAGCAGTGGCGGCGCGCCAGGCGCCCGAGCTGCTGCGGCTGCAGCACGTCGCCGTGGTCGAGCGACCCACCGGTGGCCAGCACGCCCCGGACGCCGCCGCCTGGGGCAAGCTGGCCGAGCGGGCGATCGGCGAGTCGGCCCACACCCTGGGCGAGCAGCTGCGCCGGCGCGGCAGCAGCTCGGCGCAGCTGCTCACCGTGATCGCCGACAAGAAGGCCGCCGGCGATGTGCGCGGGGTCGCCGCCCAGCTGCTGGCGAGCCGCCGGGTGAGCGCGGCGGTGCCGGCGCTGATCGAGCTATTGGGCGAGAAGGACCAGCCCTCCGGGCTCCGCGATCAGGCGATCGGCGCGCTGGTGGAGCTGGGCGATCGGCGCGCCGTGCGGCCGCTGCTCGACTCGGCCCGCTTCAACGATGAGATCGAGATGGGCAAGGTCGTCGAGGCGGTGGCGGCGCTCGGCGGCGCCGAGGCGCGCAGCTACCTGCAGTTTGTCGCCGCCAGCCACAGCGACCCGCGCATCAAGCAAGAGGCCAAGGCGGCGCTCCAGCACCTGGAGCAGCGCGAGCCGCGCCGCGACGCCACCCCGGACTCGGGCGGCGCCAAACGGCCGGGGTGAGTAGAGCTGCTTGCAGTAGAGGGAGGAGGCCGCCCGGACCGCGGCGGCCTCGGGCAGGCGGCAGGCTACAGGATCTGGGGAACGAAGGCGCAGGTCGGCAGCACGCCGCTGTAGAAGTCCTGGACGCGCCGCTCGTCGCCGCGGGCCACGGCATAGAGCACCGCGGCCATCGCCATCTCGCCGTAGGGAACGCGGAAGTCGCCGGCAATGCCCTGGGCCTTGCCCACGCCGGTGATCGGGATGGCGTCGCCGGTGACCGGATCGTACACGCAGCCTTCCCCCGGACCGGAGGAGTTCTGGTTGTTGTCGGTCGGCGAGTCGGCCGGCATGCGGGCGCGATCGCCGCCGAAAAAGCCCGTCTTGAGGATGCCGTTGGACATCACCCAGCAGCGGTTCTGGCCACCGAAGGTCGGATCGTTCCAGTTGGGCGTGCTGACGCCGGTGCGCGGCACGTCGCCGACGAACGCGATGCAGGTGTTGTCGCCCAGGCGCAGCGCTGGGTTAAACAGGTCCTGCGACTGCATCAGGTCGTCCATGAAGGCGTTGAGGAAGTTCGAGAACGCGGTGGCGAACGTCGCGGCGTTGACGCCGGCGCCGGCGGCGGTAAACAGGGTGTGCGGATCGTCGTCGCCGTAGGCGATGATGACCTGCGAGGTCAGGCCCAGGGCCAGCGCCTTGGCGGTGACGATCAGCGAGTCGCGCAGGTCGGCGAGCTTGCCGATCGTGTTGCCGGTGTAGCCGTAGCGCGCCTGATCGGCGGCGGTCGGCAGCAGCTTGTCGGACAGGTTCAGACCGACGAGGTTACTGGCCAGCTTGGCGGTGCGGTAGCCGCGCGAGAACGTCGGCAGCTCGGCCGTCTTGCTGCTGCCGATCCAGCCCTTGGTGTAGGCCTCGAACAGCTGGGCGTTGGCGGGGTTTGACAGCGCGCCGAGGGCGCGGGCGACGTTGCTGTTAAACAGGTTCACCAGCTGCGTCGCGTTGGCCACCGTGGCGTTGTTGGGCGCCCCGGGGATGAGGTTGACGCCCTGGATGCCGTACATATCGGCGTTGGGAATCGCGCTCTGCGGGTCCTGCAGGCTGCTGGCGCTGATCGTGATGACCGGAACGATCGTCGGCCGCGTGCTCTGCTGGATGCTGGCCGCCGCCGCCATCATCGACCAGGCGCGGCTGAAGTTGATGTAGTGGTTGTGGGCGCCGGTGATGTGGAAGACGTTGATGATGCCGCCGTCGAGCGCGGTGATGCCCTTGCTGATGCCGTACTTGTCCAGCCACGGCGTCTCGCGGCCAGCGACGAGGAACTTCTGCGCCTTGGACAGCTTGGCGTTGGTGGGCACGGTCGAGTTGCCCCAGTAGTTCTGATCAAGCGACTTGGACGTCGGGTTGGCGCTGGTAAAGCCAGCGAACGCCTGCTGATCGGCGCCGAAGACCTGCTTGTAGCGGTCGCCGGCGGCCCACGCCCCAAGCTGGCCGCGCGACGGCGTCGCCGGCGGGTTTGTGTAGTTGATGGTGTTGGCCAGCGCGCCGTTCAGGTTATTGCCGACGGCGCCGGTGGCGGCGGTCTTCTGCATGAAGGCCTGGCACAGCTGATCCGAGGTCCGGTTGGGATACGAGTCCGGATGCGGGAACAGAAGGTGCGGATAGCCGTGCGCCCCCTGCTTGCCGTGCAGGACGACGAGGTTCTGCGAAGCGCTGTTGGCGGCTACCGCATCACCGGCGCCGCGGGCGATGAAGTCTTTAATCCGGGCGGGTCCCCAGCCGAGCACGGCACCCAGAGCGGTTGCACTCTGGATGAACTGCCTGCGAGACGCACCCCGAAGTTCATTTTTTGCCATAGATCAATCTCCTTTAAACCTTACGAAACTCACTCCGGACTGCGTCTACTCGCACAGCTGCGTGCCGGCCAGAATCGTCGCGATGGCCAGCCGGCGCCCCGCGGTAACCGCGGCGATATTGCCCGCCGCGCTGGTCGAGGCCTGGGCCTGGTTGACGATGCTGGTGCACAGCGCCACCTGGTCGGTGGTCGCCGGATAGCCCTGCAGGCAGGTCACCCCGGCTTCGTTGCAGCTGTTGTTGGGGTTGAACATCACTGCCATGGCACCGGTCTTGGGGTCGAGGCAGCCGGTGGCGGCGGCGGGGAAGGCGTTGTTTACGAGCTTCTGCTCGATCTCGGTCGCCGCGGTCGCGTACAGATCCATCATCTTGGTGCCGGTGCCCGAGGTCACGCTCGTCGACTCGGCCAGGCGCGCGGTGTACTGCGGGATGCCCAGGGTGAGCTGGCTGGTGCAGTACACAAACGAGGTCGACTGGGTGTTGGCGCCGCTCTGCGCCGGACATACGGTGGTCGCGGTCACCGGCAGGGTGGCGGGGTTGGCGCCGGCGGTGATCGCGACGCCGCGGCCGGTGAGCAGCCGGCCCATGGTGTTGAACTTCATCTTCGCGCACGAGTGCCGCTGGCTGGCGATGCCGATCGGGCCCTCGTCATAGGCGCGGTCGGCGAGCAGCGTCGGATCGCCGCCCTGCATCCAGATCGCCGTCTGCTGCGACGGGGTAAGCGGCGACACGACGCCGTTGTCGCCGGTGGTCTGGCTCGGCGAAGCCGTCGGGGTGGCGGGGTTTGTAACGGTGTTCTGCGCCGCCGGTTGGTCAAAGGAAGGTAGGCATGCAGCGCTCCCAAGTAGGGAGGCCACGCCGATCATCTTGAGTACTGCCTTCATAATCGTCGTCTCCTCGCCTGAGCTAGAAGCGGATGAAGTTAGCGTCGGTGTAGATCTTGGCGATCGCCAGCTTCATGTTGTAGTTGTTGTTCATGAAGTACTGGGTCATCGGGGCGATGACCGAGTCGGGCACCAGCGCCAGATCGTTGACGACGTCGTCGCGCGAGTAGGCCTCGTTCCACAGCCGGATCATGAAGCACTTGGCAGTCTGCGGATCGGCGGCCATCGCCTGACCGAACGCCTGGATCGAGTTCGCCGGGACCTTGTACTTCCACGCCGTGGTCTCGGTCGCCGGGAAGTAGTCCTGGGGCAGGGTGAACGGGCTGCCGGTGACGGTCGAGTGAACCATGCTCAGGCCAGCGCTGTTCATAAAGCCCACGGCGTCAAAGGCGATAAACAGCGGCGCCCGATGGTTGAGCGTCGTGTGGCAGTTGTAGCAGCCCTGCTCGACGTTGAAGTCGACGTACTCCTGGCTGTTGAGGGTGCCGCCGCCGATCACCCGCCGCGGCGAGGGGTAGGTCGGGGGCGCGGCGTTGCTGGTGATGCTCTTGAGCGGCCACGGCGCCGAGTAGACGGCGGAGTTTATGATCTGCGGCGTGGACGCGATCTCGGCCGGCAGGCGCGAGCAGGCAAACACCTCCTGGATGAGGCGCTGACGGCGGAAGCCGAAGTTCGAGTAGTACTGCGCGTTGAAGCCGGGGTTGGTGAGGACGCCGGCCTGCTGCCCCTCGGGCACGTTGTTGCCCATGTTGGTCGCGGTGTTGCTGCCGGCGACGGTGGCGCCGGTGAAGCAGTTGCCATCGGCGAAGGCGCCGGTGCTCTGGTTGAACGTCGGGCAGTTGTTGGTCGGCTGGGTAAACGCGGTGCGCATGTCGGCGCCGGTCGCGGTGAGCCGGCCCATCAGCACCGGCGCCGTCTCCAGGCTGACGGTGCGCAGGTTGGCGGCGGTGGTCGCCAGATCGGCGAGCTGGTTGGTGATCTGGCCGCCCATGCGCAGCTGGTTGCGCCAGAACGTCACCCTCTGGCGCGGCGGCGCCGCAAAGTCTGTGATCTCGCGCCCCTGGGCGACCGGCCCGGGAACGCAGTGCCCCGGGCAGCGGCGTCTGCGTCGGCCGGGTCCATCGCAGACGTGGACCCCGCAGGGACCTCGGCAGCGCTTGCGCGCCTAGCTCGCCCTCGTGGTACGATCGGGCCCGGGGGACTCGGACGATGGGAGACATCGTGCGCCGGATGCGGGGCGACCGCTTCGTCGGCTGGTACATCCGCTACAAAGACGCCCAGGGCGTGCGCCGCCAGCGCGCCAGCCACCAACCGACCAAGGAACAGGCGCGCCGCTTCCTGCTCGAAGTCGAGGGCCGCGTCGCCCGCGGTCTAGTCGGCATTCCCGAGCCGGCGCCGCCGGCGCCCACTGTCGCCGCGCTCGCCGAGCGGTTCCTTAGCGAGTACTCCCGACCCAAGATCAAGGACCTTAACCGCTATCGCGCCTTTGCCCGCACCGCGCTGCGGCGCGCGCTACCACTTCTGGGCGAGCTACGCGCCGATGCGGTGCGACCGGCCGACCTCGCGCGGCTCGGCGCGCTGCTAGCGCAGCGCTGCGCGCCCAACAGCGCCCGCCTCACCCTATCGTTCCTCAAGACCCTATTCGGCTGGGCGGTGAACACTGCCCTCATCGCCCACAACCCGCTGCGCAGCCTCGAGATGCCGGCGCGCCAGGACGCGGTCGAGTATCTGACCGCAGCCGAGGCCGCGGCGCTGCTGGCCACCGCCGCCGAGCGCGCTGCCATAGGTGGGCTGACCGATCGCATGCTGCATGCCTGCGTCCACTTCGCCCAGCACACCGGCCTGCGCAAGGGCGAGCTGCTGGGCCTGCGCTGGCGCGATCTCGACCTCGCCACCGGCCGCCTCACCATCGCCCGCAGCTTCGCCGCCGCGCCAAAGTCGGGCAAGCCCCGTCACCTGCGCCTGCCCGACGCCGTGGTCCCGGTGCTTAGCAAGTGGCAGCCGCAGTGCCCCGCCACCCCCGAGGGCCTGGTCTTCCCGCGGCGCTTTCACAACGGCACCTGGGGCATGGTCCGCGATGCCAGCGACATGCTCGGGCTGCCGGAGCTTCTGGCCGCGGCCGGCTGCCGACCCATCGCCCGCGCCTGGCACGCGCTGCGCCACACCTTCGCCAGCCACTACATCATGCAGGGCGGCAACATCCTCGCCCTGCAGAAGATCCTCGGCCACAGCGATATCAAGATGACCCTCATCTACGCCCACCTGGCGCCGGATTTCCTCGGCACCGAGATGAACCGGCTCAAGCTCTGACCCGGTTTTGATTAAGCACAAAGGCTGCGCATTCGCGATTGCAAGTTCGCGCGCCGTGCGATATGGCCATACTCGACTTGGTGGAAGATGGCCAATTCGTTTGTCAAAATCCGCCGTCTTAGCCGCTCCGCTTCTTACAAGCAAGACAAGGAGGCTCTCATGAAGAAGGTCCTACTGGCTGCCGCGGGTACCCTGGCGCTCGGTCTGTTTACTGTCTCTGCTGCGCACGCCGACGGCTCCGATGCTGAGGTCACCGGCGATGAGTTCGCCCCCGATCAGGTGGATCTCGACCCCGCCAAGCTGACCCAGGCGCAGGCCGCGGCGCGCCTCAGCGCGGCCGGCATCAGCGTGCACTCAAGCGGCAACTGCAGCACGCGCAGCAAGTCCAACTGCACCTCGCTTGAGCAGATTAATGATTCGACCATTAGCGGAATCATCACGCTGCACAGCGCCAGCGGTTGTGCAATTACCATAACCGGCGGAACCGAAGTGGGACACGCCTCTGGCACCTACAGCCACTACAATGGCTATAAGGTCGATGTCGACCCGACGAGCTGCGTGACCAACTACATCCACAAGAACTTCGCCTATCAGGGTAAGCGCAGCGATGGCGCGCCGCTTTACAAGTCGGCGGCGGGCAACCTGTACGCCGACGAAGGCAGCCACTGGGACATCACCTACTTCTAGAGCCCGCCTGCAGCGCGCAGTCTCTCTGTCCCCGGCGCCGCCCCTGGCCGCCGCGCCTCGCTGGCGGCGGCAGATGGATTAGCGGCCCGGACCCCTAAAGGACCCCGCGCCCGCCAGCGTTGTCCGCCAGCGTCGAGCGCGGACTCGCCCGGTCAGAACGTCACCATCTGATTGTTGAAGTTTCGGGCCTGCGCCGGATCGTTGATGAAGCCGTTGACGAGGTTAGTGTACACGGCCTGCGGGTCGTTGGCGCTGCCATCGCTCAGGTTGGCGGCAACGGCAGTCTGCAGCTGGCGGATCTCGGCGAGCGTCGGCAGATCGCCGCGCAGCTTGATCGCCGCCTTGCGCAGCGCCAGGTTGTAGTCCACAGACAGGTCAGTGGTGCCGACTGCAGGAGCACTATTGTTGATGCCAGTCCCGTCGGGACGGTACTGGTAGTCGGGAAGATTCAGATTGGGCATCGCGCCGCTGTGCTGCAAGTTGACCGGCTGCCCGGCGCCCTCCTGGGCCGTGCCACCGTCGCAACCCGCCGCCAGGGCCGAGAGCCCGAGCGCGCACAGGGCATGTAGTCTGCTGTTGATATTCATTTCCTATCTCCTAAATCGACAGAAACTCTGCCTTCATCGATAACGATTTCGGATGACGATCATAGTAGCGGTCAGGCTACTGCTCCGCCGCTGCCCAGCTGGTCAGCACACCCTTGAAGTCGCTGAAACAGGTATCTGGGAAGCCGTTTACGCTGCAGTTGTTCGGCCTCCCCGCCGTGTTCGTCCACCACTTGAAGGGGTGGGCGTACATGCCGTTTGGATCGGTGTTGTTGAGGATCGTGCCCACCGAGTTGTAAAACTTCAGCGTCTCGCACAGCGCCACCGTCTTGGGGTCGGTGACCGGCAGCGCCGGCGCCGCCAGGGGTGACATGTCGATGCCGCCGGCCTTGCCGCTGGCCGCGTGGCAGGCGGTGCCGCCCATGGTGCACGAGCCGGCGGCGCCCAGGTAAGGTCGCAGCTGGTTGTAGAAGATGGTGATGCCGGCCGGCTTGCAGGGGTTGCTGCCCGCGGCCGGCGGCACCAGCTGCATCAGGTTGAACGAGATCGACAGCGCGTTGCCCGGCACGTAGTTGGTCAGGATGAGGATGCCCGGGGTGATGAGCTGTCCCACCGGCTGGTTGGTGCCAGAGACGATCTCCAGCGGCACCGTCAGATCGGTCGACGAGAAGCTGTCCACCGGGTCGGGCATCGCGGTCGTTCCCTGCCACACCACGAACAGCGGGCGCTGAAAGTGGATGGCGCGCTGGTCGCCGGTCACCGCACCGGGCCGTACATTGTAGAAGCGCACGTTGTTGAGCTGCAGGCCGCGCGTCGCGGTGATCGGGGTGGCGCGGAAGCCGATGTAGGCGCCGGTAAACTGCGAGCTGATCGGGCCGAGCGGGACGATGGTGTTGCCGCCGGTGGTGACCGGGAAGAACGGCTCGACCGCGGGGTTGAAGGTCTTCACGGTGGTCGCCGCGCGCTCCGCCGCCTCCTGGGTCAGCCAGCTGAGCACCGTCGCGTACTGATCCAGGGTCAGCGCCGGACCCTCGTGCTGGCCCTTGGTGAGAAGGGCCGACAGATCGGGGTTGGCGTTGATGAAGCCCGGCCAGGTCGAGGTGATGAGGTACGGGTCATAGTTGGTCGGGGACACCGAGGCCATAAACGCCGGGCCGGTGCCGCCCTGGACCTTATGGCAGCCGCCGCAGCTTGGCAGGATGAGCGGCAGCACCTGCGAGTCAAAGATCGTCCGCGCCGACAGGTGAACCGGCGCATCGAGCGGCGGCTGCGCCATGTCGGGCGGAGCCGGCGGTGGGACCAGGGGCGCCGGCGCATCCGACAGGCAGCCCGGGGCCTGCAGCAGGCCCAGGCTCAAAAGGGCGCTGGGGAGAAGCTTCCGTGTCGCAGAAGATAGGCTCATGGGTTTCTCGGGTCCGCCTAGTGGTCTGCTTAGATTATCTGCGATTTCCGTGCCGAAGTTTTGTGTTTTGGATTCCAGAAATCAAATGCCGTTTATTGCACGCTTATCGCCGTTGCCGATCCATGCTTGCTTTGTAGCCAAGCTTCCAGCCGGGTCTAACTGACCCTAGCGGGGGGCCTGCGTGGGGCCAATTGTCCCCAGAAGTCTCTCCCTGCCCGCCCGCCACAGGCGCCCGCCACAGGCGCCCCGGCCGCCTTGCACTCCGTCGCCGGGTCCGCCATCTAGGGTTTGACACCCCCGAGGCACCCATTTATATTCGCGGCGGAGCACAACGAGGTTCGCAATGTCCGTCGATCAAGTCCAAGACTACGGCCCACCCCTGGTGGCCATCCTGTTCGGCATCGGCTTCTCGCTGGTGTTCCTGGCCATGGCGATGTTCGTCGGTCCCAAGCGGCCGGGGGCCGAGAAGCTCGCCCCGTTCGAGTGCGGCTCCGAGCCCATCGGCAGCCCGCGGGTGCGCTTCTCGGTGAAGTTTTACCAGGTGGCCATCCTGTTTCTCATCTTCGACATTGAAGCGGCGTTTCTCTACCCCTGGGCGGCGCTGTACCGCAAGCTGTCGTGCATCGGCCTTGTCGCCGGCACCCAGTGCCTGGGGACGACGACGATGTTCGGCTTTGTCGAGATGCTGGTGTTTATCGGCACGCTGGTCGTGGCGCTGGCCTATGTATGGCGCAAGCGCGCTATCGGCTGGGGCTAGGGTCCATTAAGATCACGGGGGAAGGGAAGCCATGGCAGAGAACTACACCACCGTCCTTGATGAAGCCCTGAACTGGGCGCGCAAGTATTCGCTCTTCTCGTACCCGTTCGTCACCGCCTGCTGCGGCATGGAGTACATGGCCACCGCCGGCGGCCGGTACGACATCGCGCGATTCGGCGCCGAATTCCCCCGCTTCTCGCCGCGCCAGGCCGACCTGCTCATGATCGTCGGCACCATCAACAACAAGCAGGCGCCCATCGTCCAGCGCGTCTACGCCCAGATGGCCGAGCCGAAGTGGGTCATGGCGTTCGGCGTCTGCGCGAGCTCCGGCGGCTTCTACGACAACTACGCCACGGTCCCCGGCGTCGATCGCGTCATCCCCGTCGACGTCTACGTGCCCGGCTGCCCGCCCCGCCCCGAGCAGGTCCTCGACGGCCTCCAGCTCCTCCAGAAGAAGATCCGCAGCCAGAAACACGACCCGTTCTACGAGCCGCCGACGCCCGAGAAGAAGGGCCCGAGCCTCCTGAACATCCTCGGCCGCGTGGTCGGTTCCTGAGCGAATTCCCAGCGTTTTCCAGTGGTTCCGCCACACCGGAGCCATGGGTGACCCGATGAGCCAGCAGGCCCTCGATCTCGTCAAAGCCCGGTTCGGCGACGCCATCGTCGCGTCCGGCAGCCAGCACGGCGACGAGTGGTTCGAAGCGAAGAAGGAGGCGGTCGTCGAGATCACCACCTTCCTGCGCGACGACCCCGCGCTCGACATGAAGATGCTCGTCGACCTCACCGGTATCGACTACCGCGACTACGACCCGGCGAAGCGCCTCGACGACGCGGATCCGCGGCGATTCGCGGTCGTCTACCACTTCAACTCCCTCACGAAGAAGCACCGCCTCCGCATGAAGGCCTACTGCGGAACGGGCGACGCCCACGTGCC
>JBGANQ010000109.1:0-27122 GCA_044222245.1 Polyangia bacterium | reverse complement strand
GCAGCTGGCAGTCCGAGCAGGCCCTGCCGGCCGGCGTCACCATCTATGGCATCGCCTACAGCGACGGCGCCGTGTTCGCCGTCGGCCAGCACGGCTACGCCGCGGTGCGCAAGGACACCGGCAGCGGCGCCCGCTGGCAGCCCGCCTTCCAGTATTCGGCGCTCGCCGGTACGACGATGGGCCACGACGACGGCCTCTACGGCGTGTTCGCCTTCGACCGCAGCACCGCGGTCGCGGTCGGCTCCAAGGGCCTGCTCGTCCGCTACACTGGCGGCACCTGGCAGCCCGCCCCCCAGACCATCGACCCAAATGGGAACGAGTTCAACGCTGTCTGGGGCACCGCCCCCGGCCGCATCTGGGCCGTCGGCTATGACGGCCTCATCGTCCGCGTTGATGGCGCCACCCCCACCACCCTGCGCACCGACAACAACCAGAGCCTGTACGGCATCTTCGGCCGCAGCGACTCAGATATCTACGCCGTGGGAAGCAGCCTCGGCGGCTTCAGCCTGATCCTCCACGGCCAGCCCTAGGCCCTCCCTCCGCCCCGGCCGCGGGGCCCGACCGAAATTGCCCCAGTCGTGGGGCCGACCGGAGATCCTTTTTTGTCAGCGCCAGCTGGCAAGAAAGGATCGCAGAGAAGGGGAGCCCCACGACGGCGAAGCCCCAGACCAGGCCGTCAGACCCCGTTACTTCTTGGCCAGCACGAAGACCAGAAGCCCCACCGCCACCAGCAGGAAGATTGCCAGCAGCACCCACGGCAGCAGCGGCTTCTGCCCCGGCTTGCTCACCGAGGTCGCCCCCGAGTTCTTGGGCAGCCCCGAAGCCGACTGGCTGCTCAGCGGGATCTGCGGCTGCGAGCTGACCGCCGGCGTTGGGTTGGTCGATAGCACGGGCGGCGGCGGAGTTGTCGGCCGCGCCGGCAAAAGCGGGTTTGGGAACTGCCCCGTCGTCGGCGAGTTCGCCGGCATCATCTTGTTCGGCGAGGTGTTGCCCGGCGGCGTCTTGCCCGTCGGCGTGCGGTGAATCGGCGACACCGCCGAGGCCGGCGTCCCCCCCGGCGAGGTCGAGACCACCGGCGGGATCGAGGTCCCGGTGTTGCGCGCCCGCATGCGCCCGCCACCTTCGCCCGCGGCGGCAATCTCCCGCATGGTCTGCTCGTAGCTGGGATCGCCCAGCACCTTCTTCGCGTTGTTGAGGAACGCGAAGTACGACTCCTCCATGTCGTCAAACTCCATCGGCCCGTCGCACTCGTCGCAGCGACAGGTAGGCGCGGTGGTGATGGGAGCCTGGGACAGGAGGTCGCGGGTCTCCAGGCGCAGGAGCTTCTCTTTTTCGCAGCGCGGGCAGTAGTACGGCGCGTAGAAGCTCTTGACGATGCCTCCCGCCGTGAAGTTGTGCACCAGGTTGATCTGCGCAACGATGGCGGGCGAGCAGCTGACAAATACCGGCCGCGCCCCGTTTTTTTCGATACGCCCGAGCCAGTTTACCCAGTCGCGCACGCCGCACGAGTTGATGCGGTCAATCTCGGACAGATCAAGGACCAGCGGGCCGCCCGAGAGCTTGTTTTCCAGGTTTACCAGCTCGTTGTCTTCGTCGACCACTCCGACCAGTTTGAGGGTAGAAACCCCGTCGCGAGACGTCAGCTCGGAGCCAAACTTAGCGCCCATGTTCTAATCCGCCCCTTGGGGGAATGACCACCACCTAATCAAAACAAGAATACCGTTTTATTTGCCGAGATTACAAGCGCGATGTGTCGGCAAGGGTGATGGTGATCTCATGATAACTGTCTGACAAGTAGTACCGCGCCAGCTCGGTACCGCCAAAGACCTGCCCTAGTAGAATGCCACTATTAGATTCCGCCGGCTCTGCTTGCTCGCCTAGCTGGTGCCGCTTGGCGAGCTCGCTGTTGATGGCGCCAAGGGCGGTCATGCCGCTCAGCCCAGGAATCGTCGCGTCCAGATCCTGGCCTTGGGCCCGCGCCATCATATAAATAGTGGCCACGATGTCGTCCGCTGCCAAGAGGCCGGCGCGGTCGGCGCACAGCGGCAGGGCGCTCAGGCAGTCCTGAATCGTCAGCGCGGCGGTGCTGCTGGCCGAGGGGGTACCCGGGGCGGTCACCCCATCGTGAGAGGAGTCCTTGTGCGGCATGAGCATGATGTCGGTGATGACGGCGCGGTTGCAGAGCAGCCAGGAAACCTGGGCGTTCGGATCAGCTCGGCGGCGGATCGAGCAGCGCAGGGCCGCAGCTGATCACCCGCCTGACTTCGCTACCGAGGAGTTCAAGGCCGGCGCAGTGGCCTCCGGTGCCTGGATGAGGGCGCAGCTTCGGCGTCCGGCGGCAGCGCGCTTCACCGCCAGGACGATCACCTGCAGCGGACCTGGCCGGCTGCCCGGCTGCGACACCGTCAGGCTCTGCACGAAGCTCGGGGACGTGCTGGGCGACCAGCACCAGCACCGAGTCCTTGGCGAAGCCGAACAGCCGCTCGACGCCGGCCAGGCACTCGCGGAAGTCGGCCGTGGTCGGGCCGCTAGCCAGCGGCATGGTGTCAAACGGCAGCGGCCACGGCGCCGGGAACAGGTGCTCGATGCCTTCGCGCATCGCCAGGAGCAGGTCAAACAGCTGCGAGTCGATAAGGACCCGCGGCAGCAGGCGGCTGCGCCGCAGCTCGGGCGAGCGTGCTCGCGGTGCGGCGAGGGCCGCGCCGGCACCGGGGCCCCGGTCCGGGCGCCGCGCACCACGGCCGGCACGCCCTGGCTGGGCAGGCCCTCGGGTCCGCCGTAGCCGAGCAGCCAGGTAAGCTCGCGCGTGCGCTGCGCCCGCGTCGGCTCGCCCAGGCGCTCGTAGACCTCGATGAGCAGGGGGTAGACCGGCGCATGGCGCAGATCACGCTGGATCACCCGCAGCAGCTCGCGCCGCGCCCCGCCCAGGTCGTTGAGCTTGTGCAGCCGCAGATCGGCCAGCGCCACCCGGTCGTCCAGGGTCTCCCACGCGACCAGCGGTCCCAGCTGCTCGATGTCATCGCTGGCGAACACGCTCGGGGCGG
The DNA here is from genome assembly GCA_044222245.1 of Polyangia bacterium. Classification (GTDB taxonomy): domain Bacteria; phylum Myxococcota_A; class Polyangia; order Palsa-1104; family JAEUJZ01; genus CALFML01. The sequence goes on along the minus strand of JBGANQ010000109.1, from coordinate 24,078 downwards.
CGGCGGCGAAGCCCTCGGCCCCCACATGCTGGGTGCCGAGCCTGATCAGGCTGGACAAACGCTCGACGAGCCTGCTGCGCATCGAAGGCGGCGAGCAGGTACGCCATGCCGCGCCGCAGCTGCAGCTCGGTCTCCTGGTCTGCCTCGGCGTTGACCCGCGGCGCTGGCCGAGCTGGGCCAGGGCGCGTCGACCAGGAGCTCGGCCTGGGCGCGGTCGCCGGCGTGCGCCGCCCGTCGGGCCAGCGCCAGCACCGGCGGCGCGAAGGTCGGGTCCAGCTCGACCGCGCGCCGATAGGCCTGCTGGGCGGCGGCGCTCTCGCCCTGGGCACCGGGCGCGGATGCGCCCGGAGATAGCCGTAGTGGCGGGCCAGCTCCGCGGCGGGCGCGCCGTTGCCGCTCGGCTCCGGGCGCCCGGCCGAGGCGGCGCTCGCCCCAGGCTTGGCGGCGCTCGGCCCGCTCGGCTCCGGCCCGCTCGTCGCGGTGACGATGGCATGCTTGGCGGTGATCGCGGTGTTGGCGTTGGTCGTCGGCCGGCCGTCCGACGGCGCTGGGCTCGGGCGTGGCTGGGTGGCGAGCTCGATGAGGCCCTCGATCTCGCCGCGCGCGTCGCCATAGCGGCCAAGCAGATACAGCTCCTGGGCCAGCCGATAGCGGGCGCTGCGCCACAGGTGCGGCGGCACCTTGCTCTGGCCGCCGGCGCGCGCTTCCTCGGCGCACACCGCGCGCAGCGCCACCACCGCCTTGTCGGCCTCCAGCGTCGCCTCGCTGTACATCTCGGCCAGCCGCAGCTGCGCCCGCACCAGCTGATCGAGCACCGCGTTGCGGTCGGCGGCGGTGTCGCAGCGGGCGATGAACGACTGGATGACGTTCTGCGCCGCCTCGAAGCGCCGCAGCTTCTCGTACAGCGCCGCCTGCGCCTCGAAGGGCAGGAAATCGTCGACCGACAGGCGCGTTGACTCAACGAGCAGCGCCTCGGCGCTGTCGACGTCCGCGGCGCGCTCGGCGAGCGCCGCCTGGGCGATGAGGAGCAGCGACAGGCAGCGCCCAAGGCCGCGGCGGCGGTACTGCTTCTCCAGCTCGCGGCAGGTCAGGGCAAAGTCATAGCCGGTGTTCTTGTGCCGGCACAGCGTCGCCAGGATCTCCAGCGCCGTGGTGTTCTCGGGCCAGATGTCGAGCGCCATGATCACGCTCTCGCAGGCGATGCGCAGCTGGCCGACGTGCAGCGCCACGGTGGCGCGGCGGCTCTGGAAGGCGCTGCGCTCGCTCGGCTCGCCCTCGCGGTTGGCCTTGGTGAGCAGCACCTGGCTGGCCTGGAAGGCGCGCGGCCAGTCGCTGCGCGCAAAGTAGACCGCGAACAGCGCCCGGTGCGCCGGCAGGCAGTCTTTGTCGACGCCGAGCGCGTTCTCGTAGTACTGGATCGCGCGCTCCGGGTTCTTCAGCTTGTCCAGGTACAGCTGGCCGATGTGGGCGAGGATGCCGGCGCGCTCCTTGTCGTCGGTCCACAGCTTGGACTCTAGCTCCAGGGTCTGGGTGACGCGCACCCAGTCCTCGCGCCGTATATAGATGTCGCGCAGGCTGTGCAGCGCCGGCAGGCAGGTCGCCGAGGTGCGCACCGCCGCCTCGTAGTAGCGGATGGCGTCGTCTTCCTTGCCGAACTTGGCCTCGGTGACCGAGCCGCACTTGAAGTAAAGGAGCGACTTCTGGGCGCGGTCGGTGACCAGGCGAATCTGGCGCTTGGTGACATCCAGCAGCTCGGCCCACCGCTCGTTGGCCTCGAACAGGCGCGCCATGGCGTCGAGCGCCTCGCGGTGCGTCGGCTGCTGCTCGACGACGTGGCGGTAGGCGGTGATCGCCCGGTCGTGATCGCGCAGGCCCTCGGGCGACTCGCACAAAAGGCCGATGCGCATGTTGAGGCCGATGATCTGCTGCTCGTCGACCGACAGCGCGACCCGGGTCGACAAAAGGCCGATGAGCTTCTCGTACTCGCGGGTGCGGTCGTAGTGGACCTCCAGCGCGTCGAGCGCCTCGCTGTCGGTGGGGTCCACGGTGTGCAGCTTCTCGTAGAAGCGCACCGCCTCATCGACGTCGCGCAGCTTGGCGGTGGCGACGCGCGCCCCGCGGCGCAGGATCTCGACCCGCTTGCCGTCGTCGCGCACCAGCTGCGCCCGCCGCTCGTAAGCGGTGAGCAGCTCCTTCCACTGGTTGCGGCTGGCGTAGATCCGCTCTAGCGTCGCCTGGGTGGCGTCGCTCTCGGCGTCCGACTCCAGGGCGCGCAGGTAGTTGGCGGCGGCCTCGTCGACCTGCTGCAGGTACTGCAGCTGGACCTGGCCGCGCCGCAGGTACAGATCCGCCGGCCGGTACGAGCGGCTCTTCTGCGTCTCGATGAGCTTGAGCGCCGTCTCATACATGCGCAGCGCCTCGGTCCACTGCTCGCGCCGGTAGCACAGCCGCTCGTAGGCGGTGAAGGCGGCGCGGTTGGTCGGGTCGAGGTAGAACGCCTCGCCAAAGTGCTTGTGCGCCGCCGCCTGGTCGCCGAGCTTCTCGTAGAGCTCGGCCAGCTGCTGAATCAGCCGCGACCGCTCGCCCGGCTCGCTGGTGACCTCCAGGAGCTGGCCAAGGACGCGCTTCAGATCGTCGCTGCGCTCGGTCCGCGCGTACAGGCCGGCGAGCGCCTGCAGCGCCGCCCGATCGCCGGGCCACTCGGCGACGATCTGCTCGTAGGTCGCGGTGGCCTGCTCGGGGGCGGCCAGCGAGTCGCGCTGCACGCCGGCCAGGCGCAACAGCAGCGACCGCCGCTGCTCGCCCACCTCGGCGGCCGGCGCGGCACCCGGCGACGCGCCGAGCTGGGCAAGGGCGCGATTGAGCAGCGCCGCCTGCTCGGAGTGGCGGCCGGTCTCGCCGTAGTGGCGCTCTAGCGCCAGCAGCACCTTGTCGTTCTGACCTAGCTCCTCGGGGGCCAGCTCGTACAGCCGCTCCCAGGCGCGCACCTCGTTTTCCGGCTGCTCCAGCCGCTGGTACAGCTCGGCCAGGGCGCGGGCGGAGGCGATGAGCTCGTGCCGATCGGTGAGCTGGCCGAGCTCCTGCTCGCGCACCCGCGCCACGTCGGCCGGCTGACCGAGGTTCTCGTAGGCCTCGCGCAGGGCGGCGAGGATCGCCGGGGTGTGCGGGGCCCGCTCCAGGGTCTCGGCGAGCAGCGCCCAGCGGCCGCCGTGCTGGCACAGCGAGATGAGGTGCGCCAGCGCCCCCTGGTGCGCCGGCTCGATGGCCAGCGCCTCCGTAAACGCGTTGATCGCCTGCTCGGTCGCGTACTCGACGACCTCCGGGCTGTCCTGGCCGGTCGCCGCCCGATCGCTGGCCCCCTGGCCGATCTCGAGCAGCAGGGCCAGGCGCTGACCGTCGTCGCGCAGCAGCGGTAGCAGGCGCGCCATGGCGGTGAGCAGCTCGGTGGGGCGCTGCAGCGTGCGGTAAAGCGCCACCAGGGCGCGGGCCGCCGGGCGACAGCGGGTGTCGCGGCGCAGCGCCTCTTCGTAGCAGCCCACCGCGTGCTCCATGGCGGTCCACGCCTTGGCCGGGCTGCTGGCGGTCTGGGCCTTCTGCTCGTGCAGGGCGCCGAGCTCGCAGGCGAGCAGCGCCGCCGCCTGGGCCCCGACCGGCACCTTGCTCTCCCCCAGGCCATAGCGCGGCGCGAGCAGCCCCAGGGTCGAGGGCGCCTGGCCGGTCGCCGCCTCGCTCGGCGGGCTGGGCAGGTGCAGCGCCGACGAGACTGCCTGCTGCAGCAGCTCCACCGCCTGGTCGGTCTCGCCGCGCTGTTGCACAAGGCGCGCCAGGGCGTGCAGCGCCACCACATCGCCCGGGCGCCGCGACAGGACCTGGTTGTAGCAGGTCTCGGCGAGCGCAAAGTCCGTCGTGTGCTCGGCGGCGTGGGTGCCGAGCTGCCGGTACAGGTAGGTCTGGGTCTCGGGGCTGCGGGTGCGGCCGATGAGCGTCTGTAGCGCCGTGGTGAGCTCGGGGTAGCGGGCGAGCCGCTGCAGCACCAGCACGCGCGTGGCGGCGATGAGGACCCCGCCCGGCTGCTCGGCGTAGCGCTCGGCGGGCTGCTGCAGCTCGAGCAGCGTCGTGCTCGCACCGGTCGCGGCCTCCGCCTCGGCCAGGAAGCTCAGGGCGAGCGCGGTGGCGACGCTCAGGTAGGTCCCGCTCTGCTGCGCCGCGGTCGACTCGCCGCTGGCGGCGGCCAGGCTGGCCAGCCGGCGGTAGTCGGCGATGAGGCTCTCGTACTGGTTCTGCCGGCGGTGACGACGCGCCAGCACCTCCACCGTCGCCCGATCCGCCAGCTCGAGCGCCGGCTCGGCCAGCGTGCCGGTGGGCACCCGCAGCGCCTCGCTGGCGCGGGCCGAGCGGGCGGTCAGCAGCGCCTGCTCGCGGCTGCCCGCGGGGGCGGCCTGCGCGCACTGCGCGAGCGCCACCGGGATCTCGGCGCCGCGCGGCTGCCGGCTGCGCAACAGCAGAAACAGCCGCACCAGCACCGTAACCTCGTCGGTCGGCTGCAGCTCGCAGAGGCGGGCGTAAAGCGCCTCGGCCTTGGCGAGCGACTCGTCCTCCGCGTCCTCGTCCCGGTCGTCGGGGTCGCCGGGCAGCCCGAGCGCGTGGAGCAGCCACAGCTCGGCGGCGCGCCGCAGGTAGGCCAGCTGGGACAGCGGCGGCGGCAGCTCCCAGGTCGCCGACAGGCTGTGGGGGTCCTGCTCGGGGGCGATCAGGCCGCGCTCGGCGGCCCGGCTGGCCAGCTCGGACCAGGTTTGCGCCGCCTCGACGAAATCGCCCACCCGCTCGAGCAGGCGCGCGCTGCGGTGCAGGGCCCCCAGGCCCACCGCCTGCGCTCCGGCGCTCGGCTGCGCCGCGACCAGCCGCGCCACCGTGGAAAGGAGACCCGCCGCCTCGCGCGCCGACTCGGGGGCGCCCTGCAGCTCCAGCTGCTCGGCGATGGCCAGGGTGGTGGCGATGAGATCCGGGTGCAGCGGCCCCGCGCCTTCCAGGGCGGCGAACCCGCCGAGCAGCTGCAGGCGCTGGCGCAACAGCTGCAGGCGCGCCTCGACTGGGAGCTCGGCCTGCTGCAGCAGGGCCTCGATGATGCGCAGGCGCTGGCTGCGCACCAGGTGATCGGCGGGGCTGTCGACCAGGGACGTCTCGCGCGCCGAGACCCGCCCGGTGGCGGTCAGCGCGCGGTGCAGCAGGCGATCGCGGCTCTGCCCGAGCTCGGTGTTGCCGGTGCGCAGCTCCTCCAGCTCGTAGAGCAGCGCCGCCCATAGCAGGTCACTCGGGTGCGAGCTGGCGGCCAGGTGCTCGGCCGCCGCCACCGGTCGTCCCTGCAGCCACACCGCAAGGGCCCGCAGCCGCAGGGTCGAGGGCGTGACCAGCAGCGCCTCGGCCTGCTCATAGGCCCCCCGCCACAGCAGCAGCTCGCCGAGCTCGGCGCGCGCCATGTCGTCGCCGCGGGTCTGCAGCCGGCGGGCGTGGGTGAGCAGCGCCGTCGGCGCCCGGCCGGCCGCACCGGCTCCCTGCTCGGCGCTGTCCTCTTCCAGGGCGGCCTGCAGGCGCAGCGCGGTCGCCACCGGGTGCTCAACTCCGTCGATGAGCTCGAGCGCGGCGCTCACCTTGCCATAGCCGTCCCACATGAGCAGGGCCAGCCGCACCGACAGCTCTGCATGCTCGGCCTTGGGCGGCGCCTCGGCAAGCTCGCGCCCGAGCAGCTGCACCAGCTCATCGAGCGTCGGCACGCTGGTCTGGGCGAGCAGCGTCTGCAGCCGGACCTCGACCGTGGGCGACGAGGTCGATGGCGGCGGGCTCGCCGGCCGCGGCGCCACCGGAGGGTCGAGCTGCGCAGGCGCCTTGGGCGGGGACGCTGCGGTCACAACAAGAGGAGGAGGCGGCGCACTTTCCGGCATCGGCCACGCCAGTTTAGCACATCGAGCAAACTCACAATATGGCAGCTCGCGAGGCGCGCATCGCCGGGGCCGCGGCGCCGGCAAGGCTTTCGCGAATTTTGCCCGCCGGCGGCTCTTTTACACCGTCAGCTTGGCGGCTCCCGAGGCGACGACGAAGTCCGGATCCAGCGAGACGTTGACGCACGCCACCTGCGGGCTCTCCAGGGCCTTTTTCAAGGCGCCCGGCAGGTCCGCCGCGTCCTCGACGTGGAAGCCGACGCCGCCGAAGGCCTCGACGACGCGGTCGTAGCGCACCGGGGCCAGCTTGGTCGCCGGGGCTCGCTCGCTGCCGAAGATCATCACCTGTGGCCCGCGGATCTGCCCCCAGGCGGCGTCGTTGCCGACGACCACCGTGACCTTGAAGCCGAAGCGCACGCAGCTCTCGAAGTCAAAGCCGTTCAGGCCGAACGAGCCGTCGCCGGACAGCACGACGACGCGCTTTTGGTTGCTCGGATCGAGCGCCTTGGCGGCCAGCGCGAACGGCGCCCCGACGCCCAGGCAGCCGAGCGGCCCGGGATCCAGCCACTGCCCCGGCCGCGCCAGCGGGATCACCTTGGACGCCAGCGCGACCACGTCGCCGCCGTCGCCGATGAGGATCACGTCCTCGTCGATCTTGCCCTTACCGTGCGGCCCCGCCCCGAGCGCCTCGGACAGCGCGGCGGCCAGCTGGTAGTGGTTGATCGGGCTCCCGTGCGGCTTCATGTGCGCGACCAGCTGGTGGTGCTGCTTGTGCTCCTCGGCGCGCAGCTCGGCGAGCCAGGGGCTGAAGCGCTCGCGCAGCGCCGGACCGCCGCCGAGCGCCGCCTGCAGCTGGGCGAGCACGAGGTCGACCTGGCCACCCAGGGCCAGATCCGTCGCCCGGCTCTTGCCGAGCTGGCTGAGATCGCGGTCGAGCTGGATGATCTTCGCCGCCGGGTTGATGCTGGCCCCAAAGCCGACCCGGAAGTCGAGCGGGGTGCCGATGATCAGCACCAGGTCGGTCGAGCGCAGCGCCTTCTTGCGCGCCAGGGCGAGCAGCTGCGGGTGATCGGCGGGCAGCACGCCGCGGCCCATGCCGTTGCACACCACCGGGATGTGGGTCGCCGCGCACAGGCTGTCGAGCGCCGCCGCGGCGCCGTCCCAGTACACCTGCGAGCCGGCGAAGATCACCGGCTTGTGGGCCGCACGCAAGAGCGCCGCCGCCTGTTCGACCTGGTCGGGGGCCGCCTGCACCCGCGGCCACGGCGGCAGCGGCGGCGGAATGACCAGCTCGTTCTGGTCGACCTGGGCCATGAGCACGTCAAACGGCAGCTCGAGAAACACCGGCCCGGGGACGCCAGACATCGACTGCCGGATCGCGGTCTGGACGAGCTCGCGCAGCCGCCGCGGGTCGCTGGCCGTGGCGCACCACTTGGTGATCGAGCGCATCAGCGGCAGCTGCTCCATCTCCTGCAGCGCGCCGCGCCCGGCCAGCCGCACCTCGGCGGCGCCGCCCAGTACGACCAGCGGCGACTGCGCCTGGAAGGCGTTGGCGATGCCGGTGACGGCGTCGGTCACGCCCGGTCCGGCGGTGACCAGGGCGACCCCGGGGCCGCGGGTCAGCCGCGCGTAGCCGTCGCCGGCGTGGGCCGCCGCCTGCTCGTGGCGGGTGTCGATCATGCGGATGCCGGAGCGCAGGCAGCCGTCATAGATCGGCGCAATATGCCCCCCGCACAGGGTGAAGATGTCGCGCACCCCGACTCGGTGCAGCTCCTCTGCGACTAGATGTCCACCGATGCTAAAGCTCATGGCCGCCGACGCTACCAGCTGCGCGACCGGCGGTCAATCGGAAGCTCGGGGCCCGGTCCGGCGGGCACCTTGCCGCCGCAGCTCTGGCCGCGAGGGGCGGCGAGCCGGTCGAGACGACTGGGCGACTAGGCGGCTGGGCGGCTGGGCGGCTGGGCGACTGGGCGTGCACAGCAAGGCTCGGGCATGAAGCGGGCAGGGCTCGCGCAGGCTTGGGCAAGGCGCGGGTGGTACTTTTTCAGGGTGGCGCTGCGTCGGGCTCGCGCAGCAGCTCTTGCAGCAGGCGATCGGCGGCGGAGTAGGGGTCGGTGGTGCGGCGCTGCACTTCCTCGACGAGGCGGTGGTGCTGGCTGAGCTTGTCATCGATGGCGCGGCCGAGGCGGTCGAGCAGGACCTCGCGCAGCTCGCGGCGGGCGCGCTGCGCCTGGCGGGCGGCAGCGGCGCCGGCGGTCTGGGCGCGGTGGCGGCCAATGGCGGCGACCAGCTCGGCCAGCCCCTCGCCGCGCATGGCGACGGTGCGGACGATCTCGACATCGCGCCCGGGAGCATCGGCGGCGTCCAGGGACTGCAGGCTCACCGGCGCGGTCGTCGCGGCGGCCGCGGGGCGCGCCGGGCCGGTCTTGTCGCGCAGATCGAGCATGGTCAGCAGGTCGCGCACCGTGCGATCGGCGCCCTCGCGATCGGCCTTGTTGACGACCAGCACGTCGGCGATCTCGAGGATGCCGGCCTTTATCGCCTGGACCTCGTCGCCCAGCCCGGGAACCGTGACCACGACCTTGGTGTCCGCCTGGGCGACCACGTCGATCTCGCCCTGGCCGACGCCCACCGTCTCGATGATCACCAGGTCGAAGCCCATCGCGTCGAGCACGGCGACGATCTCGCCGGTCGAGCGCGACAGCCCGCCGAGGTGACCGCGCGCCGCCAGCGAGCGGATGAACACGCCGTCGTCGAGCGCGTGGCGCTGCATGCGGATGCGATCGCCGAGGATCGCTCCGCCCGAGAAGGGACTGGACGGATCGATGGCGACGACGCCGACGCGCAGGCCCTGCTGGCGGTACTGGGTGATGAGGTTGTCGACCACCGTCGACTTGCCGGCGCCGGGGTTGCCGGTGATGCCGAGGATGAAGGCGCGGCCGGTGTGCGGCCACAAGAGCCGCAGCACCGCCCGCGCCAGCGGCAGGCGATCGTCCAGATCGCGGATGAGGCGCGCCGCCAGCCGCAGGTCGCCGCCGCGCACGCTGTCAGCCAGCACCTGCGCCCGGCCTGGTTCTGTGCCAGTAGTCTGGCCATTTTTCTGGATCATGAAGGCCGGAGGTATCGTAGCAGCTTGGCCGCTGTCAACAGAAGTGCCGATGCGGCGACAGCCGGCGGCGCTCAGGACAGGCCGTGGCGCGGGGTCAGATCGACGCCCACGTAGTTGCGCAGGCGCTGGGTCAGCTGATCGACGGCGATGAAGTCGGTGCGCTCCAGGGGGTGGCGCGGGCAGCTGCGGCAGACCGGGATCTGGGCCACCGCGTCTTCGAGGTGGGCCCGGCGCAGCGCCTGGATGGGCGGACCGTTCCAGACCTCGTCCAGGGTCTGGGTGCGCAGATCGCCAAGCAGGTTGTCGGGCTCGTAGACGTTGGCGCACGGCACGACCTGGCCGTCCCAGAACACGGTGAGCTCGGTCCACAGCATCCGGCACGGCGAGCTGGCCAGCGGCGGCAGCTCGGCAAGCCGCGGCGCCGGCTCCAGGGCCGCCGCCGGCTCCAGCTGCGGCGCCGCGGCGGCGATGGCGCACGGGCCGGGAGCCGGCGCCGCGGCGCGACTGCGGGCCGACTGGAGCAGCGCGCCCAGGGGGACCTGGCCCGCCCAGTCGCGCGCCACCTTGAGGACGACCTGGCCGTCCCAGGCGCGGGCGAAGGCGGCAATCTCGTGCTGGTTGTGGGCGCTCACGATCATCTGGACGACGACCCGGAGCGGGCTGCTACGAGCCGCTTTCTCGGCGAACAGGCGGCGGACGTTTGCGACCGTGCGCTGGAAGTCGCCGCCGCGGCGCATGTGGGCGTAGCTCTGCTCGCTGTTGGCGTCGAGTGAGATGACCAAAAAATCGAGCCCGCTGTCGAGCAGCGCCCGGGTCTTGCCAGCGCTGAGGAACGTCGCGTTGGTCGACAGCCCCATGGCCACGCCGCGGCGCTTGCCGTAGGCGATAAGCTCGCCGATGCGCGGGTGGAACAGCGACTCGCCCAGGTGGTGGACGTAGGCAAACTCGAGCTCGGGGCCCGCCTGATCGATGATCGAGCGGAAGAGCGCCGGCGCCATGTAGCCGACCGGACGCCGCATCTGGCTGTGCGGGCACATCGGGCAGGCGAGGTTGCAGAAGTTGGTAAGCTCGATCTTAAGGTGCACCGGCCGGCCGCGCAGGAGCACCCGGCCGTCGCGGTAGTCGTCAGCGAGAAGGCGGCGGTTGCGGCGGCGGTTGACCAGCTGGCGCGCCGCTTGCCCTGGCCCTGGCCTTCGTCCTGACCCCGGCCCTGGCCCTGGCCCTGGCCCTGGCCCGCTCGGGCTCGGGCTCGGGCTGGCTTCAAGCTGAACAGACTCGTGCATTGGGCTCACCAAGAACTCGCCAAAAACTCGCCGAAAGCTCGCCCAAAACCCAGCTAAAACTCAAGCCCCGGGGTTAAGTTCAGGCGCCCTTTGCAGGGTCGCCGCCGATACTGGCCGCGCGCTTTGGTTTGACAGTGGGCTATATGGCTGTCGATACTAGTTACTCGAACCCTGACATAGTGAACCCATCTTTTTTCATCGTTGTCGGTCGGACCTGTAGGTAGCTTGCAGCGGGTAACCTGGGGGCCAGCGGCTACTTGGGGAGCTCATCTCATGGGCGGCAAGCCGCCGGGGTAGCGGGGACGGCGCCACAGCGGGTGTCGGGAAGTAGATGGGGCACGAAGGTCGACTACGAGCAGAAGCGCGCATGGCCTCCACCGATAGCTCTCCGGATCTGATGAAGCACAGTGACTCCGAGCCAGCCGAAAAGGGCGTGGCGCGCAGCGGAGCCCCCGACGACCCGGACGCGGTGATCGCCGCGCTCGACGAAGCCGAGGTGGCCTTCGACGCTGACGCCGATGTGATCGGTCGCCGGCCGGACAGCAGCGCCGACGTGATCGAGATCCTCGATGCCGAGCCAATCCTGTCGGAAGACGAGGGCCTGGCCGGGGCTCCCGATCCGGTCGACCTGATCACCCGCCGCGCCCGCAACGAGACGCCGCGCGATCGCGCCGCGGTCTACGAGCGCGAGCGGCAGGCCGAGTCGCGCAAGCAGCACTCGGCGGTGCTCCAGCACGAGCTGGCGGTGCACGCCGAGCGCAGCATCTCCGACGAGGCGGACGTCGCCCGCGCCTACGCCGCAGCGATGACCAGCGATCCCGCCCTGCGGCCGAACCTGTGGGCCCTGCGGCGCATCTTCTACAAGCGCAGCCTGTGGCCGAGCTTGCTCAAGCTCCTCGACACCGAGGCGAGCTTCGCCTCGACCAAGCGCGAGCGCGCCGAGGCGCTGACCGAGAAGGGCCACATCCTGGAGGACCTGCTCGGCGAGGTCGAGCACGCGATCGCCTGCTACCGCAGCGCCCACGAGCTCGATCCCACCGCCCTCGGGCCGCTGGCGGCGCTGGAGAAGCTGCTCGCCCAAAAGGCGGGACCGGCGGGGGCCAGCGGGCGGCCGAGCGAAGAGCTGCTCACCGTCTACCGCGAGCTCGCCAGCGCGACCCGCGAGCCGGGCCGGCGGGTGGCGCTGCTCATCGAGCAGGCGCGCATCGAAGAGGAGCACAACCGGGCCCTGGAGCAGTCGAGCGGCACCCCGGTGGACCTGGACCGCGTGCTGTCCTACCTGCACGACGCCTACGATGTCGGCATCGATCAGGTGCGGGTGATCGACGAGATCGTCCGCATCACCGCCGCCTCGGGGCGCATCCCCGACTGCCTGGCCGCCCTGGAGGTCCGCGCCGAGATCCTCGAGATGCAGGCGCAGCAGGCCACGGCGCAGCGGCGCCCGGCGCTGATCGATCAAGTGGTGGCGATCCGGCGCTGGCAGGCGAGCCTGGCCCGCGATCGGCTGGGCAACCCCGATCTCGCCTGGCAGTACCTCGACAAGGCGCAGCAGAAATCTCCCGGCGATCCGCTGATCATGCCCGACCTCATCGCCATGGCAGAGTCGCAGGGGCGGCACGCCGAGCTGGCGCTGCTGCTGTCGCAGCGCGAGGATCAGCTGCGCATCTCGCGCGGGACCGAGGGACCGCCGCCGATCGGGCTGTGGTTCAAGCGCGCCCTGGCGCTGCGCAGCGCCGGCCAGGAGGCCGAGGCCGAAGAGCTGGAGCAGCGCATCGCGACCTACGCCCCGGCCCACCTGCTGCTCATGCTCGGGCGGCAGCGGCGGGCGCTGCGGGCGCAGGATCTGCCGGCGCTGGCGCAGCTGTTGCGCGATGAGGCGCAGGTGGCGGTGCAGGGGCTCCTCACCGAGAGCGGCGAGAAGCAGAGCGATCACCTGTGGGCGGTCGAGACGCTGCTCTTGTCGGCCGATCTATCGCTGCGGGTGGGCGATCTCAAGCGCAGCCAGGAGACCCTGGTAGCGGCGGCGCAGCTCGTCGATACCGCGGCGCCGGTGAGCGAGCAGACGGTGGTGCTGCGTCAGCTGCTGCAGAGCGCCAACGAGAGCCTGCGGCAGCGCGGGCGGCGCTTCGCCGAGCTGGCGGCGCTGTACGAGCAGCGCCTGAGCAGCGCCCGTCCCGGCGAGGCCGCCGATCCGCAGAGCCCGCAGGCGGCGAGCCTGCCGCAGGAGACGCAGCGGCTGCGCGAGGCGCTGGTCGATCTGTACGGCGACCTGCTCGGCGAGCCGGCCAAGGCGCTCGTGCCGCTGCAGGCGCTGCTGCAGGCGGCGCCCGACGACCTGCGGCTGTGGCGGCGGGCGGTGGTGCTGGCCCGCCGCGCCGGCGACGCGGCCCAGGAGGCGGCGGCGCTGCTCGCGATCGAGGGGCTGGAGAACAAGCTCAACCTCGGCGGGCCGCGCCCGTGGGACCTGCTGCGGCGGGCCGAGCTCTTGGCGGTGGGCGATCAGGCGACCGCGGTGGCGCTTTACCAGGAGATCCTCAAGCAGCGGCCGGGCGAGCCGCAGGCGCTGGAGCCGATCGAGCGGCTGCTGCTCGAGGCGGACAAGCGCGGTGAGCTGGTCGCCCTGTGGCAGAAGCAAGCCGAGGTCGCGGCGGCGGCGCTGCCGCGCGGCGATCAGGGCAAGAGCGACGCGGCGCAGCGGCTGCTGCACCTGCAGGTCAAGCTCGCCGAGCTCCTACAGAGCGATCCCGAGCAGGCCGGGCAGGCGGCGGCGGTCTACCGGGCGATCCTCGCCCAGCGGCCGGGCTATGTGCCGGCCCTGCGCGGCCTCTGCCGTCAGTACCGGCGCCAGCACGACATGCCCAAGCTGCTGACCGCGCTGGAGCAGCTGGCCGAGGCGCTGCCAAGCGGCGGCGCGCGCGCCGATGTGCTCTTGCGCCTGGGCGAGCTGCGCGAGGAGCTGCAGCCGCACCGCCCGGTCGAGGTCGACGAGGCCTACGCGCAGGCGCTGCAGACGCTGCCGGTGCCCTCCACGGCGGCGGCGCAGGCGGCGCTCGGACGGCTGCGGGCGCTCATGCAGAAGCGCAGCTATGGGGCGCTCGGCGAGGTGTTCGATGGCCTCCTTGACTCGCTGCTGCCCGAGGAGCCGCTCGGGCGGGTGATGACGGCGCTGTTCACCGAGGAGCGGGCCTTCCTCACCACCCAGGGCGCGACCTCGAGCAGCGTGCTCGAGCGCACCGAGGCGCAGCTGGCCAAGGCGCGCAGCAGCCTGGCCGGCGAGCCGACCGGCACCGCCTATCCCGAGGCGGTGGTCATGCTCGAGCTGGCGCGGCTGCGGGTCGCCCAGAAGCGCGAGGACGGCAAGCAGCAGGGGGCGGTGCTGGCGGCGCTGGCGCAGCACCTTGGCACCCTGGGCGAGAGCGAGCCCCAGGCGGTGATCGGCGAGCTGTGGCTGCGCGCCGGCCTGCTTGGGACCCTCAATGAAGACGAGCCGTCCCAGCAGGTCGAGGCGGCGCGCCGCCTGCTGCAGGCGTATCGGCTGCTCGGCGATGTGCCGCAGGTGATCGTGCCGCTGTGCGACCTGCTGGCCGACCCGGCGCTGGCCGAGCAGCTGGCGCGCACGCCCGAGATCCTGCCGGCCCTGCGCGCACGGCTTGAGCTGTGTCCGCCCGGCGAGGTGGCCGACCGGCTGCAGTGGATCCTGCTCGAGGCCGAGGTGTGGCTGCTGCAGGCCACCGAGACCCAGGGCATCGAGGTCGACCCGGTGAGCCGCGCGACCTTCTGCCACAACGCCGCCCTGGCCGCCCTGCGGGCGCTGGAGCTGGCGCCGCACAGCGTGATGGCGCTGCTGCTTTTGCGCCAGGCGACGGTGCCCACCGAGGCGCAGATGGACCGCAGCCAGCCGCTCGAGCCCGAGTCGGCAGAGCGGGTGCGGGCCTACGTGCTGTATACGCTGCGGCTGGCCGGTGAGCTCACAGATGACGAGGAGCGGGCCGAGCTCTATGGCGAGGCGGCGCAGCTCTTGCTGCGGCTGGGCGACACGGACGGGGCGGCGGCGGCGCTGCGCACGGTGCTGGAGTGCCGGCCGCTCGACGCCGCGGCGCTCGCCGAGCTGCACCCGCTGCTCACCCGCCGCGCCGAGGAGGCCGGCGATCCGGGGCCGCTGCTCGAGCTGCTCAACTTCCGCCTGGGGCTGCCCGCCAGCGAGTCGGGCGACGAGATCGGTCGCCGCAGCGAGCAGGCGCTGCGGGTGACGCTGCTGCTGCAGCGCGCCGGCCTGGCGCGGCAGTCCGGCCAGGACCTGGCGGCCGAGAGCGATCTGACGGCGCTGCTCAAGCTAGAGCCGGAGCACGCCCAGGCCCACCGCTGGCTCGCCGAGCTGCGCGGTCAGTATGGCGACGCCGAGGCGGCGATCCACCACTACGAGCGCTTCCTGGAGCTCGACGCCAAGCCGGCCGAGCGCCAGGCGGCCCATGCCGCGGTGGCGCGGCTGCTCGCCCCGAGCGCGCCCGACCGCGCGGCGTTCCATGTCCAGAAGGCCATCGAGTTCGGCCAGCGCTACCGTGCCCTGCGCGGCGGTGAGGTCGACACACTTGAAGAGGTGCACGCCCAGGGCGAGCAGTACCGCTGGCTGAGTGCGCTGCAGCTGCAGCTCGGCCAGAGCAGCACCGCCGCCGCCACCCTCCGCGAGCTCTTGGAGCGGCTGCCCACCGAGCCCGCCTTCAGCGGCGAGCGGCAGCAGGTGTCGCTCGAGCTCGCCGAGGTGCTGGAGAAGCACACCCAGAACCCCGCCGCCGCCCTGGCGGTCGTCGAGCAGGTGCTAAAAGAGGTCCCGCTGGCGCTGCCGGCGCTCGAGCGGCTCATCGCGCTGGCCCGGCTCACCGGCGAGGTGGCGCGGCCGCCGGCGGTGTTCGGACGCGCCGCCGGGGAGGCGCGCAAGCTGGCGGCCCTTTTGGTGAACCCCGAGGTCAAGCTCGACCCCAAGCCGTTCCAGGCGCTCAGCCTGATCTTCAACTGGCACCGCTTCAGCGACCTGCACAGCCTGGCCAACCAGGCAGAGACCGCGGTGCAGGTGGCCCTCGGCCAGCCCCCGCCGGCCCCCGTGGCGTCGGCGGCCCTCAAGATCCCCAGCCGCTCGGTTGGACCGCCGCTGCGCACCGTCGCCTTCCCCGCCGAGGCGCGCGGCGTGCTGGCCGAGCTGTGGAGCGAGCTCTCGACAGCGCCAACCGCATCCTCGGCCCGGAGCTTGGCGCGCTCGGTCTGCAGGCGCGCGAGCGGCTGAACGCCAAAGAGGTCCCGTCCAGCTGGAGCACCGTCGACCAGCTGGCCAACCGGTTCGGCCTCGGCTCGGGCGTGATGACCCTGAGCTACGGGCTGTTCATGGGGCGCGACAAGGAGAGCTGTCAGATCGCCGGTAGCAACCTGATCTGCGGCAGCAGCTTCACCGGCGCCCTGGGGACGCTCTCGCCGACTCTGTTCTTCCGCCTGGTGCGGCGGCTGGCGCTGTTGCCCGACCGCCTGGGCCCGCTCGATGGGGACGTGCAGGAGGTGCTGCTGTTCATCGCCTCGTGCTGCGCCATGGCGCAGGTACCCGGTCCGACGCTGTCGGCCGAGGCGCGGTCGCGCCTGGACGAGCGCAACCGCGCCCTGGACCGTGTGATCAGCCGCAAGGAGCGCGCGGCCCTCAGGGCGATGGCGCACCGGCTGGCTCCGCTCGCCGGCAGCGAAGGGAACCAGTTCATCGTCGGCTGGCAACAGGCGGTGCTGCTCGGCAGCGCGCAGCTGGCGCGGCCATCACCGGCAACCTGGCGGCGGCCTTGGAAGACTTGGGTGTGAGCCTGCGCGATAGCAGCGCGGCGGCGGTGCGGACGGCGCGCGCTCTGTGCGCCTTCAGCGTCTCGGCGGAGCTGCAGAGCCTGCGCCGCGAGCTTGGCCTGGTGGTAGGAGAACGGACGTGCCCCCGGCTAATCAAGACGGCAACAAGCCCGACAGCCCCCAGAACCCGCCTCGCGGATTTCTCCGGCAGCGGCGACTCGTTCGGCTGGGACAAGGCGATCGACGAGTGGGATCCGACGTTCCTGGCCGAGAGCGAGCTGCCGCCCGAGCTGTCGGAGCCGAGCGCCGCTGGCAAGATCGTCGCTCCACCCTCGCCGAGCCGCCCAACCGGCCGCGCGCATCGTCGCCGCCGAGCCGGCGGTCAAGCCGCCCAGGAGAGCAAGCCGCCCAGCCAGAGCAAGCCGCCCAGCCAGAGCAAGCCGCCCAGCCAGAGCAAGCCGCCCAGCCAGAGCAAGCCGCTCAGCGAGAGCAAGCCGCTCAGCGAGCGATGCGGCGCTGCCGCTGCCGCCACCGCTGATGGAGGTGAGCGACGGCCTGCAGCTCGATATCGAGCTGGCGCGACCGCTGGTGACGCCAGCGAGCGCCAGGACGCCAGTGCCGCCCCTGGATGCGCAGAAGCAGCGCCTGCTGGCCGCGGTGGTCACCACTTCCGACTCCTCGGGCTACACGGCCAAGCCAGTGCCCTGCGGCCACCGAGCACCCGAGGAGGAGAGCTACGAGATCCAGATTGAAGCGCCGGTCCCCAAGGCGGCCGCTGCGGCGACGCCGAGCCTCCCGCTCGCTGCGCCCGCCCCGAGGTCGATCCGCTGGCCGACCTGTTCGCCGGCATCGACATCCAGGTGACGCCGCCGAGGGGGTGGCGGCGGTGCCGCGTCCGGTCGCACCGGCGCCGCCTCCGAGTCCGGTGCGGACATCGCGACCTGTTCGCCGCCGCCGGCCCTGCTGGCCCCGCCGCGGCACGCCCGCCCAGCGAGCCGGTCGACCCAACGCCGGCTGCCGCCGTCGAGCCGACGCCGACAGCCCCGCCGGCCGTCGCGCAGGCGACGGATGCAGCTGGAAGCCGACGAGTCCGCGCGCTCGCCGGCGGACCCGAGCTGCCCTGACCAGCGCCAAGACTCGCGAGATCGGCTACGCAGATGGGCTGCCCACCCTGCCGAGCCCCACCGCCCTGGCCCCGGTCGAGGTCCCCTGCCGCCGGCCCAGGTGGTCGCTGCGGACATCCGGCTGCCGGTTCCCCGAGCGGGACGGCACGGCGCGGCCAGCGTGCCGGTTGCCCTGGTCGCCGCCGACCAGCAGCGCCGCGCTGCCGGCCGCCGGGTCGCGGCGGACGCCGGCCCGCAACAGCGAGACGGCGCTCACCCCCGCCGGCTGCCGCTGCCCGCGACCGACAAGCTGCCGGTGCCGGCCCAGGCGGCCCCGAGCGGGTCGACCAGGATCGGGCGGCGACCCGGCGGCACTTCTTCACCTGCTCGACAACGAGCGCGCGCCCACGCCGGTCGCGAGCCGGCGCGGGCGCCGCAGCTCGCCTACGCGGCGGCGCAGCAGGCCGACGCCCTGCGCGAGCCGGCCGACGCCCAGGAGCGCTACCGCGCGGCGCTGGAGCTTGTGCCGACGGCGCGCTCGGCCAGCGCGGCCTGCGCCAGGTGCTCGCCTGGCCGGGTCCGGCGGCGCAGCCGATGAAGCCGCGGCCCTGCTGAGCGCGAGATGGATCACGGCAGCCTGGCCGAGCGGGCCGGCCTGCAGCTGCCGCGCGGCGAGCTTTTGCGCGTGCAGGGCCAGCCTCGGATGCGCGCCGTGTACCAGGAGATCCTCCGCGAGGCGCGCGGCGGCTCCCGACCCCCGGCCCGGCCGGGCGGCGGTCGCCGCGCAACTCGGCCGCTGCCGATGTCGCCATCGCCCAGCAGGCGATGGGGACCTGGTGCCGGCCCTGGACGGCGTCATCGACACTACGCGCCGCACGGCCCGCACCCGCCGGCACCCTGCACACGGCGCTGCTCACCGAGGCGCCCGCATCGACGAGCTGGCCGGCCGCGACGGCGCCGCCGTAGCGCGCTACAAGGCCGCTGGCCGAGCCGAAGAACCAGCACAGCGGCCTCGGGGCCGGCGCCTGCTGCGCGCAACCAGGCGGGATGGCCAAGGTGCGCAAGGAGGAGCGCCGCTGCTCAAGGCCGAGCGGCGCTGCTCGCGCTGCCGCTGCCGAGCGGGCTGCGGGCGGCGGTCTTGCGTCAGTCGCCCTGTCCCTGGGCCCTGAGCGTCGCCGGCGCGCCGGCGAGCCAGGAGCAGCTGACGGCGCTCACCGAAGCGGCGCAGGCGGGCGACTGGCTGTCGATGGAGGATCTGGCGCGCAGGAGCAGGAGCGCGCGGCGATCTGCTGGCCGCGGCGGCGGCTATACCCGCCTGAGCGAGCCGGTGCGCGACGCCGCGCAGCGCAGCCTGGCCCTGACCTGCGCCGGCGAGCTGCTGCAGCGGGGCCGGCAAGCTGGCCGAAGCCAAGGCGGCGCTTCGACCAGGCGCTGTCGGTGGCGGCGGCGGCCGACATCGAGCACGACGCCGGCCGCCTGCAGGAGCGGCCGGGCTCTGGGGCGACCCGAGGATCTGCTGGCGATGTATGGCGGCAGGACGGCAGACCGGGACGCAGGGCGCGTACATGCGGGCGCGCCTGACGCTGGCAGCTGCACCCCGAGGGCGGACCGCGGGGCAGGCGGCGATCAACCGCATCCTCGGGCCGGAGCTCGGAGCGCTTGGGGTGCAGGCGCGCGAGCGCCTCAACACCAAGGACGTCCCGACGAGCTGGAGCACCATCGACCAGCTGGCCAACCGGTTCGGGCTCGGCTCGGGCGGGATGACGCTGAGCTACGGGCTGTTCATGGCCCGCGACAAGGATCTGTGCCAGATCTCGGGCAGCAACCTGATCTGCGGCAGCAGCTACACCGGCCCCCTGCCGACGATCTCGCCGGTGCTGTTCTTCCGGCTGGTGCGCCGCCTGGCGCTCTTGCCCGACCGCTTGGGCCCGCTCGACGGCGACGTGCAGGAGGTGCTGCTGTTCATCGCCTCGTGCTGCGCCATGGCGCAGGTCCCCGGTCCGACGCTGTCGGCCGAGGCGCGGTCGCGCCTGGACGAGCGCAACCGCGCCCTGGACCGTGTGATCAGCCGCAAGGAGCGCGCGGCCCTCAGGGCGATGGCGCACCGGCTGGCTCCGCTCGCCGGCAGCGAAGGGAACCAGTTCATCGTCGGCTGGCAACAGGCGGTGCTGCTCGGCAGCGCGCAGCTGGCGCTGGCCATCACCGGCAACCTGGCGGCGGCCTTGGAAGACTTGGGTGTGAGCCTGCGCGATAGCAGCGCGGCGGCGGTGCGGACGGCGCGCGCTCTGTGCGCCTTCAGCGTCTCGGCGGAGCTGCAGAGCCTGCGCCGCGAGCTTGGCCTGAGTGAGTAGGAGAACGGACGTGCCCCCGGCTAATCAAGACGGCAACAAGCCCGACAGCCCCCAGAACCCGCTCGCGGATTTCTCCGGCAGCGGCGACTCGTTCGACTGGGACAAGGCGATCGACGAGTGGGATCCGACGTTCCTGGCCGAGAGCGAGCTGCCGCCCGAGCTGTCAGAGCCGAGCGCCGCTGGCAAGATCGTCGCTCCACCCCTCGCCGAGCCGCCCCAACCGGCCGCGCGCATCGTCGCCGCCGAGCCGGCGGTCAAGCCGCCCAGTGAGAGCAAGCCGCCCAGCCAGAGCAAGCCGCCCAGCCAGAGCAAGCCGCCCAGCCAGAGCAAGCCGCCCAGCCAGAGCAAGCCGCTCAGCGAGAGCAAGCCGCTCAGCGAGAGCGATGCGGCGCTGCCGCTGCCGCCACCGCCGATGGAGGTGAGCGACGGCCTGCAGCTCGATATCGAGCTGGCGCGACCGCTGGTGACGCCAGCGAGCGCTCAGGACGCCAGTGCCGCCCTGGATGCGCAGAAGCAGCGCCTGCTGGCCGCGGTGGTCACCACCTCCGACTCCTCGGGCTACACGGCCAAGCCAGTGCCCGCGGCCACCGAGCACTCCGAGGAGGAGAGCTACGAGATCCAGATTGAAGCGCCGGTCCCCAAGGCGGCCGCTGCGGCGACGCCGAGCCTCCCGCTCGCTGCGCCTCGGCCCTCCGAGGTCGATCCGCTGGCCGACCTGTTCGCCGGCATCGACATCCAGGTGACGCCGCCGAGCGGGGTGGCGGCGGTGCCGCGTCCGGTCGCACCGGCGCCAGCCTCCGAGTCCGGTGCGGACATCGCGCCGCTGCCGCCGCCGCCGGCCCTGCTGGCCCCGCCCGCGGCACGCCCGCCCAGCGAGCCGGTTACACCGCCGGCTGCCGCCGTCGAGCCGACGCCGACAGCCCCGCGGGCCGTCGCGCAGACGGTGCAGCTGGAAGCCGACGAGCCGGTCCCCGCGCTCGCCGGCGGACCCGAGCTTGCCCTGACCAGCGCCAAGACTCCCGAGATCGGCTACGCAGATGGGCTGCCCGCCGGTGCCAAGAGCGGCACCGCCCTGGCCCCGGTCGAGGTCCCTCTGCCGCCGGCCCAGGTGGTCGCTGCGGACATCCGGCTGCCGGTTCCCCCGGCCGCTGCCAGCGGGGCCGAGCCGCCAGGGATTGCCCCGGCGGTGACCAGCAGCGCCGCGCTGCCGGCCGCGCCGGTCGCGGCTCCGACGCCGGCCCGCAACAGCGGGGTCGCCATCACTGCCCGCCGGCTGCCGCTGCCCGCGACCGACAAGCTGCCGGTGCCGGCCCAGGCGGCCCCGAGCGGGTCGACCGGAATCGAGGCGGCGACCCGGCGGCACTTCTTCACCCTGCTCGACAACGAGGCGCGCGTGCACGCCGGTCGCGAGCCGGCGCGGGCGTCGGAGCTGGCCTACGCGGCGGCGCAGCAGGCCGACGCCCTGCGCGAGCCGGCCGACGCCCAGGAGCGCTACCGCTCTGCCCTGGAGCTCGTGCCGACGGCGCGCTCGGCCATGCGCGGCCTGCGCCGGGTGCTCGCCTGGCCGGGTCCGGCGGCGCAGCCGGATGAAGCCGCGGCCCTGCTGGAGCGCGAGATGGATCACAGCAGCCCGGCCGAGCGGGCCGGCCTGCAGCTGCCGCGCGGCGAGCTTTTGCGCGTGCAGGGCCAGCTCTCGGATGCGCGCGCCGTCTACCAGGAGATCCTGCGAGAGGCGCGCGGCGGTCACAAGACCCCAGCCAAGCCGGGCGTGGTCGCGGCGCAGCTCGGCCTGGCCGACGTCGCCATCGCCCAGCAGGCGGTGGGGGACCTCCTGCCGGCCCTGGACGGCGTCATCGACACTTACGCGCCGCACGGCCTGCACCCGCCGCACGGCACCCTGCACACGGCGCTGCTCACCGAGCGCGCCCGCATCGACGAGCTGGCCGGCCGCGACGGCGCCGCCATGGCGCGTTACGAGGCCGTGCTGGCCGAGCCGAAGAACCAGCACAGCGGCCTCGGGGCCGGCCTGGGCCTGTTGCGCACCGCCAGTCGGATGGCCAAGGTGCGCAAGGAGGAGGCGCCGCTGCTCAAGGCCGAGCGGGCGCTGCTCGCGCTGCCGCTGCCGAGCGGGCTGCGCGCGGCGGTCCTGCGCCAGGTCGCCCTGGCCCTGGGCCCGAGCGTCGCCGGCGCCCCGGCGAGCCAGGAGCGGCTGACGGCGCTCACCGAAGCGGCGCAGGCGGGCGACTGGCTGTCGATGGAGGATCTGGCGCAGGAGCAGGAGCGCGGCGGCGATCTGCTGGCCGCGGCGGCTACCTATACCCGCCTGAGCGAGTCGGTGCGCGACGCCGCGCAGCGCAGCCTGGCCCTGACCGCTGCCGGCGAGGTGCTGCAGCGGGCCGGCAAGCTGGCCGAAGCCAAGGCGGCGCTGACTCAGGCGCTGTCGGTGGCGGCGGCGGCCGACATCGAGCACGACGCAGTGGCCGGCCGCCTGCTGGAGCGGGTGAGCCGGGCTCCGGCGCGCCTGCTGCTGGGGCTGCCCGAAGGGCGGACCGAGGCTATAGGCGAGCTGCGGGCGGCCCTGCAGGCGCGCGCCGACTACCCGCCGGCGGTCGCGCTGCTGTCCGATCTGCTGGTCTCCGAGGGGCGCTTTGCCGACGCCGCCCAGGTCCTTCTGAGCGCCGCGGCAGAGATGACCGATCCGCTGTCGCGCAGCGAGGAAGTGGTGCGCAGCGGCTACCGCGAAGAGGCGGCGCGCCTGCTGTGGCGGGCCGGCCAGAGCGAGGATGCGGCGCGGCGGCTGCTCGCCGAGCTGTCGGCCGTGCCGCCGGCGGGCGGGACCGTGCCGAGCTTGCAGCAGGCGCTGCGCTGGCGCCTGGCGGCGCTCTCCGCCGAGCTGTATGGTCGCGCCGACGCCAACCTCGGCCAGCAGGTCGCCGCGGTGCTGCAGGCCGAGGCCGAGCGGACCCTGTCGCCGCTGCGCGCCGCCGAGCTGTGGCTGCTGCGGGCGGCGCTGCTCGAGACTGCCTACCCGCAGCCGCTGCCCGGCGGCGGCCCGGTCGAAGACAGCCTGCAGCGGGCGCTCGCCGCCGAGCCGAGCCACGGCCCGGCGCTGCTCCGGCTGCACCTGCGGGCGGCGGCGGCGCCGAGCGAAGCGCTCGCCCACAGTCCCCTGGTCCACACCCTGGTGGCGGCGCTGCGCACGCGCTTCGAGTCGAGCCAGAAGCGACCCGAGGGCATGATGTGGGCGCTGCGGCTGGCGGCGGCGCAGGAGCATGAGTCGGGCGACGCCCCCGGGGCGCTCGCGACCTACCACGAGCTGCGCGGCTTCGCGCCGGCCCACCCGGCGCTGCTCGGCCTGGAGGAGACCCTGTCGGCGACCGCCTGGCGGGCCGGCCAGGCGATGGAGATCATCGAGCACGAGCTGGCCAGCGAGGCCGACTACGACGTCCGCTTCGCCCTGCTGCTGCAGGCCGGCGAGTACCTGGAGGCCCACCATCAGCCGGCGCAGGCCGCCAAGCGGTTCGCCCAGGCGCTGGAGATCCGCCCCGGCCACCCGGTGGCGCGCTCGGCGCAGGTGCGCGCCTACCAGGCCGCCGGCATGCTCGACGAGCTGGCCAAGGTCACGGCGGTCGAGCTGAAGGAGGCCACCGACATCCAGACGCGCGTGCTGGCGTTCGAGCGGCAGGCGCTTCTGGCGACGCTGCGCGGCGGCGACCCGGTCGTCCGCCGCGAGGCGATCATCGACTCCTACCGCAGCATCCTCAACATCGACGCCAACAACCACAGCGCGATGCGGGCGCTGGAGCGCCACCACATCGCCCACGAGCAGTGGGGCGATCTCATCCACCTGTACGAGCAGATGGGCCTGACCGCCATGGACACCGCGTTCGCGGTGCACATCCACCTCGACCGGGCGCGGCTGCGGCAGCGCCTGGTCTGGCAAGGGCAGGGCGACGCCTCGGCGGTGACCAACGAGCTGGAGAATGACTTCCGGCTCGCCCTGTACCGCGATCGCCACAGCCGGCCGGCGCTGCGCTACCTGCTGGCGGCGGCGCTGCGCAAGGACGACCTGCCGCAGATCGCCACCTTGTACCTCAGCGCTGGTGAGCTCGGCTCGCTGCCCGGCGAAGAGCTCGGGCCCGACAACAGCGAGGCGCAGTCGGCGGCGGTGTTCTTCGTGCGCGCCGCCGAGGCCCAGGCCGCCCAGGGTCGGCCGCCGGCCGAGGTGATCACCACCTATCGCCTGGCGCTCAAGCGCTTCCCCGAGCACCTGGCGGCGCTGCGCGGCATGCTCCACTTCGCCATCAGCCACCAGAGCTTCGCCGCGGTGGCCGATGCCGCCGAGGGGCTGGCGCAGCACCTGCACGACGCGGACGAGCGCTACCTGCACTACATGCTGGTGGGCGTGGTGGCGCAGGAACTGCTCAAGGACCTGCCGCGGGCGCGCCGCGCCTTCACCGCCGGGCTGAACCTGCTGCCGCAGCG
>JBGANQ010000019.1:0-128755 GCA_044222245.1 Polyangia bacterium | reverse complement strand
GGGACGATGGGGTCGGCGGGGCAGGGAGGATACAGCGGAGGGAACGCGTTTGTGGATGGGCTGGCGAGAAAGAGGAAGGCGGAGGGAAAGCCCGGAAAGAGCGTGGCGTGGGGGCCGTGGGCCGCGGTCGGCATGGCGGCGCGGCTGCCGGCGGCGCAGCGCGAGCGGCTGGCGCGTCAGGGGACGCCTCTCCTATCGCCCGCCCAGGGGGTGGCGCTGCTGGCGGCGGCGCTCGGTCACCCGGAGGCGAACCTGGTTGCCGCAGTGCTCGACCTGGAGGCGCTCGCGCGCGGCTTTGGGGGCAAGGTGCCGGCGCTGTGGCGGAATCTGCTGGCCAAGCCGCGCGGCGCGGCCCGGCCGACTGACGGGCGAGGAGCGTGGACGCGCGAGCTGGCCAAGCTGGGCGGCGCCGAGCGGCGCGACGCCATCGTCCAGGCGGTACGCGCCGAGGTGGCCAGGGTCCTTGGCCTGGGAAGCGCCAGCGCCGTGCCGGCCGGGCGCCCTATGAAGGAACAGGGCCTGGACTCGCTGATGGCGCTAGAGCTGCGCAGCGCGCTGACCCGGCTGACCGGGACTGCGCTGCCGGCGACCCTGGCGTTTGACCACCCGACGCCGGCCGAGATTGCCCAGTTTCTCGACGAGAAGATCCTGCCGCAGGAGAGCGCGGCGGCCGCGGTCGCCGCGGCCTCCGTACTGCCCGCGGTCGCCGATGCAATCGCCATCGTCGGCATGGGCTGCCGCTATCCCGGTGGCATCGACTCGCCGGATGAGTTCTGGCGAGCCCTCATCGAAGGGCGGGATGCGACAAGCGAAGTGCCGGCAGAGCGCTGGGACATAGGCGCCCTGTATGACCCCGATCCCGACGCCGCCGGCAAGGTGATGACCCGGCGCGGCGGGTTCCTGCGCGCGATCGATCGCTTTGATGCCGGATTCTTCGCCATCCCGCCGCGCGAGGCGCAGGCGATGGATCCGCAGCAGCGGCTGCTGCTGGAGACCAGCTGGGAAGCGCTGGAGCGGGCAGGAATCGACCCGCAGCAGCTGCAGGGGAGCCAGAGCGGGGTGTTCGTTGGCCTCATGTACAGTGACTACGGAGCTCGCGGTCGCGGGCTGGCGGAGCTCGACGGCTACGTGGCGACCGGCAGCGCGGCGAGCGTGGCCTCGGGGCGGCTGAGCTACGTGCTGGGCCTCAGGGGTCCGAGCATGACCGTGGACACTGCGTGCTCCTCGTCTCTGGTGACCATTCATCTGGCCTGCCAGGCGCTGCGCCAGGGGGAGTGTGAGCTGGCCCTGGCCGGCGGCGTAGCGCTGATGTTCTCGCCGGCAACCTTCGTCGAGTTCAGTCGCCTCAGGGCGCTTGCGCCCGACGGGCGGTGCAAGAGCTTCGCCGCGGCCGCCGACGGCGTGGCCTGGGCCGAGGGGTGCGGGATGCTGGTCCTGGAGCGGCTCAGCGAGGCGCAGCGGCTCGGACACCCGGTCCTGGCGGTGATCCGCGGCTCGGCGGTCAACCAGGACGGGCGCTCCAACGGCCTCACCGCGCCCAACGGGCCGGCGCAGCGCGAGGTCATCCAGCGGGCGCTTGCGCAGGCCGCGGTAGCGCCAGCGGCGATCAGCTACGTCGAGTGCCACGGAACCGGTACCCGACTCGGAGATCCCATCGAGGTGCAGGCGCTCGGTGAGGTGCTGCGCGCCGGGCGTCCGGCGGACGCGCCGCTGGTGGTGGGCTCGGTCAAGAGCAACTTCGGTCATGCCCAGTCAGCGGCCGGGGTGGCCGGAGTCATCAAGACCGTCCTCGCCCTGCAGCACGAGACGATTCCGCGCAGCCTGCATTTCGACGCGCCCAATCCACATATTGCCTGGGACGCGCTGCAGGTGCAGGTAGCCGCGCAGGCGCGGGACTGGAAGCGCGGCGCGCGCCCACGCCTGGCCGGGGTGTCGAGCTTCGGCATCAGCGGCACCAACGCGCACGTAGTGCTGCAGGAAGCGCCAGCCGAGGCGACGGCCAGCACTGCGGCAGCAGAGAGCGCGCAGCTGTATGTCCTCTCCGCCAAGAGCGAGCAGGCGCTGCGGGCGCAGGCGGAGCAGCTGGCAGAGCACCTGAACCGGTCCGCGGACTCGGCTCTGGCGTCCGTCGCCTATACCTTGGCAGTGAGCCGGGCGGCGATGGACCAGCGCCTGGCGATAGTCGCCCACACGCGCCAGGAGCTGCGCCAGGCGCTGGCGGCAGCGGCGCGCGGCGAGGAGGCGAGCGGAGCGCAAAAAGGAGAGGCCGGAGGAGAGGGCAAAACAGGAGAAAGAAACAGAGCGTGGCTGTTCACTGGGCAGGGAGCGCAGAGGGCGGGGATGGGAAAGGAGCTCTACCAGAGGTGGGAGGTGTTCCGGAGGGAGATGGATGAGGTATGCGGGGAGCTGGAGCGGAACCTGGAAGGATACCTGGGAGAGGCCGTGCTGCGGGAGGTGATAGGGGCGGGGAGGAGGGGAGCCCCCGAAGGCAAGCTGCTGGAGCAGACGGCTCACACGCAGACCGGGACGTTCGCGGTGCAGTGGGCGCTGGCGGCTGTGGGAGAGCTTTGGGTGAAGGCGGAGAGGGTGGTAGGACACTCTGTAGGGGAGCTGGCGGCGGCGTGCGTGGCGGCGGACATCAGATGAAGAGTGGAGTGAGGCTTGTGGCGGCGCGAGGAGGCTGATGCAGGGGCTGGATGAAGGAGGGGCGATGGTGGCGGTGGGAGCCGGGGAGAGGGAGGTAGAAAAAGAACTGAGAGGGAGCCGAGGGAGGTGGGTGGTGGCAGCGGTCAACGCGGAGGACGCGGTGGTGATCGGGGACGAGAGCGAGTGGGGTGACGGAGGTGAGCGGGAGGCTAGAGAGAAGGGGGGTATGGGTCAGAGGCTGGAGGTCTCGCACGCGTTCCATTCGCCGAGGATGGAGCCGATGCTGAAGCGAGCATAGAAAAAGAGGCCGAGAGAGTCGAGTACCGGAGGAAGAAGATTCCGATGGTGTCGACGGTGAGCGGGGAAGAGCTGGGGAGGAGTAGAGACAGCAGAGTACCGGGTGAGGCAGGTGAGGGAGGCGGTGAGGTTTGCGGGCGC
This sequence comes from Polyangia bacterium, assembly GCA_044222245.1. GTDB lineage: Bacteria > Myxococcota_A > Polyangia > Palsa-1104 > JAEUJZ01 > CALFML01. The sequence goes on along the minus strand of JBGANQ010000019.1, from coordinate 125,671 downwards.
GGTAAAGACGCTCAAGAGGCAAGGAGCACAGGAGTATCTGGAGACCGGACCGCGGCGGCGCTGCTGGGGATGATCCGAGCGGAAGAGGGAGAGAGTGAGCCGGTGAGGCTGGGGTCGATGAAGAGCGGATGGGAGAGAGCGAGGCGCTGCTGGAGGCGGTGGGAGGGTACTACGTAAGAGGGGGACAGGTGAAGGAGGGTATTTGGAAAGGAGTGGAGGAGGGTAGAGCTGCCGACGTAACCGTGGCAGAGGAAGATATACTGGATCGAGGAGGGAGAGAAAGAGAGCACGCGCGAGCCGGAGAGTGAGCTTGAGGGAAAGAGGGAAGGTGGAGGCTGAGCGGGTGGGAGCAGGATGCCCGGAGGGAACGAGCACCATGTGCTGCGGGTCGGGAAGAAGAGGCCGAGACGGGAGACCAGTGGTATACGGAGAGGTGGTGGTGCTCAAGGCTCCACCTTGGGAGTGGTGCTGGAGTCCTGGGGAGAAGAAGTGGGGGAGAGTGTGTGCTGAGCGGGGCTCTGCTTTCCGTGCAGGCGCTGGTGGTAGAGGGAGAGGAAGAGCTGCACACGGTGCTGATGGAAGGGGAAGGATACCGGTCGAGGTGGCGAGCCCGAGGAAAGAGGGAGAGAGGGCTGGAGGGTGCACGCCCAGGGAGGATGAGAAGGAAAGGAGAAGCAGGAGGAGGGTGGGTCCAGAAGGGAAGAGGGTGGGTGAAGAGGAGGTCCAGGGAGAGGAGCTTGTAGAGAAGCTGTCGGGGAAGCAGATCGAGTGGGGGCCGAGGTGGAGGTGGATCGAGAAGGTGCAGAGATGGGAAGGCGGAGCAGAGGGAGTGCTGAGGGGGCCCGAAGGAGAGGAGAGGGAAGAGGGACCAGTGCACCCGGCGATGCTGGATAACGGGTTCGCGGTGGCGCTGAGCACGGCGATGGAGGAGGTGGGAGAGGAGCCGAAGCTGCCCTGGGGAGTGGAGAGGATAAGGATGAGGAGGAGGGCGAGAGGGCGGGTGAGGTGCGAGGCGGTGCTAAGGAGGAGCTGGGAGGAAGGAGCGACGGCGGACCTGAGGATGGTGGAAGAGGGAGTGGGGACGGTACTGAGTGTAGAGGGATTCACGGTGCGGAGAGCGCCGAGAGAGGCGTTTTTGTGAAGGCGGGGAGCGGAGAGGCTGGGCTATACCGAGAGTGAAGTGGGAGGCGGTGGGGAAGCGTGGAGAAGAGAGGGGTGAAGGGGAAGTGGGTGGTGGTCAGGGAGGGAAGGGAGCGAGGCGGGGCGGGAGGTGAGGGAGAAGCTGGAAGAGGCGGGTGCGAGGTGCGAGGAGACTGGGATTGCGGAGCTGAGAGAGAGCTCGGCAAAGAGAAGGTGGAAGGGGTGGTGCTGCTGTGGGAGGAGGGAGAGAGGAGGACAAGGGGGAAGCGGCGATGAAGCTGGGGGTGGAGTGTGCTCAAAGCGGTGCAGGGGATGGCTGGGCTTGGGCGACGAGAAGATCTGGGTGACCCGGGAGGCGGGGTGGAGGTGAGGGAAGGAGAAGGGCTGGAGGTCGAGCTCGTGGTGGTGTGGGGGATGGTAGCCGCGGCGATGAAGGAGGAGACGGAAAAGAAAACCGGCTGGTGGATGTGGGGAGAGAGAGAGTGAGAGTGTGTGGTGAGTGAGGTAAGGGAAGGGGAGGAGGAGACGGAAGTAGCGTGGAGGGAAGGGGAGAGGTACGGCCGGGAGGATGGAGAGAGTAGCCGGGGAGAAGAGGGAAGAGAGAGAGGGGAAGCCGCTGAGCGGCCCGGGAGCGTTATGAGCGGAGGGCTGGTGGGATTGGCAAGGAGATCGCGAGGTGGCTTGCGGAGGGAAGAGGGGTGTGCGGGAGCAGGTGGTGCTGGTGGGGAGGAGAGGGAGCAAGGGGAGCGGAGCGGGAGAGGGAGGCAGGTGAGCCAGAGGAGATGGGAGTCAGGGGTGAAGGTGGAAGAGGCGGATGTGGAGAAGAGAGAAGAAGTAAGGAGGGTGATAAAGGGGATCGGAAGGAGCACCGCTGCGCGGGATCGCGCACGCGCCGGAGTGCTGGAAGACGGGGTGATGGGGGAGCAGACGGAGGAGAAGGTAGTGAGAAGACATGGGGGTGAAGGTAAGGGGAGGGTGGAACCTAGAGAAGGAGAGCGAAGGGGAGGAGGTGGAGCTGTTCGTGATGGCGAGCTCAGTGGCGGGGACGATGGGGTCGGCGGGGCAGGGAGGATACAGCGGAGGGAACGCGTTTGTGGATGGGCTGGCGAGAAAGAGGAAGGCGGAGGGAAAGCCCGGAAAGAGCGTGGCGTGGGGGCCGTGGGCCGCGGTCGGCATGGCGGCCGCGCTGAGCCCGCGTCAGCAGGCGCGCCTGCTGCAGCAGGGAATCCGGATGCTCTCCCCTCGGCAGGGAGTGGCGCTGCTGGAGCAGGCGCTCCGCTGTCCCGAGGCGAACCTCGTCGCCGCGGCGCTGGACCTGGGCGCGGTCGCGCGCGCCTTTGGCAGCCGGGTGCCATCCTTGTGGCGGACCCTCCTTCCGGCCACCGCGGCAGAGCCGGCTTCGCGCCCTGCCACGACCTGGGCGGGGGAGCTTCTGGACCTCCCTGCCGAGAAGCGGCGTGAGGCGATTACCCAGGTCGTCAGCGCCGAAGTGGCCCGCATCCTCTCGCTGCGCGGTGCCAGCGCGGTGCCGCTGGAGCGACCCTTGAAAGAGCTCGGGCTCGACTCGCTGATGGCGCTGGAGCTGCGCAACACGCTCGGGCGGCGCGCTGGCGTGCGGCTGCCGGCGACCCTGGCCTTTGATCACCCGACTCTGGCCGCGCTCGCCCTGTACCTGGAACAAAAGATTCTCATCGGCGCGGTCGCGCGGCCGGCGGCGACCCCGGACGCAGCCACCGCAGCTGCCGGCGAGCCGATCGCCATCGTCGGCATGGGCTGCCGCTACCCTGGCGGCATCGACTCGCCGCAGCAGCTCTGGCAGGCGCTGCTGGAGGGGCGGGATGCCACAAGTGAAGTCCCGGCAGAGCGCTGGGACATAGACTCCCTTTACGACCCCGATCCCGACGCCGCCGGCAAGATGATGACCCGGCGCGGCGGCTTTGTCCGCGGGGTCGATCGCTTCGAAGCCGGCTTCTTTGGCATCTCGCCGCGCGAGGCACAGACCATGGACCCGCAGCAGCGCCTCCTGCTGGAGACTTCCTGGGAGGCGCTGGAGCGCGCCGGGATCGCTCCCGATAGGCTGGCCGGCAGCGATACCGGGGTGTTCATCGGTCTTATGTACAACGACTACAGCGCCCTCAATCCCGGCCTGGCAGCCCTGGATGGCTACATGGCGACCGGCAGCGCAGGCAGCGTGGCGTCGGGCCGACTGAGCTACGTGCTCGGGCTGCAGGGACCGAGCCTGACCGTGGACACCGCGTGCTCCTCATCGCTGGTCACTGTGCACCTGGCCTGTCAGTCGCTCTTGCAGGGCGAGTGCACGGTGGCCCTGGCGGGAGGCGTGGCCCTGATGTTCACACCGACCGCGTTTGTCGAGTTTAGCCGCCTGCGCGGCCTGGCACCAGACGGCCGGTGCAAGAGCTTCTCGGCCGCCGCCGACGGGGTGGGGTGGTCCGAGGGGTGCGGGGTGCTGGTGCTCGAGCGTCTCTCCGAGGCGCGGCGGCAGGGGCATCCGGTGCTCGCGGTGATCCGCGGCTCGGCGGTCAATCAGGATGGTCGCTCTAACGGTCTTACCGCTCCGAGCGGACCGGCGCAGCAGGCGGTGATTGAGCGGGCCCTGGCCAGCAGCGGCTTGAGTCCCGCTGCCGTCGACTACGTCGAGTGCCACGGCACCGGCACGCGCCTGGGAGACCCGATCGAGCTGCAGGCGCTCGGCACCGTGCTCGCCCGCGGGCGCGACCCAGGTCAGCCGGCGGTGATCGGCTCGGTCAAGAGCAACCTCGGTCACACCCAGGCTGCCGCCGGAGTGGCGGGGATCATCAAGACGGTGCTGGCGCTGCAGCACGGCAAGATTCCCCAGAACCTGCACTTCGCCGCTCCCAACCCGCATGTGCCGTGGGCCGAGCTGCCGCTGCGCGTGGCGGCCCAAGCGGTGGACTGGCCGCCGGGGGCGCGGCTGCGGGTGGCCGGCGTGTCGAGCTTTGGCCTCAGCGGGACCAACGCCCACATCGTGCTGACCGAGGCACCCAAAGAGGTCAGCGCCGCTCCCGAGCCGCTCCGGCTGGCCGCCTGGCCGTTCCCGCTGTCGGCGACCAGCGATGCGGCGCTGCGCGCGCAGGCCGGGCAGCTGGCAGCGCACCTGTCGCGCGCCCCGGCGCCGCAGCTTGCCGAGCTCTCTTATTCTCTGGCGACCACCCGCGCCGCGCTGAGTCATCGCCTGGTGCTGATCGCCGACTCCCTCGCGGACCTGCGCGCTGGGCTGGACGCCGTCGCCCAAGGCGAGATGCCGGTCGGCTGCGTGCGCGCTGCGGCCGCGGCTCCGCGCGGCAAGCTGGCGTGGCTGTTTAGCGGACAGGGCGCCCAGACCCCCGGCATGGGACACGAGCTGTACGAGCAGTGGCCGGTGTTCCGCGACGCGCTGGACGCGGCGCTGGCGGCGCTATCGCGTCACCTCCAGCCGCACCTGCAGCGACCGCTGCGCGCGGTGATGTGGGCCCCGGCGGGGACGGACGAGGCGCGCCTGCTCGATCAGACCGCCTATACGCAGCCGGCGCTGTTCGCTCTGGGGTGGGCGCTGGCGGCGCTGTGGCGCTCGCTGGGCGTCACCCCGGATCTGCTGATCGGCCACTCGCTCGGCGAGCTCACTGCGGCCTGCGTTGCCGGGGTCTTCTCTCTGGAAGACGCGGCTCGACTGGTGGCGGCGCGGGGGCGGCTGATGCAGGCCCTGCCCGCCGGTGGGGCGATGGTCGCCCTGGCGACCTCGGAGAGCGAGCTTGCGCAAGCGGTGCAGGCCGAGGCCGACGCGGTCGCCATCGCCGCGGTCAACGGGCCGGGCGCGGTGGTCATCGCAGGTGAGGCGTCCAAGGTGCTCGCCCTGGCGGCGCGCTATGCGGCGCGCGGCGTCGCGACCCGGCAGCTGGCGGTATCGCATGCGTTCCACTCCCCGCTCATGGAGCCGATGATGGCCGAGTTCCGCGCCGTGGCGGAGTCGCTGTCTTACCGGCCTCCAACGGTGCCTGTGGTGTCCGGGGTGAGCGGCGGGCTGGCCGGTAGGGAGCTTGCGACCGCCGACTACTGGGTTGCCCACGTGCGCGCGACCGTCCGCTTCGGCGACGGCGTCAAGACCCTGCACGAGGCGGCGGCCGGCACCTTCCTGGAGCTCGGGCCCCGGGCCACCCTGCTCGCCCTGGTCGGGCCGACGGCGAGCGGACAGGAGCCGGTGCGGCTCGCCTCGCTGCGCCCCGGGCGGTCGGAGACGGCGGCGCTGCTGGAGGCGCTGGCCGGCTGGCAGGTGCGCGGCGGGGCGGTGGACTGGCGGGGCGTCTTCCCCGGCGGCGGGCGGCGGCTGGAGCTGCCGACCTACCCCTGGCAGCGGCAGCGCTACTGGGTCCCGACGCCTGCGAGCAGTCCCGAGCGCGCGGTCGCGGCGGGGCTGGAGCCGCTGGGCCCAGAGGCGCTGGCCGCCGAGCTGACGGCGGCCGCGGGGCTGTCCGGTGCCGACCAGCCGCTGGCGGCGCGCCTGCTTTTGGCGCTGCGCGAGCGCACGGACGAGCTGAGCCTGACCGCCGCGAACCGCCAGCACCTGTACGCGCCAGTCTGGAGACATAGCCCGCGGCCTTTATCAGCGCACCGCAGCTCCGCTGGCACCTGGCTGATCCGCGATAGCGGTCAGGGACTTGGTGAGCCACTGGCGCACGCGCTGGCGGCGCGCGGCGCTGCTGCGGTGATCCTGCCGCGGGCGTTGGGTGCCGACGCCGCTGAAAGAGACCAGGCGGCGCTGCTCGCTGCCTTGCTGCAGCACCCAAGCGGCGCGGCCCCGCTGCGTGGCATTATCGATCTTCACAGCGCCGCCCAGGCAGACGCGGAGTCCGACCCTGGCGCGCTGGGCGTGCTGGTCAGCGCGCTCGGCGCGCTGCGGGCGCTGGTGGAGACGGCGGCCCGCCTGCCGTTGTGGCTGCTCACCCGCGGCGCCGTCTCCACCGGTCCCGGCGATGACCTCTGCGCGCCGGCCCAGGCAGCGCTGTGGGGGCTCGGCAGGGTCCTTTTTCTCGAGCATCCAGAGCTCGCTGGCGGTCTTGTCGATCTGCCCGCGCGCGACCCCGAGTCCGTGCTGCCCGCGCTGGCCTGTGAGCTGCTCGACAGCGACGGCGAAGATCAGCTGGCGCTGCGCGCCGCCGGCCGCCATGTGCAGCGCCTGGTGCGGCACGCGAGCCGCCGCCTGAGCCCCGGAGCGGCGTGGAAGACGCAGGGAACGGCGCTGATCACAGGGGGTCTCGGGGCGCTCGGGCTGCAGGTGGCGCGCTGGCTCATCCGCAGCGGCGCGCAGAGCCTGGTGCTGACCAGCCGCCGCGGCCTGGACGCCGCCGGAGCAGCCGAAAAAGTCGCCGCCCTGGAGGCGCTGGGAGCGCGCGTCACAGTGGCGGCGGTCGACCTTGGGGACGCCGCCGCCATGCGCGCTCTTTTTGACCAGATCGATGCTTCCATGCCGCCGCTGCGGGTGGTCGTGCAGGCGGCCGGAGTGGTGCACGGCGCGGCGCTCGGCGCGCTGTCCGCAGAGCAGCTTCAGCAGGTGCTGGCGCCGAAGGTGCGCGGCACCCTGGTGCTTGAGGCGCTGACCGCCGGGCGCGAGCTCGATGCCTTCATCTGCTTCTCTTCGATCGCCGCGATCTGGGGGGCTCAGGGCATGGGAAGCTATGCGGCCGCCAACGCCTTCCTGGATGCCTGGGCGCAGCAGCAGCGAGCCCACGGCAGGCCGGCGCTGAGCATCGCCTGGGGGCCGTGGGAAGGCGGCGGCATGGCGTCGGCGGACCTGATCGACCAGCTGCGCGAGCGCGGCCTGCGGGCGTTCCGCCCCGAGGAAGCCCTCAACGCCCTGGCCCTGGCGCTGCGCGAGCCGGCGGCGCAGCTGGTGGTGGCGGCCGTCGACTGGCCGCGATTTCGCCGCCTCTACGAGAGTCGCGGTCGCGGCCGACTGCTCGCCGAGCTGGCCGCGGAGTCTGGATCGCCAGAGGCGGTCGCTCCGCAGCGGCTCAGCGCCTTGCCGGCGTCCGAGCAGCGCGCTCAGGTGCAGGCGGCGGTGCTCGCGGCGGTGGCCGCGGTGCTGCGCCTGCCCGCCACCGAAGTGCCGCACGCCCGTCCGCTGCACGAGCTCGGGCTCGACTCGCTGACCGCGGTCGAGCTGCGGACGCGGCTCGGCAGCCAGCTCGGGGTGGCGCTGCCGGCGACCCTGGCGTTCGACTATCCGACGGTGACGGCGATCTGCGACCATGTGCTCGGTCAGCTGCAGCCGCCACCGGCCGCGCCGGCACCGACGATGGTCACCGCGCCGCCGGCCGCCGATGAGGCGATCGCGGTGGTGGGAATGAGCTGCCGCTTGCCCGGCGGCGTCAGCTCGCCCGAGGCCCTGTGGACGCTGCTGACGCAGGGCGGCGATGCGATCACCGAGGTCCCCAGCGAGCGCTGGGATCTGGAGCGGTTCTACGATCCCGACCCCGAAGCGGCGGGCAAGATGTACTCCCGCTGGGGCGGCTTTGTCGCCGCGGTCGACCGCTTCGATGCCGACTTCTTCGCGATCTCGCAGCGCGAGGCGGTAAGCCTCGACCCGCAGCAGCGCTTCCTCCTGGAGGTCAGCTGGGAAGCGCTGGAGCGGGCCGGTCTGCCGCCAGGGCCAAGCACCGTCGGCGGCGTCTTCATCGGCATCAGCGGCAGCGACTACGGCTCGCAGCTGTCGCACCACCGCCGCCCGGAACAGCTGGACGCCTACGTCGCCACCGGCAGCGTCACCAGCGCCGCCGCCGGGCGCCTGGCCTACGCGCTCGGCTTCACCGGCCCGGCGATGGCCATCGACACCGCGTGCTCTTCGTCGCTGGTGGCGCTGCACCTGGCCTGCCAGAGCCTGCGCCAGGGCGAGTGTGAGCTGGCCCTGGCCGGCGGCGTCAACCTGCTTTTGTCCCCCGAGAGCTCGATCGCGCTGAGCCGGATGCGGGCGCTGTCGCCGACCGGCCGCTGCCGGACCTTTGACGCCGCCGCCGATGGCTATGTGCGCAGCGAAGGCTGCGGCGTGCTGGTCCTTGTGCGCCTTTCAGACGCGCTGCGCGCCGGCCGTCCGATCCTCGCCGTCATCCGCGGCTCGGCGGTCAACCAGGACGGCCGCAGCAACGGCTTCACCGCTCCCAATGGCCCGGCGCAGCAGGCGGTCATCCAGCGGGCGCTGGCGCAGGCCGGCGTCCTGCCGTCCCAGGTGGGCTACGTGGAGGCGCACGGCACCGGGACCGCGCTCGGCGATCCGATCGAGCTGCAGGCGCTGGGGGCGGCGCTCGGCCCGGGGCGCGCGCCCGACCGGCCGGTGGTGGTGGGCGCGCTCAAGAGCAACCTCGGCCACGCCGAGGCGGCGGCGGGAGTGGCCGGCGTCATCAAGGCCATCCTCACCCTGCAGCACCGCACCATCGCGCCGAACCTTCACTTTCAGGCGCCAAGTCCGCACATTCCCTGGTCGACGCTGCCGCTGCGGGTGCCCACCGCGATGACCGCGTGGCCTGACGAACTGGGGCCGCGCATCGCCGGGGTCAGCGCCTTTGGGATAAGCGGCACCAACGCGCACGTCATTCTCGCCGAGGCCCCGCCGCGCCCTGCCGCGGCGTCGCCGCCGAGCGCCCTGCCGGCGCAGCTCCTGGTGCTGTCGGCCAAGACCCCGCCGGCGCTGGCGCAGCTGGCGCTCCGCTATGCCGAGCACCTGGCAGCGCACCCCGAGCTGCCGCTGTCCGCGGTCGCCGCCTCGGCGGCCCTTGGTCGCAGCGCCCTGACCGAGCGCCTGGCGGTGCTGGCCGCCACCACCGCCGAGGCGCAGCAGAAGCTCGCCGAGCTCGCCCGCGGCGCCCTGGTCCCGGGGGCCTCGCGCGGCCGCGCCGCGCCCTCGGGTCCGCCCAGGGTCGCCTTCCTGTTTACCGGTCAGGGCTCGCAGTACCCGGGCATGGCGCGCGAGCTTTATGACACCCAGCCGGTGTTCCGCGCCGCGCTCACAGAGTGCGCCGACCTGGTCGCGACAGGGCTTGCCCGGCCGCTGCTTTCCGTGCTCTATCCGGCGGCGGGAGAGGAGTCGCCGCTCGACGACACGGCCTTCACCCAGCCCGCTCTGTTCGCGGTGGAGTACGCCCTGGCGCAGCTGTGGCTGTCGCTCGGCGTCACTCCGGTCGCAGTGCTCGGCCACAGTGTCGGCGAGTATGTAGCGGCCTGCATCGCCGGCGTGATGGCGCTGCCCGAGGCGCTGCGGCTGGTCGTCGAGCGCGGGCGACTCATGCAGACCCTGCCGGCGGACGGCGCGATGGCGGCAGTGCAGGCGGAGCCGGCCCGGATCGAGCGCGCGCTGGCTCCTTTTTCTGCCGAGCTGGCGGTGGCCAGCTACAACGCGCCCGACCAGCTAGTCATCTCCGGGCGGCGGACGGCGCTCACCGCGGTGTGCGCGCTGCTGGAGCAGGAGGGAATCAAGACCCGCCTGCTCACGGTCTCGCACGCCTTCCACTCCCCGCTCATGGAGCCCATCCTGCCCGAGCTGGCGCGCGCGGTGGCGGCCGTCGCGCGCCAGCGCCCGCGGCTGCCGCTTGTGACCAACCTCTCCGGCGAGGTCGCCGGCGACGAGGTCCTGCAGGCGCAGTACTTTACCCGGCAGGCGCGCGAGCCGGTCCAGTTCCAGGCCGCCATGCAGACCCTGCGCCGCCTGGGCGTGGACACCTTCGTCGAGATTGGACCGCAGCCCACCCTGCTCGGGCTCGGTGCGGCCTGCCTGGGCGAGTCGGTCGCGCAGTGGCTGCCGTCTCTGCGCAAGGGTCGAGGGGCGTGGGAAGTGCTGCTCGAGAGCCTGGGTCGCCTGTGGAGCCGCGGCGGCGCGGTGGACTTTCAGGAGCTCACCGGACCCGAGTTCCGCGACTGGGTCGCGCTGCCGACCTACCCCTGGCAGCACGAGCGCTACTGGAGTCCGGACTCCCAGCAGGCCGCGCCGACTGTCCGCAGCGCCAAGCTGCCCCTTGGCGGTAGCGCCATCGAGATGCCCGGCGAGGTGGTCCACCATGTGCTTTCCATCGGTCCGCGCCAGCCTTCCTATCTGGCCGATCACACAGTCTTTGGCCGGGTGGTGGTGGCCGGCGCGTTTCACCTGGCAGCGGTCCTGGCGGTGGCGGCCGAGCACTTCGCGGTCGAGGCGGCCGTGCTGCGCGAGGTGATGTTCACCGCGCCGCTCATCCTCAGCGGCGACACCGAGCTGCACGTGGTGCTCAAGCCGAGCGGTGAAGAGCTGTACACCTTCACCGTCGCGACCCTCGTCCCGGGCGGCATCGCCCGGCGCAGCTGGCGCGAGCACGTCAAGGGCGAGCTCGTCTTGCGCGTCGAGCCACCGCCGCCGCCGCTGTCCCTGGCCGCCCTGCGCGCCGAGTGCCCGACCGCGGTGCCGCGGCAGCGGCTGCAGCAGTACCTGCGCAGCGTGCAGCTGGAGCTCGGACCGCTGTGGCTGTGGACCGAGGAGCTCACCGCTGGTGACCACGCGGCGCTGGCCCGCCTGGTGCCGCCCGCCGCCGCCGCCGAGCCCCAGGGGCCGCTCCACCCGGCGCTGCTGGACAGCGCATTTTCTTCGGTCGCGGCGGCTCTGTTTGCGGCGCTCGGCACGGCCGAGCCGGTCGCGGTCATTCCGTGGATGGTCCGCGAGCTGCGCCTTTATGGCGCGACCTCGGGCCCGCTGTGGTGTCACAGCCGGGTCGAGCCGACCGCCACCGCGGCGGAGACCGGAGTCGCCGATCTCACGCTCTTTGAGCCTGAGGGTCGGGTGCGCGCCGTGGTGCGCGGCCTGGTGGTCAAGCGCGCCCAGCGCGAGGCCTTCTTCCGTCAGGAGGAGCGCCGGCAGGAGGCGCCGCTGTACGAGGTCGCGTGGCGCGCCGCTCCTCGTCCCGCCGCCGCGCTGACCGGGCCGACCGCGGGACGCTGGCTCCTGCTCTTGCCGGCCGCGCCGCTCGCCGAGACGATTATCGAGCAGTGGGTGGCAGCGCGGCAGAGCGTGGTGCGGGTCGAGGTGGGCGCGCGCTTTGAGCAGCTGGCGGCCGACCACTACCGCCTCGATCCCGCCGAGCCCGAGCACTTTCGCCGGCTCCTGCGCGAGGCCTTCGGCGCCGCCGGTGGCTGCCGGGGCGTGGTTCACCTGTGGAGCCTGAGCCCCCCTGGGGCCGACTCAAGCGACGCCGCGACCCTGGAGCGCGCGCTGGAGCTTGGCACCTATAGCGCCCTCCACCTGGTGCAGGCGCTCGCCCAGACCGGCTGGCCGGCGCCGCCGCGGCTTTACCTAGTGACCGCCGGCGCGCAGGCAGTCGCGGCGGACGATGGCCCGCTGGCGGTGGCGCAGGCGCCGCTGTGGGGCTTTGGCCAGACCGTAGAGAATGAGTACGCAGAGCTGGAGTGCACCCGGATTGACCTGAGCGCGCAGCCCGACGCGGCCGAGGTGGCAGCGCTGTGCGAAGAGCTCTTGAGCGACCAGCGCGATGCTCAGGTCGCGCTGCGCGGCGCCGGTCGCTACCTCGCCCGGCTGGTCCGCGCTGCGGCGCCGGTCGCGCCGCGGCGCGATCAGCCTGTGGTGCACGCCCAGGGGTCCTACCTCATCACCGGCGGCCTGGGCGGACTCGGACTGTCCGCCGCCGAGCTCCTTGCCTCCCGAGGCGCCCGGCACCTGGTCCTTGCAAGCCGGCGCCCGCCCGATGCGGCGACGCGTCAGGTCATCCAGGGTCTGCAGGCGTCCGGGACCGCCGTGGTCACTGCGGAGGTGGACATCGCCCGCTACGATGAAGTCGCGCAGCTGCTTGGCAACTTCGGTCGGCTGTGGCCCCCGCTGCGCGGCGTCCTGCACACCGCGGCGGTGGTCCTAGACGGCGTGATTGCCGAGCAGAGCGCGGCGAAGTTCAAGGAGGCGATGGCGGCCAAGGCGCACGGAGCCTGGAACCTGCACCTGCTTACGCAGTCGCAGCCGCTCGATTTCTTTGTCGGCTACTCCTCCATCGCCTCGCTGTTCGGCGGGCCGGGGCAGTCAAGCTACGCTGCCGCCAACACGTTTCTCGACGCGCTGGCGCAGCTCCGGCAGCGCGCCGGTCTGCCGGGGATGAGCATCAACTGGGGCGGCTTCTCCGAGCGCGGACTGGCCGCCCGGCGCAAGCTGAACGAGCGGTTCAGCGGCCGCGGCATGGAGTCAATCACTCAATCCGAGGGCAAGGAGCTGCTGTGGCAGCTGCTGCGCGAGCCCCGGGTGCAGGTCGCGGTGGTCAAGCTGGAGCCGGCGGTGTGGGTGAAGCACTATCACAGCCAGACCAACGCCGCCTACCTGTCCGAGCTGTTGCCGACCGGCGCCGCGCTCGACCGCGGGCCGGCCGCGGCGCTGCGCCGGCAGCTCCTGGCGGCGCCCGCTGCCGAGCGGCAAGGGCTGCTTGTGCAGGGGTTACTCGCGCACGCAAGCCAGGTACTCCGGACTCCGGTCGCCAAGCTGTCGCCGGCGGTTCCTTTTTCCCAGTTTGGGATGGACTCCCTGATGGCCATCGAGCTGCGCGACCGCCTGATCCTCGACCTCCAGGTCACCGTTCCGCTCACCCTGCTGGTGCGCGCCGATCTCGGCGAGCTGGCGACCTATATCCTTTCGCAGCTGCCCCCTTTGTGACCCCCAAGTCGCGTAAGCGCGCCGGGAAAACAGACCGACCTCCTTACTCTCCTTGCCCTCCTTATTCTCCTTTACGCTGCGCCTCCCCCGCTTGATTAGCGCTTGTCTGGCGGCCGGCGGCCCGGATACTCTCGCCGGCACCTCAAGGAGGGAACCCATGGCACTCCCCTTTCTTGCCGCGCGCGCCCGGCGGCGCTCTGACATCCTCCCGTTCGACATGTTTGGGATCGAGCGCGATGCCGACTCGGCGCGGCGCGCCGACCGCCTCACCAGCATCTACCACCGCGGTCAGGACCTGTCCTGGCGCGGGCACGAGGTCCTGACCGCGCTCCTGGCCAAGCACGGCGGCGTCCAGCTGCGGCCCGAGGCGCGGCCGGCGCTCGGTTACATCCTGGGCGTGCTCATGTGGGGGGAGCTGGCGGCGTGGAAGATCGCCGCCCAGCTGGCCGACCAGCTCATCGAGCTGCCGCCCAAGCTGGCCGCGACCTCGCAGGCGCACGACGAGGCGCGGCACTTCTATGTGCTGCATGACTACCTGCGCGAGCTCGGCTACACGCCGCCGCCGCTCGATCGCCAGACGCGGGTGCTGCTGGCCACCACGCTGCGCACCCGCGATCCGGTCAAGAAGGTCATGGGCATGCAGCTTATGATCGAGGCGCTGGCGCTGACGCTGTTCCAGGCCCTGCGCGAGTCCAAGGTCGAGCCGGTGGCGACCGAGCTGCTGCGCTACTTTGAAAAGGACGAGGCCCGCCACGTCGGCCTGGGGATGCAGTTCTTGCCGTCGCAGCTGCGCCACCTGTCGCGCTTCCGGGCGGCCGAGCTGCTCGCCTTCCAGGTCGAGCTGTCGGCGGCGGCGCTGCTGGAGCTCAAGGCGATGGAGCCGCACCTGCGGGTGCTGGGGATCTCGGCGCGGCAGGTGTTCCTCGTCGGCACCGCCAAGCAGGCGCTGGCTCTAGACCTCCTGTGGCAGGAAAACGGCCAGGCGCAGGCCCTGTACCCGACCTTTGGCCGGCTGCTGGCGGCCCTCGGGCAGCTGCTGTTCCCCGACGCCGTGCCCGGTCAGGGCGGCCTCGGGCGGGCCGCCACCGCGGTGCGCGCCGCGGTGCGCACCTTCCGCGCCGGCCTTGCCCGCGAGGTCCCGCCCTCGTCCATCGACCCCGACGCCCCGGCAGTGCGGCCGAGCGGAATATGGTGACAAGCCGCCGGGCCGAGTTTCGGTATAGTACAGCCCATGAGCGAGCATGAAGGCGCCCCGGCGGCGCCGGCGGAGACGGCGGCGGCGGCGGTAAGGCGCAGGCACGCGGGCCTTTTGATCCTGCTCGGGGTCATCGGCGTGGCGGCAGTGATGCCGTTTGCCTTTGCCTTGCAGGCCGACAAGCTGGCCGAGGTGATCAAGCGCACCGGGGCCAGCGTGCTCGGCCTGGCGATGGTGTCGTGCGCGCAGTCGGCGGTGTTCGTGCTCATCGCGGTGTTCGCCGGCCTGGCGGCGGCGCGGCGGGTCGGTCTGACGGCGCCGGTCACCCTGGCGGTGGCGCGCGGCGAGCCGGCGTGGCCGGTGCTGCGACCGCGGCTCGGCTGGGCGGTGCCCGTGGGCCTGCTGTCCGGTGGGGTGACGGTGCTGCTCGACGCCCTGGTCTTTAACCCGCGGGCGCCCGAGCTGCACCGCCTCAATGAGTCGGCCCTTGCCCAGCACAGCGTCTGGAAGGCGGCGCTGGCCTGCCTGTACGGCGGCTTCACCGAGGAGATCCTGGTGCGGCTGTTCATCCTCAGCGTGCTCGCGCTGGGGCTCCTGCACCTGGGCCGCCTTATGCGCGGCGGGGCGCAGCTGCCGGGGGGGCTGGTCCGCTCGCTGGCGCTTCTATTGGCCAATGTCCTTTCGGCGCTCATCTTTGGTCTTATGCACCTGCCGGCGACGGCGGCGCTGGTCGCGCTGACGCCGCTTCTGATCATCCGGGCGCTGGTTCTTAACGGCGTGGTCGGGCTCTGCTGCGGCTTTCTGTATGTGCGGCGGGGCCTGGAGGCGGCGATGGCGGCGCACCTTGTGGCCGACGTGGTGCTGCACCTGATCGCGCCGGCGCTGGCCCAGGCGGGAGCGCTGCGGCTGTGAGGGGCGCGGGGCTGCGGCCAAGGGCAGCGCGCTTTTGCGCAGCGGTCGGGCGGCGCTGGCGCGCGGGTCTTTTGGCTGGCCTGGGGATCGGGCTTGGCCTGGGGTCGGGGTGCGCGGTGCCGGTGCAGTCGGTGTGCCCGAGCTGCGCGCGGCTCGTCATCGGTGAGCGACCGCCGGTGGCGCCGGGGACGCGCACGGTGTTCCTGCTCGTCCCGGGGCTGCTCGGCTACGGGTGGGAGTGGAACGGCGCGCAGGTCGCGCTGGCGCAGCTGCCGCAGGCGGCCACCATCGTCTATGAGTGGGACCCGTGGACCAGCATCCGCGCCGGCGGAGCGCAGCTGGCGGCGAGCACCCAGTACCTGCTGCGCCGGCTGCCGCGCTCGGTGAGCCGGGTCGTGGTGGTCGGTCACTCCGCGGCGGGGCTGCTCGCTGTGGCGGCGACCTCGACGCTGCGGCCGCCGCCGGGCGTGGCGGTCGAGGTGATGGCGATCGGGGCGCCGCTGGCCGGCAACTACTTCAACCTGCTCGGCGGCGAGGACAACTTCAGCACACCGATCCCGCTGGCGCTCGCCGGCAAGCTTAACCACTGGCCAGAGCCGGCACCGGGGGTCGAGCTGAAGATCTGGCCCACCGGCGCGAGCGACCCGGTGATGAAGCCGCGCTTTGGCCATGATCCGGCCGACCCGCGCGTGCTGCCGCGCGCCAGCATCGTGCAGAAGCTGCCGCCGTCCCTGGACCACAACGTCGCCCTGGCCACCGTTGCCCGCCAGCTGGTCGCGGCGCTGCGCGGCGAGCCGGCCGCTGGCGCTCCGCTTGCGGACCTCGCTGCGGCGGGCGGCAGTGCGCTCGCGCCCCCCAAGACGCGGGCGACCAGCGCTGAGGCAGCGCCGCCGGCGAGCGGGGCGGCGCCTGCTGCGACGGGGGCGACGGGGGCGACGGGCGGCGCTGCGACATTGGGGGCGAGCGGGGCGCGCACCGAAGCGGCGACACCTGCCAAGCTCGCGGCGCGGGCGGGGGCCGTGGTGCGGGCGGCACCGGCGACGCCCGGCGAGGCGGTGGCGTCATCGGCGGTCGGCGCGGCGGGCGGCGAGCCAGCGGCAGCGCAAAATTGACCGCGGGCGGACGGGGCGTACCATCGCCAGGTGCTGCGTAACCTGACTGCATGTCTGCTGGTCTTCTCGCTGCTCGAGCTGCATCGAGCGGCTGCCCAGGCTCCGCCTCCTGCGCCGGTGGCCGCCGTGCCGTCGGCGGTGACGGCGCCGCCGGCGGACAAGCCCGCGCGGTCTGCCGCGCCCGGTCCCGCCGGCAAGTCCAAGAAGCTCGGCAAGCCGGCGCCGGCGCCCAAGCCGGTCAAGCGCGTGCCGCCGCGCCCGGCCGCCTACGAGCTGCTGCTCACATTCGATGATGGGCCGCGCCTGGACACCACTCCCAAGGTGCTTGAGGCGCTCGATCAGTACGGCATCAAGTCGGTGTTCTTTGTCAACGGCGTGCGCTTCATGGGCAAGGGACCGCAGCACGACAAGCTGACGGCGCTCATGCGCGAGACCTTGAAGCGCGGCCATGTGATTGGGAATCACACGATTCATCACCTGTTTCTGTGCGGCAAGCGCGGACCGATCGTGGCCGAGAAAGAGATTCTCGATAACGCGCAGCTCATCCGCGATGCGGTAGGAGTCCCACCACCGCTGTTCCGGACGCCGTTTGGGTCACACTGCCCGTCGCTGTCGGCGACTCTGCGGCGGCTCGCGATCACTCCCATCGGCTGGGACATCGATCCGCAGGACTGGAAGCTGCAGAACGCCGAGGCAATCTTTGAGGTCATGAAGAAGGAGCTTACGAACCTGCACCGGGCGCGCTCGATCATCCTGTTTCATGACGTGCAGCCGGCGACGATCGAGATGCTGCCGCGCTTCCTTAAGTGGGTGGCTGACGAGAGCGCCGCCCGCAAGGCGCGCGGCGAGCCGCCGTTCAAGTTCATCGACTACAGCTTCCTTCTAAACCGCGCGGCAGAGCCGACTCCCGGCGCGCCGCTCGCGGCTCCCAGTCCGGCCGGGGACTCGCCGAGCCGGCCGCCGCCGCCGCCGCCCGCGGTCCCATCGCCGCCGCCATCGGCCGGCTGAGTCCTGCACCCGCACCTACATGATGGGACTCCGCTTGCCAGCGTGACGATCGGCACAAAGGCGATATACTTGCCAGGTGACTACCGTGCCGGCTGGGAGCCTGGATGAGTCCCTGCTCGATGCGCTGGTGGCTGGCCAGCTCCCCGACGAGCGGCTGCCGGCGCTGGCACCGGTCGAGGAGTATCGCCTCCTGCGCCGGCTCGGTCAGGGAGGTATGGGCTGCGTCTACCTGGCGCACGATACCCTACTTGACCGTCCGGTGGCGCTGAAGTTCCTGACCGGACTTTCGCGGATTCCTGCCGCTCGCCAGCGGTTCCTGATTGAAGCGCGCGCCATCGCGCGGCTGCAGCACCCCAATGTAGTCAGCCTGTACCGCATCGGCGAGATCTGCGGCCATCCGTTCCTGGTCTCGGAGTATGTACGCGGCCAGAGCCTGGATCGCCTGCCGCGACCGCTGCCGGCGGCCCAGGTGGTGGGAATCGGCATCGAGCTCGCGCGCGGCCTGGCGGCGGCGCACCGCCGCGGCGTCCTGCATCGGGATCTCAAGCCGGCCAACGCCTTGCTCGCTACCGATGGGACGGTCAAGCTGCTCGACTTCGGGCTGGCCAAGCTCATGGTCCCGCTGCAGAAGCCGGGCATGAGCATGCACGAGCTGGAGCCGGTGCCCGCCGACGCCCCGGAGCTGCACCATACCCCGGCCCCGCAGGCGCTGGCGGCGACGCTGCCCCCGAGCGCGCCGGTGGGCAGCTCGCTGGAGCTTGGCACCACGCGCCACAGCAATGCGGCCGACCCGACGCTGCCGCTTATCCCGCCGCTGCCCGGCGCGCCGGCCCGCCCGAGCGTCGGCAACTCCACGCCCGAGCTGACGCAGGTGGGAGCGGTGATGGGTACCCCGCTGTACATGGCGCCCGAGATGTGGCGCGGGGAGCCGGCGACGCCGCAGGTGGATGTCTACTCGCTCGGCGCGCTCCTTTACGAGCTGGGCAGCGGGCGGCCGCCGCACAGTGAGAAGACCGTCGATGCGCTGCGGCAGGGGGTGCTAAACCCGGCGGCGCCTCTGAGCTCGGTGGTGGCCGACTTTGATCCGCAGCTCGGGGCGGTGATCGATCGCTGCCTGAGCCGCGAGCCGGCGGCGCGCTACGCCTCGGCCGAGGAGCTGTGTCAGGCGCTGCAGCGCACCGAGCAGGGGACGCGGCGGGGCGGGGCGCGAGTCGACCAGACCGACGCCAACGCCAACCCCTACCGCGGCCTGCGCGCCTTTGACCGCGAGGACAGCGCGCTGTTCTTTGGCCGCCGCACCGAGGTCGCCGAGGTGCTGGAGCGGCTGGCGGCAGAGCCGCTGGTGCTGGTGGCGGGCGACTCGGGCGTGGGCAAGTCCTCGCTGTGCCGGGCCGGCGTGCTGGCGCGGGTGCTGGACGGCTCGTGGCAGTGGGACCACGACCGGCGGTACGCCGTGGCGACGCTGTTTCCGGGTCGTCACCCGACCGTGGCGCTGGCCGACGCGCTGGCGCCGCTGCTCGGCTGCGCCGCCGACACCCTGCGCCAGGAGCTGCAGAGCTCCCCGCAAGAGCTGGCGCGGCGGCTGCAGCGCTACCCGAGCGCCGAGCCGAGCCGCGGCCTCATCCTGTTTATCGATCAGCTGGAGGAGCTCATCACCCAGAGCGCGCGCGGCGAGGTGGCGGGGGTGAGCGAGGCGCTCGGGCTGCTTACCGCGCGGGTCACCGGGCTGCGGGTGCTGGCGACGGCGCGCGGCGACTTTTTGACCCGCCTGGCGGCGCTGCCGGGGCTCGGCTCGGAGATCGGGCGGGCGCTTTACATCCTGCGGCCGCTCGGGCGCGATGGGCTGCGCGAGGCGATCGTCGGTCCGGCCGAGTCGGGCGGGGTCCGCTTTGAGAGCGCGCAGCTGGTCTCGGAGCTTGTCGACTCCACCCTGCGCGAGGGCGGCGGGCTGCCGCTCTTGCAGTTCACGCTCGCCGAGCTGTGGGAGGCGCGCGACACCCAGACGCGCATGATCACCGCCGCCTCGCTGCGCAGCAAGGGCGGCGTCACCGGGGCGCTGTCGCGGCACGCCGACCGCACGATGGCCGAGCTGCTGCCGGCCGAGCGCAGCGCCACCAAGCGGCTGTTTCTTCGCCTGGTGACCGCGGACGGCCTGCGGGCGCGGCGCAGTCGGCGCGAGCTGCTCGGCGAGGTGTTCCCGGATCCGGCCGAGGTGTCGGCCCTGGAGGCGCTGGTGCGCGGCCGGCTGCTGGTGGCCCGCGAAGGCGAGGGCGACACCGCCTACGAGATCGCCCACGAGGCGCTGGTGAGCGGCTGGCAGACCCTGAAGGAGTGGCTGGGCAGCGAGGCCGAGCGGCGCGCGGTGCGCGAGCGGCTGCGCGCCGCGGCGGCCGAGTGGGGGCGCTTTTTCGATAACGACGAGTCGCTGTGGGGCGAGCGCCAGCTGCGCGAGCTGAGCGCGGTCGGCCTGGGCGAAGAGAAGACCAGCGAGATCGAGGCGCAGTTCCTGCGCGCCTCGTGGCGACGGGTGCGCAAGAAGCGCTGGGGCCGGCGGCTGGCCGGGGCGCTCTTGCTCTTGCTGCTGCTGGCGGGGGTGCTGATCAGCCGGCGGGCCCTGGATCAGGGGCGGCGCAACGACCTGGAGATGGCGCAGCGGGAGCGCACCCAGCTCATCGAGCTCGGCTCGTTCGCCAGCGCCCTGGCCGAGCTGCCGGATCGCGAGGCCCCATCGCTCGTCGCCGCGATCCAGGCGACGGCGCAGCGCATCCGCATGGGCGCGGTGCCCGAGCCGCAGGCGCTGGACGGTCTGTCCGCGGCGGTGCAGGCGGCGCGGCGCTCGCGACCCCTGCGCGGCCACCGCGGCACCGTGGGCTCGGCATGCTTCTCCCCGCAGAGCGACGGCCTGGGGCCCGAGCGCGACACCGTCCTTCTCACCGCCGGCTGGGACGGCACGGTGCGGCTGTGGGACGTCCGCAGCGGGGCGCTTGTGCGCATGGTCGCGGCGCACGCGCCAGCGCCGTGCGTCGCCAAGTACTCCCCTGATGGCCAGCTGGTGGTGACGCTCAGCGGGGACAAGACGGTCGCGCTGTGGGAGTCGGCCAGCCTGCGCTTCCTGCACCGCTTCACGCTGGAAGAGGCGCCGGTCGGCGCTGCCTTCTCGCCCGACGGCAAGCGGCTGCTCGTGCTCACCGAGTCGGCGGCCGAGCCGGCGGCGCCCGCCGTCTCTTTATGGGACACTGCGACTGGCCAGCACCTGGCCAGCTGGCCCGGGCAGAGCAGCATGAACCAACCCGGCCCGTTCTCACCCGACGGCAGCCGCCTGGTGGTCGGCCAGAGCGATGGCGTGGTGAACCTGTACGATGCAGCCAGCGCCGAGCTGCTCTCGACCCTGCTGCTGCCCAAGGAGTACGCCGCGCCGGGTCCGCTGCGGGTCGGCTACAGCCCGGATGGCCAGCAGATCCTGGCGACCAGCCCCGGGCGCGAGGTGATCTACGCCTGGGACACCAAGGACAGCCGCTTCCGGGTGATCCGGTCGCCGCACGGCATCAGCTCTTTGGTGGTCAGCTGGGACAGTACGCTCCTGGCCACTGCGGACCGGGACTCAACGATCCGCCTCTGGGACTCGCGCACCGGCGTCGAGCCGGGGCTCTTGCGCGCCACCCTGGTCGGCCATCCCACGGCAGTGAGCGAGCTCGCCTTCGCACCCGACAGCCGGTGGCTGGCCTCTGCGGGCAGCCAGAGCGTCATCCGCCTGTGGGACGTCCGCAGCGGCAAGCTGCGCGACACCCTGGCCGGACACAGCGACAGCATCGAGGCGGTCAGCTTCGGCAGCGATGACGGGCACCTGGCCAGCGCCAGCGCCGACGGCAGCGCCCGGCTGTGGAACCTGCACGGCGGGCAGCATGTGCTGCGCCTGGCCGGTCACGAGCAGGAGGTCGTGGGCGCCGTGTACTCCGCCGATGGCGGCTACATCGCCACCGCCAGCCGCGACGCCACCGCGCGGGTG
Source organism: Polyangia bacterium (assembly GCA_044222245.1). GTDB lineage: Bacteria > Myxococcota_A > Polyangia > Palsa-1104 > JAEUJZ01 > CALFML01. The sequence goes on along the minus strand of JBGANQ010000019.1, from coordinate 104,624 downwards.
TGGGACGCGCAGCGCGGACGGCTCCTGGCGACGCTGTCGCTGCCCGACGAGGTGACCGCCGTGGTGTTCGCTCCCATCAGCTCGCTGCTGGCGGTGGCGACCGGCGGCAAGGATCGCGCGATCTGGATCTGGAACTGGCGTGAGAAGCGCGCCGTCAAGACGCTGCGCGGCCACACCCTCGGCGTGCTGGGAGTGGCGTTTTCCCCCGATGGCGAGCTCCTGGCGAGCGGCGGCCAGGACACCACGGTGCGCCTGTGGCGCTGGCGGACCGAGGAGGAGCTGTGGCGCTCCCCGGCTGGCCTCGACGGCGCCCTGGTCCTCAAGGTCGTGTTCTCCCCCGATGGCAAGCGGCTGGCGGCGGCTGACGCGCTCGGGCACCTGCGCACCTGGGATACCGAGAGCGGGCGGCTGCTGTTGACCAACTCGGCCAGCGCCGGGCGCTCGGGCACGGTGGCCTACTCGCCGGTGGGCAGCGTACTGGCGATCGGCGGCCGCAATCCCACCCTGCTCGACCCCGAAAAAGGGACCCACCTGGGCATCCTCGAAGGGCCGCCCTCTGGGGTGAGCGCCTTGACCTTCTCGCGGGATGGTCACCTGCTGGCGGCGCTCAGCACCGATCAAGCGCTGCGGGTGTGGGACTTCGCGACCGGCCAGATCGTCCACATCCTGCGCCTGCGCGACGCCGCCAGCGTCGAGTTCTCCCCCGATGGCCAGCACCTCCTTTTGGCCCACCCCGGCGATCACAGCGCCAAGGTCTACCCGGCGACCGCGCTGGCGCTGCTCGAAGCTGCCTGCCAGCTCCTGCACCACCAGGCGGACTGGGAGCACGTCAAGTCCCTGTGCCCGGCAGCGGCGCCGGTACGCTAGGCCGCAGCGCCGCCGTGACTCATTAGAGACAGTCCAGGGCACCCGCGTCAGGGTAGTAGTACATAAAGGCCAGGCACATCTCCCGCGGGAAGCTCAGGGCCTTGGCGGTGTCGTTGGCAAAGTCGCAGGCGACCTTCAGCCGGGTCCCTTTTTTCAGCAGCAGCGGCTGCTCCCGCGTCATCTTGGTCACCGGAGGATGGGAGACGTAGTTGTTCTCCCAGTTGTACTCATACAGCGTCTTTGCGACCTGGCCCTTCTCGTCGAGCTGCGCGAGCTGGAAGTGCTTGCCATGCTCGTGCATATGACCCAGGTAGACGACGATCTGCAGATCCTGCGGCACCGAGCAGGACATCTCGGTGTGATAGTCGAGCGTCTGCTGCGGAATCATGAAGTCGACGTTGTTGGCGACCAGGTAGTTGGCATAGGTGGTCTTGGTCGGGTCAGTCAGGTTGACGGTCACGTGATCGTCGGCCACGACATCCTTGGGAGTCGCATTGATGTAGTGGGCCTGGATGGCAATCTGTCGCCCTTGGGGTATCTTGAGCGACAGTCCTTCAGGAAGGGTGACGGTGCCCTCGGCGCCGCTGGTATCCTCGCCGCCGGTCCCCGCCACGAGCCGCCAGTTCAACATCTCCTCGTCGGTGCAGGGCAGGTGCCCCTCCGGCTTGGCGGGTCCGTTATTGTAGTACACAGTGAGGTGGTGGCCGCCCACTGCCTGGGTGCCGAACGCAGAAGGCACGGCCCACTCGCCATCGCTTATCACCGAGGTGTAGAAGCACTCAAAGGCCTCGCTCCCCGACGGGATTGTGAAGGTGTCGAGGTTGAAGGTGATCGCGCTGCTGGTCCGTGCGACGGCCGGTGGCGGCTCCGTCGGGCTGCAGCCAGCCGCGACGACCACGCCGACAGCGGCAAGGCGGGCCAACTGAACGATAAAATGGGTGCGCATTTATACCTCCCGCGATTGAGCTAGGATGCGCTCATCGTGCTGCGGAAAGCCGGCGTTTGCAAGGGTACCCCGGGGCAATTCGGCACGGGCGCGGCCAAAGGCCGATCATCGGATGGTTGAGGCTGCCGCTGTGGCGGGGCCGGCGCGGCACTGCGGCGAGGAGGGAGCGGCCAGCGCGGTGACGGCGCGCTCGGCCACCGAGTCAGCCACCAGACTCTGACTGCCTCGGGTCGCGCTACTGGACCCGGCGGCTGGCGAAGCGGTTGCGGAAGCGGACGGGCGCTGTATAGGGGAAGACCTCGTCGCGCGCCCCGGCGCGCACCCGCGCCTGCATGCCGGTCCAGAAGCTCACATCGGCCAGATCCCCGTGATAGCGCAGGAACGCCTCGCGCGCCGGGCCGGGGGGAAACAGGAAGGTGGGAAACTGCTCGGGGAAGACGTCGTTTTGGCTCACTGAGTAAAAGGGCTCGGCGGCCATCTCGTCTTCGTAGCTGCGGGCGGCGGGGATGCGGCGGAAGTTGCACTCGGTGAGGTAGCAGATCTCATCGTAGTCGTAGAACACTACGCGGCCGTAGCGGGTGACGCCGAAGTTCTTGGTCAAAAGGTCGCCGGGAAAGATGTTGGCCCCGGCGAGCTCGCGGATGGCGTTGCCAAACTCCTGCACCCCGTGGCGCAGCCGCTGCTCATCGGCGTCCTTGAGGTACACATCCAGCGGCACCATGCGGCGCTCGATGTAAAGGTGCCGGATGACCAGCTTGTCGCCATCGAGCTCGAGGCTGGAGGCGGTCAGCCGGTGCAGCTCGGCGAGCAGCGCCGGTGAGAAGCGGGAAAGCGGCAGCGCGACGTCCGAGTACTCCAGGGTGTCGGCCATCCGCCCGACGCGGTCGTGGTGTTTGACCAGCAGGTACTTGGCCTTGACCTGCTCGATGCTGGTCTCTTTGGGCGGATCGAAGTTGTCGCGGATGAGCTTGAAGACATAAGGGAAGGAAGGCAGGGTGAACACCATCATCACCATGCCGCGGGTGCCGGGGGCGATGATGAAGCTGTCGGTGGAGTGCTTGAGGTGCTCTTGCAGGTCGCGATAAAAGAGGGTCTTGCCCTGCTTGTGCAGGCCGACCGCGGTGTAAAGCTCGGCCCGCGGCTTGGTCGGCATAAGGCCCCGCAGGAACGCCACGTAGGCCGAGGGGACCTCCATCTCGACCATGAAGTAGGCGCGGGCGAGGCTGAACAGGGTGGCGATGTGCTCGGGCCGCAGGACCAGCGCGTCCAGATACAGCTCGCCGGCCGGGGTGCGGCGGATCGGCACCGCGAACGGATACTCGCTGGTCCCGTTGATCAGGCGCCCGATGATGTAGGCCGAGTGGTTGCGATAAAAAAGAGAGCTCAAGACCTGGATCTGCAGGTTCGGATCGAGCTCCAGGTGCGGCCCGCGGTGCTCGCGCATCGCCCGCAGGACAAAGCCGAGGTCGCGCCGCAGGTTCTCAAACGGACTGCTCAGCCCGAAGCTGCCGATGATCGAGTACAGGGTGTTGCGCAGGCCGAGGGAGGCTGGGTAGTAGCACCTGTAGGTGGGCTCGTTGCCCTCCAGGTGCTCGGTCGAGATCGCCGGCCGGAAGAAGATGTAGGCGTTGTCGTAGTAGGCGCGCGACAGGACGCGGCAGGCGACCGAGTTGTAGAAGGTCTCGGCGCACTCCGGCTGCAGGTGGTTGTATAGGAGGCTGATGTAGACGCGCTTGACCTTCTTCCACACCGACTCGTCGGTGCGGGCGTGCGGGAACTGCGTGAGCACCGCCTCGACCGTCTCGGCGACGCGGCGATCGTACATCTCGAGGCGGGCGAGGTTGGTCTCCCAGGCCGCGGCCCACTCGCCGCGCTCAAAGTGCTCCTTGGCCTTCACCGAGTACTCGCGGAAGAGCCAGTAGTGCAGGTCGAAGCCGTCGAGGATGGTCTGGGCGATTTGCGCGGGCATGCGGGGTGGGCATTATTTTAGGGACTCCGGAGCGACCCGGCGCAGGTTTTTGCCGCGCGGCGGAGTTTTCGTCGGTGGTCGCGTCACCGCGGCCGCGCGGCCCTCCTAAGAATCTTGGCGCGGCGGCGGCCGCCGTGAATTCACGGGCCTGGGCGCGGCTGCATGCTAGATTGCCCAAAATGCAGACTGGAGCCCTCCGTGGCGCAAGATGAGGCATCCGCAGCGCCTGCCCCCGCGCACCCTGCCAAGGAGTGGGGCAAGACCCCGGGTCCACTGCCGGCGCGGCAGTTCTTGCAGGGTCCGCGGTCGCGACCCTTCGAGCTGCGGCTGGCCCTTGGGATCTTTTTGGAGTTCATCTACGGCTTCCGCAAGCTCCACTTCGTCGGCCCGTGCGTGACCGTCTTCGGCTCTGCCCGCTACGGCGTCGAGCATCAGTACTACGAGCTCGGGCAGCAGGTCGGCGCCTGCCTGGCGCGGGCCGGCTTCACGGTGATGACCGGCGGCGGCCCGGGGCTGATGGAGGCGACCAACCGCGGGGCGCGGGAGGCCGGCGGCCTGTCCATCGGCTGCAACATCACCCTGCCCAGGGAGCAGAAGCCCAACCCGTACCTCGATCGCTTTGTCGAGTTCCGCCACTTTTTTGTCCGCAAGGTGATGCTGGTCAAGTACTCCTACGCCTTCATCGCGCTGCCCGGGGGGCTTGGTACCCTGGATGAGATCTTCGAGGTCAGCGTGCTGATTCAGACCGGCAAGATCAAGGACTTCCCGGTCGTGCTGTTGGGAGTCAAGTTCTGGACGCCGCTTATCGAGTTTATGCGCCAGGGTCTGGTCGGCGGCAGGACGATTGAGCCGGCGGATGTCGAGCGGATCATCATCACCGACTCGCCGCAGGAGGCAGTGGAGCTCGTGCGCGAGCGGGCGATGAAGCAGTTCGGCCTCACCGAAGGTCCGGCAATGAAGCGCCGCTGGTACCTGGGCGAGTAGCCGCGCCAGCTGATCGCGGGCGGGCAAAATGACATGCGCAGCTGTCCTGCGCGCGTCATTTTGGCAATGTCGGGTGGGGCTGAGCGACCCGGCGGCGCTTAGGAATATTACTTTGCCGGCGGGCCGCTCTTGGGAGCTTCGGGGAGGCTCAGGGTGCGGCGCGCCGCGGCGCTGAAGCGACCGCTTGGGAAGCGGCGCAGGTACTCGGTCAGGTCAGCGCGGGCGCCGGCGGCGTCGCCACGCTGGGCGCGGCAGCTGCTGCGGCCATACAGCCCGCGCTCCAGGAGCTCGCCCTGGACCTGCGCGATCGCGGCGGTGAAGTCGGCGAGCGACTCGGCGCAGCGACCGGCCGCGGCGCGCAGCTCGCCGCGGGTGACGCGGAGCTCCATGCCGCGCGGCGTGTCATCGGCCAGCGGGTGCTGATCGAGTGCGGTCAGCGCCTCGCGGCGCTTGCCTACCCCCAGCAGCGCGGTGATGCGCAAAAGCTCCGCCTCCGGCTGCAGCAGGCCGTGCGGAAACTGCTGGCGGTAGGAGTCGAGCAGCGCCAGCGCCCCGGCCGGATCGTGGGCCTGGCGCAGGCGGGCCATGGCGGCGCCCAGGGCCTGCGACTCCTTCAGGATCGCCTCTTCGCCGCCCTTGGCATCGGCGAGCGCCGGGCTTGTGGGCGGGGCGGGCTTCGCGGGCGGCACCCCGGCGCGCTTGGGGGTCGCGGGCGTCGGGACTCGCGAGCGGGGATCGCGGCCGGGCAGCGGAGGCGCTCCGCCCGCGGCGGCGGTCTGGGTTGCGCTGCGCAGCGGCGGCGTCCCCGGTCGGGGCGGGAGCGGCTTCTCCACCGGCGGGCTCGTCTCGGCTGCGCTCGGCGCGGCTGGCTCTGTCGCTGGCGCCTCGAGGGCCCGCACCCCGGCCGCCATCACCTCGACGCCAAGCGGCGGTAGCGGCTGGTTGCCGGGGCTCTCCAGGCGGGCCAGCCATGCCGCTACCCGCTGCAGCCGCCCGGCGGGCAGCGCCACCAGCCCGGCGGCAGTCGCCGCGCTCCCGGCGGCGAGCAGCACCTCCTGCTCCCGGCCCGCCCACCGCACCACGGCCTGCCCGAAGTAGGAGGCGATGAGGGTCGGCCGCCCGTGGCTGCTCACCACCTCGACCAGGGCGTGAAGCGGGACCGTGAGGCGCGCCTGGGCCTCCTCGATAATGGTCGGCGCATCGGTGGTGCGGATGAGCAGCGCCCCCCCGAGGAGCCGGGTCGGCACACTGCCGCTGCCGGGGATGACCTGGCCCGGGCCGAGCAGCGCCAGCTGCGCCGGCGCACCCACCGCCGTACCCCCGGTCAGCCGCGGTGCCGCCGGACGCAGCCGCGAGTAGCCGAGCGCGCCGGCCAGCAGGCCCACCGAAAGGACGAACGCCGCCTGCACCAGCGACCAGCGCAGAAAGACCGGAGCGACCGGCGCCGCGCGCACCGATTCGGCCAGCCGCGCCCGCACCCGCATGAGCTGGGTCGCCGATGGCGTGGGCCGCAGCACCTGGGACAGGAGCTTGGCCGCCGGTTCCTCCGGCGAGTCCTCTGCCCAGCGCCGCTTGATCGGATCGGTGTCGGCCATCTCAGTTCTTCCCTCTGGCTGCCGCTGCATACTCCACCGGGTGCAGCTTGGCCAGCCGCTCGCGGAACTGCGCGCGCGCCCGGTGCAGCCACACCCATACGGTGCGCAGGTTGACCGCGGTCAGCTCGGCGATCTCCTCTCCAGAGTGGCCCTCCAGCTCGAACAAGATTAGCGTGTTGCGGTAGTTTTCCTGCATGCCATTTAGCACCTTGTAGACAAGCTCGGTCGTCTGCTGGCGCTCGGCCTGCTCGGCGGGTGTGGTGACATGCAGCTGCAGCGTGCGGCGGTTGCGCCCGTCCAGCAGGTGGCGCAGCCAGCGCCGCCGCTCTTGACGGCGGCGGTCGCGGACGACGTTGGCGGTGATGCCGTACAGCCAGGTGCTCACCTTGGCCGCGCCGCGGAACCGCGGTAGCTCGCGGTAGACGATCAGGAACACCTCGTGGACGATGTCCTCGGCGTCCAGCTGCGGCCCCCCAAGCCGCGCCGCCCAGCTGGCGACGCGCGCGGAGTGGGCGCGGTACAGCGCGCCAAGCTCGAGGTCGGGCTCGGCCTCCACGGCGCTCGACCCGGGCGGGCCAAAGTGAACCTGCAGCTGTTTGGGGGGCACTGACAACTCTTAGCGCCTGTGTTGCCGCGGCCGCGAATTAACTTTCACGGCGCGACCGCGGCCGGTCGTTTTTTTACTCCCGTCACTGCGATTCCGACGCTGAGCCACGCCTCGATCTGCGGCACGGTGGCGGTCTGCAGCGAGCCGCTGAGGGCGCGCAGCTCTTGCGGTCGCAGCCAGCCGGTCAGCGCCAGCTCGCCAAAAGGCCGCACCCGACCTAGCTGCTGCCCCAGGCGTACGCTGCCGCCGACGGCCAGGTCGAGCGCCGTGCTCTCATACACCTTTTCGAAGCCGCGACCGGCGACATAGGTGACCGCCACCGACGTGTCGGCGAAGCAGTCGATGCTGAAGCGCCGGCGTGCTCCAAGGAGGAAGCGGTAGCCGCCGCCGAGCCGCAGCCCGGCGCGCGTCCAGTCCGCCTGCCCGGCGCCGATCGGCACCGCGCGCAGCCCGGCGCCGAACAGACCGAGTCGCACCCCCGCCCACCGGCTGCCCGGCAGCAGCAGCAGGTCGAGCACTCCCCCGGCGGTAAACGTGCCTTCGCTGACCGTGCCGCTGACCGCGCCGCCGGCTTCATAGCGCAGCAGCGGAGCGGCCGGGACCTGCGGCGGCGGTGGGACTAAGGCGGGAGGCGGGGGCGGAGCCGGGTCCGCGAGGCTCTGGCTGTCGCTCTGCCAGGCGGCGATGACAGTGGCGGCGATCGCCGCCTGCTCGGCGCAGGAGTGGCGCCGGGGCAGCCGGCGGTGCGAGACCGTTCCGTGCACGGCGCTGTGCAGCTCCAGCGCGAGCTCCCCTCCTATCTGATTGATATAGACGCTGTCTGCCGACTCATATCCCGGCAAGAGCTGACTGAGGATCGCCTGCACGGCGGCCGCCGAAGGGCAGTCGCTGGAGCCAGAGATGACCACGGCGCTCGCTGCCAGGACTGCCGAGAGTAGGTTCAGCATGATCTTCCACGGAGGCTGCGCGCGGTGCCCGGGCCACCGCGCGCGCTCCGCCGAGCGACCGATGGCTGCGCTGACTCTAGCATGGCGGAGGAGCTCCTTTTGGCCATTTGGTGAAAGTTCTTTGGCCCGGGCGGCAACAGGAAGGACGAAACCAGATCGGAGCCACTTATGAGTCCTTCCGCGCCACCCAATAAACTGTTCGGCAGCCAGCGCTGCTCGGCAAGGCAGAGCTGCGCCTTCCGCCGCAAATAGTTCACATCAAGACAGGAACCAGCGCCCCGCGGGCAGTGCGCGCGGAGGCTACGCGCTCCGCTGCGGAGAGTCTGTTTGTCGACCTGCTGATTGACGATCGCTGATGGATTGGAGAGGTACATGATGATCAAGAAGACAACGAGTCACGGTTCTTACCGGGCTGCGCGCCAGCGAGCCGAGGGCGGCGTCGGCCGCTTCCTCCGCGTCCTTGGGGCAGCGGGACGCATCGGCCTTTTGGGGGCAGTCACGGCGCTCGGCGCCTGCGGCGGCGCTGGCGGCGCTTCTTTTCTGCCCGCGCCTGCGGGCAGCGTGCCGGGTCCAGAGCCGACGCCGCTGCCCCCGCCGGGCGGTGCGGCGGCGGTGCCGCCGGCGATAAGCGGCGGGACGCTGCTCATCCTCCGTGATGACCAGACCGCGGTCGCCGCGGATCCGGATCGCGACGCGGTGTGGCTGGTCGACCTCGGCACGCGGACCCTGCGGGCGCGGGTGCGTCTTGCCGCGGGCGCCGAGCCGGGCCGCCTGATCGAGGATCAGGATGGGCTGGTCCACGTCGCGCTGCGGCGGGGCGGGCAGGTGGTGCGGCTCGACCCGCGCAGCGGCGCCGTGGTGTCGCAGCGCGCGGTCTGTCCGGCCCCCCGCGGCATGGCCTACGAGGCGGCGACCGACAACCTCCATGTCGCCTGCGCCGGCGGCGAGCTGTTGACGATGAAGGCGCGCGGCGGCGACATCCTGCGCCGCTTGCAGCTGGAGCGCGACCTGCGCGATGTCGCGATCCAGGGCGACCATCTATTAATAAGCCGCTTCCGCAGCGCCCAGCTGCTGGAGGTCGATGCGAGCGGGGCGCTGGTCGGTCAGGTCAAGCCGCGCGCGGTGTTCGCCAGCGGGCTCCTTGATCCGCAGGGCCACACGGTCACCGCGTCGGCGACCACCGCGTGGCGGCTGGCGGCGCTGCCAGGCGGCGAGGTGCTGATGCTGCACCAGCAGGCGGTGGACACCATGATCTCCACCAAGCCTGGCGGCTACAGCGCCGGGACCTGCAAGGCCCAGGGAATCGTCAGCCCGGCGCTGACGCTGTTTCGGGGCGCCGCCGCGGGCGCGGCCAGCGTCGGCAACGGCGCGCGGCTGGCGGCGCTGCCGCTGGCTGTCGATCTGGCGGTCTCGCGCGACGGCCAGAGCCTCGCCCTCATTGCTCCCGGTGGGCAAGCGACGCCGATCGGCTCGCCGGTAGGCCTGCTCAGCCTGAGCGCGCTCGGGCCGGCCGATCCGTGCCAGTTCCCAAGCCCCGCCCTGGTGCCGCAGCCCGCCGACAGCGAGCTTGTCGCCGGCGCCTTCGATGGCAAGGGGCAGCTGTGGCTGCAGTCGCGCAATCCGGCGCGGCTCATCACCACGACCAGCGGCGTCGCCGCCATCAACTTGCCCGGCGCCGAGGACGCCAGCAATGAGGGACACCGGCTCTTTCACGCTCCCACCCCGGGACTTATCGCCTGCGTCTCTTGTCACGCCGAGGCCGGCGACGACGGCCATGTGTGGACCTTCGAGACCCTGCCGAGCGGCCCGCGCCGCACCCAGAGCCTGCGCGGCGGCATCCTGGCGACGGCGCCGTTTCACTGGGACGGCGACATGAAGGACCTTCCGAGCCTGATGCAGGCGGTCTTTCACGGCCGCATGTCAGGGCCCACGGTGACCGCGGCGCAGTCAGACTCCCTTGGGCAGTGGCTGGACGCGCAGCCGCTGTTGCCCAAGGCCAGCCCCCGCGACCCGGCGGCCGTCGAGCGCGGCCGGCAGATCTTCAGCGATGGGAGCGTCGGCTGCGCCAGCTGCCACAGCGGCCCGCACTTTACCAGCAACCAGAGCGTGAGTGTCGGCACCGGCCAGGCCTTCCAGGTCCCGACCCTGCTCGGAGTCGCTGAGCGCGCTCCATTTCTGCACACCGGCTGCGCCGGCACCCTGCTGTCCCGCTTCGACCCGGCCTGCGGCGGCGGGGAGAGCCACGGACACACCGCGCAGCTCGGGCCGGGGCAGCTCGCCGACTTGCTCGCGTACTTGGAGTCCTTGTAAGCTCTGTCCACTCGCCGACCGGTGCGCGACCCGCGCTGCCGCGGAGCTTGCACTCTCGCCCCGCTGGAGCATCCTATGTATCCTGGCCGCTCGCTGTCCGCCCTGCTCGTCCTTGTGAGCCTGACGGCGGGCTGTGAGGTCGTCCACTTCATCGGCGAAAACACCCAGCCCGCCTGCCAGCGCGACGGCGACTGCGCGCCCTCCAGCATCTGCGACGCGCAGCGCGGGAGCTGCGTGACCCCTCCCTCGACCGCGATGCTCGACATCCTGTTCGTCATCGACAACTCGTCTTCCATGGTGGGGCGGCAGAAGGGCCTCTTGGCCAGCATCGGCGGCTTTCTGCGCAAGCTCGACGCCAACCCGATCGCCGTTAGCTACAACATCGGCATCGTGACCTCGGACATCGGCACCGATGTCGCAGTCGATCAGCAGTGGGGCGGCGGCAGTCCGAGCTGCGACACCTTCGCTGGCGACGATGGCGTCCTGCAGGCGACCCCGTGTACGAGCCGCCCGGGGCTGAGCCCAGAGTCGCTCGCGCTATGCCAGCTGGCCTGTCCCGATCCGACTTTCTTGCCGTTCAACGGCGGCCGCTTCATCGCTAAGTCCGGCCTGGTCACCAACGTTCCCTTTGATCTGCGGATCGATCCGCCCGACGTAAAGGTCGATCTCGGGCCGCAGCACGCCTTCGGCTGCCTGGCGGTGCTCGGCGACAGCGGCTGCGGCATTGAGGGCCAGCTTGAGGCGGCGCGGCGGGCGCTGGATGGCCACCGGCCCGAAAATATCGGCTTTCTGCGCCCGGACTCACTGGTCGCCGTCATCTTCATGACCGATGAAGACGACTGCTCGATCCAGCCGGCGCGGCGCAAGGAGTTCTCTCCGCTGTCGTTCAACTGCCCCCTGCCCAGCCAGAACGCCCTGCCGGGCTGCTTCAACCCCGACTTCCGCTGCCTCGCCAGCGATGTGGTCTGCGACGAGCCGCTCGACGCCGCCGGCGACAAGCACGGCTGCCGCGAGCGCGCTGACAGCCTGCTTGAGCCGGTGCAGACCTACGTCGACTTCTTCACCAAGCTGCGGCCGGCAAACCGGATCTTTCTCGGCGGCATCTGGACGCTGCCGGCGCTGGAACAGGGCGGGCAGCTGTCCGTCGCGACCATGGCGGGCGGCGGTGCCGGCTCTGATGGACTCAATCGCCTAAGCGCGCCGTGCAGTGGCGTGATCTCGACCTACCCGGGCGCCCCACAGCTGCGGCTCTCCAAGCTCATCCAGCAGTTCAAGGTCCACCTGGAGGCCGACCTCTGCGATGCTCAGGGCTACCCGGCTGCTCTGGAGCGCATGGCCGCCCTGATCCTCAACCAGGCCGGCGTGGCGGCAGCGCCGTAAGCCGAGGCCGGGCGCCGGCACGGCTTGCCGCGGCCGCCGCTTAAGTGCGATGCTCCGCTGCATCATGTCGCAGCGAGCCCCCATCGACCTGGCCCGCCTGGCCGAGCACACGCGCGCCATCCGCCAGGATGTGCTGCGCATGATCGCGCCCTTTGGCCAGGGCTATGTGCAGCAGGGCCTGGGCGCTGCCGAGCTGTTTGCCACCCTGTACTTCGCCGAGCTGCGCCTGGACCCCGCCGACCCGGCGTGGCCAGAGCGCGACCGCTGCATCCTGTCGACCGCCCACAACTCGGCGGTGTTCCACGCCACCCTGGCCGCCCGCGGGCTGTTGCCGCGCGCTCGGCTCGCCGAGTACTGCCAGGACGGCGCGGCGCTGGAGATCAACGTCTCGGAGCGACTGGGAAAGCTGGTCGAGGCGACCTGCGGCTCGCTCGGGCAGGGGCTGTCGGTCGCGGTGGGCATGGCGCTGTCGGGGCGGCGGCGCGGCAGCGCCTACCGCGTGTATGTCATCCTGGGCGATGGCGAGCTGCAGGAGGGCCAGGTCTGGGAGGCCGCGCTCGCCGCCGGGAGCCTGGGTCTGTCTTCGCTGTGCGTGGTGCTCGATCTGAACCGGATGCAGGTCGAAGGGGACACGGATCAAGTGCTGAAAATGGCGCCGATCGCCGACAAGTGGCGGGCCTTCGGCTTCGCCGTGCGCGAGTGTGATGGCAATGACGCCGCGGCCCTCTTGGCGGCGTTTGCCGGCGCCCGCGAGCTCACCGACCGGCCGACGGTCATCATCGCCCACACGCTGCCCGGCAAGGGAGTCTCGTTCCTCGAAGGCAAGCTCGCGCACCACCTGAAGCTGGCGCCCGAGCTGTTTCAGCGCGCCCTGCACGAGCTCGGAGGTCAGCCATGAGCGGCACCGGCGTCGACTTTACCGCCACCCGCGCTCACAGCGGCAGCACCTACCCGCGCCTTTACGGCGAGGCGCTGCTCGAGCTGGCGCGCGCGCGGCCGGAGATCGTCTGTCTCAGCGCTGATCTGACAAGCTCCACTGAGATCGATCTGTTCCGCGACGCTCTGCCCGAGCGCTTCTTCAACCTCGGCATCGCCGAGGCCAACGCCATCGGGGTGGCCGCCGGCATGGCGCGCTGCGGCGACATCCCGTTCTTTCACTCCTTCAGCGTCTTTACCTCGCGGCGGCCCTTCGATCAGATCGCGATGCAGCTCGCCTACCCGCGCACCAACGTGAAGCTGGTGGGATTCCTGCCCGGCCTGACCACGCTGCTTGGGGTGTCGCACCAGGCCATCGATGACCTGGCGATCTTGCGCGCGCTGCCCAACATGACCCTCATCGAGCCGAGCGGTCCCGCGCAGATGCGCGCGGCGGTGCACGCGGCGGCCGAGCACCGTGGCCCGGTCTACCTGCGCATGAAGCGCGCCGACTTTCGTCCCGAGCGCGAGGTCCCGCTGCAGATCGGCCGCGGCGAGCTGCTGCGCGATGGGACAGATGGCGTGGTGTTCGCCTGCGGCCTGATGGTCCAGGCGGCCCTGGAGGCGGCGGCGACGCTGGCTGCCCAGGGATGCTCGCTCGCGGTGGTCAACCTGCCGACGCTCAAGCCGCTGGATGAGGAGCTCGTGTGCGCGCTCGGGCGGCGCTGCGGTGTCGTCGTCACCGCCGAGAACCACACCATCATCGGCGGGCTTGGCAGCGCGGTCGCCGAGACCCTGCTGGAGGCCGGCGTGCACGTCGGCTTTGCCCGCGTCGGCATCCGCGATACCTTCGGCGAAGGCGGCTCGACCCCCTATCTGCTGCGCAAGTACGGGCTTACGGCAGAGGCGGTGATCGCCGGCTTCCGCCGCGCGCAGAGCTCGCGGGGGAAGTAGTACCGACCTGCTTGCGGGAGCTGCAGCAGCCGGCAGGGCGGCGGCATCAGAAGTGCCATGGTACTTGCCAAGCCCTCCCATGTTGCCACCCTTGGTCTGCTCTGGTCATTGTCCGCGGCGGCGCCGGCGCGCGCTCAGGGTGACCCGGTGGTCACGCCGCCCCCGGCCGCTCCGGCTGCGGCGCCGACTCTGGAAGCTCCGGCTGCGGCGCCGACCCCCGCAGCTGCGGCGCCGACTCCGGCTGCGGATCAGCCGACGAGCCTCATCCCGACGCGCTTCCGCCTCAACGATCCGGCGCGCTCCTGGGCCATCCACGCCACCGCCGAGCTAGGCATGCTGGCGGTGGTCAGCCACACGATTCAGTACAGCACAGACGGGAGCGTGTTCGATTACGTGCGCGAAGGCGGCCAGGGGGGCCTGTTTCCCTTCGCCCGGCTGTCGGCCGAGCTGGAGCTCCTGCACCGTCACTCCATTATCTTCCTGTATCAGCCGCTCACCGTCGCTACCCAGGCAGTCCTGCAGCGCGATATCAGTGTCGACAAGCTGATCTTCCCCGCCGGCACTCCGGTCGATCTGCGCTACGGCTTTGACTTCTATCGCCTGGACTACCAGTTCGACTTCTTCCGCAGTCCCAAGTACGAGCTGGCCATTGGTCTTGGCCTGCAGCTGCGCAACGCCCGCATCAGCTTCACCTCGGCCGACGGTCAGCTGCGGCGGACCAACGACAACCTGGGGCCGGTGCCGATCCTGCGCGTGCGCGGCCGCTATACGTTTGCGAGCGGCTTCTGGCTAGGCCTTGAGGCGGACGGATTTTACGCCAACATTCCGATCGCCAACGGCGGCAACAACAACGTCGAAGGAGCGATCTTTGACACCTCGCTGCGGGCCGGCCTCACCGTCACTCCGTTCATGGACGCCTTTGTCAACCTGCGCTACCTGGGCGGCTGGGCCAACGGCACCTCGTCCAATCCGACCGGGCCTGGGGACGGCTTCACCGCAAATTATCTGCACACGATCAGCCTGTCTCTCGGGGTCGGTCTGCGCTGACCACGCGGGCACCGGGACGGCGCAAGTGGCTCGTCGCTGCGCGCGCCGCCGGTCGGCTGCGGCGCGGGCACTGACGGTCTGCGCTCCAGATAAATGGGTTGACTCGGCGCCGGCGGCGTGTTTGAACCGGCACAAGCGGAGGGTCTCCCCATGGCTGCCAGTACGCTCTCCCAGGTGCGCTTACCCCGACGCTATCAAGCGCTAGAGCTGCTGGGCACCGGCGGGATGGGGGAGGTCTTCCGGACTCTGGACCGCCTGAGCGGGCAGCAGGTCGCGCTCAAGCGCGTCATTGCTTCCGAGACCGCGCTGCCCGCCGCCGACAGCGCCGACAGAGACACGACCACGGTGGAGCTCACCGCATCCGCGGCGGTGGGCAGCAGCGCCGCGACCCTGGTCAACGCCGACTCCGAGGCCAGCAAGCGAGCGGCCCTGCTGCGCCAGCGCCGTTTCGCCATCGCCAATGAGTTCCGGACGCTGGCCAGCCTGCGCCATCCCAACATCATCAGCGTCCTTGACTACGGCTTCGACTCCGAGGGCTCGCCCTTTTTCACCATGGAGCTGCTCACCGAGCCGCAGCCGTTCACGCTGGCGGCGGCCGGGCGGACCGAGGCCGAGCAGGTCGTCATGGTCGGGCAGCTGCTGGCGGCGCTGTCGTACCTGCATCGCCACGGCATCCTGCATCGCGATCTCAAGCCGTCCAATGTCCTTTGCAGCGGGGAGCGGGTCAAGGTCCTGGACTTCGGCGTGGCGACGCACGCCGCCAGCACCCGCGATGTGGCCGGGACCCTGGAGTACATGGCGCCCGAGCTCCTGCTCGGCGAGCCGCCGACGCCGGCTTCCGATCTGTATGCCCTTGGGGTGCTGCTGTGGGAGACGCTGACCGGGGAGTATCCGTTTGCCCGGGACAGCGCCGCCCAGTTCCTCGGGGAAGTGCTGGGCACAAGCGGCATCGACACTCTGCCCATGCACATCCGACCGCTGCTCAACCGGCCGCGCTGGGCGGCGGCGGACGCTCTGCCGTCGCCGTCGTCGCCGCCGTCGCCACCGCGCCCGCTGAACGGCGCCCGGCTGCCCGCCGCCCTGCGCGAGGTGGTGCTGCGCCTGCTGCACCGCGACCCGCAGACCCGCTTCCAGAGCGCCGAGCAGGTCGCGCAGACCCTGTCGACCCAAAGCGGCGTGACCTTGCGCGGCGTGCTCGCCTCGGCGCATGAGAGCCTGCTGGCGGCGGCGCCGCTGGTCGGTCGCAGCGCCGAGCTCGCTCAGCTGCACCAGCTCCTCGGTCAGGCGCACCGCGGGCACGGCAGCCTGCTCCTTCTGGGGGGCGAGAGCGGAGTCGGCAAGTCGCGGCTGCTCGACGAGCTGCGCACGCTCGCCCTGGTCGAGGGGGCGCAGGTGGTGCGCGGCCAGGCGGTCAGCGAAGGCGGCAGCCCCCTGCACGAGCTGACCGAGGTGCTGCGGCTGCTCAGCCTGGGGGTCGAGCTCGATGACGACAGCGCCGCCGTGCTCAAGGACCTGGTGCCGGATCTGCCGGCGCTGCTGCAGCGGCCGATTCCCGATGCGCCAGTGCTCGACTCGCAGGCGGCGCAGCAGCGCCTGCTGGCGGCGGTCGAGGCGGTCCTGTTGGCGGTGTGCGTGCCGACCGTGCTCCTCCTTGAGGATCTGCACTGGGCAGCGACCGAGACCATCACGCTGCTGCAGCGGATCCAGCCGCACCTGCACCATCTGCCGCTGCTCATCGTCGCCAGCTACCGCGATGACGAGCGCCCCGAGCTCGTGCGCGAGCTGCCCGGCAGCCAGCTGCACACCGTGCGCCGGCTGAGCGCCGAGGCGGTGGCGGCGCTGGCGACCGCGGTGCTCGGCCCGAGCGGCCACGACCCCGAGCTGCAGCGCCGGCTGCTGCGCGACTCGGAGGGCAACGCCCTGTTCCTTATCGAGGCGACGCGCGCCCTGGCCGAGGACGCGGCCGACCGCGCCGCTGGGGCGACCTCGGCCCGGCTGCAGGCGCTGCCGGTCGGCGTGCGGGCGCTGCTGCAGCGGCGGCTCAGCCGCGTGCCGCCGACCGAGCGCCCGGCGCTGGAGCTGGCGGCGGTGGCCGGGCGGCAGCTCGATCTCGCCTTGCTCGCCCGGCTGTGCCCCGAGCCCGAGACCTTCCTCACCCGCTGCGCCGAGGCCGGCGTGCTGGAGGTGCACGAGGAGCGCTGGCGGTTCACCCACGATAAGCTGCGCGAGGCGCTGCTCGGCGAGCTGGCGCCGGCCGAGACCCAGCGCCTGCACCAGAGGGTGGCGACCGCCATCGAGCAGGTCTACGGCGAGGCCGGGCTGCAGGCAGCGGCGCTGGCCTACCACTTCGACCTGGCCGGGGTGCCGGCCCGCGCCCTTTACTATGGCATCCGCGCCGGCGAGCATGCGCTGCGGCGCGGGGCGCTGGTGGAGGCGGCGCAGATCCTGCAGCACGCCACCGAGCTCCTGCTGCGGGTCACGGTGTCGCGTGAGCAGGCGGCGCACACCCACCGGCTGCTGGCGCAGTCGCTGGCCGGGCTCGGGCGGACCGCGGCGTGCGCCCGGGAGTGTCAGCTCGGGCTGCAGGCGCTCGGTCGCGCGCTGCCGCCGCCGACCCTGGGACTGGTCGCCGGCATCGTCGGGCAGCTCGCCGGGCAGGTGCGGCGGCTGCTGCGGCCGCCGGGTCGCCCGCTGCGCCCGCCCGCCGACCCGGGCGCCCGCCGGGAAGAGGCCGAGCTCCTGGCGCTGGTCTGTGAGGCGAGCTTCTACTCGCTGGAGCAGCTGCAGCTGGTCTACTGCCTGCTCGGCAGCACCAACGCCGCGGACGATGTCGGCGCCGTCGAGCGGCAGGTGTTCGGCTACAGCGGCCTGGCGCTGCTGCTGTCGATGACGCCGCTGCGCCGCGGCGCCGCCGCCTACTTCGCCCGCGCCGAGACCCTGCTGCGCCGCGGCGCGCAGCCCGAGCCGCGCGCCGAGCTGGAGCTGCACCGGGTGCGCGCCCTCACCTACGTCGGCGCCGGCGAGCTGCGGGCGGCGCTGCACGAGAGTGAGCTGGCGATCGCCGGGGCGGCCCGCCTGCGCGACGATCCGCTGCGCATGTTCAGCCTCCTTGTGCGCCGCATGGCGAGCCTGCACCTGGGCGACTTCGCCACCGCCCTGCGCGATGGGACCGAGATCGAGCGGCTCGCTCGCGCCGGTCAGAACGTGCAGCAGCTCACCTGGGCGCAGACCATCAACGCGATGGTGCGGCTGCGCCTGGGCGAGCTCGGGCAGGCGCGGCTCGATCTGGCCGAGGCGTCCATCCACGCGGCCGAGGCGCAGGATCAGGTGGCGCGCTGCGCCGTCGATGCCCTGCGCGCCCAGCTGCTGCTGCGGCGCGGCGACCGCACCCGCTCGGCGGCGCTATTGGGGCCGGCGCTGCTCACCTTGAGCCGGGCCAAGCTGGCGGTGCCGGGCATCCTGGTCTGCTTCCGCGTGCTGCTGGAGGTGATCTGGGAGATGCAGCAGAGCGAAGTCGACCCGCAGCTCGCCGCTGCCCTGCCGCAGCTGGTGCGGCGGCTTGGCCGCTACGCCCGCGCCAACATCACCGCGCGGCCGGCGGCAGCCCGCTGGCAGGGCATCTTGCACGAGCAGCGGGGGGACGAGGTGGCGGCACTGCGCTGCCTGCGCCGGTCGCTCGCCGAGGCGCAACAGCTCCAGATGCCGTACGACGAGGCCGAGGCGCACGAGGCGCTCGGGCGCCTCGGCCTCTCGGGCACTACCGCCGCGCTGCGAGCGGCGCTCCCCGAAGCGACGGCGCTGCACCACTTGGACCGCTCGCGCGAGCTGTTTGCGCGGCTGGGCGTCCGCTGGATGATCGAAGAGAAGTCCTGAAGGTCGGGTAACAGGGGCCCGCCTGCCCGCGACGGTGCGCCGCGCCCGACCCGCGACGACCAGGCGAGATAAGCGGCTGGGATGGCGGTCCCGCCTCAAGGCCCCGTTGCCCGAGGCCGCAGCGAGCCGTGGCATTTAGTGCCCTTGGGCAGGCAGTTGTATGGCCTACAGATTTTACCGTGATTAGTTGGGTATACTACCTGGATCTCCATGGCCACCGATCCGATTGCCACGGTGCTGTCTAGGCGATGCGCGCGCTGCGGCGCCCTGCATCCGCTCGACCAGGAGCACCTCTGCCCCGGCAGCGCGGGGGCCGCCACCATCGAGACGCCCGCGCCGGCAGCGACGCCAGCGATGGCAGAGCCGCCGGCCGCGCAGCTGGCAGTGACGGTAGAGCAGCCGGCCGCGCAGCTGGCGGTGACGGTAGAGCAGCCAGCCTCGCAGCTGGCAGTGACGGTAGAGCAGCCGGCGCCGCGGGCATCGACCCAGCCGCTCGCGGGGCAGCTGCCCGACACCGCTCCGCTGCCGCTGGCTATCGGTGAGCCCCAGCTCGCCGCCACCCAGCCGGCCGGGCCAGGTCCGGCCGCCGCGGCCCCGCGACGGCCCGGCGTGCCGGTGGACCTGGTCGGCCTGGTGCTCGGGGAGCGGTACGAGATCAAAGAGCGGCTGTCCGCCGGCGGCATGGGCGTAGTCTACAAGGCCCGCCACATCGTCCTTGAGAGCCCGGTCGCGGTGAAGGTCCTCTTGCGGCCGCAGGACAGCACGGCGCAGAAGCGCTTCCTGCAAGAGGCCAAGGTGGCCTCGGCGATCCGCCACCCGCACACCGTGTACATCAGCGATTTCGGCGTCCTGTCCGACGGCCGCTCGTATCTGGTGATGGAGTTCCTACAGGGACCGACGCTGGCCCGGGTGCTGCGCGGCGGCCCGCTGGATCCGGTGCGGGCGTGCCGGATCGCGCTGCAGATCACCCAGGGCCTGCAGGCGGTGCATGCGCGCGGGATTGTTCATCGGGACCTCAAGCCCGACAACATCTTCCTGATTGATCATAGCCAGCACAGCGCCGGTCGCGCCGTCGGTCCCGAGGGGACTGGCGGCGCTGACGGGCCCGAGGGGCGGCCGCGGCGCGAGGGGCAGAAGGACTTCGTCAAGATCGTCGACTTCGGGATCGCGGTGGCGGCGCGCGGGTCGGCGGCGGTGACGGCGGTGAACGCGGTGGTGGCGGCCCGGCCGGGGTCAGCGCCTGCCGCGGCGGACACTGCGCCGGCGAGCCCGCCAGCCGGCGCTGCCGATGAGCGCCCGTCCACCGAGCTGCCGGATCTCAGCGCCCGCCACACCCAGGACGGCGTGGTGCTGGGCACCCCGCACTACATGTCGCCCGAGCAGGCCGACGACAAGGAGATCGATCAGCGGACCGACCAGTACGCCCTCGGCTGCATCCTGTTCGAGATGCTGACCGGCAAGGTTCCCTACGACCACCCGACGAGCACGACCAACATCCTCGTGCAGCACATGAGCGCGCCGATTCCCTCGCCGCGCAAGGTCCATCCGGCGGGCAAGATTCCCGAGGCGATCGAGGCCCTGGTGATGCGCATGATGGCCAAGCAGCCCGAGCAGCGCTACCGGTCGCTCGAAGAGGTCGCGGCGGTGCTGGTGGGCGAGCTAGCGGTGATGGCTCCCGAGGAGGTTCCCACGGCGCAGCTGCAGGGCCTGGCCGGCGGCGTCCTGGGGCGGGCGAGCATCACCACCCAGGTGATGCTGCGGCCGCGGCGCTGGCAGCTGCTGGCGGCGCTGCTCGGGGTGCTCGGGCTGCTGTTGGCGGTGGGGGTGCTGGGCGTGCAGAAGTGGCAGCAGGGGCGCGGCGGCGTCGTCAGCGTGCCCAGTCAGGTCGTGGACGAGCTGCGCGGGCGCGCGGTGGCCGTGCTCAAGGAGCAGCTGCAGGCCCCCGAGCCGGCGGTGCGGCAGCAGGCGGTGGAGGGGCTGGGCAAGGCGCGCGATGTGAGCCAGCGGTCGGCCATCGAGCCGCTGCTCGCCGATCGCGAGCCGCAGGTGCAGGCGCAGGCGGCCGACGCGCTCGGCCAGCTTGGCGACCGCGCGGCGACGCCGGCGCTCAAGGAGCTGCTCGGGCGCAGCAGCGAGGCGAGCGTGCGGGCGGCGGCGGCGGCGGCGCTGGACGTGCTCGGCGATGATGAGGGGCCGCGCCAGCTGCGCCAGATGCTCGACGGCCGCGACGAGCAGGGCCGCTTCCGCGCCGCTTATCTCCTGTGTGAAAAGGGCGACCGCAAGGCGGCCGCGGTGCTCAGCGAGTTCCTTGAACATAAGGCGCCGCCCGACGAGGTGGCGGTGGACATCCTGACCCGGCTGGCGCAGGCGGGGGAGGGCTCGGCGCGCAAGCAGCTGGCGGTCCGCCTGAGCAGCGCCGACAAGCCGCAGCGCCGGCTGCTGGTCGCGCGCCGGCTGGCCCAGATCGGCGATGAGCGCGGCCACGACGCGCTGGCCGAGCTGGCCGGGCGTCCCGGACCGGATCAGCTGCTGGCGGCGCGGCTGCTCGCCTCACCGGAGGAGCCGGTGGGGGCGCCGCTGTTTCGCCGGGTGCTCGCCGCCGGCAGCGCCACCGAGCCGGAGCAGCAGCTGGCCATCGAGGGGCTGGGCCTGGGCGGCCAGCTGGCCGATCTGCTGCTCCTGCGGCCGCGGCTGGAGTCGCAGGTCGCGGCGCGGCTGCGGCGCGCCGCGGCGACCGCGGTGCTGCAGCTGGCCGCGGCGGCGCCGGGCGTGATGTCCGAGCAGAGCCTGGCCTGGGCGCAGGGGGCGCTGCGCGACGGCAACTGGCTGGTGCGCCAGTCCGCGGTGGCGGTGCTCGGTGATGCCCCGGGCGATCGCGCGACGCAGCTGCTGCTGCCGCTGCTCAAGGACCCGGACGTGCGGGTGCGCCGCGGCACCGTCAAGGCGCTGTGGCGGCGCCCAGCGACGCGGGAGGTGCTGGCCTCGCTGCGCGTCATGCTGTTTGACCCTGACAGCGGCGTCCGCGAGGAGACCCTGCAGACGCTGCTGCGGGTCGGGCGGGCGCTGCAGAAGCAGGGCATGCGCGATCTGCCGGCTGAGCTGGCCGGCTGGCTCAAGGACACGCTGGCGGCGGCGTCGCCGCGCGAGCAGCTGCTCGCCCGCACCGTGCTTTACAAGCTGGGCGATGAGAGCCAGCGCGCGCCGCTGCACGGCTTCCAGACCTCCGCCGACCGCGAGCTGCGGCGGCTCTACGTGCGCGAGCACGACGGCGATCCGGACGCGCTCACCCAGGCGCTGACCGATGAAGATCCAGCGGTGCGGCTGCTGGCGGCGTCGCGCCTGGCCGAGCGCGGCGACGGCCGCGGCGGCGACATCCTGCGCGAGGCGCTGCGCCGCGGCGGTGCCGATGGCCTGGCCGCCTATGGTCTGCTACGCAAGCTCGGGCAGCCGGCCGAGCTGCCCGGCGACGTGACCGAGCTGCTCACCAGCCCGCGCGTCGAGGCCCGGCTGGAAGCGGTGGAGGCGCTCGGCAAGCTGCCGGTCGAGGTGGCGGCGGCGCTCTTGCAAGAGGCGGCGCGGGATCCGGAGCGGCTGGTGCGTCGCCTGGTCGCCGAGGTGGCGGCGGACCTCCCGGCGCTGCCGGCCAGCGGCAAGGAGCCGGGGCTGCCCGGCGGCGCTGCGATCCTGCGTCACCTCCAGCAGGACCCCGACGCCGGGATCCGCTTCCGCGCCACCGTCCTCCTGTTGCGCTTCGGGACACTCCCGCCGCCCGGCCCGGCGCTGCTCAAGCCCGAGCTGCGGCGCGAGCATCCCCTGGTGCGCCCGACGCCACCGCCGGCGGCCGACTCACCGCCCGATGCCGGGGCGCCGCCGCCCGCTGCGGCGGATGGTGGCGCGACCCGTCCCGATGCGAGCCCCGAGCCGGCGCCGGCCCCGGCCGCAGCGCCGGCCGCGGGGGCGACGGCGCTGCTGCTCGTCGAGCCGGTCGGCGCGGCGTTTCAGCTCGATGGCAAGGGGTGGCTGGTGGCGGGCAAGCAGCCGGTCTCACTGGCCGCCGGACCCCACCGCCTGGAGTCGCTCGGCGGCAAGCAGGAGTTTAGCGCCACCGCTGGCCAGACCGTGACCCTGCGCCTGCCCGAGTCGCCGATCGAGAAGCTGGCCCACGCCGGCCTTGAGGCCTTCGCGCGCAAGGACTACACGACGGCGCTCAAGCAGATGGACAAGGCGGCGCGCGACTGTGAAAAGAAGCGCAAGTATGACCTCGCGTGCGCCGCGATCTCGACCGAGCTGCCGCTGCACATCGGCCAGATCTACGAGCAGCGCGGCGACGCCGCCGAGGCGATGTCCGAGTATGAGAAGGCGCAGAAGGCCGGGCGCCGCCTGAAGGGGCGGGGCGATCTGCTCGCCGCGGTGGAGCAGGCGCGCAGCCAGCTTGGCAAGAAGCTTGGCGCGGTGGTGCGGCCCAAGGGCAGCGGCGCCGCGTGCAAGGAGATAACGACCTGGCTTGAGCCCGGCGGGCCCTACACCTTCACCGTGGATGGCAAGTCGCAGGTGGTCAGCGTGCGCGCCGGCGAGACGATTCAGCTTGGGGAGTGTCACTGATGCGCGGTCTGCGAGCAACTATCCGAAGTCGAGCCCGCGCCGGGCTGCTAGGCGCGGCGGTCGCAGTGACCCTGGGCGGCGCCGTCCTGGCCGCTGGTGAGCCGGCAGGTCGGTCCGCCAAGGGGGCCCCCAAGGCCAGGCGCGGCAAGGATGATCCGGCCGCCCGCGCCGAGGCGCTGCGGGCGCAGGGCAGCGCCGCGCTGGCCAAGAAGGACTTTGGCGCGGCGAGCGACGCCCTGGTCGAGTCCTATCGCCTGGCCCCCGATGGGCGGACTCTTTATCTGCTGGGTCAGGTGGCGTGGAATACCGGCAAGACGGTGGCGGCGCAGGATCTGATGCGGCGGTTTCTCGCCGACCAGGCGAGCAGCGAGGACGCGACCGCGCGCGCCGAGGCCGACAAGATCGTCGATCAGCCGCGCCCGGCCAGCGGCGAGGTGCTGGTGGTGGGCGAGCGCGGGTCGCTGGTCTTCGTCGATGACCGCGTGGTGGGAATCCTGCCGCTGCCGCTGCCGCTGCTCCTGGTGAGCGGCGAGCACAAAGTGACCCTGGAGGTCAGCGGGCGGCGCCTGGAGGGGCCGGTGCGGGTGCTGCCGGGGCGGACCTCGGAGCTGCGGTTCAACTTGAGCTCCGACGCCGTGGTGGCGCGGGTGGTGCCTGCGGTGGTCTGGGTGCCGAGCTGGAAGGGAGTGCCGGGCGAGGCGCAGAAGCTGCTCACCAAGGCGGTCGAGCAGAGTGTCGCCAAGCAGAAGCTGTCCGCGGTCAGCAAGGGCGTCGCGTTGGCCCAGGCGCCGCGGGTCAGCGACTGCCTGGACCAGCTGCAGTGTCTGGAGCAGCTGGCGACCATGAACGAGGCCGGCTCGACGCTCACCAGCAGCGTCGAGGCCAGCGGCGATCCGGTGCACGGCGACTGGACGCTGAAGCTCGCGCTCGTCGACACCCCGACCGGCGACTACGCCGCGACGGCCGAGAAGCGCTGCGAGCGCTGCACCACCGAACAGGCGAGCGCGGCGCTCGGTGAGGCCACCACGGCGCTGCTGCAGGCGGGCGCGGCGCGACCCAAGGGGACGCTGGAGGTGCTCACCGATCCGCCGGGCGCCGATGTGCTGCTGACCGACCGGCGGCTCGGCCAGACTCCCTACGTGCGCACTGCGTTCGTCGGCGCCTACGATGTGACGCTCAAGCTCTCGGGGTACACGCTGGTGCGCCAGCACCTCCAGGTGGAAGACGGCAAGAAGGCGAGCGCGCGGGTCACCCTCACCCCGGAAGGGGCGCCGCCGCCGCCGCCGCCACCGCCAGTTGCCGTGGTGAAGCCGCCGCCGCCACCGCCGCCGCCGCCGCCGCCGCCAGCGATTGCGGAGCGCGGACCGCGGCCGATCTGGCGCGTCGCGACCGGCGCATCCTTGATCGGAGTGGGCGCGCTGCTGGGAGCGTACGGGATCTCCGGGCTGGCGGTGGATGGCAACGTAGTGGATGTAAATGGCAGTCCGATGCGGCTTTACTCGCTGGCTCCCGGCGGCGCCTTTGTCGGCGTTGGGCTGGCGGTGGCGATCGGCGGCGCGGTGCTGCTTGCGGTGCCCGGACCGCGCCGGCCGGTGCAGGTCGCGGTGGGCGGCGACGGCGCTGGCCTCCGGCTGAGCCTGCGCGGACAGTTCTGAGACTCGTATTTTATTTAACGATCAGGAGTAAAAGCACATGCGTCACATCGCGGCCTTGCTGGGTGTCTTGTCTCTGACCGCTTGTGACTCACTGTGGCGATGGACCGCCCGCTGTGACGTCGGCGACTCGGCCTGCACTCCCGGGACGCCGGGCGCCGACATGTCCATCTATCCGCTGGCGGATCTGGCCAACGCGGATCTGTACGGGGCCGATCTGTCCAACTATCCGGCGCCGGCAGAGGACTATTACAGCGTCGCCCTGGCCACCGACCTCAGCCCGCGGCTCTATCTGGGCACCGCCAAGTCGCAGGTCTTCGCCCTGGCGGGAAACACCAAGACCTCCTTCTACAAGACCAGCGAGATGCCGCCGCAGAAGGTCCGCGGCCTGGTGTACAACCTGGCGGCCCGCACCTTCACCGGCGTAAAGGACGGCGGCATCGTCTTTCAGCTGGGCCCCGCCGGCCAGGAGGTCGCCCTGCCGAGCAGCTACCCCAATGTGGCGTGGAGCGGGATCTACATCATGGAGACCATGCCGACGATGGGCTACGTAGTCGGCTCGCGAGCGGCGGACCTCGGCGCTGCGCGCGACGGCGTGCTCATGGGACTCAGCGGCGGCGGGCTTTATACCCCTCCCGATCCAATGCTGCAGTTCATGCTGCAGGGGCGGCCGCTGCGCGCGGTCTCGGGGGTGAGCAAGGTGATGATGACCACCGGCCCGGATTTAGGGGTGGTGACCAGCTCGGTGACGGTGGCGGCGGTCGGCGACAACGGAGTCATCTTTGAGCTGATGGGCACTTCTTGGATGCAGATGACCATCGACTCCCAGACCACCTATAACGCGGTGCACTTCTCTGCCGATGACCAGAGCTACTGGGCGGTCGGTAGCAGCGGTGCCGGCGGCGTCGTCAGCCAGCGCATCGGCCTGTCCGCGCTGAGCACGCCCACGAGCGGGACGGTCGGCAAGCCGCTAAACGGCGTCTGGGCGGCGTCGCAGAGCGATGCCTGGGTGGTCGGTGATGGCGGCACCCTCATGCGCTGCAGCACGCCGATTACCTGCCTTCCGGTGACCATTGACACGGGCGCGGTCACGGCAAACCTGCAGGCGATCTGGGGGACCAACAAGGCCGCGCAGCTCGAGCTGTACGCCGTAGGGCTGGGCGGCGTCGTGCTGCGCAGCACCAACGGGAGTAACTTTTCGCAGATTCCCAACTAGAGAATTCCCAAGGGCCGGTGGTTGTGACTCCGCAGCTCACTGCGGCAGATTCGCTCACGGTCATTCTGTGCAGTCCATCCTCTTTCTTCCGTCGCCCCGATTCCTAATTCGCACATTGTGCGGATCTGACCCGGGCGATCGACTTGGTGAATCGCCCGGGGGGCGACGCGGCGCTGCTGCTGGTGGGGGATCAGCCGCGGGTGACCACGGCGCACCTGGAGCAGCTGCTCGCCGCCTACCGCAGCACGGGCGGACTTGTGGGCTCGCGCTACGCGGGTGTGGTGGGGGTGCCGGCGGTGTTCACGCGCAGCGAGTTCCCGGCCCTGCTGGCGCTGCGCGGCGAGCAGGGGGCGCGGCAGGTGCTGCGCAGCGCGCCGGCGGTGACCGCGCTCGACTGGCCGGACGGCGCGCTCGACGTCGACACCGCAGAAGATGCGGCGCAGCTTACCGGCTGAAGCCGCGCCGCGCTGCCGCCCCGGGTGAAGCCCAGGTCGAGCGGCGTACCGGCGGTGTCAATCGGCTCAGAAGCTGCCGCCGCTGCGTGAGCTTGGGCGGCTCCGGCGCTGCAGCAGGCAGTCGCCCAGGGTCAGCAGCAGCTCGGAAGCGGTGGGCCGGTGCAGCGGGTTGAAGGCGAGGCAGGCCTCCAGCGCGCGCACCGTGGCTGACGGCAGGCTGGGACAGCGGCGGTCGAGCGGCTCGAAGGGGAGCTCGCCATTTCCGTACATGCCAAGCAGCGGCGGCGGCTGAGAAAAGGGCAGCGATCCGGTCAAGACCTCGTAGGCCATCACCCCGAAGCTGAAGATGTCCGAGGGCAGGCGCGCGCCGCGGGCTCCGCCGGCGAGCTCGGGAGCCATGTAAAGCGGCGTTCCCAGCAGCGCCCCCGCCTGGGTCAGGTCGGGAGCGGGCGTGCTGCGCCCCTTCTGCGCCGGCGAATCGAGCCGCTGGAGCGGCGGCGCCAGCTCGGTGAGCGCGCGGGCGAGGTCGGTCGAGCGGGTGCGGCCGTCCACGGTCAGGCGGTCGTCCAGCTCAGCTTCCTTCTGGCTCGCGCTCGCCGCCGGCAGCCGCGGGCCGTCCTGGGTGACGCTCAGTCCAGCGGTGGGGAGCGCCGGCGGCTCACTCAGGTCGCTGGCGCGCGCCAGGTAGGCCGGATCAGAGTCTTGCGCCGTGTCGAGCAGCCGCGACACCCCGAAGTCGACCAGCTTGGCCGTGGCCCGCGTGCCGTCGCCATCCAGCGCGATGAGCACGTTGCCCGGCTTGACGTCGCGATGGACGATCCCGGCCGCGTGGACCGCCACCAGCGCGTCGAGGATCTGGTGCAGCACCGGCAGCATGAAGCCGACCTCGCCGTAGCGGGCGCTGAGCTCGGCCAGGCTCTGGCCGGGCGCCAGCTCCATGACGATGTAGGCGACGCGCTCTTTGGTGACATCAATGTCGACGATGTCGATGAGGTTGGGGTGGTGCAGCCGGGCGAGCAGCTGGGCTTCGCGGGCAAACCGCGCCATGGCGCGATAGTCCGGCTTGATGTTGAGCACCTTGGCCGCCAGCGGGCGCCCGTCCGAGAGCCGCTCGACCCGATAGACCGTTCCCATCGCCCCCTGCCCGAGCAGCGAGTCCACCCGATAGCGACCGGCGAGCACCATGCCGCTGCCGAACAGCGCCTGCAGCTCGGCCGGGCTGTCGCCTCCCAGGGCCATCATGGTGTCGGCGAACACGCTCGAGCGCTGCTCGATCTGGCGCCGCAGCTCGCGGTTGAGCTCTTGGATCTCGGCGTTGCGCTCCTCCAGCTCGCGGATCTGGCGCAGGAAGTCCTGGCGCATGCGGTCCAGCCCGTGGGCGAGCGGCGCCAGCGAGCTGTCGGGCTGCATGGGCACCGGCGCCTCGAGGTTGCCCGCCGCCATGCGCGCCACGGACTGCAGCAGCAGCTCCTGCTCGGCCAGCTTGCGCTCGGCCAGCTCGCGGTGCACGCGCACCTGCTCGGCGGCTTCCTCGGCCTGCAGGCGCGCCGCCAGCAGCTCGCGCTCATACTCGCGGCGCCGCGGCGCGTTGAAGATGACGATGCGCAGGGTCGCCGGTGCACCATGCCCATCTTTCTTAAGCCCGATGCTCAAGAGCACGGGGAGGAGCTTGCCGTCCTGGCAGACCAGATCAAGGGCGATCTCGCCGACATAGCCGCGCAGGCGCAGCAGGGGGACGCAGTGCGTCTCGTAGAGCAGCGCCCCGGGCACCGTAAGCAGGGCGTGGAACCGCTTGCCCGCGGCGAGGTCGGCCGCCGTGTAGCCGCTCCAGTCGAGCAGGGTCCGGTTCACGCGCAGGATCGCGCCATCAGGTGCCGTAACTACATAACCGCAGGGAGCTTCCTCGTATAGCTCGACGAGGCTCTCTTCGCTGCCCGCCCCCATCATCACACCTGAGTTTGCACCCGCAGGAAGGCGCGAATCGCGGCGGCGGTCTCTTGGGGGGCGCTCAGGTTGGGGCAGTGTCCGGTGGCTTGCAGCTGGACGAGCTGGCTGTTGGCCAGGTGGCGGTGCAGATACTCGCCCACCGCGCGCGGCGCGATCGCGTCCTCTGTGCACTGCAGGATGAGCGACGGACGGCGCAGCTTGGGCAGGTCGGCGCGGTTGTCGGAAAGGAAGGTGACGCGGGCAAAGTGGCGGGCGACCTCGGGGTTGGTGCGGCAGAAGCTGGCGGTGAGCTCGGCCCCAAGCTCCGGCCGGTCGGCGTTGCCCATGATCGTCGGCGCGATCATGCTCGACCAGGCCATGTGGTTGCTGTCCAAAAGCTCCAGCAGCCCCTCGATGTCGGCGCGGGTGAAGCCGCCTACGTAGTCGGTGTCGTGGATATAGCGCGGCGAGGGAGCGACCAGGACCAGGCGATCGAAGCGCTCTGGCTCTTTG
This sequence comes from Polyangia bacterium, assembly GCA_044222245.1. Classification (GTDB taxonomy): domain Bacteria; phylum Myxococcota_A; class Polyangia; order Palsa-1104; family JAEUJZ01; genus CALFML01. The sequence continues at coordinate 75,866 of JBGANQ010000019.1, read as the reverse complement.
ATCGCAGCCAGCACGCCGATCATCGCGCTCACCGAGTGGCCGACAAACACCACGTCGCGCAGGTCGAGCTCGCGGCAGATGTCGAGCAGATCGTCGGCATAGCCGTTGAGTGTCCCGTACTTGGTCCGGTTGTAGGCCGACACCTCAGAGCCGCCGGCGCCCACCTGGTCAAACAAGATGACTCGGTAGTCGGCCTCGAACTCTGGCGCGACCAGGCGCCAGGCGGTCTGATCGCAGCCAAAGCCGTGCGCGAACAGCATCGGCTTCTGCCCGGCACCTTTGATTTGCACATTATTTTTCGCAATGGATTTCATCTTGTTATTCCTGCTGTGCGCATGAAAATACCTAAGCTCAGGTCTGCGCAGCCCCCCCGCGCAGTGGACCTAATATCTGTCCAGAGCAGGCCATGTATAGGATAGTACGTTTAGAGCTCGTTTCAAAGAGCATTTGTGTGATTAGTCGCACCTTGAACGTACTGTAGACGCACTATAGACGAACTGTAGACGGGTCCAAGCTGGCCGTAGCGCGACCAGGATCCCGAGTCCGAAAATGGTTATTCCTGTAAAATAGTTCATGCCAATTAATCATGTGTCGCCATTAAATTTCTGACGATAAGTTCCGGACCCGACCCATACTCAGGAAAGAGGACCGATGGCTGAAAACCAGAGGCTTGGCGCCCTGCTGGAGGCGTTTATAGGCCAGATATCGCCTGCGCGCGGACGCGCGCTGTCCTTTCTGGCGGCGGCGTCGGTCACTGGCAGCCAGGCGATCCTCCTTCATTACGCCCTGGCTGACCCCGATAGCACCCCGAGCACCCTGGCGGCGCAGCTGGGCCTCTCTTTGCCAGCGGTGAGTCAGATGATTGAGCGGCTTGTCCGGCTTCAGCTTTTGAAGCGAGCCGAGGACCCAGCGGATCGGCGGCGCCGGACCCTCGCGGTGACGCCCCGGGCCCGGCGGCTGCTCGGCGCGCTGCAGGCGGTGCGCGCGGCGGAGTTTGCCGCCGGGACGGCGCGCCTGCCCAAGGCCACCCAGCGCGAGCTCATCGCGCTGCTCAGCCGGGCCGTGGATGAGCTGAAGCTTGGTGGCAGTAGACTCAGGCAGGACAGTGATGATTCAGGCTGACCCCTTGGGGGACAGTACGATTCTACTTCGCAGACGACAACTGACACTTTTACCAGGTGAGCAGCCAAGGAGGCTGGCGCCGTAGGAGCAGCGCCAGCCGCGGGCTTGGACCTACGCAGTGCGGCGCTGCCGGCGCCGCAAGCAGAAGGCCCCAAGGGCCGCCAGCATCATCCACAGCGCCCCGACTCCGAGCTCGGTCCGGCCGTGCCCGTACTGGCAGCTCACGCCGCCGCCGGTCAGCGCCTCCCGCGTGCACATGGCACTGCAGCCGTCGCCGCCGATCGTGTTGCCGTCATCGCACTGCTCGTCACCAGTCTGGATGCCGTTGCCGCACGCGGTGAGCTTGCAGTTGCTGTCGCAGCCGTCGCCATCGCCCTGATTGCCGTCGTCGCACTCCTCGCCGCTGCTGATCGCGCCGTTGCCGCACGCGGTGACCCGGCAGTTGTTGTCGCAGCCGTCGCCGCTTACGGTGTTGCCGTCATCGCAGACCTCGGGGTCGGTGGTCACGCCGTTGCCGCAGCCGGTGGTCACGCAGTTGTTGTCGCAGCCGTCGCCGTTGGTGCGGTTGCCGTCGTCGCAGCCCTCGCCCAGGGTGAGCACGCCGTTGCCGCAGCCGGTGGGGGTGCAGTTGTTGTCGCAGCCGTCGCCGCTTACGGTATTGCCGTCATCGCAGGCCTCGCCGGTGGTGACGATGCCGTTGCCGCAGCCGGTGCGGATGCAGTTGTTGTCGCAGCCGTCGCCGTTTACCTGGTTGCCGTCGTCGCAGACCTCGGCGCCGGTGACGATGCCGTTGCCGCAGCCGGTGGGGGTGCAGTTGTTGTCGCAGCCGTCGCCGTTTACGGCGTTGCCGTCATCGCAGACCTCGGTGCCGGTCTTGATGCCGTTGCCGCAGGCGGTGGCGGTGCAGTTGTTGTCGCAGCCATCGCCGTTTACCTGGTTGCCGTCATCGCAGGCCTCGGTGCCGGTCTTGATGCCGTTGCCGCAGGCGGTGGCGGTGCAGTTGTTGTCGCAGCCGTCGCCGTTGGTCATGTTGCCGTCGTCGCAGGCCTCGCCAGTGGTGACGATGCCGTTGCCGCAGGCAGTGACGGTGCAGTTGTTGTCGCAGCCGTCGCCGTTGGTCATGTTGCCGTCGTCGCAGGCCTCGGTGCCGGTCTTGATGCCGTTGCCGCAGGCGGTGGCGGTGCAGTTGTTGTCGCAGCCGTCGCCGTTGGTCATGTTGCCGTCGTCGCAGACCTCGGTGCCGGTCTTGATGCCGTTGCCGCAGGCGGTGAGCGTGCAGTTGTTATCACAGCCGTCGCCGTTGGTCATGTTGCCGTCGTCGCAGACCTCGGTGCCGGTGACCACGCCGTTGCCGCAGCCGCTGACCGTGCAGTTGTTGTCGCAGCCATCGCCGTTGGTCTTGTTGCCATCGTCGCAGGCCTCGGTGCCGGTGGTGATGCCGTTGCCGCAGGCGGTGACGGTGCAGTTGTTGTCGCAGCCGTCGCCGTTGGTCTTATTGCCGTCGTCGCAGACCTCGGTGCCGGTGATGATGCCGTTGCCGCAGGCGGTGAGCGTGCAGTTGTTGTCACAGCCGTCGCCGTTGGTCTTATTGCCGTCGTCGCAGGCCTCGGTACCGGCGGTGATGCCGTTGCCGCAGGCGCTGACCGTACAGTTATTGTCGCAGCCGTCGCCGTTTACCTTGTTGCCGTCGTCGCAGGCCTCGGAGTTATCTTTGTAGCCGTCGCCACAGACGACCAGGTTGATATCAAAGGGCAGGTCGATCGGCACGTCCGGCGCCGTGGCCGGATTGCCGCCATCTATATTGCTTAGCCAGGTGCTCGCGGCCACGTTGAGCTGGCGGGAGTTCCAGGCCGCCGAGCCGCGCGACCCCTCGATGGTGACCGAGGGAGCAAAGTGGGCTCCGCCCCCTGTGACCGTAGTCTGCCACTCTATCCAGTAGGTGCCGGCCGTGAGCACGATGGGCGTGGAAAAGACTGCATGGTTTCGCCAGATCCGGCGGGTCGTAACCGGGGCGGTGCCCGGAGCCGGCACCGTACTGTTGCTGATGCGGAAGATGTTGGTGTCGATCGATGCCGCCAGCCGATTGGTGGTCAGATCACCGGCGATGACCGCGGCGCCCGGATCCCCGGGGCGGCCATTCCAGATCTGAATGTTACAGGCGGTAAAAGGGGAGGGGGATGCCGCGGCGCTGATCTGATAGCCGTAAACGTCGATGGAGTTGATGGTCCAGGTCGCGCCGGCGGGCACGGTAAAGTCATCGGCGAGATGCTGCGCCCCCGAGGTCACGGCCGAGCCAATGATGTTATTGGCTTCGGTGGTGTTGCCCGCGTCGTTCTGGACCTCGCTCCAGAAGCTGCCGGAAGGGGCGGCGACGCCGCTCTTGCTGGTCGCTCTAGGATTAAGTCCGCCGTTGGAATATAGCGGCGCCGCCGCGGCTTGGCTCGGGGCCAGAGCCACTGCCAGGGCCATAGCTGCAGACAGCGACAAGGTCGACAGCGACAGCCACGAGATTCCAGTCCGCAAGTGCTTATTTCGGCAGCTCATTAAGGCTCCCCCTTGGTCCATAAGAATGTCCACGTCTCTTCACGGCCCCCAGCTGCTCTGCGAGCCGCTGCACGAGACGAAAGAGATCCCGGGTCGCCAAAATATATCAGACAATGAAGCTACAGTTTTTTAATAACGCATCGCCCCGGCCCCGGGCGCCCCCGGCGCGGCCTACGGTTCAGGTGGCGTGAACAATAGGCCCGCTCGGCAGCCGCAGCTACAGCTGCCGAAAGTACCTACAGGCGACTTTTAGTTACGCCGCGCAGCTTTATCGGTTCAAATTGATTCGTCTTTATGCGAAGCTGCAAAGGTGCTTGGCATACACGGCGCGGTGGACGCAGTGGCAGGCACGCTCAAGATCAACGCGGGCTGTGGGGGACTTCACAACCGAGTAGCAAGCGACGGTCTTTACGCGGTTGTGAGTAACTCCCTTCTCAAATCCACACGGAGGCCACCGTGACCACTGCCAGAATGCTCGCCCTGGGCGGAATCCTTGGAGCGCTCCTGCTGAACGCTCCCAGCGCCCGCGCCCAAAACCAGGGCTTCGATATCAACCGCTACCAGCCCACTCCCGCTGGCGAGTGGTCGTTCATGGTGGACCATCCGTGGTTCTCCAAGACGCGCTTTTTCGCCGCCGGAATTACGCTCGACTACGCGCACAATCCGCTCCTGTACGCGACCAGCGATCGCAGCGGGCAGTTCTCTACCACCAGCTCGATCGTCGCCCATCAGCTCATCGGCAGCCTGGATCTGGCGGGCTCGTTTCTGGACCGGGTGAACATCGCGGTGTCGATTCCGCTGACTCTGCTTGAGAGTGGCGATCCGGCGGTGGGCGTCGCTCCTATCGATGGGGCGTCGATTCGCGATCCCAGCGCATCGCTGATAGTCCGTCTTTACGGGCAGCCCGATGAGAGTCCGTTCTCGATCAGCCTCGGCGCCACGGTGTGGCTGCCGCTGCGCTCGTTTGTCGACTCGCTGCCCAGCACGGCGAGCGATCTGGATACTCGAGTGCTGCCCAAGCTCGTGCTCGGCGGTCTCAGTCATCACGTACGGTGGTCATTCGTCGGCGCGTTTCTGTATCGCCCCAATGCCAGGCTTAGCGCCAGCTTTGGTCCTGAGGGCAATGTCACGGACCACTCGGTGCAGTTCGGCGCCGCGATTGCCTACGCGACGCCGCACTTTGCCATCGGTCCGGAAGTCCGCTTAAACACGATAGTCACCAACGGCCAGGCCTTTGGTCGCAACTACACCAGCCTGGAAGCGCTGGTGGGCGCCCATTACAAAATCGTCAACCAGGTGCAGATTGGCGCCGCGGTGGGTCTGGGCGCGCTGCGCGAGCCGGGTACGCCGGATGTCCGGGCGCTGCTGCGCCTGGCCTATGCGCCGATTCGCAGCGCGGGGTCCAAGCTCGCCGATCGCGACCGCGACGGAATCCCCGATAAGGTCGACGCCTGTCCCGATGAGGCGGGCCCGGCCTCAGCCGATCCGGCCAAGAACGGCTGTCCGCCGCCGCCGGACCGCGATCGCGATGGGGTGATCGATGCCGAAGATCAGTGCGTCGAGCTGCCCCAGGGACCAAACCCCGACCCGGCGCGCAAGGGCTGCCCGCTGCTCGACAAAGACGGCGATGGCGTGTTTGACAATGAGGACCAGTGCGTCGAGACGCCGGCCGGACCGCGTCCGGATCCGGCGCGCAAGGGCTGCCCGCTGACCGACAAGGACGGCGATGGCGTGTTCGACAACGAGGACCAGTGCGTCGAGGTGCCCGCCGGCCCCAATCCCGACCCGCTGCTCAAGGGCTGCCCGGATCGCGACAACGACAATGACGGAGTGCTCAACAGCGTCGACCAGTGCAAGGACGTGCCGCAAGGTCTGCAGCCGGATCCGCAGCGCCTGGGCTGCCCGGCTCCCGACCGCGATGGCGACACGGTGCCCGATGCGGTCGATGCCTGTCCGGACAAGCCGGGGGCGCCGGATCCCAATCCCAAGAAGAACGGCTGCCCGGGTCTGGTCGAGATCCAGGGCGGTCTGATCAAGATCTACAAGAAGGTCTACTTCAAGCTCAACAAGGCCGACATCGACGTGCGCAGCAACGCGCTGCTGGCATCGGTGGCGCACACCTTGACCGTGACGCCGGCGATCAAGAAGGTCGAGGTGGCCGGCTTTGCCGATGACACGGGCGACGCGAAGTGGAACCAGGATCTCACCGAGCGGCGCTCGCAGAGCGTGGTGCTGTGGCTGACGGCGCACGGCGTGGCGGCGGAGCGCCTGTACGGCAAGGGCTATGGCGCGGTGGCGATAGACAAGAACCTGAGCAAGCAGGAGCAGGCCAAGGTGCGCGAGTTCAATCGCCGGGTCGAGTTCCGCATCGTCGATCCGCCCCAGCCTGCGGCCCCGGCCCCGCCTGCGACCCCGGCCCCGCCTGCGGCCCCGGCAAAGCCTGCGGCCCCGGCAAAGCCTGCGACCCCGGCAAAGCCTGCGGCCCCGGCAAAGCCTGCGGCCCCGGCAAAGCCTGCGGCCCCGGCAAAGCCTGCGGCCCCGGCAAAGCCTGCGGCCCCGGCGGCGAGTCCGCCACCGGCTTCCGCTCCCGCCAAGGCGGCGGTGAAGAAGGCGGTGGCGCCGGCAGCAAGCCCGGGCAAGGCGCCTGCTGCGCCCAAGGCCAAGGCCGGCCCCGCCAAAGCAGCGCCTCCGGTCGCGCCGGCTCCGTAAGCAGCTCACTTCCCGCCCGCGCTGCCCGCGCTGGCGCGGCTCCATCGCGACGGTCTGCCCAATAAATCCGCCGATGGTAGCGCGGCCGCACAGTCTTGCTTCTTGGGCGCGGCTCGCCCAATCTCTGCTCCATGAAAAAGCTTGCCGCCTGTAGCGTAATCGCTGCCGCCCTCACCTGCGCCGTCCTCGCCCCGCCTGCCCGCGCCGCCAGCCTCACCCAGGCCGAGGCCGAGCTGCGCGCCCGCCAGCTCGCCGGGCTCGCCTACAAGCTCGAGCTGAGCCTCGATCCGGCGCAGGAGGAGTTTGCCGGGACGACCACGATATCCTTCGATCTCAAGCCGGGCGCCGACGGTCGCGGCCTGTTCGTCGAGCTCGCGGGGGCGACGATCCGGACGCTGCAGCTAAACGGGGTGGCGCAGACTCCGGCGCAGCTGCGGGCGCGCTACGATGGCGAGCGCATTACACTTTCGCCGGGCGAGCTCTTGCCGCGCGGCAACCGGCTGGTCATCGCCTACAGCCGCCCTTACGTCCGCAATGGCAACGGCCTGCACCGCTTCAAAGATGTAGCGGACGGCAAGCTTTATCACTTCAACCACTTTGAGGCGTACTACGCGCACCTGGTCTTTCCCTGCTTCGATCAGCCCGACCTCAAGGCGCCGATCGAGCTCACCGTCCAGGCGCCCAAGGACTGGGAGGTGATCTCCAGCAGCCCGGCCGAGCGGCCCAGCGAGCGCGCCGGCACCCGGCGCTGGCACTTCCCGCCGACGCCGGCGCTGAGCACGTACGTGCTGACGCTGGCCGCCGGACCGTTCAAGATCTGGAGCGGCCAGGCCGGGCGGACGCCGCTGCGGCTGCTCGTCCGCCAGTCGGTAGTTTCCTATGTCGAGCCGGAGCTGTGGCTGAAGGTCGCCGCGCAGGCGCTGCAGTTTTTTGAAGCCGAGTTCTCGCTGCCCTATCCCTACAAGAAGCTCGATCTGATCGTCGTGCCCGACTTCCCCGCCGGCGCCACCGAGAACCTGGCCGGGATCACGATCGGCGAGCGCGGCACCGTGTTCCGCTCCAAGCAGCCGCCGGCGGCCTACGTCCAGCGGGCGGCGATCATCACCCACGAGATCGCGCACATGTGGTTTGGCGATCTGGTGACGATGAAGTGGTGGAACGGACTGTGGCTCAACGAGAGCTTCGCCGCGCTCATGGAGACGCTCGCGGTGGCCGAGGCGACCCAGTACCGGGAGGAGGGCTGGCCGCACTTTTACTCGGGCGAGAAGCGCTGGGCCTACCGCGAAGATCAGCTGGTCACCACCCACCCCATCGAGCTGGCGGTCGCCGATACCGATGCCGCGCGCTCGATCTTCGACGGCATCACCTATGGCAAGGGGGCCTCGGTGCTCAAGCAGCTGCGCTACTACCTGGGCGCCGACAAGTTCCGCGCCGGGCTGAAGGAGTACTTTGCCAAGTACGCCTATAAGAACACCACGCTCGAAGACTTCATCGCCGCCCTGGCGCAAGCCTCGGGGGTCGAGCTGGGCCAGTGGCAGAAGCAGTGGCTGCAGAGCGCGGGCCTGAACACGGTGCGCGCCCGCTGGGAGTGCACGGGAGGCAAGCTCTCCCGCTTCGCGCTCGAGCAGTCGGCGCCGGCGGAGTATCCGGTGCTGCGCTCGCACCGCACCGAGATCGGCTTTTATGCGCTGCGCCCGGACGGCGCGCTCAGCCTGGAGTCGACGGTGGCGGCGACCTACGCGGGGGCCGAGACGGCGGTCGCAGCGGCGCTTGGCAAGCCGTGCCCGGCGCTGGTGTTTCCTAACCAGGGGGACCAGGACTACGTGAAGGTAGAGCTCGACCCGGTCAGTCTGGGCACCCTGCGGACAGGCCTTGGGCGAGTCGCGGATCGGCTGACCCGGCAGATGATGTGGGGGACCCTCTACGGCATGCTCCGCGACGCGCGCATCGCCCCGGCGGCCTACATCGAGACCGTCATCCAGCAGCTCGCCGGCGAGCAGGATCCGCAGATCTTGACCGACGTCCTGCGCCCGCTGAGCCGGGAGGTCATAAGGTACCTCGCGCCGGCCCGCCGCGCCGCCGTGCAGGCCCGGCTGGAGGCCTTCACCAAGGCGCAGCTTGACGGCTCGCCCGCGGGTAGCGATCGCCAGCTCCTTTACTATAAGGCTTACCTGGCCGCGGCGGTCACCCCGGCGGCGACGAGCTGGCTCCAGGGCCTCTTGCGCGGCGAGAGCGCTATCGCCGGGCTGCCGCTCAACCAGGATCGGCGCTGGGGGGTCGTGCAGGCGCTGGCGCGGCTCGGCGCCGCCAACGCCAAGGAGCTCATCGCCGCCGAGCTTGCGCGCGACGCGACCGATGAGGGACGCAAGGCTGCCTTTGGCGCCGAGGCGCAGCTGCCCGACGGCGCGCTCAAGCACAAGTGGTTCCAGCGCATCACCCGCAGCGCCCCCGATGCCGCCGACAACAAGTTCGCCACCGGGGACCTGCGCGAGGCGATGGAGCAGTTCGCGGTCCCCGGGCAAGAGCCGCTGGTGCAGCCGCTCACCGAGCCTTACTTCACCGAGCTCGTCGCGCTTTCGGGCAAGGGCGAGGACAACATGTACCTGCAGCGGATGAGCGAGGTGATGTACCCGCCGGCCTGCGATCCCAGTCTCATCGCCCGGACCACGGCGTTTCTCAAGGCGCATCCGGCGCTGCCGGCGGGCGTCATCAAGAGCCTGCTCGTCCGCCAGCAGGAGGTCGCGATCTGCCTGAAGCTGCAAGCGCTTTAATCGGGCAGAAAAATCTTCAGCCGGCTAGTGCGAGAAGTCCGAGAGCGCGACGCCGGTGCGACCGGCGACCATATCAGCCGCGAACTCGGCGAAGCTGCGCAGGGGAAGGCCCAGCGCTTCGTGATCGCGGCTGGTGTAATTCAGGCGGCCGGCACGCTGCTCGGCAAAGACCCATAGCACATGCTCGCGCGGCGCATCGGGAACGCCCAGCTGCCGCATGGTGGCGTCGAGGTCTTCCAGCCGCGACTCTACATACTGGATGGGACGGCCCAGGGCGCGCGACAGCTCGGCGGCCATCTGCTGCGGCGTCAGCGCCTGCGGTCCGGTCAGGTCGTAGGCGCGACCGGAGAGGCCCGGCTCGAGCAGTGCCTTGAGCAGCGCCGCTCCCACGTCGCGCACGTCGATAAGCGGAATCGCCCCATCGCCGGCCGGGAAGCTGAGGATGCCCGGTCCGTAGATGAGCGGGGCCGACATCCAGAAGAAGGTCTGCATGAAGCCGTGCGGCCGGATGACGGTGTAGCGCAGGCCGGACTCGCGCAGCGCATCCTCGACCTCGGCGTGCATGCGCAGGTTGGGACTCTTAGAGTCGTGCGCGGCGCTGTGGGCGCCGCACTTGACGATGTACGAGACGCCGGCCTGCTGGGCGGCGCGGATGAAGTTCTGCTCGCAGCGGGCCAGCCGCGCATCGGGGGTGCAGACGAGGAAGGCAGTGGTCGCTCCGGTCAGGGCGCGGACCAGGGTCTCGGGGCGGGTGAAATCGGCGAGCACGGCGGGGATGCCCTCGGCGGTGAGCTGCTGGGCGCGCTCCTCGCTGCGCACCATGGCGCGGAAGGCAAGGTTGCGCTGCCGCAGACCCTCTACAACTTGGCGTCCGGTGTTGCCGGTGGGTCCAGTGACTACGATCATGGCGCAGGGCCTCCTAGGTGATGGTTTGGCCGCCGTCCGCGGCGGTCTCAGGCCAGGGCGTACAGCTCGCGATACTTGCGGGTCAGGTAGTCGACCAGCGGCGCTGCGCTCACCGGCTGGCCGGTCGCCTCGGCGATGAGCGCCGGTGCATCCAAAAGGTGGCCGCGGCTGTGGATGCGTCGCCGCAGCCAGGCGAGCAGCGGTGCATACTCGCCGCGCTGCCGCGCCGCCTCCCCCGGCTCATCGCTGCGCGCGAAGGCCGCCACCAGCGCCGCGGCGTAGATGTTGCCCAGCGAGTACATGGGAAAGAAGCCGAACATCCCCTGCGGCCAGTGCACGTCCTGCAGGCAGCCCGGCTCACCGGCCGCCAGGCCGAGGTAGCGCTGCACCTGCTCGGCCCACGCCGCGGGCAGGTCGGCCACCCCGAGGTCGCCGCTGAGCAGCGCCGCCTCCAGCTCGCAGCGCCACAGCACATGCACGTCGTAGGTCAGCTCGTCGGCGGTGATGCGGGACAGGCTGGGGCGCACCCGGCACGCGGCGCGGTACAGCTGCTCTGCCGTCACGCCGGCGAGCTGGCGGGGAAACAGCGCCGCCAGCACCGGCTGGTAGCGGGCGTAGAAGCCGCGGCTGCGCCCGACGTGATTTTCCCACAGGCGGGCCTGGGACTCGTGCACGCTCATGCTTGGCGCCTCGGCGAGGCCGCTGTGGTAGTGGTGGGGGGCGAAGCCCTGGTCGTAGAGGCCGTGGCCGAGCTCGTGCAGCGTCGAGTAGAGGCCGCGCAGCGGCTCGCGCTCGCTGAGGCTGGTGGTCAGGCGGATGTCATGCTCGCTGCACGCCAGGGTAAAGGGGTGCGAGGAGCGATCGAGGCGACCGCGCGACTCGTCAAAGCCGAGGTCGCGCACCACCAGCAGCTGCAGCTGCCACTGCGCGGACTCGTCAAAGGGGAGCCGGCGCAGGAAGCTGTCGTCGGGCGGCGGCCGCTCGGCGATCGCCTGGCGCAGCGGCGCCAGCTGCGTCGTCAGCTCGCGCAGCAGGGCCAAAAGCGGCGCGGCGCGCAGACCCGTCTCGTACTCATCAAGGAGCGCGTCGTAGGGCGAGAGGTCGCTCGACAGCGCCGCGGCGCGCTCGCGGGTCAGCTGCAGCACCTCGGCCAGCGGCCCGCGCATCGCCTGGTAGTCGCCGTCAAGCCGCGCGTGCTCCCAGGCCGCGGTGGCGCGCGAGCGGGCAGTGGCCAGCGCCCGCACCAGCGAGTCGGGGATGCGCAGCGCCACGGCGCGCCGGTGGCTCAGGCGGCGGAGCAGGATCGCCTCCTCGCTGTCGGCCGCCGTGATGGCGGTCAGGCTGGCCAGCAGATCGCCGAGCGCCGGCTCGCCGAGCAGGCGCTGGCGCAGCGACTCCAGCGTCGCCGTCTGGCGGCCGCGGGCGGGCCGGGCGCCCTCGGGGGCGTAGGTCTCCTCATCCCAGCCGAGCACGCCGAGCGCGGTGTCCAGGTCGTGCAGCTCGGCGAGCCGCTGCCGCAGCTCCTGCCACAGCGCGGCGGCGGGCGTCTGGCGCGGCGGCGCCGGCCCGGCGGGCGGGACCTCGGGCGGGGGCGCCGCGGGGCTGTGCAGGGGCGGGACAGCGCCGGCCAGCAGCATCGCCACCAGGCCGCCGCGCTGGGCGACGTTTACCACCTGCTTCTGCGAGGCGCGACAGAGGATCCCCAGCCCGTCCTCGGTGGGCGCCAGGCCCATGACCACGTAGAAGGGCTCGAAGCTGACCGCTCCGTCGGCGGCGATCACCGGAAACTCGTGGACCGGCAGGTCGGACAGCCGCTGCACCACCCACTGCCCGGGGGCGCGCAGCGCCTCCGCCAGGGCGTCCTCCCACGCCGCCTGGGTGCACGCCGGCCCGAGCAGCACGCCGTGCCCGCCGTAGTCGCAGTTCGGCTTGAGCACCAGCGACTCCCGCTGCCGGCGCACGTACTCGCCAAGGTCCCCCGAGCCACCGCCCGGCAGGCTGGTGCGGCAGTCGCGGATGAGCCGCGTCCACAGGACGTGGCGGGCAAACAGCTGGCGCTCCTCGGCGCTGAAGTGGCGCCGGGCCAGCTCGTCGTCGGTCAGGAGCTCCCAGCAGCTCTTGTGATCGAACTCGCCGGCCACCGACGAGATGATCCGGTTCTGGCGGAACAGCGCGCGCATCGCCAGCAGCGGCTGGCCAAGCTCCTTTTCCAGCGCCGCGAGGTCGCGGATCGAGTAGTCGCGGTAGGCCAGATCGACCAGCACCCCGCGGCAGTAGACCTCGTCGCCGACCAGGGACAGCTCGCGCGGGTCGGCGTGCAGGACGTCGAGCTCGTAGACGCGCTTATAGTACTCGACCATCGCCGCCTGCTCATCGGGGCCGCTGTCGGCGTCCACCGGCTCGACCAGGCACAGCCGGCGACCCTGGCGGCCGATCGCCGAGAGGTGGCCGAGCACGGCCTGCATGAACAGCCCTCGCTCGTCGACCCCCGGCGCCAGCGCAAGCTGCGGGTCGACGGCGCGCAGGGCCGGCACGACCAGCTCGGCGATGATGTCGCTCACCGCCGGGGCGTAGTGGATGCCGCCGACGCCGTTGAGGTTGGGCTCCAGGAAGTGCAGCGACTCCTTCCAGTGGGGGGTGGTGAACTGGACCACTGCGTCCAGGCGGCCAAACACCGGGTTGTGCTCGCGGTGGCCCGCCGTCCAGCTGGCGCCCAGCCAGGCCTGTTCCTCGTCGCTGAAGGGGAGGATGGCGCGCACCGCGGGGTCGGCCAGGTACAGGTCCGGCAGCCGCTTGAGGGCCCCGAGCAGCGTCAGCGAGACGTGGTTCAGGTACGCCTGCTGGTCGGGCAGAAGCACCAGCGGGCAGAGCAGGATGCGCACTGCCTCGAGCAGGCCGTCGCGCACGTACAGCAGGCGGTGCTGACCCGCCGCCGCGGCGACCCGCTGCGCCAGCTCGCGCAGCTGCGCCGGCGGCAGGCGCGCCGCCGCCCGCCGCACCCGACTGTCTATGTGGTGTCCGCTGAGCCCGAGCTCCTCAGCAGGGGTGAGCATGATCATGGGCACCTCGTGGGCGAAAAACGTGCACAAGCCTTGCCAAGCACCGCGCGGGTAGGGCCCGGGCGCAGGCCGTGCGGGTCAATCCCGGCCGCTGTCCGGGCGTGCGCGGGGCAAGTCCGCAGATTCTGCGCGTCGCTGCGTGGCAGGTGCAGATTCTGCGCGGCGGCGGGCGCGCTCACGACTGCCGGCGCGGCGGGGGCGATCGGCGCCGGGGTCGCACACTGGGTGCCGCCTGCTCCGGACGCGCCCAGCCTGGGCTGCCGCGCTCAGTTGTTCGGGGCGCCGGCGGCAATCCAGCGCTTGACCAGCGACAGCTGAGTCGAGGTAAGCTTCTTCCAGACGCCGCCTTCGCTCTTGGGCATGGCCAGGCCCTCTTCGGGGCCCTGGGTGTTGATCAGCTTCTGGTACAGGAAGCTGCTCGTCGGATCGCCGGGGACGACCCGCATTTTATCGGGGGCGATATCGGCAGCGACGCCGACCAGGTTGGAGTAGGCCAGCTCGTCGGTCAGGTTCAGCGCCCCGGCGAACGGGCCGCGACGATGGCAGGCGGGGAAGCCGCCGCACGAGGTGAACACCCGCTCGCGGACGTTCTTGAAGGTCGGGTTGGGCGCGGTGGCGGCCTGGTAGGGCTCGGCGAGCTGGGGCTCGTCCTCGGTCGCGAGGTCGGCAGCGTCGCCACAGGCGGCCGCGGTCACGGTGGTCAGGAAGATGAACAGACGGGCACTGACTAAGTTCTTCATAAGCGGGACCTTTTGTCGGGGAATCCGAAAGCAGGAGCTCCCTGCATGTCGCGTACCCAGGCGGCTGCCGGGGCTCGGAACTTCAGGGCAGGACCAGATACCTGTTGGCACTGCAAAAGACAAGTTCTGTCACGCCTTTGAGCGACCCTGCGCGGACCTCGGAGCAGGCAGAGGCCAAGGCGATCCAGCAAGCGGGCGCCAGTCGTCAGGCAGAGCAATGAGCTGGGAGCGGGCAGTGGGAAGCGGGAGCGGGACAGAAGCCCGCTCCGCCAAAAGCTCAGGCGGGACTACTTGGCTTGGTTTGGTGGTCCGGCCAAATATTTCATCAGGCGCTTCTCGCCCACCGTGTGGATCTGGCCCGCGGCCACCAGCTCGTGCAGCGGCTGGCGGACTTTGATCGGCAGGTCTTCGGCCTTGATGCCGGCGGGGGTCAGCGCGGCGGCGACGACGGCGGCGGTGACCTCGGTGCGGCTCATCCCCGGCGGATGCGCCGCCAGCACCCGCACAATCGCCTCCTTCAGTCCGGCCTTCTGGCCCTCGGTGAGGCGGGTGCGCCGCTCAGTCTCGGACGCGCTCGCGGCCGCCGGCTGACCGCCGCCGGTGAGCGCCTGGGCGAACTCGACGATGCCGAGCGAGCCGACGACCGCCCAGAGGTCCGCGTGGGCCTGCAGGCTGGTCAGGAACTCTTCGACGGTGACGTCGTTGCTCGGGCGGAGCCGGTTGAAGGTGGCGAGCGCGGCTATCCGTCGAACATCCTCGTTTACGGTCTGCAGCTCACGGAGGAAAAAGCTGTCAAGTTCAAGTCCTGGAGAGGCAGTCATCGGCAAGTTCCTTCGGGCACGAGCCCCTTGATTACACAGCGATGGGCGGACCATAGCCGAGGGCGCGGGCGCGAGCAAGCTCGTCCAAAGCGCCGCGAGCGCCGCGCAGCCGCAGCGCCTCAAGTCTGTTCAGCAAGACCATTCTATGATTTGATAGTCAGAAGCCCTCCCGGCACTGGTATCAGCCAAAGCACTGCTACATAGCTCCGGTGGGCCCCTCTGTGCCAGCGGACTATGTCCTCTGCCTGCGCCGAGCCGACCGGGCGGCAAAGCTACTTTCTTTTTTATCTCGACCTCGAAATGGAGTGCTCATGGCCCGGCGAAATTTATTGCGACAGATTCTCTGCGGCGCGCTGCTCGGCTCGGTGGCGCACGTCCCGGCGGCCCACGCCGACGATGCCGGCTCCTGGCTCAGCCAGTGGCTGTGGGTGGACTTCAAAAAGCCGAACAAGACCCACGGCTTCCAGCTGTGGCTCGATCTGCACGAGCGGGCCTGGGGCTCCAACTTCCTGGCCATCTTCCGACCCGGGCTCGGCTACGACATCGGGCACGGGCTGACCTTCTGGGGCGGCTACGCCTTCATCCCCAGCCTCACGGCCAACACTCCCGACTCCAATCGCTACGAGCACCGCATCTGGGAGCAGTTCATCGTCACCGAGAAGGTAAAGACCGTGGCCCTGCAGGGCCGCATCCGCCTGGAGCAGCGCTTCCGCGACGGCAACGACGGCGTCGGCGAGCGCCTGCGCATCTTTGGCCGCGCCGGCTTCTTCTTCGGCCAGCACGCGCCCTGGGGCTGGGCGGTCTGGGATGAGGTCCTAATCAACCTCAACGAGACCACGCTGTGGGCGAGCGGCTTCGATCAGAACCGCTTCTTCACCGGCCCCTTCTACCAGGCCCCGAGCGGCGTGCGCATCGAGTTTGGCTACTTCAACTTCCTGGTGAACCGGCGCGACACCGGGCTGTATGACAGCCACATCGCGATGATGAACCTGTACATCCCGGTCCAGGCCTTCCACAAGGCCGAGCCGCCGCGACCGGCGCCGGTCGCCGAGCCCGCCCCGCCGCCGCCGCCGCCGAGCCAGCTCGCGCCGGCGACCCCGCCGCCCGGCCCGCCCCCGGCCGCGCCGGCCGCCCCCCAGCCCACCGAGCAGAGTCCGGCCCCCGCGGTGACCTCTCCCAATGTCGAGAGCGACCTCTGGGACCCGCCTAGCTAGTCAGGATGGATAGAGCGCCGACCAAGCGGCGCGGCGCGGCCTAGGGCAGCAGGGACTTGTAGAAGATCGTCGTCGGGCACGGGCGGCCGTCCGGCCACAGCGCGTAGTCAGGAATCTCGCCGCAGCGCTGCCAGCCGTGCCGCACGTAAAGGCGCTCGGCGGCGCTGCCGGTGACCGTGTCGAGCACGAGCAGCGTCTTGCCCGCTCGCCGCGCTGCCTGCTCGGCGGCCGCGAGCAGCGCCGCGCCCACGCCCGTATTCCGCGCGCTGCGCTGCACCAGCATCTTGGCGAGGTCGGCGCGATGCGGCTGGTTCTCCGGCTGCTGCAAGATGACCGTGACCGTGCCGACGAGCTGCCCGGCGGCGTAGGCGCCGAGCACCAGCCGCTCGCCGCGCGCCACGCTCGCCGCGGCGCTCGCCCAGAACCGCTCGGCCTTGTCGCGCGTCATCGGGAGCATGAAGCTCACCGAGGCGCCGCCCTGCACGCAGTCGATCAGCACCTCGCACAGCCCCTGGAGCTCGCGCTCGCCGAGCGTCTCCAGACAGCGAACCTGCAGCGCCTCCGGCGCCTCTTGTGTAGACCGTCCGTTCATGGCGGGCGTAGTCTCGGGCAAGGGGTCCGGCGCTGTCAACGTGCGGGCGCGCCGTCGCCTGGCGCGCCGCGCCCCAGGCAGTCATCCAGCGGCCGCTCGACTGCGCCCGGCGCGGCCGAGGCGGTGCTCAGGGCAAGTGCAACCAAGTCGTTGCATAAATCTTCATGCGCCCCGCGGCGCGGCAGCGCGGACCGTGTCTGGCGGCGCGTCGCAAACGACCAGCTTACTGCCGCCAGGGGACTGCGGCGCGGCGGCTTGCTGCTACCATGATGGGATGCAGCCTTGGCGAGCCGGCCGGCGCCGCGCGGCGCTCTGTCTTCCTGCGGGCGACCGCGCCCTGCCAGGCCCGGTGGCAGGCGCGGCCGCGCGGGCAGGGCTGGCGCGGCGCCTGGGCGGCGCTCTGGCGACGGCGGCGCTTGTGGGCTGGGCCTGCCAGCCGCGACTCCCGCTTGCCGCGGAGCCCCCGCGCGCCGCGAGTGCGCGCGCCGCCGCCCCGCCGGCCCGCTCTGGTCCGGCGCCGCTAACGACGCTCGGTCCCGGGTTCCCGATCGCCGGCCCGTGGGTGAGCTTCTACGGCAGCGCCGAGCAGCTCGGCGATCTCGCCCGGGTGGCGCGCACCTTCCGCATCATCAACCTCGACGCCGATCCCGGCACCGAGAACTTCACCGATGAGCAGCTGCGGGTGCTCCGGGCCGGCGGTCAGAACCGCGTCCTCAGCTACCTGAACATCGGGGCGTGCGAGCACGACCGGACCTACTGGTCGCGGGTGCCGGCGGGACTGTCCTCGTGCGCCGCCAACCGGGCGGCGCAGCGCGGCGCCTACAAGGGCTACCCGGATGAGACCTGGATGGACCCCAGCGACCCGAGCTACCAGCAGCTCCTGCTCGAGTATGTAGCGCCGCGCCTGGCTGCCCGCGTCGATGGCTTCTACCTCGACAACCTGGAGATCGTGGAGCACCCCGCGCGCTCGACCAACGGTCCGTGCTCGCCATCCTGCCGGCAGGGGGGACTCGATCTGGTCCGCCGGCTGCGCGAGAAGTTCCCGGCGCACCTCATCGTCATGCAGAACGCGACCGGCGAAGTGACGCGCGCCGGAGTGACCGGCGGCGTGCGGTTTGCGACACTCCTAGATGGGATCGCCCACGAAGAGGTGTACGCGCCCCGGTACGACGGCGATGCGGAGGCCGAGCTGCTCGCCTGGCGGGCGCTGAACCTGCGCAGTCGGCAAGGGCGTCCCCTGTGGATCGCCGTCGAGGACTACGTGGGCAGCTGCACCAACCAGCGCGCCGCGCAGGCCGCTCTCAGCAGGGCGCGAGCGCGCGAGTTCTCCCCCTACGTAAGCGACCATAGCGGCGCCCAGCAGACTATCTGTTACTGGCCGTGACCCCGTGGCGGAGCCGCGCCTGAGGGGGCGGTAGCGAGCCGCCGCCATCCCGCAAAAACTGCGCCCCGAGATCTGGCTGCGCAATTCTTTCGGCCTCCCTCCCGGCGGCTGGAGGCCGCGGCTGGGGCTCGGGCAGAGGAGCCCTGGGCCACCTCCGAGGCAAGCGCTCAGGACCGCTTCCTTTTTTGCCCGAGCCCTGCCAGATCCTGCCAGGTCCTGAAAATCCTGAGTGATCATAAGGGGTTATCCTCAGGGGGATCCTCGTCGCTGAGCAGCGTCTGGGGGTGGCACTGCGCTTGCTCTTTATTGGCGTGAGAGCGCGGTCGCGCGACCGACCCTGAGAGCTGTCGCGAGTCATTAGGCAGACCGAGCGCGTGTCGCCCCAGGTCACGTACGGGTTCACAGCTTATTTCGGATAGCCAACCAGATGTCCTTGTCGCCACTGACCCTCCAGCTCCTCTGCACCCTGGCCGGGCTCCTGTCCCTGGCCCCGACTCTGGCCGGCGCTGCAGAGGATCCGAGCATCGCCTTCTACTACGGGAGTAAGCCGCCGGTGGAGGCGCTGTCCCAGTTCTCGCAGGTAGTCGTCCAGCCGGCGACAGTGACCCCGCCCGACCTCGCGCTGCTGCGCCGCCACGGCAGCGAGGTGTTCGCCTACGTCAGCGTGAGCGAAGTGAGCCAGCAGCAGGCCCTCACCAGCGATGTCAGGCTTCGCCTGGGTCGCAACCCGCTGTGGGATACGGTCATCATGGACGTCGCCAACCCGGGCTGGCGACAGAAGCTCGTAGAGCAGACCGTGGCGCCGCTGTGGGCGCGCGGATTTCACGCCTTCTTCCTCGACAACCTGGACTCCTACCAGCGCGCCGTGCGGAACCCGGCGCAAGGCGCGGCGCAGGTCCAGGGGCTCTTGCAGCTCCTGCGCGAGCTGCATGCCCGCTTTCCCAAGGTCAAGCTGCTCATCAACCGCGGCTTCGAGCTCCTGCCCCAAGGCTCGGCCCTGGTGGTCGGGCTGGTCGCAGAGTCGCTGTACCAGGGCTGGGACCCGGCCACCCGCGGCTATGTCCAGGTGTCCGAGCCGGACCGCAGCCGGCTGCTCGGCCAGCTGCGCGCGGCGCGCGAGCAGTATCACCTGCCGCTCACCGTGATCGACTATGTGCCGCACGAGGACCGCGAGCGCACCCGCGCCACCGCGCGCAGCATCGCGGCGCTCGGCTTTATACCGTGGGTCAGCGACCACGCCCTCCGCTCGCTCGGAGTGGGGACCCTGGAGCCGGTGCCGCGGCGCATCCTGGCCCTGTACAACAGCGTCGAGCAGCGCGAGTCCGGAAGCTCCACCGATGTCGCCTACACGCCGGTCCACCAGCACGCCGCGGTGGCGCTGGAGTACCTGGGCTACGCCATCGACTATGTGGACGTCCAGGGCTCGCTGCCGCGCGGCGCGCTTGCCGAAAAGTACGCTGGCATCGTCACCTGGTTTACCGATGAGCATGTCCCCAACGAAGCGACCTACCGCAGCTGGCTGATCGAGCAGATCGAGTCCGGGCTCAAGGTGGCGGTGCTGGAGAAGCTCGGCTTCTCACTCGACTCCCGGCTGCAGCAGCGCCTTGGCTTGGTCCTGGATGAGCCGCAGGAGATAAGCCCGGTCAAGCTGCGCTCCTTCGACCCCGCCGTCATCGGCTTTGAGACCCCGATCAAGGTCAGCCGCAAGGCCTTCTATGCGCTGCGGCTCGCCCACCCCAAGGCGCGCTCGCTGCTCAGCCTGGACGCGCAGGACGGCACCCGCATGGACGCGGTGTTCACCACCTGGTGGGGCGGGATGGCCGCCTACCCCTATGTGCTGGAGGAGGGAGTCAACTTCGACTACCGCTGGATCATCAATCCCTTTGCCTTTTTCCAGCAGGCCCTGCAGCTGCCCGACCTGCCGGCGGCCGATGTGACGACGCAGGACGGGCACCGCATACTCATCGTCCACATCGATGGCGATGGCTTCCCAAGCCGCGCCGAGATGCCGGGCACCAAGTACTGCAGCCAGGTCATTCTCGAGCAGATCCTGCGGCACTATCCGGTCAAGTTCACCGTCTCGATCGTCGAGGGCGAGATCGGCCCGACCGGCAAGTGGCCCAAGCTGTCGCCGCAGCTGGAGGCGATCGCTCGCGACATCTTCGCCCTGCCCAACGTGGAAGTGGCGTCGCACTCCTACAGCCACCCCTTTGACTGGCTGCGCTACGGCAAGGACATGGAGGACGGCGACATCAACGGCATGTTCCGCTTCAACTACTCGCTGCAGCGCGAGGTCGGCGACTCGGTCGCCTACATCAACAATCGCCTGGCGCCGCGCGACAAGCCGACCAAGGTCTACCTGTGGTCGGGCGAGGCGATTGCATCGCTGGAGGTGATGGCGCTGGTGAACGCGGCGGGGCTTCTGAACATGAACGGCGGCGACACCATCATCTCCAGCCGCAAGCCGACCCTGACCGTGGCCTCGGCGATGGGGCGGCCGATTGGGCCCTACTACCAGGTGTACGCGCCGGTGCAGAACGAGAACATCTACACCAACGAGTGGAAGGGTCCGTTTTACGGCTTCCGCGAGGTCATCAGCACCTTCCAGCTCACCGAGATGCCGCGGCGGATAAAGCCGATCAACATCTACTTCCACTTCTATTCCGGCACCAAGATCGGCTCGCTCAAGGTCCTCAAGCAGGTCTTCGACTGGGCGCTCGCGCAGGACGTGGTCTCGGTGTATGCCAGCGAGTACATCCGCAAGGTCGAGGACTTCCAGCGCCTCAGCTTCGCCCGCCGGCTGGACGGCTGCCTGCAGCTGCGCGGCGAGGGCAAGCTCACCACCCTGCGCATTGAGCCCGGCTCCGCGCTGGGGGCGGTAGATGAGGAGCGCTCGCGCGGCGTCACTTCGGTGCGCGAGCTGCCGCAGGGGCGCTTCATAGGCCTTGATGACAGCGGGCGCGCGGTCGTGTGTCTGCGCCCGGCGGCCGGCCCGGGGGTGGCCGAGAAGGGACGGGGTCATGGCGAGCCGCGCTAACATCGGTCAGCGGCCCGGCCGGCGGGAGCGCCTGACCAAGCTGCTGCCGCTCATGCTGCTGGCGGTGCCGACGCTGCTGGCGGTCTCGCTGTGGAGCCGCACGCCGCCGAGCAATGACAAGGCGCTGCTCAGCACCGACGCGGTGTCGCTGCAGTACCTGCAGCTGTGGTCGCGGGCGCGGCCGACGGACATCGAGCTGCGGCTGCGCCTGGTGAGAGCGCTGCTCGCGGCGAGCCGCTACGACGAAGCGGCCCAGGTGCTGGAGTCGATCCCGGATGGCACTGCCGAGCAGCGGCTGCAGGTGCGGCTGCTGCGGCTGGAGATTCACATCGGCCAGCGCGGCCGGACGCCCGGCGGCGCGCCGCCCGCGCCCGAGCTGCAGCACCAGCTGCTGCAGGAGCTGGAGGCGCTGCTCAGCGAGCCGCTGCCGAGCGAGCAGCTGACGCAGCTGGCGGCGCACAGCCTGCGCTACGGCTACCCCGAGCTGGCGGCGCGCATCTACCAGCGCCTCGCCGTCACCCAGCCGCAGCAGCGCCGCAAGTGGCTTGAGGCGGCCGCCGAGCAGGCGCTGGCCGGTGGCGAGCCGGCGGTCGCCGGCAAGATCTTCGAAGAGCTCGCAGAGAGCGCGGCCGACCTGCAGCAGCGGCGGCAGGATGCGCTGCGCGCCATCAACGCCTATGTCAGCGCGGCGCAGGCAGACAAGGCCCTGGCCCTGGCCAAGCTGTACGCGGCGCGCCTGCAGGACGACCCCGCGATCCTCGACCTCGCCGCCAAGCTCGCCCTGGCCAACAACCAGCCGGGCCAGGCCGGCCACTACTACGCCGAGCTGCTGCGCCTCAGCCAGGACGGGCTGGACAAGCGGCGCTACGCCAAGCTCGTGCTCACCGCGCTCACCGCCACCGGCCAGGTCGATGAGGCGCTGGCCGCGGCCGGCCGCTTCATCGAGATGTTCCCCGGCAACCTCGAGCTGCTAAGCGTCGCGGTGAAGCTGGCGCGCGCCGGCAACCGCACCCGGCTGGCGCAGCTGTGGGGCCGGGCGCTGCTCGCCCGCAACCCGAATAACCCCAAGCTCATCGCCCAGCAGATCAGCATCGAGCTCGCCGCCGGCGACACCGCCGCGGCGCTGGAGCTGGCGCGGCGCCTGATCGAGCTGCAGCCCGACCGCATCGAGCCGCGCGAGCGCCTGGCCCAGATCTCGCTGTGGGTCGGTCAGCCGCAGACGGCGCTGGAGCAGTGGGCCTATCTGGCGCTGCACCTTAACTACTTCAAGCACCTGGAGCCGGCCATCCGCATGGCGCCGCAGCTGAGCGATCTGGAGACGCTGGCCCAGCTCCTGGCGCTCAAGGCGCGGCGCGGCCGGCTGACCAACCCGCAGCTTATCAGCCTGGTCGATACCTTCGAGGCGATCGGCGAGCCGGAGCAGCTGGTGGGAATCCTGGCCGGCTATGTCGAGCGCCATCCCGATCACCGCGAGGCGTGGCTGGCGCTCGCCGATGAGCACGAGCGGCGCGGCGACCTGAAGGCGGCGCTGGCCCTGCTGGAGCGCATCGGCCGCGACTTCGGCAGCAACCTCAGCCTGCTCATGCACCAGGCCGAGCTGCTTAACCAGCTGCGGCAGCCCTACAAGGCGTACCTGCTGCTGCGCGACGCGCTCGATCACGCCGGGGTCGCCTCCACGCACGAGCTGCTCGACCGCGTCGAGCGCCGGCCGCGCCCGGCCCGGGAGCGGCCGCCGCAGGAGCCGGCTCCCGGGTCGCGCAAGGCGCCCGAGCTCACCGCCGAGCCGCGCAAGGCGCCCGAGCTCACCGCCGAGCAGCGCAAGCCGCTGCTCAAGCTGCTGGCCGAGACCTTCTGGTACAGCGAGCCGGAGCCGGAGGCGATTGAAGAGTACCGCCACCTGTGGCGCCAGGGCGCGCTGCTCGGCGACAGCGCCGCCCGCTATGTCGCGGTGGCCAAGGCCCAGGGCCTTCTGGACGAGGCCCAGCAGGTGTCCGAAGAGGCCTACCTGCGCTTTGGCGGCGCCGAGTTTCTGCTGACGGCGATGGATCTGGCCTACCGCCGCGAGCGGTGGGATGACCTCGGCCGGCAGATCCGCCTCGCCAGCCAGCACCCCGAGCGGTTCGCCGACGACAAGAACTACTTCCTCACCCTCGCCGAGTACTACACCCACCAGGGCGAGTATGGCCCCGCGCTGCGCGCCTACCTCCGAGTCGTCGCCCTGGACCCGAGCCTGGTCGCGGCGCGCGCCGACGTGCTGTGGCTGCTCATCGAGCACAGCGAGCACATCGATCGCCAGAAGGACAAGCGCAACCGCCGCGATCTGTTCCGGTTCCTCTCCAGCTGGAGCAAGCTGGCCAAGGACGAGCCGACCCTGTGGCTGCCGTTTGCCACCGGCTGGGCGATGCTCGGTCGCTCCAAGGAGGCGGTGGCCTTCTACCAGCGCGAGTGGACGCGCCGCCCCGAGGATCACCTGTGGCTGCTCGGCTACGCGGCGGACCTTGACTCGGTCAGCCGCAGCAGCGACGCCCGGCGGCTGCGCCGCTACGCGCTGACGCTGCTGCGTCCCGAGGCGCTGCGCGCCGCCCACCAGGGGGCGACCCCGGGCGAGCGCGAGGTGCTGCGCGCCTACACCGAGCTTGTGCGCGAGGTGTATGGGGTCGGCAAGGGCTCGCGCTGGATGTCCGAGCTGTGGCGCCGCGGCCTGGGGCCCCAGGTGCAGCGCGACCTGTTGGCCGTCTGGCGGGCCAACGGCGAGGACGCCGAGTCCAGCCCCTTCATCCGCGACAGCCGCACGGTGTCGCGAACCAACCCCTGGGGCCGTTTCGCCAAGGCGCCCAAGCGCTCGCAGGAGCAGCAGGTGGCGACGATCGCCGACCCGCCGGCCGACATCGGCATCTCGATTGAGGAAGCCGAGCCGGCGCCGGCCCCGCTGCTGGTGCTCGAGCCGGACGCCGCCGCCGGGGAGGACCAGATCCCGGTGCGCGCCAAGAACATCGGCATCGAGGCCGATGCTCAGAACATCGATGAGCTCATCATCCTGGCCACCCGCGTCTCGGCGCTGGTGGCGCGCGGCGCCTGGGCGGTGGGCGGCCACTTCGGCGTCAACCAGCTGCTGTTTAGCGGCATCGAGCTGCCGCCGCCCAGCCTGACCGAGATTGATCTGGCGGCCTACGGCATGTGGCGCCACCGCGCCGGCCGGCTCGAGGTCGGTGCCGCCGCCAACCTGCGCTCGGACGCCAACGTCTTCTCCGGCTGGCTCAAGGAGAGCTTCGAGCCGTGGCGCGGCGGCACCCTCAACCTGGGCCTGCACCTCAACGAGCTGACCACCGACAGCCCGCGGCTGCGCCTGTACGGCACCCGCCACCACCTCGACCTGAGCCTCCACACCAGCTTCCTCACCGACGGCCTACTCAACCTCCATGGCAGCGCCTACCAGTACCGCACGCGCACCAATCAGGACCTCGGCTACGGCTTCAGCGCCGAGGGCGACATCGGCTACCGCATCCACCGCGTGCGTCCGCTGTGGACCGTGCGCGCCACCGCCAGCTACGGGCGCAACTTCGCCTCGCCGATCACCGGCTTTGGCCCCGGCACGGATCTGCTGGCCTCCTTTGGCGGCGATCTGCCCGAGCAGTTCGCCTCCTTCGGCGTCGGCACTCACGTCGAGCACCGCTTCCCGGGGATCGCGCCGATCGGCGCCGGGCGCTGGCGCTATCTCGGCGAGCTGTGGGTCGGCTGGCTGTGGCCGCTCAACATCGTCGGCTTCGAGGCGCGCGCCGGCATCGGCCTCGCGCTGCCGCGCCGCCAGGAGCTGAGCCTCACCGGCTTTATCGCCAACAACCGCTGGCTCGGCCCCGGGGTGCTCAACGCCGGGCTCGGGCTGCGCTACTCGTTCCGCTGAGAGTCTGAGGAAGGAATGCTCATGGACGCTTCTACTTATGGTGAGTCACTTCTAGGCGCCGCCTCTGCGCGCCGGCCGCGGGGCGGGGTCTGCTGGCGCCGGCGGCTCACCGCGGTGCTGGGCCTCTTGCTGCTGGCCGGCTGCACCTCGGTGCTGGACGTGCGCGCCG
The DNA here is from genome assembly GCA_044222245.1 of Polyangia bacterium. GTDB lineage: Bacteria > Myxococcota_A > Polyangia > Palsa-1104 > JAEUJZ01 > CALFML01. The sequence goes on along the minus strand of JBGANQ010000019.1, from coordinate 50,897 downwards.
GCACCCGCTGCGATCCCAAGGTCCGCTGGGCGCTTTTGCCGTTTGGTGATTACGGGGAGACCCCGCAGGCCGGCGAGCGCGCCGAGGAGCTGACCGCCTCCCTCATGCGTGTGCGCTGGAACATCCACCTGGAGCGCTACCCCGCCACCGGCGAGTCGACGGCGATGGTCGATCTGGACGAGCGGCAGCGCTACGATCAGGCGCTGCAGTGGGCGCGCGAGCAGGGCTATGACTACGGCGTAACGGGCAGCGTCCAGGAGTGGCGCTATCGCAACGGCGCCGAAGGCGAGGCGGCGGTCGGCCTGTCGTTGCGCGTTGTCCAGATCAAGACCGGTCGACCCGACTGGGTGGCCAGCGGGGCGCAGAGCGGCCTGGGTCCGCAGACCGTCAGCGGCGTCGCCGAGCGCCTGCTCGGGAAGATGATCAACCAGATGAAGATGCAGTAACCGGACCCGAGCCTCTTCGTCCTTAAAAGGAGCCACCACCATGAGGCTAATCAGACGTGCCTACAAGCAGTGCCGGGTCAGCCGCCGCGACTTTCTGCGCGGCGTCGCCGGCGCCACCGGAATCAGCATCCTTCCCGGCTGCCTGACCGGCTCGGACGCCTGCTACTCCCTGCCGGCTGAGGACAGCCCGATGACAAACGCCGACTGGCTGCGCACCGCGCGCGTCGGCGGCCTGGCTTCCTTTGCCGGCGCCAGCGTCTGCGACATGCACCTCGATCTGGATCGCATGGCCGACGAGGGCGTAAACGTCGTCGAGCTCGATCCCGAGCTGTCCAACTACCAGAGCGAGGAGGGCTTCCAGGACCAGCTGCGCCTGGTCGATTTCGCCTCCCGCGAGTGTCACAAGCGCGGCATGCGCTGCATCGCCTACTACCCGACCCTGGAGTCGCTGACTCCGGACGCCAACAACGTCGCGAGCACCATGTTCAAGGATCACCCCGACTGGGTGCAGCTCAGCATGGACGGCATGCCCAACACCTTTGTCGGCGGCGAGGGCCGGGTGTTCTGGGTCGACCCGGGCGTGGAGAGCTCGTGGATGTGCCCGACCAGCCCCTACGTCGACTACTTCATCGAGCGCGTCAAGCGGCTGGCGACCACCGCCCTGGATGGCCTGTGGGGCGACGTCCCGCTGCTCAGCGACATCGTCGGCTACTGGCCGTGCGTCAACGAGAGCTGCAACGCCAAGTTTCACGCCGATACCGGCCTTGTCGCCCCGAGCGCGCCGGACTGGAACGATCCCACCTTCGTCAAGTGGGTCGTGTGGCGGCACCGCCTGATCTATGAGATGGAGCAGCGCATCGTCACCGCCGCCAAGAGCGTCCGCGCCGACTTCGAGGTGGTCATCGAGACCGTGACCATGGACTATAACGGAGCCACCAGCCAGGGCCTGGACGGCGCGGCGCGCGACGACGGCCTGCTGCACCGGGTCTGGGAGGTCGACGCCGTCAGCGACGCCAGCTCCATGCGCTTTGCCGCCGAAGATGACTGGTGGTCGATGGCCGCGATGATGAAGCACGCCCGCGGCAGCTCGGAGCCGCGCCCCGCCTGGTGCTTCTGCTATGGCCTGCAGCCCGACGACGCCGAGCACGTCATGGCCCTGTGCATCACCGCCGGCATGAATCCCTACGAGACCCAGATTCCGCAGATGTGCACCTCGGCCGGGTCGGCGTATCGCAAGCGGATGTATACATGGCTGGCGGCGCACCCGGGACTTCTGCTCTCGCGCTCGGTGAACCAGAGCGCCATCATCTATTCCTCGGTGAGCCGCGACGTCGTCGATCGGGCGCGCGGCACCGGCCTTTACACTTCCTACAACGCCAGCGACCAGATGTGGTGGTCCGAGCTGCCCAACGACACCGCCAAGTCGATGCAGTACATCGCCGACTTCCGCGGCATGGCGAAGCTGCTGTTTAGCACCCACGTTCCCTTTGACGTGGTCACCACCCCGCACGCCAGCAGCGACAAGCTTTCCCACTATCGCTTCATCGCCCTGCCGAGCGCCGCCAGCCTCGATGCGGCGCTGGTCGGCAGGCTGCACGACTACGTCGCCGCGGGCGGCGCCCTGCTGTGCACCGGGCCGAGCCCGGGCGGCGTCGACGAGACCGGGGCCAGCCGCGGCAAGTCCCTGCTCTTGGAGGCACTGGGGATCAAGGACCCGCCGACGGGCTGGACGGAGCTGACAGTGGGAGCCGGGAGGGTCCTTTATTCGGAGGAGCGCGCCGGCGCCACATTCTTCACCAACGCCGATCCGGAGATCGCCGCCATGGCCGCCAAGCTGGTCCCGGGCCAGCTTGAGACCAATGCCCCGCCCGGGGTGCTGTGCGACCTGCGGCGCGCCGATTCCGGCGAGCTGCTGGCGGTCTTCGCCAACCTCACGGGACTCGGCAGCCAGGGCATCACCGCGTTCACCCCGCAGCCGGCGAGCTTCAGCTGCGCGGTCGCCATCGGCAGCGCTCGCGTCCTGCGCGTCGTGCTGACCCGGCCGGACGCCGGCGTCCAGGATGCAGAGGTGCCGTTTGTGATTGCCGGCGGCAAGGTGCGCTTCGACGTCAGCATCCAGGCGGCGGCGGCGGCGATCATCGTGCTCGCCTGAAGTCCCGGCGGGCGCCGCAGCCGACTACGGGGTGAGCGCCCGCAGCAGCAGCGCCGACAGGCTGTCCTGGTATTTCTCGTCGAGCTCGCGGCTCTGCTTGTGGCCGAGCGCGGGCCAGATAATCTCGCGGCTGAGCGCATAACCCCAGATCGAGGTGAGCGCGATCACCAGCAGCATCTCCAGCTCCGACCGCTCGATCGGCAGCTTGCCGACCAGCGCCCGCAGGCGCTCCTCCAGCACGTCGGCGGTCTGGCGCAGCCCCTGATCCTTGCGCGGAAAGGCGTCCGGCCCGCTCAGCCGCCCGGTCATCATCGCCCACAGCATCAGCCGCCCCGCCCCCGGCTGCGAGTACAGCTCGAGCGTCGCCCGCAGCCACTCGGCCGGGCTGACCTCGCGGGTCGCGGCGATCCGGGTGAGCAGCGACTCGCGAAAGCGGCGCACCTGCGCGCGGATGGTCTCCTCGACGAGCGCCTCGTAGCTGCCAAAGTAGTGGTTGATGAGGGCGTGGCTGATGCCGGCGGCCTGGGCGATCTCCTTAAGCCCGATGCGATCCGGTCCGCGCTCGGCGATCAGGCGCTGCGCGGTCTGCAGGATGAGCTCCCGCGCCGCCTCGGGGGTGCGGCGCTGGCGGCGCTTGGGCGCGGCAGGCTCTTGCGCCGCGATCTTAGGAGGGCGTGAGGCGACCATCCAGCGAGACTATTTTCATTCTTGACAATAAGCAAGGCAGGATTATTATCAAGCTTGTAAATAAGAGGTGCCGCATGAACGAGCCGCTGCCCCAGACCTTTAGCCCGAGTCAACAAGCAGACGGGCCGCCCCCCGATGCCAGCGAGCTGGCTGCCGCCAAGGCGGCGCTTGAAGGCAGCGCCGGCGAGCGCCTGTGGGTCGCCCTGCGCGCGCTGCGCCGCCTGCTCAATAACCCCCAGGACACAAGGCAGGTCTTCGTGCTCGGGGTGGCGATCAACGCGCGGCGCTTCCCCGAGTTCATGACCCGCTTTGTCACCGCCCCCGGCGGCCTGGAGCTTCTGCGCGACAAGCCGGCGATCGACTCGCACGCCGTCGACTTCGCGGCGCTGGCGGCGCTGCCGGCCGATACCCTGGGCGGCGCGTTTGCCCGCCACATGAAGGAAAATAGCCTCAGCCCGGATCTGTTCCAGGCCCCGCCCGGCCTGCCCGAGCCGGTCGCCTACGTCGTCCAGCGCGTCCGCCAGACCCATGACCTGTGGCATGTGCTGACCGGCTACGCCACCGACGTCCCCGGCGAGCTGGCGCTGCAGGCGTTCTATTACGGTCTCATCGGGCTGCCGAGCTCCCTGCTTATCAGCCTGTTTGGCACGCTGCGCTACGCGCGCAAGTTTCGCCAGACTGGCCTGTTCCAGATGGTGCAAGGGGGCTATCGGCGCGGGCGCCAGGCTGCGTTTCTGCCCACCGTCCGCTGGGAAGACTGGTGGCAGGAGCCGCTCGCCGAGGTGCGGCGCCGCGTCGGCATCGAGCCGCTCGCCGCCTGAGCGGCGCCGCGGTGCCGGTGCGACGGCCCGAGTCGCCAGCCGGCACGCCGCCAGCGCGAGTCAGAGCCGCGGCTGCGGTGTCGCCGCTGGATCTGGTGCCGTCGCCGGGCACGCGGCCACCGACACCCCCGCGGGGGGCGCGGCGGTGGCCACCGCAGGGGGCGGCTTGGGCAGACAGTCATACTCGGCGCCGCCGGCCACCGCGCCGCACACCTGCTGCGAGGTCGCGCAGTCGACGGTGGCGAGCGCGCCGTCATAGCACCAGGTGAGCACGCTGCCCGCGCACGACCCCTGCGGCGTCGCCGTGCCGCAGGCGGCCTGGGAGGCAGGCAGCGGACAGTCGGCGCAGCCGCCGGACTCGCCGCGCTCGGGGTGGGCGCGGAAGTACTCTTCGAGGATCTGCTGGTGATCGTGCAGCTCGGCGGCAAGCTCGCGGCCGACGAAGCGGACGTGCCAGGGCTCGGGGCGGTAGCCGGTGAGCTTCTGCTTGCCCGGCGGGTAGCTGAGCGCAAAGCCGAACCCTGCCGCGTGCGCGGCGAGCCAGTCGATGGCGGCGCTGGTGGGCAGCCGCAGGTCGGCCACCGTGCCGAGCTGGTGCTCGCTGTGGCCGGGGCGGGCGGCGCGTCCGGGCTCCTTGATGTCGGCAAACACGCGCGCCTGATCTTGATAGGAGCGGTAGGCAGACTCCAGCCGCAGCTCGTGCCCCGCGGCGCGCGCCGCCTGCAGGAGCATAAGGAGCGCGGCCTGAGTCTGGGCGCCGAGCTGGAACTTCCCGCGCGCATCGAGCTCGCCCTGGCGGTTCAAGCGCACCAGCTCATGCGTCGGCGCAAAAGAGCACGAGGCGAGGCAGCGCGCCGGGTTGACCCAGGGAAGGCGCGGCCCGGCCGGAGTTGATGGAGGCGCGACTGCCGGAGGAGCCGGAGGCGCTCCCAGAGCCACCGGGGGCGCGACCGCGGGTTGCGGGGCCACGGGCGGCGCGGTGATGGCGGCGCCCGGCACGGGGCGCGCGCTGGAGACACAGCCGGCACCGGCAGCGAAGATCAGGCCGGTAAGAGCCAAGGAGCCGAGGTGAAGATGACACAAGCGCATGTTGCGATAAGGACTCCCAAGGATAGTCTGCCCGGTGCCGCCCAAGGACCGCGACCGCGGGCAGTCAGCTGAGGGTGTACCGCGGCAGCTTCATTACCAGCTGCTGGACGCCCTCGGCAAAGGTCGGGTGTACGAACTCGGCGTCAACGATGGCGCGCGCGCTGGCGCCGGCCGCCATCAGGCTGACGAAGATGTGAATGAGCTCTCCGGCCTCGGCGCCGACGATGCGGCAGCCGAGCAGCTGCTCGCTGTGCGGATCGACAAGGACCTTCATCATCCCCGCGGTCTCGTCCAGCTCGACGGCGCGGGCGATGTCGCCAAAGGGCATCGTCGCCACCTCGAAGGGGCGGCCCTTTTGGCGGGCTTCGCGCTCGGACAGGCCGACGCCGGCGACCTGCGGATCGGTGAACACCGCATAGGGAACAAGCCGCGCGCTGCGCGACCGCGAGCCGGGCCGGCGCTCGCCCGGGAGGAGCCGCTCGAACAGCAGCCGGTGATCATCCCACGAGGTGTGGGTAAACTGCGGGCCGCCGGTGACGTCGCCGACCGCGTAGATCCCGGGGGCGCTGGTCGCGTAGCCGTCATCGACCTGGATAAAGCCGCGGCTGTCGAGCGTCACTCCGGCGGCGGCGCAGCCCAGGTCATCGGTGTTGGGGCGGCGGCCGACCGCCACAAGGAGGTGAGAGCCGCGGAGCTCGCGGCCCTTGGTGGTGCGCAGTACGAGCCCGGCGGACTCCGCCTCCACGCTCGCGGCCGCGTCGCCGAGCGCGAGCTGAATTCCCTCGGCGCGGAACACGCCCTCCAGGGCCGTCGAGACGTCCGGATCCTCGCGGCTGAGCAGGTGGTCGTTGTGATCGACGATCGTCACCTCGGCGCCAAAGCGGCGGAACATCTGTCCAAACTCGCAGCCGATGTAGCCGCCGCCGAGGATGACAAGGTGGCGCGGCAGCTCGCGCAGCTCCATCAGTCGCTCGTTGTCGAGAAACGGTACCGTCGAAAGTCCAGGCAGCGCGGGGATGCTCGGGCGGGCGCCGACGTTGAGGATGATCGTCTCGGCGCGGTGGCGCTCGCCGCTCACCTCGACCTCGCGCTCGCCGCAGAGGCGTCCGTGGCCGTGGCTGACCGTCAAGCGGTCGTCGGTGCTGTGCAGCGAGCTGGCGACTCCTTGGCGCCACTGGGTCACGATGTCGTCCTTGCGCGCGACGATCGCCGCCAGGTCCACGCGCACCTGCGGCACCTGGACGCCGAGCCGCGCTGCGGTCCGGGCTACGTGCGCCGCGCGCGCGCTCGCCACCATGGTCTTGGTCGGCGTGCAGCCGACGTTGATGCAGGTCCCGCCGAGCTGCCCGCGCTCCACCAGGAGCACTCGCTTGCCCGCCGCCACCAGCCGGCTCGCCAGCGGGGTGCCGGCCTGCCCGCTGCCGAGGATAATTACATCGTAGTGCACATCGCGCTCCTTGCGGCCCCGATTGTCGGCGAGCCGCTGCCGCGCCGCAAGGGATATGAGGGATCCGGCCGCGTCGCGCAATCAGGTCCCAGAGCTAAAGGTCCAGGTCGACGCCGCCACCGCCGGCTCCTGAGTCTGGCCCGCCAGGGGAGGGGGCGAAGCGGGACGGCTGCTTCCTAATATTTGAAGATCGCGCCGTCGGTGCCGTTGCTGGCCGAGACCCAGACTCCACCGGTCCCATCCCCCCAGATGCCGGTCAGGTCATAGCCATTGAGGTTGCTGTTCCCGTACGAGATCCAGACCCCATTATTGTAGAAGTAGACAGTGCCACCCGACCCCGCGACGAAGCCGTTCGCGGCGGCGGTAACCCAGGCTGCCGCCAGCTTGACTCCCTTGTTGGGGAAGCCCAGATCCTGCCACTTGCCGGTGGCCGTCTGGAAATACTCGACGGTTCCGGCGTCTCCCACCGCCACCGGAAAGGCGTCCGAAGACAAGAGCCCGGACATGCCGCGCAGGGTCATTCCGTTGAGGTTGGCGATCGCCGTCCACGAGCCCGCAGTCTCGGGGGTCGGCGACCGCCCGCCCTGCCCGGAGCCGCCAGCGATATAGTAGGTGCTGCTGCTGCCCCAGACTCCGTAGAAGGGCAGGCCGGCGTTGTGCGGCGCGTTGCGCCACATGGAGCCGTCAAAGTGAGTGGCGCTGACTGTGCTGTCGCCCACCGCGAGGATGTCGCTGGTCGAGCGACCGTAGATCGCGTTCAAGGGATACATGACGCTCGCTGCGCTGTTCCAGGTCATGCCGCCATCGGTGGTCGCGTAGATCACTCCGGCGCGGTCGCAGGCCCAGGCGCTGGTGGCCGAGGCCAGCCAGACGCCGCTGACCGTGGCCGTGCCGCCCGAGGTCTGCCGCGCCGCGAAGACCTTGCCATCGCCGCGGACCACGAGCTGCCCGGCGCCGGTGGCCATGATGGTCAGGCCCCCGGCGGTCGTTCCCGACAGGCTGGTCAGCGGCTTGCCAGGGGAGAAGTAGACCATCCCCCAGTTGGCCGGGCGCAGATCCGCTCCGGGGGGCAGGTCGGAAGGGAGTCCGCCGTCGCCGCCACCGCCGCCGAGCGCCGCCAGGTTGAGCACCGTCGGCCGGCTCGCAGAGGCGGGGGCGAGCGTCAGCTGGGCGCCGGCGATCTTCTGGCCGGTCTGCTTCAGGTAGCCGCCGGCGTCGATGGTGAGCGCGGCCGGGAGCGGACTCGCAAGCTCGATCTCGACCACATAGGGACGCTGGCTGAGGATCGCGCCGACCTCGGAAAACGTCGCCGGCTTGGACGCGCTGCCGGCCGACAGGTTCAGCTGCAGCTCGTCGGGAATGACGCTGCGATCGGTGAGTCCGATCTGCAGGCACAGGGTGTCGCTGCGGCTGCTGCACTGGCCTTGTATCTCCCGGCAGCCGGCGCCCGAGAGCACGGCTAAAGCCAAAGCGGCGCTGGTCAGGCAAGAGGCTCGCATCATAAGTGTTCTCCCTAAGTTAAGTGGTGGGATGCTGGCCCCGCGGGACTCATGGGAAGCGCACGGTGGCGTCGGGAACCGCGGTTCCGGTTCCGTAGTACACGCCCAGGCCGACTCCAGTTGCGACGACCGCGGCGGCGGCGACGCCGACCACCGCCCAGACCCACGGCTTTACCTTCTTGCCCTCTTGGGGAGTCGCAGTGGCGGACGAACCGGCGGCCTCCCCAAGGGCGAGGCGACTCGCCGGTGCGGGCGCCTCGAGCGCACCTGGCGGCTCGGCCCGCGCTGCCGGCTCGAGCGCGCCTGCCGCGGGTGCCGAAGGCCGCGCGGTCGCTGCTGCCGGCTCGCCGCGGGCCTCGGCCAGGTACTGCTCAAGCTTGGCGCGATCGGCGGCTCCGGTAATCTGCGTGCGAGCGCGCGTATAGTAATCGAGCGCCGCCGCGGTATCACCAAGCTTGAACCGGGTCCGCCCCATAAGGACCAGCAGCCGGGGATCGCTGGACAAGGCGTAGGCCTTCTCAAAGCTCGGCATGGCGGCCGGATAGCGGCGCTGCTGGTAGTCGCTGATGCCCTGCGAAAGGAGCTGCGCGCAGTCCGGCTGGGCCTGACAGTCAATCGCCTGGACCTGCGGCACCGCGGCGGCGAGCGCCGGCAACATGGCCAAGGCCAGGCCCAGCCAGAAGCTTGCCAAGCGCGGTCGGCACCTAATCAATGCTGTCAAAGAGGCTCTTTTCACCCTGGGACTTCCTATCCGATTTCTTGGCGGGTGGACGGCGCAGCGGCGCGCGCGGGGGCGGGGCCGCAGGGGCCCTGGACGTCGCTCGCGACCCGAGACGTGCGGCGTCCTTGCCGGCCGCTGCTAAAGGCGCCGCGGCGGCGGCAGTTCCATTAGAGCTCGGGGGGTCGGTGCTCGGCGGCAAAAGGGGAGCGGGAGCGGGAGCGGGCGGCTCGCGGCCGGCCGGTGCGGTCGCGGCGGCGGGAGCGGACACCGCCGCTGGTGCCAGCAGCCGGCGCGCGCCCACCGCGGTGATGAACAAGAGCGCCACCGCCGGCGCCACCAAGAGATAGCGCCGCCGACTTGCTCCGCTGGCGGGCAGCGGACCGAGCGACTGGCCGAGCGACTGGCCGAGCGTCGAGGACGCCGCCGGTACGACCGGATCGCTGGCCCCCGGGCCGCTGCTGGCCTCGACCTCGTACGAGGTGACGCTGAGCGGGGTGGTGCTGCTCGGCAGCAGGCTCGGCGCCGCCGGACTCGCCGCGCTCGGCGGCGCTGCCGCTGGACCGAGCAGCGTCGGCGGCGAGCCTGGCAGACTGCCGCTCGGGGCCACCGCCGCGACCTCCGCACTGCCGCCCGGACGTCCGTCCAGCAGGCGGAGCATGGCTTGCAGCTGCTGCGCGATCTCGGCCATCGTCGGCCGACTCGCCGCGGGCTTGGCCAGCATCTGCGCGACGAGGGTCGCCGCCGCTGCCGGGGCCTCGGGGGCCAGCGATTGCAGCGGCGGCGGCGGCTCGGTCATGTGCATGACGATCAGCTCACCTGGAGCCGTGGAGACAAAAGGGAGCCGCCCCGCCAGGAACTGAAAAAGTAGGACGCCGAGCGAGTACACATCCGCCTTGGCGTCGGTCTTGCCCGCACCCCGACACTGCTCGGGCGACATGTAGCGCGGCGTCCCCATAAGCAGATTCGAGCGCGTGGTGTCGCCCTGCACAAAGCCCGAAGCTTCGGTCAGCTTGGCGATGCCAAAGTCGAGCACCTTGATCCGCTCACCGCGCGGCGCCACTGCGTCCGCCACGACCATGAGGTTCTCGGGCTTGAGATCTCGATGGACAGAGCTTCCCGTCGCCCGGCGCGGTGAGATTTTTCCGCGCCGTCGACAAGCTGCGGCAAACGCGCAGGGGGAACGACCCTTGGCTATTTCCAGTCCAGCTGCCCGCGCAGATAGATGCCTACCTTTGCCAGGGCATCCAGCGCTTTTTTGACCTTCTTGGCTGCGGCAGCCAAATTGCCAGCATTCATTCTTATTGGGCCTTACAGCCTTCGCCATAAGTGTACTTCGCCCAGGGATCCAGTAGCGACTTTGTGCCTGTCGATAGGCTAGGGCCCGGTCATGGAAATCGGTATCGGACGATCGACCTAGTCCTATCGGCCGATGCCGGCCTGCATGCCCCACGACCCCTCACTTGAGAGCGGCCAAGTTGCCCATCCGCCCTTGCCTGGGCTGTCCTTTTTTCACAGAGCATCCACGCTTGGGCCGCCGGACTTTCGGCATCCCGCTTTCGTACGTGCTAAGCCATGGCCGCCGCGGGAAAATATGTCGCTGCAGACAAGCTGCGGCGTAGCTTGATATGATCTCAGGATGAGAAATGTGACCTGTGCTCTCCTCCTTGGTAGCGTGGTCGGGGCCGCAGTGCCGGTGCTGCTAGCTGGCTGTCAATCCACGGATGCCACGCAGGTGACTGATGGCGGCGCACCGGACCCCGGGAACAGCGATGGGGGGGCGGCAGATCTGGCGGGTCGCTCTGGCAGCTCGGACCTTGGAGGTGGGGCCAACCCGGACCTGTTTGGCAGCGCCAATCCAGAGTCCGATCCAAAGGTCTCGGGTATCACCGCCCTGCACAACCAGGCGCGTGCTGCGGTGAGTCCCAAGCCGGCGGTGGCTATCCCCCAGCTCGTCTGGAACGCGACGGTGGCCGCGGCGGCGCAAGCAGTGGCCAACACCTGCATGTTTCAGCACAGCAGCAATGGCTATGGCGAGAACATCTACGCCTCGGCTGGCACCGCGCCAACGCCGGCAGCAGTAGTAAGTTCGTGGACTGCGGAAGCGGCGAACTACAACTATAACAACAACACTTGCGCGTCCACCTGCGGGCACTACACGCAGGTCGTCTGGCGCAGCTCGCAGAGGCTCGGCTGCGCGCAGCAAACCTGTACCAAGAACAGTCCATTCCCCGGCTTTACGACCTGGAACTTCTGGGTCTGCGACTATGACCCGCCGGGGAATTCCGGTGGGCGCCCCTATTAGCCCGGGACCTTGAACCCTGCACGGCGCCGCCTGGGGATTATCGCTACCGCAGCTAGGAACCGGCGTCCTGGACCCATGGCCACGGGCGACCCGAAATCGCTGGCAGCGAGTCGATGAGTTATAAGTCGTGCTTCCAGCTGCGATTCGCCGTCAACGTCGCCGGCGCTGACTACAGACTGCCAACGAGCGCCCGCAGTCGCCGCAGCGCCTGGGGCTCGATGCAGTAGCAGACTCGCGGCCCGTCGATATCGCCGCGAATGAGCCCGGCATCCTTGAGCATCTTCAGGTGCTGCGACACCGTGGACTGCGCCAGCTCAAGACCCTCGACGATCTCGCCGCATATGCAGCCCTGGCGGCGAGCCAGGAGGCGCAGGATCTTGACTCGCGCCGGGTGGCCGAGCGCCTTGGCCAGCGTCGCCAGCTCGGCGTCGGCCGCGGGACCCTCGACTGGCCGATGGTCGTCTTCGTCCCGGGGAGGGGGGCAGCAGCCAGCGGGCGGTGAAGGATTGGGCTTTCGCCCAGGCTTGCCTTTCATCGTTTTCCTACGATAATACTTTCAGAGCCAATGAGCACGACCAACCTTTACAGCGACAGCGAATCGGCCGCGGTTCCCGCGGCCCCACAGGAGCGGACGCGGCTCGACGGACGGATGAGGGGCGCGTTTATCCGCGCCCGCAGGCCTGAGCGGAGCGTGCCGTGACCGCCACTTCGCGCCCACGCGTCGTGCTCTTTGCATGCGTGCACAATGCCGGCCGCTCGCAGATGGCGGCGGCGCTGCTCAACCAGCTCGCCGACCCCGGCCGGGCGCGCGCGATCTCGGCGGGGACCCAGCCCGCCGAGCACGTCCATCCGATCGTGACGGAGGTCATGCGGGAAGCGGGCCTTGACCTGGGCGGCGTGCGTCCGCAGCTCCTCACAGCTGAGCTGGCGGCAGAGGCCGATCTGCTGGTCACCATGGGGTGCGGCGAGGCGTGCCCGGCGGTTCTCGGGCTTGGTCGACAAGACTGGCCGCTGCCTGATCCCAAGGGCCAGCCTATTGCGCGGGTGCGGGAAATTCGCGACGAGATTCGCGGGCGTGTCCAGCGGCTGCTGGCAGCCCTCTGACGAGCAGCTCCCACGTCAGCTCAGGCCGACGCGCTGTCTTCGCTCGGCCACGCGGGGTCGCCACCGGGCCGTGGGGGAGTCAGTGACAGGCCGTGGGGGAGGCTGGCGGCGCGGTTACCGCGTTTTTTCCGCGCTCCTGCCCGAGCCCCGCCTCAGCGATGGAAATCAAGCTCAGGCAGCATCCTCGATGGATGATGCCTTTGGCGTGCGCCGCGGCCAGGGCGTCGGCGATCTGGCTGCCGAGGTCGAGCGCTTGCGGCAGCGGCAGGCGCCCGCCGAGCCGCTGCAGCCGTGCGCCCAGGGTCTCGCCGACCAGGAGCTCCATGACCAGATAGGCAGTGCCATCGGGCAGCTGGCCGAGGTCGGAGACCTGGACCATGCCCGGGTGGCCGACCCGATTGACCGCCCGCGCTTCATTGAGGAAGCGCGTGGCGACCTCGGGACTCTCGGCGCTCTGCGGCAGCAGGACCTTGATCGCGACGCGGCGCTCGATGGCCTCGTGCACGGCCTCGAAGACGGCGCCCATGCCGCCCACGCCAATCTTGCGCAGGATCTTATAGGGGCCGATGCGTGTTCCCACGCCGATGTTAGTCATACGTCACGATCGCTGAGCCTGAGACGGGCACTCTCTTTCATTTTGCGGCTTAACCCAAGAGGCGGTCAAGCGGCTCGGCTCTGGCGCGGCGCTCAGCCGAGCGCGGTGACGACCGGCTGATAGAAGAGGGACTCCTCGGGCTCGTGCCAGCGGCGCTCGGTGAAGCCGGCGATCGAACTGGTCGCTCACCGCGCGGTCGAGCGCCCGCAGAAAAGCGGCGCCGCCGGTCAGGGTGACCCCCAGGGCCGCGGCCTCTTTCAGCGCCCGCGCGACCGCCGCCGGACTGAGATCGGTGGCATGCACCTGGAAGCCGGCCAGCGCCAGGGCTATCGCCTGGGTGCCGATGCCGCAGGTGGCGTCCAGCACGCACTTTGCCGCGGTCGCGGTGCGAGCGCGGGCGCGGATGAGCGCGCCGAGGATCGGACCCTGCCGCCGCACCTCCGCCCGCCAGTCGCCGTACAGGGCGTCGTACTCGTGGGCCATGCTGTCGTAGAAGTTCTGTACGGAGTCGGTCTTGTTGCTGCTTCCTTGCGCTGACAATTCTGTTTCTCTCAGAACGAATTTTTCGATTATTTATTGCGATTCCGCACCTATGCGCAAAACCGCACATCTATTTACAAAAAAGGGGGCTTTTGGCAACCTCCGCCTCACCATGGGATACATATTCGACCCTGCAGTGATCCACGAAGTTGGCAAAAAAGGTGTCGGCCTGCCCCCGGAACAGATGGTCCCGGTGATCATGAGCGAGCTCGCCGCCGCCTATCCGGGCCACGTCGCCACTGAAGCGAAGTTCATCTTCAGCATGGCGGCGGGAATCACCGGCATCATGACGGTGCTCCACGGCTCGCTCTCGGAGTACATCGTCCTGTTCGGCACGCCGGTGGGCAGCGAGGGCTTCTCGGGCCGCTACGGGCTGGACATCTACGACGTCGTGATCTCGGGCGAGATGTGGACCTATACTGAGGAGAACTACCTGCGGCGGGAGGTTCATCGGCCCGGACAGATGGCCGCCCTCAAGAAGGGCCAGGCCAAGGGAGTGAAGCTGCACGAGGACATCTGGCTGCTGGAGTACGGCCGCGGCTTCATTCCCGGCTGCCTGCCGGTGGGACTCGGCGACGCCCTGATCAGCTGCATCGACCTGAAGACGGTCGGCAAGACGCTGGGTCACTACGGCAAGCTGGTGATCAAAGAGCTGCTGCAGGGAAAGATCTGAGCCGCGCGGCCTGATCGGAAAGCCCCGAGGAGGTTTTGATGAACACCCCTATGTCCGATTCTGTCGGCGGTGCCACCATGAAGGAGGCACCCAGCACCTTCAACCTGGTGATGTCGGTGGTGCTGCTCGCCGTGTTGCCGGCCCTTGTCTATTACATGTGGATCGCCGCCACCCAGTACGATGGCGCGCTGCCCCTGCCGACCACCCGCGAGGAGTGGCTACGGCTGTGGTCCTACGTGCCGGCGCCGACCTGGACCGCGGTGGGAATCTTCGTCGGCTGGTACGTATTCCAGGGGCTGCTCCAGATCTACGCGCCCGGCCCGTGGGTGGAAGGCAGCCAGCTGGCCGACGGCAGCCGCCTCAAGTACAAGATGAACGGCTGGTTCTCGTGGTGGTTCACCTGGGTGGCGATCGCCGCTCTGGTGTTCCGCAAGGGGATCTCGCTGGAGGCGATCAAGGACGCCGGCGAGTTTGTCTATGCGCAGTTTGGTCCGGTGCTGACCACCATCCAGATCTTCACCTTCCTGTTCGCGCTGTACCTTTACTTCTACGGCAAGTGGAAGCCGGCCGGCGAGCGGCAGACCGGCTACGCGATGTATGACTACTGGCTGGGCACGGCCCTGAACCCGCGCATCGGCAACTTCGACCTGAAGCTGTTCTGCGAGGCGCGCCCGGGTCTTATCAGCTGGGTGGCGATCAACCTGTTCCTGGCGGCCAAGCAGTACCAGCTGCACGGAATGATCACCACGCCGATGATCCTGGTGTGCGTGTTCCACTTCTGGTATATCGCCGACTACTACTACCACGAGGAGGCGATCCTCACGACCTGGGATATCCGCCACGAGAACTTCGGCTGGATGCTGTGCTGGGGAGATCTGGTCTGGGTGCCGTTTACCTATACCCTGCAGGCCTTCTACCTCCTCAACCACACCCACGACCTGCCCTGGTGGGCGACTGCGGGCATCGTCGCCCTCAACTTCGCCGGCTACTACATCTTCCGCAGCGTCAACATCCAGAAGCACCGCTTCCGCACCAACCCCGAGGGACTCATCTGGGGCAAAAAGCCCGAGTACATCCGCACCGCGCGGGGAACGCTGCTGCTCACCTCGGGCTGGTGGGGCATCGCCCGCCACCTCAACTACCTGGGCGATCTGATGATGGGCCTGGCGTGGTGTCTGCCGACGGGGTTTGACCACCCGCTGCCGTACTTTTACATCACGTACTTCACCATCCTGCTCGTCCACCGCGAGATGCGGGACAACAAGATGTGCGCCATGCGCTATGGGGCGGACTGGGACGCCTATACGGCGAAGGTGAAGTGGCGCATCTTGCCGGGAATCTACTGAGCAGCGGCGGCGCCGCGCGGGCCGCAGGGGACGGCCCGCGCGAGCTTGTCAGCCGGTAGTCAGGCGCGGCGGCGCGAGCGCAGCAGCGCCAGGCCGAGCAGGAGCAGGCTGGTGCCCAGGCCGAGCAGGCTGCTGCTGCGGCTGTCGGGAGTGAGGCGGCAGGCGCAGCTGCTGGTGCTGATGGCGCCGCCGCCCAGGTAGGGATCGCCGCCGAGGTCGGGCTCGTTCCCGGTCCCGGTCGAGGTGTCATCCTGGCACTTGCCGGCGGTGCAGGCCTGGCCGCTCGGGCACACCGCGCCGGTGCAAGCGGGCACGCAGGCCCCGGCCTGGCACACCTCGCCGGCGCCGCAGGTCATGTTCTCGCAGCCGCTGTCGACGCACTTGCCGGTGGAGGTCTGACAGGCCAGGGTGCTGCCGCACGGCAGACAGTCGCAGGTAGTGACGCAGGCGCCGTTTACGCAGGTCTTGCCGGTGGCGCAGGTCACGCCGATGCAGGGATCGATGCACGAGCCATCGCTGCAGATGGTCGGCGCGGGGCACTTGATGCCGGCGCAGGCGCCGCCGCAGGTGCCGTTGCGGCACACCTGGCCGGCGGCGCAGGTCACGCCCACGCAGTCGGCATCGATGCAGCGACCCGAGTCGCAGGCCAGGCCGCGCGGACAGGGGATCTCACCGCCGCAGTTGACGGTGCAGCGGCCGCGGTCGCAGATCTGGCCGGCGGGGCAGGGGGCGTTCTCGTCGACCTGGCCGTCGCAGTTGTTGTCCACGCCGTCGCACTTCTCGGTGTTCTGACCGGGCTGGACGATCGCCTTGCAGGTCAGCTTGCCGGTGCCGTCGCACTCCTTGACGCCCAGGGCGCAGGCGCCCTTGTTGGTGTCGATGGTGCAGGCCTCGCCGGCGCCGACGCAGCTGATGCCGGTGAAGCGGAACAGGAAGTCCTCGTAGTCCAGGTCGTTGCCGTTGACCCCAGCGGCGCCGGCGGCGTCCTTGAAGTCGAGGTCCTCAAAGCCGAGGTAGAAGGTGTTGTCGAGCTTCTTGGACTTGTAGGTGAGGGTCGAGTACCACGGACCCTTGGTCGCGCACTGGGTGCACTGGGTGTTGAAGCGGTGCTCGGTGTAGTGGTACTGGGTGGCGTTGGCGTTGCCGGTTCCGTTGGGGTTGGGCACAAGGGCGAAGCCGATGAGGCCCTTCTTGTACGCCGGGCTCATTCGGATGGAGGCCGCCTGCAGGACTCGGTTGGCGGGCAGCGCGCTGGCAAAGGGAAACAGAATCTGGATGTCGCTGTTCGCCGCGGGCGTGTTCAAGCCGCCGGCGTTGTCTACCGGGACGTACTTGGGCGGGTTGGCGCTGGCGCGGTTGGGATCGACGTTGTACCAGCCGATGGCGAAGTTGGCCCCGCCGCCCTTGGCGACATACTTGCCGCTGAAGTCGCACAGCGGCGAGAACACCTGCGGCTCGGTCGCGGCATCGGTCACGCCGTTGATTCCCTCATTGATGTTGTCATTCTCCGGTGAGCCGTTCAGGTAGTTCTGCAGGCTCATCGTCAACGGAATGACGGTCCCGTTGGGCTGGGTGACGTCCGCTCGCGCCGATCCGAGGCCGCCGAGGGTCGCCCCGAGCATGAATAGACCGATCACGAGATGCTTTTTAGCTAAGTATGGCATTCTCATATGGAAACCTCTCTGACGATGAAGAGACAAGAATACGCGGCTAGATTTTAACATAGAAATCGACTTGAGTGGCCACGTCGCGAGGCTGAGCGTGACCTGTCAAACTGCCGCCGGCGCGGCACGCCCGAGCGCGCCAGAGGATGAATGATTGGGCGCTGCCTGCGTCTATCCCAGCAGGAAGGAATAAAGCCCATGAAAAGCCTACTACTTGCAGCTCTCGTCGCCGTCGGACTGGGTGGTTGCTATGCCGAGGTCGCTCCTTACAGCCCCGGCTACTACGGGCAGCCGGCGTATGTGACCGCTGGCGCTGGGTATTATGGTGCACCTGCCTACGTCGGCGGGGGGCCGGTGTACGGCAGACCGTATGCAGTGGCCGCCTACCGCCCGGCGCCGGTCTACGTCGGTCGGCCGGCCTATCGGAGCGCGCCGGTCTATCGCGCGGCGCCCGCCTACGTAGCGCGCGGCGGCCGCCGCTTCTAACCCCCGCCGCAGGGCCTGCCGCCGCGCCCGCGTCCGCGCAGTGAGCGCGGCACCCCTATAGCGCCGCGCCGCGCCGTGAGTCCGCCCGCTGCCAGGGGCGGCCGCTTGCTCCAGCGCTCAGCGCTTGTGGCGCTGCCTCTGGGTCACCGCGTCGCCGAGAGTGTCGCTGTTGAGCAGCCGCTCGACCGCCGCGACCAGGCCCGGGGAGATGCTGCCCAGCCAGCCGGCGACGCGCTGCTCGGTCGAGGCGACGATGAGCTCGGGGACGTTCCTGGTCACGCCAGCGATCACCGCCTGGGCCACTTGCTGCGGGCTGCGCGTGCCCATGCCGCGCGGCAGCGTCACGCCCGTGTCGGCGAACATGCCGGCCTCGCGGATAAACCCCGGAAACACCGTGGTCACGCCGACACCGCGCTTGGCCAGATCCTTGCGCAGGCCTTGCGCGGCGCCGCGCAGCCCGTACTTGGCCGCCGAGTAGAGCGCGGTGTGCGCGCTCGCCAGCATGCCGGCGACCGAAGAGATGAACACGATGTGACCGCGCCCGCGGCTCGCCATCGGCTCACCGAGCAGGCGCGCCATGAGCAGCGGCGCGCGCAGGTTGACGTCGAGCGCCCGGTCGATCTCTTCAGCCGAGAAATCCAGCAGCGAGCCGGAAGCCGGCAGCGCCGCGTTGGCGACCAGCACGTCGATCGCGCCTGCTTCCTGGCACAGCTGCGCGACCGCCGCGCGCTCGGCGAGGTCGGCGACCAGCACGCGGGCGCCGGTCTCCGCGGCCAGGGCGTGCAGCGGCTCGGCGCGGCGGCCGGTCAGCACCAGCTTGGCGCCCGTGGCGTGAAAGGCGCGCGCGATCGCCTGGCCGATGCCGCCGCTCGCGCCGGAGATAAGGACCGTAGTGGAAGAGTCGAGCTGCATAGCGCCATCTTATCGCCGCAAAGCGACAAAATGGCCAGCCTGTTGTCCTGCCAGCCTCGCGCAGCGAGGCGGCGAGCGCGGCGGCCGCGCCGCTGGTCGTGACCGGCGCTGCGCAAATTCCGCGGCCGGCCGGGTTTGTGGCGCAGGATTTACGCGCCGTCCGCGCTGGGGCAGGTGGCCAGGGCCCCGCCGGCCCCGCCCCGGGCGGCGCGTGGCGGGTGGGTCGGCCGCGGCGCTCCCGCCCTGCGGCCCCGCTCACTGCACGCTGATGCTCTCGGCGGCAGTCGAGCCGTCGCGCGGCGCCCGCATCGTCACCACCGGGCAGCGCGCATGCCGGATGAGGTAGTCAGTGACGCTGCCCATGACCAGCCGCTTCATGCCGCTGCGTCCGTGAGTTCCCATGACGATCAGATCGGCCGGCCAGGCGTTGGCAGTGGCGAGGATGCCGCTTGGGACATGGTTGCCGAGCAGCACCGCGACCGCGGCCCCGGGCGTAAGGCGCGCGGCGACCTCGCGCAGCGCCGCCTCGGCCTGCTTGACGTTGGCCTCCGTGGGCGGAAGCAGTGGTGCCTCCTCCAGACCGCCGGGAATGGGCACAGCGCTCAGGACATGGACCAGCGTGATCGAGCCGCCACCGATGGAGCGCTGCAGCCCGGCGGCCCAGCGGACGGCGCACTCAGTGGCAGGACTGAAGTCACAGGGAACCAGGATGCGCGGTTGCATGAAGACCTCCTGGGCTCCCTGCTAATGCAATTTCACATCCAACCTTCGCTGGCGTTGGGCGGCGCCCAGCTGGGCGGCGGCTCGGGCGCGCCGCCCGGCCGCGATGAGGTGGGTGCCGCTGGGATGCGCGCCCACCTGCCGGCGTTTCCGCTGGGGGCCCTACCAGACGCGGACGCGCTCGGCCGGAGCCAGGTACAGCGCCTCACCGGCGGCGACCCCGAAGGCCTGGTACCAGGCATCGAGGTTGCGCACGGTGTCGGCGCGATACTCTGCCGGTGCGTGGCTGTCGACGACGATGTGCTGGCGCAGCAGCGGCTCGCGGCTCTTTTCCCGCCAGCTCTGGGCGAAGCTGATGAAAAACTGCTGGCTGCCCGACAGCCCCTGCACCGTCGCCGCCGGCTTGCCGCCGAGCGACAGCTGGTAGGCGTCGTAGGCGGCCAGCAGGCCGGCCAGGTCAGCGATGTTCTCGCTGACCGTCAGGCGTCCGTTGACTGCGAGGTCCGGGAAGGGATGATAGCCGTCGTACTGGCGGATGAGCTTCTGCGCCGCCGCCTTGAAGTGGGCCAGGTCCTCCGCGGTCCACCAGTTCAAGAGCCGTCCGTTGGCATCAAAGAGCGCGCCCTGATCATCGAAGCTGTGGCTGATCTCGTGGCCGATGGTGGCGCCGGCGGCGCCGTAGTCCATGGCCACCGGGCGGCTGGGGTCAAACAGCGGCGGCTGCAGGATCGCCGCCGGGATGTTCAGCGCATTCATCGCCGGCAGGTTCACCGCGTTGACCAGCTGCGGGTTCATCACCCACTCCGAGCGATCCACCGGCCGGCCGAGCTTCTTCAGGTTGCGCCGGTACTCGAACAGCGCCGCCCGCTCGGCGTTGCCCAGGGCGTCGCCGCGCACCACCGCGAGCTCGGAGTAGTCGCGCCATGAGTCGGGGTAGCCGACGCCGACGCGCAGGGCGGCGAGCTTGGCCTTGGCCTTGGCCTTGGTCTGCGGCGACATCCAGTCGAGCCGGTCGATGCGGCGGCCGAAGGCGAGCAGCTCGTTGCGCACCATCTGCTCGGCGCGCGCCTTCTCGGCCGGGGGGAAGTAGCGCGCGACGTACAGCTTGCCCACCGCCTCACCCAGCGCCCGGTCGGTCGCACTGACGGCGCGCTTCCAGCGATCGCGCAGCCGCGGCGTCCCCGACAGGACCTTGCCGTAGAAGGCAAAGTCGGCATCGACATACGCCCGCGGCAGCACGGCGGCGTACTCGGACACCGCATGGAAGATGAGGTAGTCCTTCCAGGTCGCCAGCGGCTCCTTGGCGACCAGCGCCGCGATGCCGGTGATCGCCTGCGGGTGCCAGACGACAAAGCTCGACTGGCCGGCGAGTCCGGCGGCGGCGAAGAAGGCGCCCCAGTCAAGCCCGCGGGCGCGGCGGTCGAAGTCGGCGCGGCTCCAGTGGTTGTTGCCCTTGATGACGTCTTCGGACTCAAGGCGGGTGGAGTGCACCCGGGCGATGCGCAGCTCGAGGTCGAAGATGCGCGCGGCGCGAGCATCCGCGTCGGCGACCCCCGCCAGCTTGAGCAGGGCGGCGATGTAGAGGCGATAGGCGCTGCGGATCTCGGCCATGCGCGGCGCGGGGTCGAGGTAGTAGTCGCGGTCGGGCATTCCCAGGCCGCCCTGCAAAAGAAACGGGGAGTAGCGGCTCGGCTCGTCGAAGTCCTGCGCCACCCACAGGCCGAGCAGGTGGGCCGTATAGAAGTTGGTCGAGTTGATCGCGTCGACGTCGGCGCGCAGCGTCTGGCCCAGGGCCTGCGCCAGGTCGGCGGGGCTCTTGATGGCTTGGACGCGGTCCAGGGCCGGGCGGAGCGGCAAGAGCCCCTTGGCCTCGATGGCCGCTTCATCAAGGAAGCTCAGGTAGTAGTCGCTGATCTTGCGTGCGTCCGAGCCGGGGGCAGACTCCGTCTTGGCGGTCTCCATGATGAGGTCGGCGGTGCGCCGCACGGTCAGCTCGTTGAGCGCTGCGTTGATGCCGTAGCTGCCATGATCAGCGGGGATCTCGGTGTTCTTGCGCCACGCTCCGTTGGCATAGGCGAAGAAATCGTCGCCGGGGCGGACGCCGCGATCCATGCCGATGAGATCGAGCCCGGAGGCGCCGGTCAGCGTGCCGGCGGCAGGCGCTGCACGGCCGCCGCTGGTCGCCAGGGCATAGGTGCCGCCCCCGGCCACAGCGGCAGCGAAGGCGGCCAACAGCGGCAGCCGGCCACGATGCTTGCTGAGGGAGGCACGAGGTGCAGGGGCTACGGACGCTCGACGCATGAATGACTCCGATGGGTTGGACCCCAGGCGCTGTCTACGCAGGGCCACGAGGCGCTCGTAGCATAATCGGGCGGGACCGGAAAAGCCCTGTCTTCCCCACCTCTGGCTGCCCGAGCGCGGCGTCGCTCGCGCCTATTCCGTTCCCAGCAGGATGCCGCGCACGCGGCCGGTCTGCTCGCTGCCGAGGAGCCGCTCGAGCTTGCTCCACACCGGATCGAGAGAGGGGCTAAAGAGCGCCATGAGGTAGCGGCGGTCGCGCTCTGCCACCACCGCGGGGCCCGGCTCAGGCAGGGTCACCCCGCGCGCCACCAGGGCCAGCCAGTGCTCAAGGTAGGCGGTGACGATAGGCTCGATGCGAGCGAACGCCGCGGCGGTGGCGCGGCCGACGATCGACCACGGGTTCAGCAGCGCCTGATGCGGCACCGGCAGCTGCACCGCGCTCACCCCCTCGAGCTGGCGCAGCGCCTCCAGCGCCGGGGTGAGCGGCCGGTACACAAGGTCCATATAATCGAGGTGAGTGGCCAGCTCGAGCCGCGGCAGCAGATCGAGGTGAAGGCTGCAGCTGTCCCCGGTCTGCACCGCGTCGAGAGTGAAGTGCGGCACCATCTGCTCCGGCGGGGTGGCGGCGAACAGCATGTGCGAGTCGAGCCCGAGCTGCGGCAGCGCCAGGGCGACATACACCAGCCGGCACAGCGGGCCGCCGGCCAGCACGCGCACTTCACCTACCGGGGTCGGGCTAAGGGGGCTGCGCAGCGGCAGCGGTGGGCGCTGCTCGTGCAGGCCGAGCTTTTCCTGGATGCGCGCCCGGGTGCGCTGGGACAGGTCGTGGGGCGTGGTCATGTCTTGATCCTGAAGATGAAGGGGCTTTGCGCCCAGGCGAGCTCGCGCTGTCTGCGCGGCCGCGGCCGCTGGGTGGCCGGAGTATAGCGGCTAAATCCGCTTTACGACGGCGGCGTGTCGGGGCCTGTGGGCTCGCGCGGCCCGAGCAGGAAGTAGGTCTCCATCAGGCCCTTGCCTTTGATCTCGATGGCGCCGCGACTCTCAAAGCGGAACCGCCCGAAAAGCCGCTTGTAGGTCGCGTCCGAGACCTGAACCCTCCCCGGCTCGCCGTGGGACTCCATGCGGCTGGCGGTGTTCACGGTGTCGCCCCAGACATCGTAGATGAACTTCTGCTTGCCGATCACTCCCGCCACCACCGGCCCGCTGTGAATGCCCACCCGGACCGTGAGCGACTCGCCGCGCCGCTGCGAGAACGCCGCCACCGCGTCCTGCATGCGCAGCGCCATCTCGGCGATCGCCTCGGCGTGATCAGCGCGCGGCTCGGGCAGGCCGGCGGCTACCATATAGGCGTCGCCGATCGTCTTGATCTTCTCCAGCCCGAGGTGACTCGCGATGTCATCAAAGGCCGAGAAGATCTCGTTGAGCCGCTCTACCACTTCGGCCGGCGCCAGCCGAGCTGACAGCTTGGTGAACCCAACGATGTCCGAGAACAGGACCGTCACCTCGGCAAACCCATCGGCGATGGCGCTCGAGTCGGCCTTGAGCCGCTCGGCGATCGGCGCCGGCAGGACGTTGAGCAGCAGCTTCTCGGCCTTGGCCCGCTCGGCCTCGAGCAGGGCGTACTGGCGATGGATGAGCTGGCGCTGCAGGAACCCGTTGCGCGCATCGCGCCCGCGCATAAACGCGATGAAGCCGCCCAGCCCGCCCATCGACAGGAGGGAGAAGTTCATCGAGATATAGACGTGCAGCGGGTTTTCCCGCAGCAGCCAGTTGCCGAGGTTGAACACTAGCAGCGACACCACCACGTAGACCATCTGCGAGAACACCTCCAGCCGCAGCAGGAAGGGGCCGATGGTCACAAACAGGACCGCGTAGCTTGTGTAGGCATAGTAGCTATCGCTCGGGCTGATGGCGCCGATTGCCACCACTGTGATCGTGGCCGTAGTACCAAAAAGGACGCCGATGGTCTGATGCAGCGCCTCACCCCAGCGGGAAAACGTCAGCGCGATGCTGAGCAGCGCCAGGGGAACAAACAGACCAAAGCGGAACGTCCACGCCTGGCTGACGACCGAAGGGATGACCAGCCGGTCGTGCAGCGCGTAGAACAGGAAGCAGATCGAGCTCACCACGATGCTGGCGCGGACAAAGCGCCGGTTCTCCTGGCTCCACTGGGCGTGGCGAAACTCGACCTCCAGCTGGCGGTTTATAAACGAGCCAGTGAAGCGCTGGCGCGGCTCGGCGAGCACCTGGTCGGTGTCGTCATCCTGGGGTCCGGTGGCGGGCGGCGCGGGGAGGTCAGCCATCGGGCCTGGCTCCCGAGTGCGGGCGGTGCCGCGTGGGCGAAGGGGGGAGGAACATCCTATACAGTACCGCCCCCCCGCCGCGTTTGTCCAGCGAGCTCCGGCCGCCTGTTGCAAAAGCGACTACGCGACCCGAGCCCAGGACCTTTCGTGTTCACTTACGGCCAAAAGGCCGCTGCGTGCAAAAGATCCTGGGTGCGGGCCGCTCGCTACGCTCTTGCAACAGGCTGCTGGCCGAGGGCGCGCTGCAGCTGCGCGAGCAGGTCGGCGGCCATGCCGTACGAGAGGGTGATGCCGGCACCGCCGGCGCCGTAGCAGTGGGCGATGAGCGTGCCGGCGGCGGCGACCTCGAGCTCCAGGCGCGGCGTCGGCTGGCGCACCGGCCGCAGCCCGACCCGATGATCCAGGACGCGCGCCCCGGCGAGCGCGGGCAGCAGCACCGCCGCGCGCTGCATGATCTGGTCCGCTACCGCCGGTCGCAGATCGCGACCCCAGTCATCCAGATCGTAGGTGCCGCCGACTACGACGTCGGTGATCCGCGGGATGACATAGGCGAACCGCTCGGAGTCAAGGAGGACCTGGTCGGGAATCTGCGCGCTGCGCTCGACGATCACCACCTGGCCGCGCGCCGGGCTGACCAGGTCATCCCCCAGGTGGCGGGCCCCGACCCCGGCGCAGTTTACGATAAGCTCCGCTTCGCCGCCGAGCTCGGCCAGCGCCGCCACCTTCCGCTGCACGATCTGGACGCCGCGCGCGGTGACGCGGCGCGCGAGCTCCTGCAGGTGCCGCGGCGTCTCTACGATCTCTGTAGTGTAGGACCACGCCTGTACGTAGGGCGGGCGCGAGCTCGGGCTGGAGGTGAAATCATCGACTAGACCCGCCCACGGCGGAGCGCCCGGATCCTGCCGCCACAGGACCTGCACCGGGCTCGTTTTTATGTACCACGCCGGGTCAGCGAGCATCGCCCGCAGCCGCCGCCGCGACGCCGCGAACCACTGCCCGATGCGGTCGTCATACTCGGGAAGGAAGCCGGGCTCGATCAAACCGCCGGCGACCGCCGAGGTGGTGCCGAGGACCGGCTCGCAGGAGTAGATCTTGATAGAGCTCGACAGCGCGGTCTCGGTCATAAGGAGCGCCACGGCGAGGCCCTGGATCCCTGCTCCGACGATGACGACGCGCAAAGCGCTGTTGGGGGCCGGCATGCTGTGGCGCCTACTTTACCGCAGGGCTGGCGGCTGCGCCATTTATGTAGCGCCCAGCACATTCTTGAAGGGCGCTACTGCGCCTGCCGCAGGCGGCACTGCTCTTGCACTTCGCCTCGCGCGCTGAGCTTGAGCCGGGCAGCGGGTGCCTGGCGGCGCAGACCGCAGACCTTCTAGAAAAGTGGAGCAAGCAAAGACCATGACTCTCTTTGTCCCCAAGATCCCCCAGCTGGTGGGCGCGGCGCTGCTGGCGGCGACCGCGACCTGCGACGGCACGGCGGTGAGCAGCCTGACCCAGGCGACCCTGGTGGCGAGCATCACCGAAGGCGACTACGTCATCCGCTCGGTCGCGACCGGCAAGTGCATCGACATCTCCGGCTCGAGCACGGCCGACGGCGCCAAGGTGCAGGAGTGGGACTGCAACGGCACCTTCGCGCAGCGCTTCCATATCGCGCCGACCGCGGGCGGCTACTTCAAGATCATCAACGTCAACAGCGGCAAGGGCCTGGACATAAAGGACGTAAGCACGCTGGAAAACGCCGTCGTCCAGCAGTGGAGCTACGGCGGCGGCGCCAACCAGCAGTTCCGCTTTGTCAACCGCGGCGGCGCGCAGTTCAGCTTCCACCCGCGTCACACCGACATGGCGGTCGATCTGTACTATGGCCGGGCCGACAACGGGACGATCCTTCTGCAGTATCCCTATGCGGGAACCACCAACCAGCTGTGGACGTTCGACAGCGTCGGTGGCGGCGTCACGCCGCCGCCGGGCACGGTCCCGGTGGTGGTGCAGAACAGCTGTCCGTTCAACCTCAACGTGGTGCTTACCGGCGTCGGTGAGGTGGCGCTGGAGCGCGATCCGTCGGGCAACAAGATCTTCCGCAACCTCAGCCCGGGCAGCACGTACACCTACTACCCGCCGAGCAACTACCCGAGCGGCCGCGTCGCGGCGTACAAGACCCTGCCCACGCCCGCCGCCCCGCGCGAGCTGGAGAAGGCCGAGTTCACCCTGGGCCTGGACGGCGGCGGCGGGCAGAACATCTACTACAACCTGACCTACGTCGATCACCTCGGGCTGCCCATGCGGATCGCCGCCAGCGGCGGTGGCAGCGGCTGTCAGCTGGTGCAGTGCAGCAAGAGCTACAGCGCCGTGGCCTCGGCCATCGCCGGCGCCTGCCCCGACGGGCTGCGCTACACCCTGGGCGGCAGCCAGGTCTGTCTGGCCCCGCGCTCGTTCTGCATCGACGGTGAGTACGCCGGCGATCCGCGCCGCGGCGCCATCTGCGGGCGGCTCGACGCGGAGCTCGCGCGCTGCGCCAGCCTCTACCCCGGCGAGTGCACGCCGGGCGCGGACAAGACGCCGCAGGTCTACGCCTGCTCGGGCGGCTTTTTCGCCAAGAGCGCCAAGTGGTGCGCGGCGCTCACCCGCGGCATGCTCGACAACCCCGACAGCAGCAACGTTTCGCTCTACTACAACACCGGCCGCCCCTATAACCAGTACGCCAAGTGGATCCATGACCAGTGCGGCGCCGTCTACTCGTTCGCCTACGACGACTATCCGATGGCGGCGGGGCAGGCAGGCTTTTTCACCTGCAGCGGCGGCCGTCAGCTCAGCGTGACCTTCTGCCCCGCGGGCTGAGCCCCGCAGCTTGCGGTCTTTAGGAATCAGCCTGAGGTCCAGGCTCTACAATCGCAGTCCCTGGCCACAAGTGCGGTAACCAGCCAGCTCCCCACCGGCTGCGCGCTGTTGCAACGCTCCGATGAGCTCCTCCCGCGCGCCGTGATTGCCGACCTCCGGGCGCTCGCCGAGCGCGCTGCCGACCCCTTCACCCTGGCGCCTGGGCGCGGGCACGGTGGCCCGGCTGCGCGAGGCGGGGCTGCAGGATGACGCCGTCGTGTTCGATGCGCTTGCCACATTCACGCCGGCGCCGCTACTTGCCGGCCTTGCCTTCCATTCGCGCCTTGCGCTCGCGCAGCGAGGTCGAAAGTGACGCGCGACGCGGCCCGGCGAGCCGGGGGTCGGCAGCGAGCGCGCTGAGCCCCCGGTCGGTGGCCGCGGCGGCATCGGCGATACGGCCGGCGCTCTCGTAGGCCTCAGACAGGCTGTCCCAGGCATTGGCGGAGGCGGGGTAGCGGCCGGTCACGTACTCGAACAGCGCGAGCGCCTCGAGCTGCTTGCCGGCCATGAGCAGCCTGTAGGCGGTCGTGTTGAGGGGAGCCTCACGGACCAAGTTGGCGTCGGGCCACCGCGCTGCTGTTACGTCGAGCAGCTTGTGCGCAGCGGGCCAGCCGCCGCTGGCGAAGGTGGCCATGAGGTCGTCGCTCGTCGCCGGGATGCCGACGAAATCGGCGCGCACTGTCCCCTTGGCGCGGGCGACCGGAAACAGCGTGGGATAAAACTGCGTGAAGGTGTCGCCGACCGCGCCGTGCTTGGTGTGGCAGTCGTAGCAGGCCTGCGCGCGCGGTAGGAGCTTGGCGGGCGCGGTCGGGCCGTGCGCATCGATCGCGAACTCGAAGAAGCCCGAGCCGCCCGCGAAGCGCTGCGAGTCCTTTATGTGCACCTCGAGCGCCGACAGCGTAGTCTGGAAGTGCCCGCCGCTTACGATCGAGCCGGTGCCCTCAGCGGTGCGGACCTCGAGCACGAACATGGTGCCCTCGGGCCAGCTGCCGGTCTGCAGGAACGCGTCGTAGGCGGTGCGGTTGACGTATACGTTGTCCATGGCCTTGACGTTGGCCTCCGTCAGGGCGCGCGCGGCGGGGCCGTAGGCCATGGCGAACCCGGAGGTCAAAAACGTCCACGAGCGGTAGTCGGTGGGAGGCAGGAGCTCGCTGGTCGCGGTGTAGCGCGGACCCTGCGCGGGCGTCGAGGCCGTCGCAAGCCCCACAGCCAAGGGAGCCGCCGACCCGATCTGCGCAGAGCGCGGCGCGGGCGGGACGGTGGAACAACCGACGAGCAGAACAACCGGCAAGATGTCTCTCATTGGATTAACGTACGCGGCGCAGAACAGCGAGTCTTGTATGAAAGAAACCATGCCCAAGGCCCCCATCCTGCGTCCCGGTCAGTTCTACGGCTCGGTCGGTGAAAGCTGGCAGACTGGGCTTGTCAAGCTGTCGCTTGTGCGCCATGAGCAAGCGCGTGTTGTGCCCCTGCACAGCCACCAGCATATGTACCTGGCGCTCCTTCTGGCGGGCAGCTATCGCGAGTGGGTAGGCGGTCGCTGCTTCGACTACCAGGCGCTCACCACTGTCTTTCACCCGGAGCAGCTGGAGCACCACGATGAGATCCTCGCTCCGGGAACGCTGTTCTTCCTCATCGAGGCCGACCCGGCGCTGCTCGCCCTGCGTGAGCGGCGGCACCGCGCGCTGGCCTCGACCTGCGATGTGTCAGGTGGGCCGGTGGGCTGGGCCATGCTGCGCCTGCTCGGCGAGCTGCGCCGTGGACGGAGCGACGATCTGGAGGGCGAGGAGCCGGTCGCCGAGATCCTCGACATGCTGCTGGGGGCTCCTACAGCGGTGGCGGCGGCGCGCGCCAAGCCCCGCTGGCTCACCCGCATCGAGCAGCGGCTGAGCGAGGAATTCCGTGCGCCGCTGTCGCTGCGCGAGCTAGCCGCGGCGGCCGGGGTGCACCCGGTGTATGCGGCGCGGACGTTTCGACTCCATGTCGGCTGCGCCATGCGCACCTTGGTGCACCGGCTGCGCGTGCTGCACGCCTCACGCGCGATCGCCAAGGGCGGCGTTGGCCTGGCCACCATCGCGGTCGACAGCGGCTTTTGCGATCAGAGCCACATGACCCATGTGTTCAAGCAGGTCACCGGCGTAACGCCGACGGTCTATCGGCGAATCATGCGCGGTCAGGACTTACCTTGAGGGCCGTCCTGGGCCCTGGTCTTCGCGACGTCATCGGTTCGACGCGCTGCCCGCGCCGAGCCCAGCCCCCCATGCTCTAGGGACAGCCGAGGACACATTGCACGGCGTCCAGAGCGTTGGCGCGCATCCCGCTCTCAGCCTCTTGCGTGGCGGCTCGCCGCAACAGGGACACAGCTTCAACCGGAAGCTTGCTAACCGCGACCCTGGCCAAGTACCAGGCAGCGACGGCTGGTGCGGGAGGGATGTCCAGGAAGCCGCTGACGAGCAAATCCCAGCATTCATGGCGCGCGCCCTGTTTGTGCCAAGATACGCCCCCGTGAAAAACACCTCTCGCCCGCGCCGCCCGCTCGGACCGTCCAGGCTGCGCAAGCTCACGCTGGTCACCTCGCTGAGCGCAGCGTGTGCCGCCACCCCGGTGAGCGCGCCTCCAGCGCCACCACCGCTCCCGCCGCACTGGAGTGCCGTGCCGCCGCTACCGCTCGATGAGCGCATCCGCACCAACCAGCTCGGCTTCCAGCCAGCGCAGCCCAAGCACGTCGTAATTGCCTGGCCCGCCGCGGCGCCGCTGCCCACTGCCGAGCTCGTATTCCACATCGTGCCACTGGACACGCCGTGGCAGCCGGTGCTGGCAGGCTCGCTAGCTGACCTCGGCGTCGACGCCGACAGCGGCGAGCATGTGCTGCGCGGCGACTTTAGCGCGCTGCAGACCCCGGGTCACTACCGGGTCGTGCTGCCCCGCCGCGGCTACTCGGCGCCCTTTCGCATCCACCCCGAGGTCTATCGCGACGTGCTGCGCCTGGCGACACGTTTTTTCTATCTGCAGCGCTCGGGTGCCGCCAAGGACGACCCCCTGACCGGACTGCGCCATGGTGCCGACTATGCAGCGCCGGCGCCGCTGCGCGCCGTCCTGGATGCGCGCAGCAGGGTGTCGCCCACGGCCCAGCGAAGCGACGTCAGCGGCGGCTGGTGGGACGCCGGCGACTTTGGCCGCTACGTACCCCCGGCGGCCAGCACGCTCATGCTGCTCTTGTACGCCTACCGCTTCAACCCTGGGGCCTTCGCCGACGGCGCGCTGGCGATTCCGGAGAGCGGCAACGGCGTCCCGGATCTGCTAGACGAGCTGCGCTGGGAGCTCAGCTGGCTCCTAAAGATGCAGCGCCCCGACGGCGCGGTCCACCACAAAGTGGCGACCCGCAGCTATCCCGATGTCATGGCGGACCGCGATCCGCAGCCCGCGCTGTTGTATGAGATCAGCACCCAGGCGACCGCCAGCTTTGCCGGCGCCCTGTCCGAGGCGAGCATCGTCTACCGCCGGGTCGACCCGCTCTTTAGCGCCTCGCTGGGCCAGGCCGCCCAGCGGGCGTGGCGCTTCCTTGCGGCCCACCCGAACAAGCTGCCGGCGCATGGCTTCCGCAACCCCGATGATCCCAACGGCGGCGACTACAGCATCAAGGACGGCGATGAGAATGAGCTGCGCCTGTGGGCCGCCGCCGGCCTGCTGCACGCCACCGGCGAGCGCGTGTACGCCGAGGAGGTTGCCCGCCGCTGGCCGCACCAGACTGCGATGCGCCACTGCGGTCTGGGCTGGCCCTGCGGCAGCACCTTCGCCATGATGGCCTACCTGGACAGCGCCAGCGCCGACGTGACGCTGCAGGAGCAGATGCGCCGCGAGCTCACCGCCCAGGCTGCCGCCATCTTGCAGGTCATTGGCGGCACCGCCTACCAGGTGGCGCTGAAAGGGACCAATCCCCCGCTCGGCTACGACTGGGGCTCGGTCGGGCAGGTGCTCGACGCGGCAACGTTGCTGCTGCTTGCCAACCTGCAGCACCCGGATCCGCAGCTTTTGGCCGGAGCGGCGGCGCAGCTGAGCTGGGTGCTCGGCCACAATCCGCTGAGCAAGACGTTCATCACCGGGGCCGGCCACAACCCGGTGCGAGCGCCGCACCACCGCCCGAGCAACTTCCTGGGCGCTCCCATTCCCGGCGCAGTAGGCGAAGGACCCAACGCAATGAGCATCGGCGGCGACCCGGTGCTGCAGCAGCTGTTCACACGCCAGCTGCCGCCAGCCCTGCGCTACGCCGACGATGCCGGCTCCTGGGCGACCAACGAGCCGACTATCTACTACAATGCCGCCTTCGTCGCGGTCGCCGCCTGGTTCACCCCCAAGGAGTAGGAAGGTAGCAATACAGCCTGGAGTTTGAGCGGCAGACCTGAAGTGTCTCGCCGCGGCGAGTCGCCTTACTTCTTCACCCAGGCCGCGACGGCCAGCTCTCCGAACCAAGGCTCACCGCGACTGTCGCGCTCTGCCCGCAGCCGCGCGGCGAGCGTGTCGATATCAATGTCGTCAGCGGAGATTCCTGCCTGCATGAGCCGCGGCAGCACGAAGCGGACGCGGTCGGCGAGGCTGTCTGGCTGACCGGGCGAGGCCACGTCCGCTTCTGCGCGCATCACCGGTGGAGGTAAACCCGCCTCCGAGAACACCCGGGGCAGCTGTCGACCAAACTGCCAGGAGGCACGCTCTTCCTCGAGCATAGTCTTCATCCAGCCGCGCACCCGGTCGTGCAGGGGCAGCAGGGTCGGGCTGTCCAAGAAAATGAACTCCTGGAAAAAGACCGTTCCGCCGGGCCGCAGGTAGGTTACTAGCCGCCGCAGCGTCGCCGCCGGATCGGGGAGATACATGAGCACGCGGCGGCCGACGATCGCATCGAAGGTCCCCAGATCGCGCGGCAGCTCGCCGGCGAGGTCGGCGTGGAGGAAGGTCGCCTCGCGTCCCTGGTGCTGGGCGCGGGCCTGCTCGAGGAAGGCCAGGTCGCGATCGAGGCCGACGAGCGCTCCGCCCGCGCCGATGTGCAAAAAGACGAGCCGCGCGAGATTACCCGGACCACAGCCAACGTCCAGCACGCGTGCGCCGGCCGTCAGCCCGGCGTCGCCAAGCCAACGAAGGGTGAGCGCTTGCCCTTCCTCGTAGGTCATCGTGCACTGAGACTATGAGGTGCAGCTGCACCTGTCAACGACTGGGCCGAGAGCTGGGGCGGTCGACAAAGCGGCTGCCTGCGGCCCTTGGGGAACCCATGGCGGAGCATCGCGAGCAACCGGCTTTCCCGTCAAAGCAGCGCGCTAGGACATCTACTAGCGGCTGATGAACAATCTAAGAGCTAGTCTTTCCAATAGCTTGAACGTCCGCGCCACCTTTCAGCACATGCCTCTTTAGGTAATAGCCCCGAGCCACTCCGGCACGACGGCGAGCGCGCTGCGTTCGTCACCGTCGGAAGGAGTGATGCCTATGGTCAAGCTGCGCCTGTATGTCATCCCAGCAGTCCTGCTGCTGGCCGTGCTGCTGACCGCGGTGCCGAGGGCCGCTGCGGCTCTCGCTGGGTCGCCGGGGCTCGCGTCGCTGCGCCGGCTCGCCAGCGGGCCCTGCGCGCCGGGCTGGCAGGTCGAGGAGGTCCCTAGGACGGGCGAGGAAGCGATGCGCGGGTCACTCCCGGTCGCGGGCGGTGCGCTCGCGCTTTTCCCGCAAAGCCTTCGCCGCCGCCGGGCCGAGCGACCCCGGCGACTGATCTATCGCTCAAACAGATGTTTCCAAAGACGCTTGGTCTGGGTCCAGATGATAAATGGCAGACCCAAGACCAGAGTAGCCACAGGCGTGAGCAAGCAGCTGGCGAGGTGGTATAGACATCCACCGGCGGGCAGGAGCGCATTCAGCGCCGCCCAGCCGAGCGGTACGAGCCAGAGCAGTCGGTTTTGCCTTCGGCCTGGGCTGTGGCGTTGGGTCAACACCACTCCCCAGACCCAATAGAGCATCACCAACAGCGGAAGAATATAGAGGGGATCGGGCCTTGTCAGATCGGGTATCCAGCCTAGCCGCGCCTCGCGCAGATCGGTTGTATATAGCAGAATCGCGTAAAGTCCCAGGTACGTGTACCAGCGTAATAGGAACTCGATCCGCACAAGGATCCGGGCTATGGATAGCTGCCAGGTCAGTCCAGAAAGTCGGCTCTGCAGCGCCAGCTCCTGGGCGAGGTAGTCGCTGCTCACCCCGGCCTTGCGTTTGGCCGCGAGCTCCGCGCGCTCTTTGGCGAGCTCCGGGCGGACCTTCTTGCCGGGCATGAGCAGGATACACAAAAGGCCGCTCGCCTTGACCAGCACTGGCAGAAAAAGGATGGTCAGCCCCCAGCTCTCCAGCCAGCGATGTAGGCCGTGTAGTATAAGTCGTAGCGGTTCACATAGCCAGACCAGGGCGGCGGCGAGGGGATGCACGGTGGTATTTTAGCATGACCCCGGGACGCGTCGTACTTTTGCTCGTAAGTACTCAAGCCGAGCTTGAACAAGGACGGGGCTGTCCGCGCGCTGATGGGGAAGAGGGGGGCGAGTGCGCCTTCTATCAGAAGGCATACTGCATGTCAATATGAGCCTTCCCAATGATCAGCAAAAAACCGTATATCCCAAGGGAGAGCACAGTTACCAGGACCGACAGAACATAGGC
Organism: Polyangia bacterium; assembly: GCA_044222245.1. Classification (GTDB taxonomy): domain Bacteria; phylum Myxococcota_A; class Polyangia; order Palsa-1104; family JAEUJZ01; genus CALFML01. The sequence goes on along the minus strand of JBGANQ010000019.1, from coordinate 17,540 downwards.
TGGACTCACACTGCTCGGGCGACGCAGCCGTGACTGCCAGGGCTTGAAAATATTGTAATAAATTGCGATGGATTCTCCGGCCTTCAGGTCACCGGAGAGCCCCGTGATACGGTCCCGGCTGGTATCGTCCAAGACGTGAGCAGACCCGTGAAATGACTTTCCTTCTACCGAATATCTGTAGCTGATCGAGACGCAATAGTCGTACCCTTCGCGCGGCAGACCGCTGGCCGCGGTATTGACCTGCGACTCCACGATTTGTCCATCCAGACAGCTCCAGTTGCGCGCAGACTCGCGAAACCATGCCTGAATCTCCGACGGCATGAACAAGGTAGGGACCAGCAGCACTCCGCCCAAGGCTATTTCAAACAAGCGAGCGAGCATCCAGGCAAGCATGAACCAGAATCGCGTGCCCGCGCAAGCTGCGAGCCGGTTTTCAGGCGGCTGTGCCTCCGGGGGCGCCAGCTCAGAGGGAAGCGAGGCCGACTTTCTGGGGGTCAGGGCTCAACCAGGATGCGCGCCTGGTGCAGAGAGAGCAGCAGCGCGTCGGGCAGCTCGAGCTCGTGCTCGCGCCAGAGCCGCTCCCGGGCCGCCGCTAGCGGCTCGTCGGCGCGCAGCACCCGCAGCACCTCAAGGAGCGGGGCAGAGAGGAACATCGGCTCGTAGCGGCTGTATCCGGTGGTGATCGCACCGCCTTGGACGGGCTGCATCTCCAGCTTGGTCGAGAGCACCAGCCGCTCGGGCAGCGTCGGCGCGCTCGCTCGGCGGTAGGCGGCGGCGAGGCGGGTGAGCAGCCCCTGGTGCTCCTCGCCGAGGAGCTCGGGCAGCGCGGCTTGATCCAGGGCCGCTACCACGTCATGGCAGCGATGATATAGCTCCTCCTCGTGGCCGAGCCACTGGCCCCACAGCCGGGCGTAGCAGGCCTGGGTGGGCGGCCGATCCTCGAGTTCCTCAAGCGTCAGCCCATCGGGCAGCGGGTCGGGTGACGCGAGCTCGGGGGCAACCACCGCGAGCGCGTGCTGCGAGAGGACCCGCTCAACCCGCGACAGATAGCGGCCGAGCGCTCGCCAAAAGAGCTCGCCGTCGGCACCGGCGTCGTACTTGCAGAAAAATGTTGAGCAGTCCGCCTCGCGATGGCGCCAGATACCGCACAGTCCACCCTCTTGTATGAAGTAGGGGCAGCGCAGGAGCAGCGAGCGGCCGAAGGCGTGCTCGCGCGCTGCATTAAAGAGCAGGCGGTACTTGCGCGGGGTGACGACGGCGTAGGGGGTCAGGTCAAGGCGCGCGGCGATGCGGGCGCGGACGCGGCGCTGGCCCTCGGCCAGGCTCGGATCGCCGTCTTTGAGCAGCGCGCCAACGAGGTAGTTGGGCAGGCTTGGGTGATAGGTGCAGCACTTGGCATCGGGCAGGAAGTACTGCACCCCCGGCGGCTGCGGCCCCGGCGGCGGGCACATCGCGCAGCTCGCGCAGCTCGCCTTCTTTTCGGCCGGCGGAGCCGAGTCGAAAAAGGGCGGGAGCAGGTTTTCATAGATTGGCGGCAGGCCAGTTCGCAGGCGGGCGTGCATGGGCTCTCATATCATAGCTGCGGGAACCGCGAGGTCTGTAACGATCGGCAGACTGAACCTGCCGAGTCGCGAGCGGCACCTGATCCAGAGCGCCCAGGAGCAGGCGGCATGCACCATCAGCAGGTCCAGCTGGCTCATCGGGCCGCCTTACTTGCTGCGCTCAGGTAGGACTCGCCCAGCACAGTCAGGCCCTGGGCCCCCCACTGAAATAAGCTCAGGGTTGCGCCGCCCGCGGTCGGGTCGGAGCCTCGCTGGTCGATGAGCGCGCCGGTGAATCTCTGGATAAGCGGCACCGTGCTGCCTTTTTGCGGATCAAGGCGAGGGTTGCGCCGGCATGAATCGAGGAAGCCGGCCCACTCGGCCTCGCTGGCGTTGGCCTCAGGCAGCCGCATGAGCCAGATCCAGGTGCCGGTATTTACGAACGTCAGCGGCAGCTCGCTGCGAAAGCGCGCCGCGTGAGTATGGCCCAGCACGACTGGCGAGCCCCAGGTCCACTTCGGCCCCGCTGTCAGCGAAGGTCTCCGGACCGACCGACTGGCGGAACAGCTGCCATATGAGCGTCATGGTGGAGCCAGCAGCTCTCGGAAGCCGCCTTGGCGGAGCTTGCGTGGGAGCACTTGAGCCACAGCCTGATAGAGCATCAGATCTCTCTCGGGTCTGGCAATACGCGGCAGCGCGCGAAGCTCAGCGCAGCGACTGCACCGTCTCGGCGAGGCGCAGATCGAGGTTCTTGGGGGTGTGGGCGCTCTTCCAGTTCACCACCACGCCGCCTTCCGGGGTGCTCTCGGCGCGATAGGGCAGCGCGTCGGGAGGGCCCTCGGTGAAGCTGCCGCTCGCTCCGCGCTGCGCGACCTTGGCGGTCCACTCGGCAAGCCACCCGGGCCCGGGGACGCTGCCCGCCGGCAGATATACGCCCAGGTACTCCTCCATCTGAGCGACCGCGACGCCGTGAGTGACGACCGAGGAGCCACGACGCTGTCCGACGAGCAGTGTGAACTCGGTGCCCGCGCGGAGGCTGCCGCCGTAGCACTGCACCACCGCCATATCCGTGTAACCAAACGGCTGCTTGAGCGGACAGGTGGCGAGCGGACGCAGGCTGCGCGCCGCGATCGCGCTCTGGAAGTCATGGACGCCGCTGCGAGTGCGCCAGGCGAGAATCAGGATCAAGCCAAGCACAAATAGAAGGATGATTCCGCCAACCATGGAGCTTCTCATCGGCAGTTTAGCAAAGAAAATACGAGCTTTTTTCCGGACCGACAAGGGGCAAGCGATGCTGCCGACGGCGCCAGGTCGTGATAAAGTAAGCCATGCTCAGCGCGCTCAGTGCGTTTTTGCTCGGGTATCTGCCGACGACTCTTGGGGCTTACTTCAACGGTCTTGAGCTCACCGCGGCGCTCGCGAGCCGGGACGGCGAGGAGCTGGCGCTGCGGGTCCTCCGCCGGCAGCAGGACCTGGGCGCGCGCGGGGAGCAGCTTGCCGGCGAGCTGCGCCAGGTTGCCGAGCTCCTTTTGGCCGCCGGCCTGGCCGAACCGGCAACGCCGACGACGCCGCCGCAGTATCACAGCTGGTGCGAGCAGATCTTCGACGCCGTGCAGGACAAGCTACGGCGCGAGCCGCTCCTTGGCGCGCTCTATCTCCTAGGCTTCATCCTGGGGGATGCCTGGGTGACGCTCAACCTCAGCGGCATCGTGTCCTACTTCCTCGCGGCCAGCCCGCACGAGCCGTTTCTGAACGCGCAGGCCGCCGCGCTCGCCCAGGAGCTGGAGAAGGCGCAGCGTCAGCTCGCCAAGGCGAGCGCCCATCCCCTGTGGAGCGACGCGCAGCACGCGGCCATCCAAGAGGCCCTGGCGGCGCTCGCCCAGGCCCCCGAGCTGAGCGTGAAGCCGGCGCAACGGCTCGCCGCGCTGCCCGCGGTCATGGAGCAGCTCGCGGCCGCGATGGCCGCGATCCAGAGCTCCCTTTCTTGAGCCGGCGGAGTCAGCCCTTGCTGGCGCCGCGCGCGATCCGGGCCGCCTCTTCCGGAGGAACCGGAACCACCTGCCCGATGTAGCCGTTAGCAAGGATCTCCAGATCGACCAGCGCGTCGGTCATCGCGAGCTGCATCCGCATCCACTCCTTGCCATCGCGGCTGACCGGGCCCACCGTTCCATACTCGCCGAAGGGCCCATCGTGACGACTGAGCAGGTTGTCATAGGTGTCTTCATTGCTCCACTGCTCGAGCCGCTTGACGGCCGCGCGGGGAAAGCGGTACTGGCTCAGTTCCTCAGGGCTCAGTGGAGTAGAAGGCATGCGCTGCGGTCCTTGGTTGAGGGAAGCGGAAGAGTTGCGCTTGTCCTAATAAGACAGTACACGAGCGCCGCGCGCGAAGCAACCGAGAGGCGGCCTGCGGCCTTGCGCCTTGTGGGAGCCGGCCAGGCCCTGGCTAGGGCCTCGCCGCAGCCTGCTTCTTCATGCTCTCGCGCTGGCTCTTTTCGGCGTCGAGCATCATCTGGAGGAACCGCTCCTGCTCGTTCTGCGGCGAGCTTGGGTGGAAGTCGTACCCGGTCTCACTCAAGCTCGCGAAGGGGTTGCGCTCGCCAGTGTTGTTGATCGTACTGATCTCGGTGCTCCCGGCGGGCAGGGCGGTCGGGGCCAGGGTCAGCTCCTGGTTCGTCTTTACCGACTGCTTGCCACTGCTGTCGCGCAGATCCTGCGAGATCGTGTAGCCAAACCCACCCGAAGGATCATGCTGATCGTAGCGCGCCCGTTTCTCTATGTGGTCGAACGTGGCGACGCCGTCCTCGTCTACGCTTTTCTGCAGGAGCCGCGGGAGCTGCCTCTCCAGCTCCTCCGGGCTCGGCGACTTGCCTTGCTCGGTCGCCTTCTTCTGCAGGTCAGCGAGCATCTGGCTGCGCCGCGCCTCAGCGGCCTTGACCATGTCCACTCCCATCGGCACCCGCGCCGCGTCCGCCTGCTGCTTGGTGAGCAGCCAGTCCACCTGGTACATCTTCTCTTTGACATCGGGGTGGACGTCCAGGTGCACTCCCTGGCCGTCTTTGACCGTGTACTCGCTGCCTTTATAATCCAGTCCGTTGTGGCGCGCCTTGTTGTCGGCGTTCATCCCTTCATGGTTGCGCGCCAGCCCGACGTCACCGGCCACCGAGTATCCGATACTCCCGTCCTTCTGGATGCGGCCGTACAGGTACTCGCCGACCTTGCTCTCGGGGATGATCTTGCTCATCTGCGCGCCCGGCCGGATGTCCTCAAACAGGCTGATGTTGACATCGAGCGCCGCCGCGAGCTCCTTGGCCGTCGCCGGAGGGCGCTGTTTGCCCGTGGCATCGAGGGTCGCGCTGGGCAGGATCTCTTTTACCGAGCCATCCCGCTGCTTCTTCTTGAACGACTCCCGCTCTTTGTCGGTGATGCTCGCCTGCTGATCTTTATTGCGGGTATTTTCGTAGTCCTTCAGGGTCTCTTTGGGGACCCGCTTTCCTTGCAGGATCTCGTCGTTGGTGCTGTGGGTGGGGAGCTGCTCGCGCGGCACGCCCAGCTCGTGGGCGAACTGCTTGAGCGCCCGCGTATCCTGGACCTCGACCACCCCGCCCTGCTCCTTGCGCTGCTGCGCCTCGCTCGCCAGCTGCTTGAGCGCCTCGACATCGCTGCTGCGCCGGGCGTCGATCTCTTCCTGCCAGCGCTTGATCTGCTCGTGATCCTGCGGCGTCCGCGCCTCCGCCTTCAGCTGGTTGAGCGTCAGCTCATCTGCGCTCAGCGGCCGCATCGCCTTCCCCTGCGCATCCACGGTGCGGGTCCCGCCCTTGGCGGGGTCGGTCTTGGCCTGCTCGGGAGTCAGCGCGGCGCCGAGCTCCGGGTTCTGCTTGAGCTGCCCGGCGAGCTCCGGCTGCTTGGCGATCGCGGCGGCCTTTTCGGGATGCGCAGCCAGCACCGCCGCGTTCTCCGGGTTGGCGGCGACGACCTTGGCCGTCTCGGGATGCTCGGCCACGGTCTGCGCCGCCTTGGGATTTTTCACGATCGCCTCGGCGACCGGCGGGCTGGCGGCCACCGTCTTGATGGTCGCCGCGGTCTCACTGTCGCTCGCTGCCGGCTTGACCGCCAGGGGAGCCTCCTTGGGCGCCGTCGCCGGCACCGGCTCGGGCTCTTTGGCGGGCGGCAGCGGCTTCTGCTTCTGCTCGCCCTCCGGGGCGGCGGTGCTCGGGTCGGCGGTGTTCGGGTCGGCCTTGATGGCACCGGCCTTCTTCATCGCCTCGGCCTTCAGGCCGGCGGCGTTGTTGAGCCCACCACCGGCCACCGTCGTCGCCCACTGCGCCATCATGTCGCCGGCGTTGCCGGTGTAGGCGGCCGGGTTGACGACGTTGCCGAGCGCCGCTGAGGTGGCCCCCGCCACCGTGCTGCCCAGGTAGTTCTCGGGCAGCTTGGCGCCGAGGTACTTGTTTGAGCCGGCGGTGACCGCGCTACTCAGCCCGCCCAGGCCGCCGGCCTTGAGGATGCCATACATCGCCTCATCGCCGCTGCCGCTATAGGTGGCTGGGTTGATCGCGGCGCCCACGGCAGAGTTGACGCTGCCGGTGGCGAAGTTGGTGAGGACCTCCTTGCCGACCGACTGCATCAGCGTCGGCGCCACGCCCTCGGTGATGCCGACGGTAGAGGAGAACGCCTTGTCGACGCCGGGGACCTTGATGAGGCCCGCGGTGGCGGTAGAGACCGCGGTGTTGGCCAGATCTGCGCCGGCGTCCTCCACCCCGTAGTCGCTGGCCTGCAGCACCATCTTGGTGCCCATGCCGGCCAGCCCGCCCGCCGCCGCGATCAGCGCCGGTGAGGCCGCGCCCGCGGTGGCCACGGTGAGCGCAGCGGTGGTGACGATGGTGACGCCGGCCGCCGCGGCGTTGCTGACTGAGTCCTTGGTCTCCTGGTAGCTCTTGGTGTCCATGCTCTGCCAGCCGAGGCGCCGCTTGAGCTCGGCCTGCTCGGCCGGGGTACCGCCGCCCTTGGTCATCTGCTGGTACTGCTGGTTGAGCAGCTGATTCTGGCGGTCCAGGTCCTTGCCGCGGTTGTTCACCAGATCCATCGCGAAGTTGGAGATCGGATTTGAGCCGCTGCCGCGCTCGAACTGATACATCTCGTTGGCGCGTTCGACGCGCTCGCCGTCGTTGGCGGCGCGCCCGCGCATCAGCTGACGGATCTCCATCCCGTCTCGCCCAAGGAGGAAGTTGGGGTTGTCCGCCGCACCCTGGGTCGCCAGGCCGGCTGCCGGGTTCACGGCTCCGGCCACCGCGGGCGCGGCTTTCCACAGCGCCTTCATGACCGGGTTCTGCATGAACCCGCGCTCGGAGAGGCTCCCGGTGTGCTGGCGGATGTCGGTATTGAGATCGACCTCGCTGCCGGGCTTGTAGTCCTTGTCCTTTTTCTGCAGCTCGACGTAGTCCTTATTCAGGGTCGCGAGCTGCTCCGGAGTCAGCCCCTCGCCGTCCTTGCCGCCGAGGACCTTCTTCACCGCTTCCTTGTCGGTGAAAAAGCCGCTGTGCATGGCGTACTTCAGCGCGAAGGCATCGCTCACCGCGCCGGTGGACTCCAGCAGCTTGGCCTTCTCATGATCCAGACCCCCGAGGTTGCTATCGAGCATCTGGTCAAAGTCCATGCCGTCGGCGCGGTGCGCGCGCATGGAGCGCAGCGCCGCGATCGGGGCCAGGGGACTCCCGATGAGGGTCAGCCCACCGACCAGGGCCTTCTCTTCGGTGGTGCTTCCCTCCGGACCTTTGCCGGGGCCGTAGTGGGCGTTGTACGCCTCCTTCATCTTTTTGATCTCGTCCGGGTTTTTGCCCTCCATCGCCTTGTAGATGGCTTTTTTGTCGGTGAACCAGCCCTCGGTCGCGGCCTTGACGCGGCCGGCATCGGCCCCCGACTTGTCGCCGGCGAGCGCCGCCACCGTGATGTCGCGCTGGGTACCCGACATTCCCTTGAGGGCGTCCTGAGTGACGTCCCCATTGCCCTGGGACTTGTAGGCCTGGGTCAGCGCCTTGCGGTCCTTGCTGTTCTCCAGGATGTCCTGGACTCCGGTGTTGTCGCGCCCCCAGCCGGTGCCAAGAAAGCCGCCGCCGCCGAACAGGCCGCCGTGCAGCTTCTCGTTGATCTTGGCCGCTTCGACGTCGCTCTCCTGGCCGGTCAGGTAGCTCTTGGCCAGCTTCTGGTCGGTGCCACCGAGCTTCTGCGTCAGCATGGCGTCCAGGCTCTCGCCGTTCGGCCCCTTGTACTGTTCCTTGACCGCCTTCAGGACCTCGGGGTCCTTGCAGTTTGCCAGGATGTCCTTGATCTTACTGGAGTCGGCGCGGCCAAACCAGCCGCCCTGCGAGGCGTTCTTCAGCCCCTCGATGACCGACTTGGCGGGATCCCCCTGCAGGGCGACCTGCACCTCGCGGGCGCTCTCGTTACTTTGATCGCTGCCGATCTTCTTGGCGATGTCGGAGTCCATGTCGCGGCCGAAGTGCAGTTTGTACTCAGCGCGGATCGCGGCGATCTCCTCGGCGGTCTTGCCGCGCAGCGCGTTCGCCACTGCCTTCTTGTCGGTAAACAGGAAGCTGTCCATCGCCTTGCCGATCTCGTTGGCGTCCGCTGCGACCTTCTTGGGATCGGGGGGTCCTTTCTTGGCGGTTTCAGTCGCGGCCGGCGCGGGCGGGGTCGCAGTCGTCGCGCCAGGGGCTGGGGTCGCGGTGACCCCCGGCGCAACTGTCGGCGCGACTGTCGGCGCAGCGGTCGGCGCGGGCGCGGGTCCGGCGGGAGCGGCGGAGCCCGGGGCGGCAGCGGGCGAGCCGACCGGGGCGCTGTGCGTCAACCACCCCCATAGCGACTGGGTGGCATGAAGCGGATTCCAGATCGGCTTGGCCGGATCGGCCGGCGCTGCGGTCTGTCCAGTCGGCGCCGGTGGCGAGACTAGCGGCGGCCCTGCTTTGGGCGCGGATTTATGCTGAACGACTTGCTGCGGCTCGGCGTCGGACATGGCGGTGCCTCAACCCCTCTAGAGACTCTTATAGATTATCGCGCCTGTCGGGGTGAGGTTGCTGCGCGGTGAGAAGTGCAGTGAACTCGCAGCGTTGGACAAACCCGCGCTGCGCGGGTATCCGCCGCGCCGCGCACCCGGCCCTCTGCGGGCCTACATGCTACGCGGTGGTCGATGATGATAAGATGGCTGCAGGCCGGGCAGGCCGATGAAGGCGGAGGCGGATGGCGGCACAGCAAGCTACGGCGGGCAACTTGAGCGAGGTCATGGAGCTCCTGACGCGCGACGGAGTCGCCGTGCGGCGCGCCGTCGATCCGCACTGCCTGCGCTTTGAGTCGATGTTTGGCCCGGAAGCGCCGATGTTCGTGCGCTGGGTGAGCGGAGAGCGACTCGTCCAGGTCGCGCAGAACACCCTGCTCCAGATCACTCAGGAGTCTCGCCTGGCCGAGGTGGCGCTGCAGCTCCTCAGCATCAACCAGCGGCTTGATACGCTCGGCTTCGTACTCGACTCCGGACCGGGGCCGGCGCACGGGGCGATCGCGTTCCGCTCGCACCTGTTCACCGACTCTGCGGGTCGGCTCGACTACGCGCTCTTGCGGACGCTGCTCATGTTCTGCATAAAGACTGTCGAGCGCACCCTGCCCGCGCTGCAGGCGATAGTCGGCGGCGCGCCAATTCCCCCGCCGCCGCCGTCCCCGGAAGCGGCGCGCTTGGCCGACGCGCTGCGCGGCTTCATCGATTGACCGCCTGCGAGGGAGCGGCGCTCAGAGAGTCGGCTCGGCCAGCACCCGCCAGGGCTTGGGAAACCACGCGAAGTGATCCCCCAGGAAGACCAGGCCGTCGAAGAGCAGACCGTCGCTGTCGCCGGGCTCGAGGATCTCCCAGCACAGCCACACGCGCTGCGGCACGAGCAGCGCCGCGATCTCCCGGTAGCCGCCGGGAAAGCTCTGCGAAGCCTCGCTGTCCCGGACAAGCTCCTCGGCGCGGGCCAGCGCCAGGCGCAGCACCGTGTGAGTCGGCCGCAGGGGTAGCATGGGAAGGCTCTGCCACAGCCGCAAGTAGCCGGCGCGCGCCCCCTCGGCAGCGGGGCCGATGAACACCTGGGTATAGTCGCTCTCGCGGGGCTGCAGGCTGGCCAAAAGCCCGCCCCGCTGCCCGTGCTGGGCGGGGTCGGTGAAGCGCGACAGGAGGGCCCACGCCTGCTCGTAGATCTGTCCCCTAGGGAGCTCGGAAGCCTGGCCGTCTTTCATCGTACCAGTATAGCCTGCAGTCGGGGCGGAGCCGAGAGCCGTTATGGTGACGTTCGCAGGCGCTGTAGGTATTTGCCTGCGCAGTGTCGTATGGGAACTTGCCGTACTTTTCGCGCTCGGGCGGACGTGCCAGAAGTCCTTACGCTTGCCGCTGTTCGCGACGAGCGGCATTGGCGTATCCACCCTTCCGTAGCGCACCAGGCCCAAGTGCCACCCCGGCGCTGAGCCAGCGGAACGATCACGGGCGCGGATCGCGCGCGGCCCGGTCGAGAGCGCCGACCGCGAGCGGCGGTCGGGCACGAGGCGCTGGGCGAGCTGGGCTGGCCAGGCTTGTGGCCTCGGCCCAGGGGGCCGACTACGAGCGCCGCTTGCGCGCTGCCCACCCAGGTCTTCCCTATATGGGAACGTAGTAGCCCTCTTGCTCTCGCAGCTCACCGCCACCCATAGCCATTGAGCCTCATGCTCACCGGCAATTCTCCAAAGTAAACCCCCTCCGGCTTGCCGCAGGTCGGCGCGGTTCGAGCTCGGAGGTTGCAAAAGCCCGGTGGTCCTGCTACGAGGCACACTATGACACCGTACGCCGATCTACCTCTGCCGCCAGGCAACTTAGGACTCCCGCTGCTTGGTGAGACGCTCGCGTTCCTGCGGGATCCGCTAGCTTTCGCCGAGGAGCGACAGGCGCGTTACGGCCGGGTGTACAAGACCGGCCTTTTCGGGCGTCCGACCGTCGTATTCACCGCACCTGAGGGCATCCGCTTCCTCCTGGCCAATGAGTACCGCTACTTCTCAGTGAGCTGGCCGGCCACCACGGCGCGGCTGCTCGGCCCGGGCAGTATATCGGTCGCCGAAGGAGATCTGCACAAGCGCCAGCGTCGATTGTTTCAGCGCGCCTTCGATCGCGAGCTGGTGAGCAGTTATGTTCCGCAGATGGAGAGCATTGCCAAGAAGCACGCCCGGAGATGGCAAATGACCGGGGAGCTGGCTCTGTGTCCGGCGATCAGCGAGTTCACCTTCGACCTCGCGTGCCGGCTTATCATTGGCATGCAAGACAATGAGTGCAGCGAAGCGGAAGTGCGCGAGCTGTCGCGGCGCTTCGCGCTGTGCACCGCCGGGCTCTTTGCGCTGCCGATCCCGCTGCCGCTAGCCAAGTACGGCCGCGCCCTGCGACAGCGCCAGCTGCTGCTCGCGCGGATCCGCCGGATCGTGGTCGCGCGGCAGGACGCGACGGACAAAAGCCTTGCCGAGCGCCGAGATGCGCTCTCGGTGATGCTACAGGCCTGCCGGGCCGAGGGGCAGACCGCCGACCTCGACGGACTCCAGGATCAGGTGCTTACCCTGCTGTTTGCCGGCCATGACACCTCCTCGTGCGCGCTGGCGAATTTCTTCTTGCTCGTGCTGCAGCACCCCGCGGTCCTGTCCCGCCTGCGCGCCGAGCAAGACGAGATCGGCCGCGAGGTCCCGCTGCGTGCCGCCATGCTCAGCCAGATGCCCTATTTGGATCAAGTCATCCGCGAGGTGTTGCGGTTCATCCCACCTGTCGGGGGTGGCTTTCGCAAGATCATCGCCCCTTGCGAGTTTGCCGGCTACCAGCTGCCGATGGGGTGGAACGCCTTCTACCAAATCGCGGGACCGCATCGGGACTCGGCAATCTTCAAAGACCCCGAGCGTTTCGATCCCGACCGCTTCGCCCCCGAGCGCGCCGAGGATCGCGGGCAACGCTTCTCCTACATTCCCTTTGGGGGCGGACCGCGGGTGTGCCTGGGCATGGAGTTCGCGCGGCTGGAGATGGCGGTGATGGGAGCGCTGATGATTCGCGAGTTTGAGTGGCAGCTGCTGCCTGGCCAGGATCTGCGCATCGCGCCAATTCCGCTGCCGCGTCCGCGCAGCGGCCTGTTAGTCCGCGTCTCGCACCGCCTCTAGATACCTTGGGGCTCTTTCATCTCGTCGGTCTGAGGCGGAGCCTGTTAGCCATCGGCCCACCTTGTTTCTATTTTCTGGCCCCTGGGGTAACATTCATAGATGGACTCAGCATGGCGCGCTGTAGGGAGCCATCGCATACGGGTAATCGACGACCGGGTCGAGCTGCGTCAGTGCGGAGTCCTGACCCTGGCCCACGTGCTTGAATACTTCAGGTGCGTGGAGAGGGTCAGCGAGCAATATCACTACAGCCTGTCTCTGTTTGACCAGTATGAGGCGGGCGGCCTGGAGCCGAGCGCGCGCACCTACATGGGTCAGCGGAGCCGGGCCCTCAGCTCTCCGACTGCGCTCGCCGTCGTTGGTGCCAGCCTACCGATGCGCACCCTGGCGCGGCTCATCATCCGCGCCATCAACATGATCCGCAATCCACCGCTGCACATCGGCTTCTTCAATGCCGAGCTGGATGCGCTGGCCTATCTTTCCCTGAATCGGAAGGAGTTCCGCGCCCAGCTGCACCTGCCCCACGACCAAGCCCCCCCTGCCTAAGACCACACCCGGACCGACGCGGAATTCACGCGTGAGCGCGAAGGCAGCCCTCGTTCGGTCCGTGCGTGATTTGTAGTACTGGACGTCTGAGCCAGCGGAACGCTCACGAGCGCGGAGCGCGCACATGCCCCCGTCAAGAGCGCCGACTGCGAGCGCCGGTCGGCCACGAGGCGCTGGGCGAGTGTGGCTGGCCAGGCTTGTGGCCTCGGCCTAGGGTGCCTACCACGAGCGCCTCTGGCGCGGTGCCCATCCAGATCTCCCCTAGTACGACCTAGTCAGTTCCTGGAATCTCCGTCGAGCACCAAGCGAGGCCTGCACTGGCGTTGGTTTTCATGAGCGTCCGCGAGTTCTTTGCGAAGCTGGACTTCGGCGGGCGTCGGGCCCTTTTGACCAAAAACGGGCCGCTGAATCCTTCCGCAACCGTTTCGCAGCCGGTTTTTGGAAGCTCTTCAGCGACGAGTGGTTACAGTGCCTTCGCGCTGCGCAACGACTTGGCTTGCTGTAGCGTCAAGGGTTCCAAGCAATGCGGCGGGCCCACTCAAGCCCCTTTGTCGCGCCCCTTGTCTCCAGCAGCTTGAGGGCTTCATCGAAGTGCTGCTGCGCGGCTGCCTCATCGCCGCGCTCGCGGCAGATTCGGCCCCACCAGAGCTGGGTCTGGATGATTTCAGAGACATATCCGGTCTGCTCACAGAGGGCAAGACTTGCGCGCAGGTGAGCTTCCACCGCGGCAGGCTCGGCACCGCAGCGGGCGAGGGCGCAGCCGCATACCCGCTCCGCCACTGGATAGGAGAACAGCATTCCCGCGGCCTGGGCCGCGCCGGCGATTTGACGCGCCTTGGCCAGCGCGTCTTCGATGCGGCCAGCGTTGAGCAGGATCTCTGACTCCATGGCATCGAACCAGTCTTCCACGATGCTGCCCCGGAGCGTCTGCCGGAGCGCGGCTGCCTCTGCCCGGCCGCTCAGGGCGGACTCGTGAAGGCCGACCTGACTCTGCGCATACGCGAGCGTATCGAGCGCCATGTACTGCTGGAGTGTCTGTCCGCTCTGCTGGCCAAACTCAAGAGCATCTTGACTGGCCGCGATCGCGTCCTGCCACTGGGCGGCGGCGATGTGGCAGAGGGCCTCAAGCATAAGAACCACCCCGCGCAGCGCCGGCTGCTGGGACTGCACCGCCAGGGCGTTGGCCCTCTGAGCCAGCGACGCGGAGGCTTGAAACTGGCCATTGATGGCCAGCGCCACCGCTGGGTACATCAGGCAGCGCATCCCCTCCAGACTCAGCCCGAACTGCTGGCCGGCTGGGCCCAGCAGCGGCGCCATGATCTCCACGGCGCGATTAATTTGGCCGCGAGTCAGTTCAGCCATTCCCAGAACCTGACAGGTCAGCGCCAGCAGCTCCTCATCACCAAACTCCTGCGCGACCGGTAGGACGCGCTGGAAAAAGGAAATCGCGCGCTCGGTCTGGCCGCCGTAAAGATGGATGCGCGCAAAGTAGAAATCAAGCCGCGCCAGGAGCAGCCGATCTGCGCGCTCTATGGGGGCTTGGCCGGTCAGCGGCGCCAGCAGCGCCCGCGCGTCATCCAGGATCTCCAACTGCGACTGGGCCGACAGCAGGGTCATTCCGCTGTTGACGCGCTTGAGCAGGATGGCGACGTGCTGGCGGCGCAGCGCCGGCGTCGCAGGAAGCAGCTGTATGGTCGCGTCCGCGTCCGCGTAGTGCAGGCGCGCTTCTTCGTACAGACCCTGCTGGCTCGCCCGCTCGCCGGCTTGGACGTAGTAGTGGAGCGCTAGCTCGAAAGCTTCGGCTTGCCGGAAGTGATAGGCCAGCAGCGCGCTGGCCACCTGCTTGTCCGCTGCTTCCAGAAACTCCGCGGCGGACCTGTGGCCGAGCAATCGGTCGCTTTGATCGAGCAGCCCATAAGCGGCATCGCGGACCAGGGCGTGACGAAATCCATACTCTTTCTGCTCGGGAATGCGGCTGCTTCCGTGCGCTTCAATGATTTCGTTGCCGCACAGGACCTGCAGCGACTCGCTGACCTCCGAGTGCACCTCGGGTAGGCCCAATATCGTGGCGACGCCTCCCAGCCAGAAGGTCTGCCCATATATCGAGGCGGCCAGCACCGCACGCCGTGGCCCGGCGGCCAGCCGGCCGATGCGCGCCTGCAGCATCGCGATGACGGTCTCCGGCTCGCTGCCGATCTTGCCTTCGGCCACCGCGCGGATGAGCTCTTCGAGGAACAGCGCATTGCCGGCTGCCTGTTCGACAATCCAGGCCACCGCCTCCGGGGTAGCTTGCTCTCCCAGTACCTGCTGAATCAGGCGGGTGCAAGCCCGCTTGCTGAGCCCTTTAAGCGGCATCGCTTGCAGGTTGTGCCCCTGCCACAAGTGCGGAAACTTGGTGTGTACCGCCGGACGCGCCAGCGCCAGGACGAACAGCGGTGCGCTGCGGAGCAGCCGCAGCGCCTCGTCCAAGAGTGCCACCGAAAGCTCGTCCCCCCAGTGCAGATCGTCCAGTACCACGACCACCGGACAAGCCTGGCACTCCGCCTCCAGCCAGTCGAGCGCCGCCCGGCGCAGGCGCTCTGGCAGGCTCTTGGCCTCTTGCCGGACCGCCCGGAGGAACGGGTACTCATCTTCCGGAAACGGCGCGCCGCACAGCTCGGCGACCAAGGCCGTCACGCGGGCGCTTTGTTGGGGGGAGATGTATCTGCCGACGCGCTGGCGCAGGCGCTCGCGGATCGTCGGCTGTGGTTCGCTTCCCGAGAGTCCGCAGAGTCGGCAGATCGCACGGCCGAAGATGCCATAGGCGGCCCCGGCGCTCGGTAGGTCGCCGCGGCCGAGCAGCACGGTAATAGGCTCATTCCGGGCCTCCAGCCGGCGCAGGAATTCATGGCGCAGCCGTGACTTGCCGACGCCTGGCGGCGCTGTCACCAGCACCACGCGGCCCTCCGAGTCTTCGATGCAGCTGTGGAGCTGCCCATCCAGCACCGCCAGCTCGGCATCGCGGCCGACGCAAGGAGTCGGCCGGCCGAGCAGCGGCCGGCTCTCATCGGCCTGCTTCTCTTCGCCGACCAGGATCACTCCCGCGCTTACTTTACTCAATACAAAATGGGAACCGAGGAGCCCTGCTGAGAGCTCATCCAGCCACACCCCGCTCTGCGAGTCCAGCTGCGCGGCGGAGAGGCCTCGCCGGTAACGCGCCAATAGGCGTGCCGCGCGATCCGCCACCTCGCCGATGAGTGCCGCGCCCTGCGTCGCGCCGCGCCCGGTGCTCACGGCGACGCCAGACTCGGGCCAGCGGTCCTTGATGAGGAGCGCCGCTCGCGCGGCCATCGCGGCCTGATCCGTGGCGCTTCCGGTCTGCGGCGGGGTCGCCACCAGCGCTCCGTCCATCAGGAACTCGGCGCGCGCCCCGAGCGCTCGTACTGCGGACAGAAGCCTGGCGCGGCGCTCCCGGTCCAGCTGCCCGCCTGCCGCCGGCAGCGTGGGAACGAGGGGAGCGTCTTCCGCGGGGGGCTCGGCGACCACAAGGCTGAACAGGGCCTGACCATTTTCAGCGAAGGAGGACGGGGTGCGCACCATCAGCGTGGGCCCAGGGGACAGCTCCGCCACCTCGCCGAGCGCCGCCAGGCGCTGCACGAGCTGCTCGGTGTCCGCGATGCGCTTGTCCGCTTCCTTGTGCAGCATCTCGCGCAGCAGTGCTGCGATGGACCCGGGCAGCCCGGGCCGGCGAGCTGAAAGCGGCGGCGGTTCTTCAAACAAGATCCGCACGAGCACCGCCGCGACATGCTCGGCAACGAACGGCGGTTCCCCGGTCAGGCACTCGTAGAGCACGCAGCCCAGAGAAAAGATATCCGCGGCCGGCGTCAGGTCGCGCACCCCGCGGGCTTGCTCCGGGGCCATGTATTCGGGAGTGCCGATGACCACGCCGGTACGGGTCAGTGCCCGCGGTCCTGCCAGGCGGCGGGCGATGCCGAAGTCCAGAAGCTTGACCTGCTGGAGCTCGCCCCCCCGGAAGAAACAGATTAGAAGGTTTGATATCACGGTGCAGCACGCCACGCTGATGGATGAAGGCAAGGGCCGAAGCGACGCCCCGCAGCAGCAGCAGGGAATCGCGCAGCGGCAGCGGCCCCCGCCTGAGGCGATGGCCCAGATCCTGTCCATCGAGCCACTCCATGGCGAGAAAGCCCTGTCCGCTCGGGGCCTGGCCATGCGCGATGTAGGAGACGATGCCGGGATGGCGCAGCTCGGAGAGGAGCTCGGCCTCACGCGCAAAGCGCCGCGATTCCTGGTCGTCGGTCATCGTCGACTGGAAATTGAGCAGCTTAAGCGCCACCAGGCCGCCGGAGAATCGATCGCGGGCGCGGTAGACCGTCCCCATACCGCCGGAGCCTGCTGGGCGCTCGAGCTCGAAGCGATTGGCGAAAGTGTCGCCGGCGCGCGGCAGTAGCATGGTTCTCCCTCATCCGGCCGGGGCAGCGGCGCAGAGGTCCTTACGCCGCCAGTATACCGGACTGCGCGCTCCGGCGGGCATAAGACACCTGGCAAGCCATCGCCGGCTCGCGATTGGCTGCTGCCGGGCTGGTTCTACCGGGCTGATTCTGCCAGCGGTGGCGCAGCTCGCAGATCCCAAAGCGATGTAGGCAAAGGTACCTTCATACAAGTCATAACAGCGGCATGCTGCAACGTATGCGCAGGCCGCAGAAGACCATGCATATTGATCCAAGAGCGCGGCTAAAGTACGCTATCCCAATGGGGGAGTCTGCACCCAAAGCTATCGGCTATATCCGGGTATCCACCGATGAACAAGCTACCGAGGGAATCTCGCTTGCGGTGCAGCAGGATCGCATCGTTCATTATTGTCAGCAGTTCGGTCTGAATCTGATCGATATCTACCGGGATGAGTGGACGGGCAAGGAGCTCTCGCGGCCTGGTATCCAGGCGGCCCTGGCTCGAATGGTCGAGACGGGAGCGATGCTGCTCGCTGTATCATTGTGCCGTATCTCTCGGAGCGTTGGGGATTGGCATCTCTTGCTCGACCAATACTTCGGGCGGAACGCCAAGTACAAGTTCCTCGCGTTCGATATAGCTGGTGTCGATGCAAAGACCGCGGCTGGGGAGACGCTCATCTACTTTCGCGCGGTGATGGCGCAGGGAGAAGTCTCACAAACCAGCGAGCGTACTCTGCATGCCATGCGCGCTCTCAAAGCCCAAGGCGTGGCGTGCGGCGCTCTACATTATGGCAAGGAATATTCGGATAAGCTCGATGCCCAGGGTCGT
>JBGANQ010000018.1:0-127861 GCA_044222245.1 Polyangia bacterium | reverse complement strand
AATCTATTACTTCCAGGCCATGGAGAACTGGTCGCTTGAGCGCACTGCACGCTTGCTGGCGCGCTTCTCTCTTCTTCTCTCGGAGCACACCTGGAGTTGTCAGCTCTTTGGGGTTATCTGACAATGAGGGGATCTGTCAGTGTGGGATGTTCACCTGGAGACTCGAACCCCAGCGCAGATCGCAGCGCAGATCGAGTGCCGCGTCCCCCTTCGCATCCAGGGAGACGTCGTCGTCGGCAGCACTCCAAGGTTCGACAAATGCCCGCGCTAATCTTCTACCCGCTCCAATTACTCCTCATGCAGGGCTGCGCTACCAAAGCCGCTTCTTTGCAAGCACTTCGCCTCAGCGCGGAGCGATACCTCGGGCTCTGCTCTCGGGGCGATATTGTCGTGGATAGGGTCAGTCAGGAAGTGCGAGCTGCTACAGATGCGTCCCAACAGCACTGCGGCGCTGTGTCTGACTATCTGATGGTCGCCCGGAATCAGGTGCAGGACAAACTCACCGGTAGTCTCGTGCTGCCAGTGCTGCATCGACCGCGCCGAGACAGCCGCGTCCGTCTCGCCGAGGAAAGCGGTAATGGGCACGGCGAGCGCCCGCTGCGGCTGGTACACATAGGTCGCCATGGCCGCACAGTCTCCCTGCCAGGTGCGCTCGGGCACCGGCAGCTCCGGGGGGAGCAAGGCGAGGGCGCGCAGCGCGCTGAGCATCCTCGCGGTCGAGGCCAGGTGAAGCGGGGGGAAGTAGGAGTCCTTCGGGGCCATCGCCGCCGAGACGAACAGGTGCTGCGGCAGCGGACGGCAGCTTCGCTGCAGACTGCGGGTTACTTCGAACAGCAGCAGGGCACCCAGGTCATGCCCGAACATGGCAAATGGCTTGTCGGCGTACTCTGCCAGAGCGCCGAGGATCGCCTCCACCATATCGGACACCCGACATAAAGGCACCGCGGCCGCACGCGCTCCACGCCCCGGCAGCTCGATCGCGACAAGCTCGACATCAGCAGGCAAGGCAGCCGCCCACGAAGAAAAGATGGATGCAGCGCCGCCGGCCGGAGGGAAACAGAACAGACGTCTCCTTGCCGTTGGCCGCGGGCACGGCAGCTGCAGCCAGCGGGCGGCTGCGGTGTCCCGCATCTTTCGCTCTTCCTGCCGTGCCAGCTGGCCCAGCACCTCGAGCTGTATTTCTTGCAGAATCGCCGCCCGCTGGGAGTCCACAAAGTAATGATCGCCGGGGTAGATGTGCTTCTGATGGCCGCCGGTGGTCTCTTGACTCCAGTCGACATGCTGGGGCGCGGCAAAGACATCATCCTGCCCGCTAAACGAGGTGATCGGCATGGCGAAAGGGACAGTCTCAGCGGCGCTGTATTGCGCCGCCAGGCTCATGTCCGCGCGGACCGGAGCCAGAAGCGAGCTCAACTCGGCGCGATCGGCCAGTACCGCCGGCGCAGCAAAGCCGATGAAGCGGAGCGTCTCCACCAGCGACTCCACGCTCTGCAGGGCCGCGTTGGGCATGAGGTAACGCTGGGGGGACTGCGCCCCCGATACAAACAGGAGCAGCGGCAGGTTGAGCCTGCGCTCGCGCAGCCTGCACATCACCTCGTACGCGAGGATAGCGCCCAGACAGTGACCAAAGAATACAAACGGCAGATCCAGGTAGGGAATGAGCGCGGGGAGCAGCCTGTCCACCAGCTGTGCGATACTCGCTGGCACCGGCTCGTGCAGGCGTTCCTGACGACCCGGCAGCTGGACCGCGCACACCTCTATCTCGGGTCCGAGGTGGCTCGGCCAGTGCTGAAACACGGTCGCGCCCCCCCCGGCGTAGGGGAATCCGATAAGACGTATTCTCGCTGCCGCCGCCGGTCTGAAGGTCACGATCCACCCATCCGGCGACCGGCGAAGCAAGGACGGGGCTCCCCTATCTTGGGGCGGCGATGGCTCGCCGGTCGCGACTGCAGCAGCAGGCGCTGGTGCGTCGGACGCAGGGTGCGAGCGAAGAGACGGCGATGACTGGCTGGCAGGGATGCGCGCCAGGTCGCCCGGTTGGTCCAGCAGCTCAAGCACCTGGGCCACCAGCGCCGCAGGGTTGGGCTGGGTAAACAGAACGGTTGCCGGCAGCTTGACTCCCAGACTGGCGTGGAGGCGGTCGCGCAGCTCCACACTCATGAGCGAGTCCACACCCAGGCTGCTAAACGGAGTCTGGAGTGCGAGCTGCGCCGGGTCCAGTTGCAGAACCTGTGCCAGCTGATCGTTGATGTGCAAGCGCAGCCGCGCGGCCCGATCCGGTTGGGTGCGGAGTACGGCGCGCAGGTCGGTGGGCGGGCTAGCCGAAAAGGAGTGAGCCGAGCTCTCCGCTGCCAGCGACTCGAACAGGGGCATCCGGCGGTGGAACTCATACAGCGGCTTGAAGCGAGCCCAATCGACCGCTGCCACGGTAAACTGCCCCCCCCCGGCGCCGAGCGCCAGCGCCAGCGCCTCGCCCAGT
Source organism: Polyangia bacterium (assembly GCA_044222245.1). Taxonomy (GTDB): domain Bacteria; phylum Myxococcota_A; class Polyangia; order Palsa-1104; family JAEUJZ01; genus CALFML01. The sequence goes on along the minus strand of JBGANQ010000018.1, from coordinate 125,382 downwards.
CCGGTCGTTGGCAGGGTCTGCAGCCCGAGGTCGGAGAACTGCAGCGGTGCCGCTGCTGTCATTCCCCCGCCGGCCACCGGGCCCAGGGCCAAGCTGAGGGCCGGCTGCTGCTGCGCCCGCCGCGCGTGCGCCAGCGCATCCAGGAAGTGGTTGGCGGCCGCGTAGTGCCCTTGTCCCTTGCCGCCCCAGGTGGCCGCGGCGGAGGAGAACATGACAAAGAAGTCCAACTGCAGGTCCTGGCTTACCGTGTGCAGAACCCAAGTCCCAAGGACCTTGGCGGCGAAGCAGGCTGCGAGCGTCTGCACGCTCTGGCTGGCCAGCAGGGGTGTGACGGGGCCAATGCCGGCCGCGTGGATGATTCCGCCTATCGGCGACGCCAGGCCCTGCAACAGGCGGCGGACGGCCTGCGGGTCGGTGAGCTCGACCGCCGCCAACTGCACCGTGGCGCCCTGCGCTTCCAGCTCCTGCACCGCCTGGATGCGGCGACGGATTAGCTCGGCGTGAGGGTCGCCCCAGCGAGGGCGCTCGGGAAGTTCGGAGCGGCCGGTCAGCAGCAGCCGCCGGGCTCCGCGCTGCACCAGCCAGCTGGCTGTCGCAAGTCCCAGGCCACCCAGACCCCCGGTTATCAGGTACACCTTATCGGCATGAACTTGCGGCCCTGCTTCTGCCGGAGCCGCGGGCTTACTGCGGACAAGCCGCGCTGCAAACAGGGAGCCGCCGCGCAGGGCCAGGTGATCCTCGCCGTCCGACCCCAGGACTGCCTGGCATAGCCTCGCCGCCTCGTCGGACGGAGCTGCCGGATCGAGATCTATGAGGCCTCCCCATAGGTTGGGATGTTCCAGCGCGAGCACGCGACCAAGTCCCCAGAGGGGAGCCTGGGCGACGCTCGCTGATTCGCCGCGCGTGGACTGCGCGCCCCGGGTCAAGAGCCACAGCTGGGGTGGCTGACCACATGCCGCAAGCTGTGGCAAGAGCCGCAGCAGCTCGGCGCAGACGCGCTGTGATGCCGCGGTGGCACTGCAGATATCGAGCGCGTCATTGTCCGGGCAATCCAGACTCCGCAGATGAATGATTCCCCAGGGTGGGGCACCCGGAACTGGCAGCCAGCGCGCTGGCTCGTCCGCTGAGTCGTGCGGCACGACGGTACAATCAAGGCCCCGGCCGCCTAACACCGCAGCAACGGCTGCGCCCAGCCCGCTGCGGTCGGCGAACACCAGCCAGCGGCGGACAGGAGCTGGCGGCTCCGCGACCCCGGCGGGCCGCTCCACCCAGCGCGTCTGGTAGAAACAGCTGGCGAGCTCCGGAGTCGCTGCCGCCAGCGGTGGGGTCGAGGCGGGCGCCGGTCGCCGCGGGGCACCCGTCCAGTAGCGTTGGCGCTGCCAGGGATAGGTCGGCAGCTGCAAGCGGCGGCCTGCCGGCAAGATCGCTTTCCAGTCCACCGAGCCGCCATGGACCCAGTATCCGCCGAGCGCCGCCAGCGCGCTGGCCGGCTCGTCACGCTCGCCGCGCAGCGCGGGCAGCCTCACCGCCGCAGTCTCGGGCAGGTCGCCGAGGTTGAGGAGCATCGCCTGCGGGCCCAGCTCGATCCAGGTGTCCGCTCCGGCGGCCTGCAGCGTCTTGATCCCGGCCGCGAAACGCACGGTCTGGCGCGCATGGCGTACCCAGTAGTCAGCCGTGCCCACTTCGTCCCCGCCGAGCAGGCCGGTCAGATTGCTCAGCAGCGGAACCGTCGGTCGCTGGTAGTGGATCCTCTCGGCCACCTGCCGCAGCGGCTCCAGCATCGGCTCGATGAGCGGGGAGTGAAATGCTTGCGAGACAGCCAGCAGACGGGTGGACCTGCCCCGGCCGGCAAACTCTGCGGCGATCCTCAGCACCGCTGCCTTCTCACCGCCAAGGACCACTTGCTCGCTGGCGTTGACGGCCGCGATTGCGACCTGGGCTGGCGCCGCCATGACCTCCTTGGCTACTTCGGCCTCGGTCGCGGAAATCGATACCATGGCCCCATTCGCGGGCAGCGCCTGCATCAGGCGCCCGCGCGCCGCACATAGCCGGACCCCATCTTCAACCGAAAACACTCCCGCCACGCAGGCAGCGACAAGCTCACCGAGGCTGTGGCCGCAGAGCAGATCCGGCGTCACGCCCCAGCTTCGCCACAGCGCGGCCAGGGCAAACCCCAGCGCGAACAGCGCCGGCTGGGTGTATTGGGTCTGCTCCAGCAGCGCTGCGGCTGCGCTGCCCGGGGCCGCCCACATCACCTCCTTGAGCGGTCGCGGCAGCTCCTTGTCAAACAGCCCGGCGCAGCGATCCAGCGCCTCGCCGAAGGCCGACCAGCTGGCATAGAGCTCTCGTCCCATGCCGAGCCGCTGCGCTCCCTGGCCTGGGAATAGGAAGACCAGCTTGCCGGGCTCGAAGCGGGTCGCGCCGTGCACTGTCCACTCAGCGGTCTCGCCGGCGGCGGCGCGCTCGAGAGCCGTGGTTAAGCAGCCAGGTGAGGTCGCGGCGATGGCCAGCCGATGCGCAAACTCGCTGCGCGTCGTGGCCAGACTATAGGCCACATCGCGCAGCGTCAGCTCGGGGTGGGCTCGCAGGTGACCGAGCAGCTGCGCCGCCTGTGAACGCAGCGCCGCCGGACTCTTGGCCGATAGCACCAAGAGCTCCGCGGCGCGGGAAGGGAGCGCCGCTCGCAGCGGGAAGTCGGGAGCCTCCTGCAGCACCACATGCGCATTGGTGCCGCTCAGACCGAAGCTGCTCACCCCGGCAAAGCGCGGTCGCTCGCCGCGCGGCCACGGCACGGGCTCGGTCGCCAGCGCAAGAGAGGTTCCCGCCAGCTCGATGTGCGCATTGAGCGTCCGGAAGTGAAGGTTTTTGGGAATTCGCTGGTGCGCTAGCGCCAGGGTCGCCTTGATAAGCCCTGCCACCCCAGCAGCACCTTCCAGATGACCGAGGTTGGTCTTGACCGCGCCGAGCACGCAGCGGGACTGGTCTGTCCGCAACCGACCGACCACCGCGGCCAGCGCGGCGACCTCGATCGGATCTCCCAGCGGGGTTCCCGTCCCGTGTGTCTCGACGTAGTCGACTGCATCAGCGGCAACCTGGGCATCCTTTAGGGCCTCGCGCAACAGCTCCTGTTGGGAAAGGACATTGGGCGCCGTCAGCCCGGTCGAGCGGCCGTCCTGATTTACCGCCGAGCCGCGAATCAGCGCCCAGATCCGGTCGCCGTCCCGCTGCGCATCGGCGAGCCGCTTGAGCACGACCAGACCGCAGCCCTCGCCGCGCACCATGCCGTTGGCGGCGGCATCGAAGGTCTTGCAGCGGCCATCGGGTGACAGGACCTGCGTCCGCGCGAAAGACTCCATCGTCTCCGCGGAGAGGATGAGGTTAATCCCTGCGGCGAGTGCAAGATTGCTTTCCCGACTGCGCAAGCTGCGACAAGCAAGGTGCACCGCCACAAGCGAGGAGGAGCAGGCGGTATCAACCGTCAGGCAGGGACCTTGCAGGCCCAGGGTATAGGACAACCGACCCGCGGCGACGCTGAGCAGGTTGCCGATCGTGCTGTAGGCGTCTTGCTCGGTGCGCGGCGCGCTGGCCACGGCGTCGCGGTAGTCGGTAGAACAGGCGCCGATGAAGACCCCGGTGCGGCTCTGGGAAAGAGAGCGCGGGGCGATGCCGGCGTGCTCAAGCGCCTCCCAGGCCAGCTCCAGCAGCAGGCGATGCTGCGGGTCCAGCGAGCGCGCCTCACGCGGTGAGATGCCAAAAAACGCCGCGTCGAACTGGTCCACCGCGCCATGCAGGAGCCCGGCCCAGCGCGGCACTGCTGCGCTCGGGCTGGACCCCAGGAGCGCCCAGCGCTGCTCCAGTGAGCTCACCGCATCCCGCCCCGCATCCAGAAGCGCCCAGAGCGCCTCCGGACTATCTGCGCCGCCGGGAAAGCGGCAGCCAAGGCCGACGATGGCGATCGGCTGGGTGGGCGCCTGCTCCAGTGCGGCGAGTCGCTCCTCCAGGCGGGAAATGATGATCGCCGCCTGCTTCAGGGAGTTGTGCTGGCCCGGAGCTCCAGGGACGCTCATTTGAGTTCCTCGAACTTCGCGGCGATGAGCTGAGCCAGCTCGTCCTCTGACAGGTCTTCGACCGGGCCCGCCGGCGCGACCGCGGGAGGCAGCGGAGCTGCCGGGGGGCCGAGGTGGAGCTCGGCCAGCAGGTGGGCGCTGAGCCCGGCCACGGTGGGATAGGTCCACAGCAAGGTCGAGGGGACCTTGATGCCGAGCAGCGCTTCGATTCCGTTGCGCAGCTCCAGCCCCATCAGCGAGTCCATGCCCAGACTCATAAGGGGCATGTCGACATCGACCGTGGCCTCCGAGATGCGCAGCACCTGGGCAGCTTGGCGGCGCAACCCGGCCGCTAGCAGCGCCGGCCGGGTTGCCGGATCGGCCGTCGCCAGTCGGTCGCGCAGCCCGTGCTTTTGGGAAGCTGCCTCCGGCGACTGCTCGCGCCACAGCCGCGACAGCCGGCGCGAGGCCGCAGCGGCCTGGTTGAAGCCGGCCCACTGCCGCAGATCCAGCTGCATCACGCCCACCTGCGTCTGGCGGCTTGCCAGCAGCTGCGCCAGCGCGGCCAGCCCCTGCTCCGCGGTCAGACTCGCAAGCCCGCGTGCGCCGAGCCGCGCGCCGCGCAGGTCGTGCGCCGCCGCGCCCCCCACCCCGGAGAACGGCCCCCAGGCGACGCTCAGCGCGGGCAGAGCCTGAGCCCGGCGGTGGTGCGCCAGCGCATCAAGGAAGGTGTTGACGGCGGCGTAGTTGCCTTGGCCCGCCGTACCCAGCATGCCAGCGGCCGAGGAGTACATGACAAAGAAATCCAGCTCGCGCTCCCGCGTCAGCTCGTGCAGGTTCAGCGCCCCGTGGACCTTGGCGGCCATCACTGTGCGCAGCCGCGCCGGCGTCTGCTGCAACAAGAGTCCGTCATCGATCAGACCGGCCGCATGGACGACGCCGCGGAGCGGCAGACCCGAGGTGGCCAGCTCGTGCAGAAGCGTCGCCAGCCGTGCCCCGTCAGCGACGTCCGCGCAGACCACCGTGACCCGAGGTCCGGCGGCGGCCAGGGCCTCCACCGCCGCTGCTTGCTCCGCTGTGGCCGCACCAGAGCGACCCAGAAGGACCAGCTGTCCCGCCCCCTTGCGGGCCAGCCAGTGAGCGACGCTCAACCCCAGGCCCCCCAGCCCCCCGGTCACCAGATAGCTCGCGTCCTGGCGGATGGCGACTGCCGCCTCGCGCTCGCCGCTGCTCGTACGCCAGCGGCTGAGACGGGCGACCCGGCGCTCGGTGCCCCGCCAGACGATTTCCTCTTCGGCATCATCGGCCAGCAGCTCGGCCAAAAGGGGGTGAGCGTCTTGGCTCGGGCCGGCCGGGTCCAGATCGATACAACCACAGCGCAGCTCCGCATGCTCGGCCGCCACGACCCGCGCGAGCCCGAGCACCGCCGCCTGCGCCACCGCGATCGGCTCCCTGCCGACGGCCTGGGCGCCGCGGGTCACGAGCCAGAGCCGGGGAGCGTCCCGATACCCTCGGTTCGCCAGGGTCTGCACGGTACCCAGCACGCTCCCGTAGGCGGAGGCGAGCGCCGTCGCGATGGCCTCCGGCTCGGTCAGCGCAGGCCCAGGCTGATCGACCAGGTGCACTACCGCCGTGGGAGCGCGGGCGCCGAAGGTGACGCTCACGGTCGAGTCGAGCGCCTCTGCGAGCCGGTGCGCTTCGACGAGGTGAATAGCCGGGTGCCCGGCCGCCGACAGGGCCTGCTGCAGCGAGCGCCCGAGGTCACCGCCCCCCAGCAGCAGCCACCGACCGGAGCTGAGCCGCGGTGCCGGCACCGGCGCAGCTTCCCAGTCCAGACTGACGAAGAGGTCTGCAGCTTCCCGACTGGCTGCCGCGGCGGCCAGCCGCTGGGCCCATAGACCCGTGATCTCGGCAACCGTGCTGCCCAGGGAATTGACAATTCGCAGATCGGCCCCTGCGCGTTCCGGCAACATCGGATCCGGGGGAAGCGCTGTAACATGGCAAAACAGCTCGCCCGGGGGCGACTGCAGCAGCTGCACCGCGCCCACCTGGACCAGCACCCACGGAGTCGGCTCCGCTCCGGCAGTCAGCATGCTCGCCAGCACCTGGAAGCACGCATCAAGGAGCGCGGGGTGGAAGTGATATCCAGCCATCGAACCGGCGGCAGGCGGCAGCTGCACCCTGCCGAGCGCTTCGCCCTCCCCGCGCCATAGCGCTGTGATTCCCTGGAAGGCAGGTCCATACTGCATACCCATCGCCGCGAGTGCGGCGTAAAGTTCCGTGGTCGCCACCGGCAGGAGTCGAGAGCGTAGCGCCGCCAGCTCCAGCGGAGCTGGGGCCGCGCTGCGGTCGCTCCGCTGCAGCACCGCGCGCACATGAACCCTGAAGGCGTCGCCACCCGCCGGCGCCCGACTGGCTATCTGGAGGTGCTGACGACCGGGCTGCTCCTCCGTCATCAAGGTCTGCACCGATACCTCGGAGTCGGCGGCCAGGACCAGCGCCTCGGCGAACACGAGACCCTGGACCACGAACGGCGCTCCCGCGAACGCCGTCCGCCCGGCCAACAGAGCCGCCTCCACATGACCCGCACCAGGGAACAGGACCGTCCCCTGCACGCGGTGCTCGGCGAGCCACGGCAAGCGCCTGACCGACAGGGACGACTCACCCAGATGCATGGGGGTCGGGGTGGCCAGCAGCTGGAGCTTTCCGAGCAGCGGGTGCTCCCCGCCGTGAGCCCGCGGCTGCTGGGCGGTGGCCGCGGGCGGGTCAAGCCAGTAGCGCTGGCGCTGCCAGGGATAGGTAGGCAGGGTGAGCCGACGCAGGGGCCACTGATAGAGCTTCTCCCAGGGGACCTTGTATCCCTTGAGCCACAAGCCTGCCAGCGCTTCTCGCATCGCCTCGCGGTCGTCCTGCCCGCGGCGCAGAGAAGAGACCACGGCTCCCTCCGTGTTCCTGGCGTCCAGAAGCTCTTTGACCGCGGGGGCGAGCAGGGGGTGAGGGCTGAGCTCCACAAAGAGGTTGTGGCCGCTGGAGACCAGACTGTGCACCGTCTCGGCGAAGCGAACCGGCAGGCGAAGATTGTCTGCCCAGTACTCAGGCCCGAGGTGAGTCCCGGCGATCGGTCCGGCGGTGACCGTTGAATACATCGGCACCGTGGACTGCTTCGCCTGGATTCCCTGGAGCTGCTGCACCAGCTCCGGGCACAGCGGCTCTACCTGCGGGCTGTGTCCTGCGGCGTCAGCTTGAAGCGCTCGACAGAACACGCCGCGGCAGGAGAGCTTGGCCAGGAGCTCGGTCAGGGCCGCGGGCTCCCCAGAGATCACGGTGGACCGGGGGCCGTTGTTGGCGGCAATACCCAGCCGCCCAGCGTAGGGATGCAGCTCCTGTTGGGCGCTGGCCAGCTCTAGCTCGACCAGAGCCATCTGCCCCTGGCCCCTGATTTTGGCTAATAGCCGGCTCCTGGAGCAAATGACGCGGACCGCATCGGCCAGCTCGATGGAGCCGCTGCAGTAAGCTGCGGCGACCTCCCCCAGGCTGTGCCCGACCACGGCCGCAGGAACCACGCCCCAGCTGCGCCACAGCGAATCTAGTCCCACGGCGACAGCGAACAGCACGGGCTGCAGGAGCTCGATCTGCTCCAGCTGAGCCTGCTGGTGCCCCGCGAGCAGCAGCGCCAGTACAGACGCGCCCGTGTACGGCTGGATCAGGCGGTCGCAGGTCGCAACGGTCTGCCGGAAGACCGACTCGTGCGCAAGAAGCAGCCGCGCCATGCCCAGCCACTGACCGCCCTGCCCGGAAAAGATAAAGACGACCTTTGGGTCGCCGGAGCAGGGGCGAGAGGCCAAGGAGCCGCTTGTGGGCGAAGAAGCGAAGGCGGCCAGTGCGGAGACGATCTGGGCGGCAGTGCTGCAGACAAAGGACTGCCTGAGCTCCAGGTGGCTGCGGGTGGTAGCCAGGCTGAAGGCCAGCTCCGGCAGAGACACAGCGGGGTGCTGGTGCAGGAACCGCTGCAACTGGGCCGCCTGGGCGCGCAGCGCTTGCTCGCTGCGCGCCGAGAGCAGCAATACCTCCGGCTCGCCGACGCGGAGCTGCGGCGTGGGCTCGGGTAGCGGCGGCTCCTCTAGCACTACATGCGCGTTGGTCCCGCTCACTCCGAAGCTGCTCACCCCGGCAATCCGCCGCGTCGCGCTGCGCGGCCAGCTGACCTGAGCGGTCGCTACTTGCAGCTGCAGCTGCGACCAGGGGACGTGCGGGTTCAGTGACTCTGCGTGCAGGCTTCTCGGAATGCGACCGTGCTCTAACGCGAGCAGCGCCTTGATGATCCCAGCCACCCCGGCCGCCGCCTGCGTGTGGCCAAAGTTCGACTTCACCGAGCCGATCCACACCGGCTGCGCCGGGGGCCGCCCGGGCCGCAGCGCCGCGTCCAGCGCCTGCGCCTCGATAGGGTCCCCGAGCGCAGTACCGGTTCCATGGCACTCCACGTAGCCCACCTCGGCAGGCGCTACTGCGGCGTTGGCCAAGGCGCGGGTGATCAACGCCTGCTGCGCTGCTCCGCTCGGCGCGGTAAGACCGTTGCTCCGGCCATCCTGGTTCACCGCCGAGCCGCGGATGATCGCCAGGATCGGGTCTCGATCGCGGCGAGCGTCGCTAAGCCGCTTGAGCACCAACATGCCACAGCCCTCGCCCCACACCGTGCCGTCGGCGGCGGCCGAGAAGCTCCTGCAGCGTCCGCTCGCAGACAGCGCGCGGAGGCGACTGAACTCGACAAAAGGAGTCGGCGTAAGCATCACCGTCACTCCCCCCGCCAGAGCCATCGCGCACTCCCCCTGGCGCAGGGCCTGGCAGGCCAGATGCACGGTCACAAGCGATGAAGAGCAGGCAGTATCCACAGTCAGACTCGGTCCTTTGAGGCCGAGCAGATAGGAGATGCGTCCGGAAGCTACGCTGCCGGCGCTGCCGGTGGTCACGTAGCCGTCCAGCGCCTGCAGTCCGCCTGCTTGCAGAGAGTATTCCTGGTACATCAGGCCGACGAAGACGCCGGTGTCGCTGTCGGCGAGTAGCTCGGGCCTGATTCCGGCGTCTTCCAGCGCCTCCCAGCTCGTCTCTAGCAGCAGCCGCTGCTGCGGGTCCATCTTCTCCGCTTCGCGCGGTGCGATGCCAAAGAAGCCGGGGTCGAAATACTCCAGATCCGTCAAGAAGCCGCCCCAGCGCGACATCGTCTTGCCAGTCGCCTCCGGGTTCGGATCGTACAGGGCATCGACATCCCAGCGCTCGCGCGGTACCTCGGTGATCGCGTCGATCTCTTCATTGACCAGCCGCCAGAAGGAGGCCCGGTCGTGCACGCCGCCGGGGTAGCGGCAGCCCAGGCCGACAATCGCGATCGGCTCGTCCGGCAGACGTAGCGCCGGCGGCCGGGCCGGCACGGTCTCGGGCTCACCGTTGAGCAGGCTCCCCGCCAGCCAGCTCGACAGCGCCCCGACCGTGGGATGATCAAACGCCAGGGTCGCCGGCAGCGGCTTGCCGAGGCGCCGCGCCAGCGCATTGCGCAGTTCCAGCGCCAGCAACGAATCGAGGCCGAGCTCCTTGAGCGGTCGCTCCGCGGCCACCGCAGACGGCCACCGCAGACTCAGCACCCGTGCCACCTCCTCTTGTACCGCCGAGCGCAGCTCGATCTCCCGGCGCGCGGGTGACAGCGCCGCCAGCCGGGCGCCCAGGGACCCCGGAGTGATCTCCGCCGCTTGCTCGGATCCTGGCGCGAGCAAGCGCCACAGCGGCGGCAGCGTCGCGCCGTCGGCTCGACCTGCGACCCTCAGGTCGAGTCGCGCCACTGCAAGCTGCGCCTCCGCACGGGTGCAGGCTTGCGCAAACAGGGCGACCCCTTCATCGGGCGAGAGCCACTTGAGCCCCTGCCGGGAGAGCCGCGCCTGCTTGACTGCATCGAGCGCTGCCGCCAGACCGGCGCCCGACCAAGTTCCCCAGCCCAGGCTCTGACCCTTCAGCCCGCGAGCCTGCCGATACACGGCCAGCGCATCAAGGAAGGAATTGGCGGCTGCATAGTTGCCCTGACCGGCCGCCCCGAGCAGCGCGGTGACGGAAGAGAAGAGTACGAAGAACTCCAGGTCGTGCCCGGCCGTGAGCTCGTGCAAGTTCCACGCGCCGGTGACCTTGGGCTGGAACACCCGGGAAAACCGCGCCGCTGTCTGCTCGGACAGGACGCCGTCGTCAAGCTCGCCGGCAGCGTGGATCACCCCGCGCAGCGGCAGCTCCTTGGGCAGCGCCGCCAGCGTCGCCTCCAGCTCGGCGCGCTGCTCGACGTCTACAGTGGCCACGGTGACTCGCGCCCCGAGCGCTTGCAGCGCCGCCGCCGCCGCGCCCGCCCCCGGCGTGCGCAGCCCGCGCCGCCCGAGCAGCAAAAGGTGCGCGACGCCTTGGCGGGCAAGCCAGCGCGCCACCTGGAGCCCCAGCGCCCCGAGCCCTCCGGTCACAAGGACCGTGCCGGGCAGCGGGGCCCGGGCCGCGGGCCGCCCTGCAGCGGCGGCGGCGCGGACCAGTCGCGCCGCATATCGACGCCCCGCTCGCCAGGCGAGCTGGTTCTCATCATCGCCTGCTACAAGCTCGGCCAGCAGCCACTCCGTGGACTCGAGGCCAGGGGGCAGGTCGATCAGGGTGCAGCCGAGCTCGGGCTGCTCTTGCATCAGCGTCCGGCCAAGACCCCACAGAGGAGACAGGGCGATCGCCACCGGATCGTCCTTGTGGACCGCCACCGCCCAGCCTGTGACCCACCACAGGCGTGCCGGCGGCCGCTCCGCGAGCACCTGGACCACGTCTAGCGCCTCGTGCGAGAGCCGCAGCGCCGCCACCGGGGGCATGTCTGCATCCGCTTCCTCCCAGATGCACACGACGCTGGCCGGGACCGGGCGCTGCTCAAGCAAGGCACGCAGTCGGCGCGGCTCGACTATCACGCAGTCGGCCAGGCGAGCCCCGAGCGCCGTCGCGGCGCGCGAGCCGGGTGCGGCCACCACCACCCAGCTCCCCGCCACCGGTCCCCCTGACAGCGCCGCCAGCTGGGGAGCCTGCTGCCAGCGCAGCTCATAGAAAGCATCGGCTGGCGCGGGGACATCGACTGCCTCCAGCGCCGCCCGCTCCGCGGGCTGCAGCCGCAGGCCCTCGACTTCGGCCAGCACGGCTCCGGTCTCGTCAGCCAGCGTGACATCGGCCAGGATCGCGTGGACTGTCTCGCTCGGGCGCCGCCTGGCGTACACCCACGCCGACCTTGTCGCGGGCTTGTGCACCAAGAACCGGTCCACCGCGAAGGGCAAGAGGAGCTCGCCCGCGGCCGCCGACCCAAAGGCTGCCAGCACGGCCTGGAAGGCGGCATCGAGCAGCGCCGGGTGCACGCCATAGCCGGCGGCCGCTTCGGACGAGCTCAGGGCCACGGCGGCTAGCGCTTCCTCCGGTGCCCCCTGCAGCGAGCGCAGCCCGCGAAAGGCAGGTCCGTAGTCGAGTCCAACCGCGGCCAGCCGGGCGTAGCACTGCTGCACATCCAGCACCACCGGGCATCGCGACCGCACGGCAGCGAGGTCGAGCACCGCTCGGACCGGCGCGGTGCTGCCTTCGACCAGGGCGCTGGCGTGCAGGGTCCAGGCCGCTGCGGCGGGCTGCTCCGCGGGCTGGCTGTACAGGTGCACGGTCGACCGCTCCGCGCCCGCTGCGGCACATACCAGTTGCACCCGCCGCGCCCCCACTGCGGGCAGCGCCAGCGGCGCCTGGAGCACCAGCTGCAGAATCTGCGGCGGGCCCGGCAAGCCTTCGGCCGCCGCCGCGCGGATGAGCTCAGCGATCCCGGCACCGGCCAGCAGCGCCCGTCCCGCCACCCGGTGATCGCCGAGCCACGCCTGGCGCTGCAGCCCAAGCAGAACCTCGAAAAGGGCGCCGGTCCCGGCAGCTGGGACTTGTACCCCAAGCAGCGGATGCCGCGCCGGCTCACCGGCTCGGCTCGCCGGCTCAGGGGCGGGCAGATAATAGCGCTGGCGCTGCCAGGGATAGGTAGGCAGGGAGAGACGACGATGGGGCCGAGGATAGAGCTTGTCCCAGGAGACCTTGTATCCCTTGAGCCACAAGCCTGCCAGCGCTTCTCGCATCGCCTCGCGGTCGTCCTGCCCGCGGCGCAGAGAAGCCACCATGGCTCCCTCGGTGTTGGCGGAGTCCAGAAGCTCCTTGACCGCGGGGGCGAGCAGGGGGTGAGGGCTGAGCTCCACAAAGAGGTTGTGGCCGCTGGAGACCAGACTGTGCACCGTCTCGGCGAAGCGAACCGGCAGGCGAAGATTGTCTGCCCAGTACTCAGGGCCGAGCTGAGTGCCGGCGAGCGGGCCGGCGGTGACCGTGGAATACATCGGCACCGTGGACTCCTTGACCCGGATTCCCTGGAGCTGCTGCACCAGCTCCGGACACAGCGGCTCTACCTGCGGACTGTGACTGGCCACATCCACCTGCACCGGTCGACAGAACACGCCGCGGCAGGAGAGCTTGGCCAGGAGCTCGGTCAGGGCCGCGGGCTCCCCAGAGATCACGGTGGACCGGGGGCCGTTGTTGGCGGCAATGCCCAGCCGCCCTGCGTAGGGTTGCAGCTCCTTCTGGGCGCTGGCCAGCTCCAGCTCGACCAGAGCCATCAGACCCTGCCCCCTGATTTTGCCTAATAGGCGGCTCCTGGAGCAAATGACGCGGACCGCATCGGCCAGCTCGATGGAGCCGCTGCAGTAGGCTGCGGCGACCTCTCCCAGGCTGTGCCCGACGACGGCCGCAGGAACCACGCCCCAGCTGCGCCACAGAGAATCCAGTCCCACCGCCACAGCGAACAGGACGGGCTGCAGCAACTCGATCTGCTCCAGCGGACCCTGCTCGTGCCCGGGCTGCAGCAGCGCCAGTACAGAGGCCCCCGTGTATCTCTGAATCAGCCGGTCGCAGTCCTCAACTGTCTGCCGGAACACAGCCGCGTGCGCAAGAAGCTGCCGTGCCATTCCCAACCACTGACCGCCCTGCCCGGAAAAGACAAAGACGACCTTTGGGTCGCCGGAGAAGGGCCGAGAGGCCAAGGAGGCGCTTGTGGGAGTGCAGGAGAGGGCGTTCAGAGCGGAGACCAGCTGAGCGGAAGTGCTGCAGACCAAGGCGTGTCTGAGGTCCAGGTGGCTGCGTGTGGTAGCCAGGCTGAAGGCCAGCTCTGGGAGCGAGACAGCGGGGTGCTGGTGCAGGAACCGCTGCAGCTGAGCCGCCTGGGCGCGCAGCGCATGCTCGCTGCGCGCCGAGAGCAGCAGTACCTCGGGCCCCTGCTCAGCGGTATCCGCCGCGCGCGCAGCCCCCAGCCTGACGGGCACCCCGGCGACGAACAGCTGGCCCAGGGCGGCGAGGATGACGGCCGGGTCGTCCGCCCCGCGCTCCAGCGACGCCACACGCATCACGCCAGCCAGCGCGGGCACACCGGATGCCAGACCGAGCAGGACCGGGTGCGGCCCCACTTCCAGCAGCACGTCTGGTTGCGCTTGCGCCAGCTGCTGCAGCCCATCGGCGAAGCGGACCGGAGCCTCGATGTGGCGGACCCAGTACTCGGCCTCGGCGATCGATGCCGCGGCCGGGCGGCCGTCCAGGTTACTGAACAGCGGAGTCCGCGGCAGCTGGTAGCCGAGCGTCTCTGCCACGCTCCTGAACGCAGCACGGATCGGCGCCATGTGAGCGGAGTGAAAGGCATGGGAGACCTGCAGCTTCTGAATCCGCACCCCCTGCGCGGCGAAGCTTTGGGCAATCGCCGTGACCGCCGCCTCATCGCCCGAGATCGTCACATCGGCCGGTCCGTTGACCGCAGCCAGGGCCGCGCGGCTGCTCCACGGCGCAAGGCTCGCTGCGACCTGCGCCTCGCCGGCAGCGATCGCGTACATGGCTCCGCCGGACGGCAGCGAGTCCATGAGCTTGCCGCGCGCCGCCACGAGCCGCAGCGCGTCATCAAGGGACAGCACCCCGCTTACACAGGCGGCCACGAGCTCACCAAGGCTGTGGCCCAGCAGCAGCGCCGGCTCGACGCCGAAGCTGCGCCACAGCTCGGCCAGCGCATACTCCAGGGTGAACAGGGCCGGCTGCGTGAAGGCGGTGCGCTGCAGAAGCGCTGCGTCCCGGGTGCCTGCTTCTGCCCACATGACCTCAAGCAGCGGCTGCGGCAGCTCTGCTGAGAGGCGGTCGGCACAGCGGTCTACTGCCGCCCGAAAGACTGGCTGGGTCTGATACAGTCGGCGTCCCATGCCGGCGTATTGCGCGCCTTGCCCGGCAAAGAGCATACCCACGCGCGGCGACTTTCCTGAGGCCTGTCCGGTCACCACCTCGGCGCTGGGCTGTCCCTGCCCATACGCGCGCAGGTGGCGCTCCAGCTGCCCGCGCGACTGCACGACCACCGCCAGCCGAAACGGTGCCGCGACTGCCTCTGCGGCCGCGGCGCAGAGCGTTGCCAGCGGCGGTCCTGGGAGCCGCGCCAGGGCCTCTGCCTGCTGCTGCGCCGCCGCCCGCAGGCCCTGCTCGCTAACGGCCGACAGCACAAACAGCTGCGGCTCCGGCCGCGCGACTGCTTCGACGACCACATGGCAGTTGGTGCCGCCGAACCCGAAGGAGCTCACGCCGGCTCGCAGCACTCCCTGCTCTGGCTCCCAGGGCTCCAGCGCGGTCTGAACCTGAAGCTTCAGCTGCTGGAAGGCAATGTACGGGTTTGGGCGCTCGAAGTGCAGGCTCGGCGGCAGCGCCTGGTGCTTCATCGCCAGGGCGACCTTGATGAGGCCCGCAATTCCGGCGGCAGCCTCCAGGTGGCCGATGTTGGTCTTGACCGAGCCGATGCGCAGCGGGCGCTCGCGCCCGGCGCCCAGCACCGCCCCGAGCGCTCCCGCCTCGATGGGATCGCCGAGCATCGTCCCAGTCCCATGGGCCTCGACGTAGCTGAGCGTCGTGGGTGGCACACCGGCGTTCTCGCACGCCTGGCGCAGCACGGCCTCCTGAGCGCGCGGGTTGGGGGCCGTCAGCCCATTACTGAAGCCGTCATTATTGACCGCGCTGCCGCGGATCACACAATAGATCCGGTCGCCATCCGCCCGCGCGGCGGACAGCGGCTTGAGCACCACGACCCCGCCGCCCTCGCCGCGCACGTAGCCGTTGGCGCGGGCGTCGAACGCCTTGCAGCGTCCGTCGGGCGCCATCGCCCCAAACTTCGTCATCGCAATCGTACTCTCGGGCGCCAGCAGGAGATTGATGCCCCCGGCCAGGCAGAGCTGCGACTCGCCGCGCAGCAGGCTCTGACAGGCCAGGTGCACCGCGACCAGCGATGAAGAGCACGCGGTGTTAACGGTGAGACTAGGGCCGCTAAGGCCAAGCGTATACGACACGCGAGCAGAGATGATGCTTAGATCTTGTCCGGTGGCGGTGTGCGGCGCGATCGCCTCAGCCTGACCGTTTAGGCGGCGCAGGTAGTCCATCCACATCGCCCCGAAGAACACGCCGGTGCGGCTGTCGCGCAGGCTGGAGGGCGGCAGCTGCGCATCCTCCAGCGCTTCCCAGGCCAGCTCGAGCGCGAGCCGCTGCTGCGGATCGACCTGCACCGCCTCGCGCGGCGCGATGCCGAAAAACTCCGCATCAAAGCCGTCCACCTCTTGCAGGAATCCGCCCCACCGCGTGCTCATCTTGCCCGGAGCCGCCGGGTCAGGATCGAAGAGCGGCTCGATGTCCCAGCGCGCTGCGGGGACCTCGGTAATCGCGTCCCTGCCGTCACGGAGAAGGGCCCAAAAAGAGTCCGGATCGGGGGCCTGGGGCAGCCGGCAGGCCATGCCGATGATGGCAATCGGCTCGTCGGTTGGATGCTGGCGGGAGCTGTTGCTCGGCGCCTGCGGTCGGTCCTGAGCATCGGCGAGGTGGCGTGCCAGCTCCTCAGGTGTCGGGAACTGCCAGGCCAGAGTGGGCGACAGCGACCGTCCGAGCAGCGCCCCGAGCTCGGTGAGCATCGCGGTGGCGCCGAGGGAGTCGAGGCCGAGCCGCTGGAAGCGCTCACCGAGGTCGAGCTGGGAGTGCGGGGCCCCTACCCGCGCTGACAGGTAGGCGGTGAGCCACTGGCGCAGCGCAGCCAGTCCACGCGGACTCGGCGCGGCCTCCTGGTCCCTGTCGCCATCGCGGCTCTCGCTCGGAGCTTGTCTCATGGCAACCTCGCTGCGGTTAGAGTGACTGGGGCGGCCAAGGCGCGCCGTGACGCCCGAGCGGCAGACCTGGCTTGGAGCTACTCCGGGAAAAAGCGGTCCTGCATGCGCTTGACATAAGCGACCAGGTTCGGGCGCCCGAGTCCGTACTGTTTTGCAGGATTTTCAACCGGAACCCCAATGAGGCTTACCAGGTGCGAGTAGACCGTGGCGTCCACGAGCGTGGGCTGCTCACCCATGAAGAAAGGCTTGTCGCCCAGGTAGTCGGCCAAAGCTCGCAGGTCGGCCATGCCGATCTCGTAGACCTCCGAGCTGCTGTGGCGGCCCAGCCCGTGGCCTTTCAGCTCGCCGAGGATCATGGCGCGGACGTTGTCCATGACCTGGTCTTGTACCGCGCTCGGCTGGCCGGGGATGAGCATCGGCTTTAGCAGATCCCGATAGGCCGGCCAGTTGCTATCGTCAGCCCAGCGGGCATAGACGATGACCCAGTAGGTGTTTTCCTTCAGCATGCGGCGGAACGCCAGCGAGACTGCGCGCTCACTATCGCTCAGCCCGCGGTCCAGATCCTTGTCGTACTTGTTCTTGAGGTGCTCGATAATCAGGGTGGAGTCGCCAAGTTTGACTCCGTCCTCTTCAATATACGGCACCTTTCCCTTGGGAGCCGCTGCCAGATCGCCGGGAGCCGTCTGATAGGGGAGGCCGACCATGCGCAGCCAGGTCTCAAGCTTGATGCAGGCTGGACTGATGTTGGGAATACCCCAGGCGGCCGGAGGCTGGAAGAGCTGGATCATTTCATTCTCCTTTTTCTGCGACATGGCGAAAAATGGCACGGTTCTACTAAACTCATGACTTTGGGTTCGCGACGGCTGGGAGGGAATTGAGAAGCTGCTCTGCCCACTCGGCACCAACTTGACGATCGCTGACGGCGAGAAGCTCGTAGGCGGCAGTCCGGATAAGCGCACTGGAAAACTCATATTCGCTCTCGCGGCCCGGCGTGCCGTCACCCAGACACGCGACCAGCTCGGCCTCCACTGCAGCGCGCAGTGCGGCGTCGAGCCCGCTCGCGGGTTCTTCTCCCAGACCGGTCGCCAGCCATCGTCGGGAAAAGCGCAGGCCAAATAGACTCGCCGTCAGAACCGTCCGCCGAGCCGCGGCCGGCAGCGCCAAGATGCGCGACTGGAGCAGCACTATCACCGTCTCTGAGTCAGTGACCACGTCCTCGCCGTTCAGCGCCAAGAGCAGCTCTTGCAGAAAGAGCGGGTTGCCCCCCGACAGCGCCATGATCTGGGTGAGCGCCGCAGCGGGTAGTGCGCGACCCAGCCGTTGACCAGCCAGCCGCTCACTGGCCTTGGCGCTCAGTCCTTTGAGGACCAGCTGGTGGGTCTGACCGGCGGCCAGCGGCCCCCCGAGCAGCCTGCGGTCTTCGCTGCGACCAAGCGCCAGCAGCAACAGCGGCGCCGGTGCCAATGTGTGAAGGGCCTGGCCCAGGATGCCCAGAGACAGGGCGTCAGCCCACTGCAGATCATCGACAACCAGCAGCACCGGCGCCTTTGCGGTCTCGGCGCGCAGCCAGTCGAAAAATTTCCCGCGGAGCGGCTCGGTCTGCGCAGCTGCGTCGCTCCTTTCTTGCTGCAGCTGTCGCAATAGCTCAGGATCAGGCCCGGGCGCGCTATTTAGGAGCTGTTCCAGGATCCCGTAGGGCTCGGCGACCGACGACGGTTCGGCCCGGCTGGTGAGGATGGTCAGCGGCTCACCGCTTCTCCGCAGTCGCTGCTGCAGCTCCAAGCTGAGCCGGGTCTTGCCGATTCCGGGCGGCCCGGTCACGAGCGTCAGGCTCGGCTCCGCTTCGGCGACGGCGGTCTCCCAGAATGAGGTCAGGATGCTGAGCTCGCCCTCCCGGCCGACTGTCAGCGACGGCGGACGTGCGGCTGGCTCGCCCAGATCGTGCAGCTCTTCATCGAGCAGCACCACCTCAGCTCTTGTCGTCACCATGAACTGCCGGCAGAGCAGAGCTGCACTGACTGGGTCCAGGAGAATTTCTCCCGCCAAGTCCTGGCGGGGCGCGGCCGCTCGCGAGCGCAGCAGGGCGACTGCGCGCTCGACGCCTTGGCCGCCGGGAAGCTTGGAGCCCTCGGGCGCTCGGCTGATCGATAGCGCCAGCGCGCCCATGCCGCGCTCGCGGCGCAGCGCCAGGGCGCATCGCGCCGCGGCCCTGGCGCGGTCGAGCGGACTCGGTAGGTTAGGGTCGGCCACCGTGACAATCAGCGAGCCATCGAGCAGCCACTGACAATGGCCGCCGTAGCCGTTGACCAGCTGGCTCAGCGCTTGCTGATCGCAGGAGCTTGGCTCCGATACGATCACAAAGACAAGCCACTGCGCGCCGCTGTGCAGCCAGCGGCCAGACAGGGGCTGGGGTCGGGGCGCAGCGCCCCCCGGCGCCTCAGTCATCGGATCAAGCTCCGCCAGCTCGCGCAGGAGCTGGCCGGCATCTTGGGGTCGCTGGCGGGGATCTTTGGCGAGCATGCGCGCCAGTAGCCCCTCAAGCGCTGCCGGAAGCTGCGGACGCAAGATGCGGATCGGCAGCGCCTCTTCACTCAGAATGCGAGCCAGCACCGCCACCGCGTGCGCCGCCATGAACGGAGCGCGACCGGTCAGGCACTCGTAGATTACGCAGCCGATGGAGAACACGTCGGCGCTGGGCCCGATATCGCGGTCACCTCGGGCCTGCTCTGGCGACATGTAGAGCGGGGTTCCCAGCCCGGCCTGGGTCGTGCCGACATCTTGACTTGGGTGCATCGGCCTGGCGATGCCAAAGTCGAGCAGCGTCGCGCGGGCGAGCTGACCTGCGCGCAGCAACAGGTTGCTTGGTTTGATGTCACGGTGAACCACGCCCTGGCTGTGGGCCACCGCGAGCGCCGCCGCGACCGCCTGCAGGCAGGTCAGGCTCTCGCGCAGAGTCAGCACCCCAGCCGCCAGGCGCTGTCCCAGGTCCTCCCCGTCGAGCCATTCCATGACCAGATAGCTCTGGCCGCTGGCGGTCGTGCCATGGGCGATATAGGAGACGATGTTCGGGTGCTGGAGCTTGGCCAGCAGCTCGGCCTCGCGGGTAAAGCGCGCGGCGCTGCGCTGATGCTCTGGCTTGAGTACCTTGACCGCCACCGGCTGCCCGCTAAGCCGGTCGGTGGCCCGATACACTACGGCCATGCCGCCGCTCCCCGCGACCTTGTCTATGGCGAATCGGTTGGCGATGAGTGCGCTGTTGCCAAGCAGCATCCGCTCTCCCTATTGGCTCGCGCCCAGGGCAGAGCCGGACAGCGGCGCAGGATCGCTCTTCCAGGGGTCGGTAGCCAACCATTTCTCGGCCAGCTGGCGCGCGCGCAGGTTCTCGCCTACCTGGTTCAGGTAGCGCTCGCGCCACTCGGGCTCGGGAATCAGGTCGGCGCGCAGCGCTATCTGCTCCAGCGTCGCTCGCAGCTCGCGGTGAGCACGACCGGACTGGCCAGCCGCGGCGAACTGCTCTGCGGCCGCCAGGCGGGCCGCCACCTCGACGTAGCCGGCGCACTTGAGGTCATCTAATTCAGCGATGAGCTCCTGGGCGGCCTCGATCGTCGCGCGTCCCTGGATGATCTTGCAGCTGGCCAGCAGCGTCTTGACCCACAGGCGCCGCAGCGGGAAGTTTTGACACTGCGGCAGAGCGAGGTTGGCCTCGACCTCCGCCTGCGATGCCTGGTGGCGCTGCAAGCAGCACTGGGCGAGGATGCCGTGGGCCCATCCCTTGTATCCGGTGCTGGTGTTGGGAATCTCCAGCACATCCCGGGCATAGGCCTCGGCCTGCTCCCAGGCGGCCGCGTCCGGAAGTGCGGCCAGCGCCGCGCTGAGGTGGAGCATGACCTGCCGGCGGTAGAAAAGATCATGGTCGCTCTCGGCCAGAGCCAGGGACTCCCGCAGGACGCGGATGCCGAGCTCCGCGTTCCCCAGCTCGCAGGCTGCCTGGCCGATCCGTATCCTGGCGGAGATCATCATCTTCCGATCGCCAGCGGCCTTGTGGCCTTCAGCGGCCTCTCGCGAAAGGATGAGGGTCTGCCACAGGTCCCGGCCAAAGGCGCGCGTATAGTCGGCGCAGCCATGGCTGAAAATGGCGGCTACGTTCGTATCCAGGGAGGCGGTGGTCTGGCAGGCTTGTTTGACTCTGGCGATCAGCAGGTCCGAGATTTCGCGGACGCCAAAGGGCACGGCAGCGATAGCTACCATCATGCAGTACTTGATATAGAGACTGTGGTCCCCGGCGGCGGGCTCCGCGGCAGTCATCGTGTGGACCAGCTGCGTCGCGGTACTCAGCCTGCCCGCCATGAGGTGGCCATAGAGCTGAAATGCGGTCAGGATGAAGCGGTAAGAGGACTCGGGGGGCAAGAGCTTCTCCCCAAGGGGCGCCAGCTGCATGAACTCATCCATGCGCCACAGCCAGATATTGGCTATGGCCTCGACGCTGATGAGCATTCCCAGCCGCTGACCGCTGGCGCCGCAAGCCTGGCCCCGCCTGGCCGTGGCGATGGCGTCCTCCAAGGCATTGCGCTCAAGGGCGAGCTCGGCGGCACGGTGGTAATGGGACGCCGCGAGCTCGGGCAGCCCGCCAAGCTCGCTATGAACGGCCAGGATCATCGAATCGGACTCACCGACCCGCTGGAGCCAGCCCGCTGCGAGACGGTGCGCCAGCTTGCGCCGATCGTCGGTGAGCAGCGCATAGGCCGCTTCGCGGACAATCGGGTTGCAGAAGCTGTACTCAATCTCGTCAGCGTACCGGCTGCTGCTCTGGCGCTCGATGAACTCGGCGTGGGCCAGCTCCCCCAGCTCCAGCTCCAGCGCCCCCGGCTCGACGCTGGCGGCTACCACGGCCTCCAGACCGCTGCCCCAGAACGCCGGCCCGTACACACTACCGGCCAGCAGCACGCGCCGCAGCCTG
Source organism: Polyangia bacterium (assembly GCA_044222245.1). Lineage (GTDB taxonomy): Bacteria > Myxococcota_A > Polyangia > Palsa-1104 > JAEUJZ01 > CALFML01. The sequence continues at coordinate 104,164 of JBGANQ010000018.1, read as the reverse complement.
AGCGGTAGCTCACACAAGCGGATCTGCACCATGGCCAGCACGGAATCGGGAATGACGCCGATGCGATTTTCCCCGACCATCCGGATGAGTTCTTCGACAAACAGCGCATTGCCGCCAGCCTGCTCCAGCATTCGCGCCATCACGGTGCGGTCCACATCCGGGCCAAGGACGTGCTCGATGAGGCGCTGGCAGGCTCGCTTGCTCAAGCCCTTGAGCGGCAGCTGTTGCAGCTTGTGACTTTCCCAGATTCGCGGGAAGCGCTGGGCCACCTCGGGCCGCCCCAGCCCTAGCAGCAGCAAAGGCTGGCTGCGGAGCTCGCGTAAGGTGGAATCCATCAGCTGGACACTCTGCGAGTCGCCCCAATGCAGATCATCCAGCACGACCACCACGGCCCCTTTTCGGCACTGGGCGGATAGGAAGGTGGTAAAGGCGCGCTCGATCTGATCGTTCATCAAGCGCGGGTCCAGTCGCGCCGCATGCAGCTGCGGGCTGTCTTCAGCGGGGAAGTGCACCCCGCACAGCTCACCCAGAAACTCACAGACGAAGCGGCGGTGGCTCGCGTCAACTTGCTGGCCAAAGTAGACACTCACGCGCTCGCATTGCTCCGCCGCGGGAAGGCCCTCCTGCATGCCGCACAGCCGGCGCAGGGCCTGCCCAAGCAGTGAGTAGGGGACTCCGGGATTCTGCATGTCTCCGGTGGCCAGCAGAATGAGGCTGGTCTGCGAGCGAACCTGCAGCCGCCGCAGGAACTCGTGCTTCAGCCGCGACTTGCCGATCCCGTCTGCTGCCAGCACCAGGACTGCATGGGCCTCGGAGTCTTCCAGACACGAGGCCAGCAGGGCGTTTAGCAGGTTCAGCTCCTGATCGCGACCCACGCACGGGGTTGGCTTGCCGAGCAGCCTGCGTCCCTCATCCGAGCCGAACTCACCGACGAGCATGGTCGGGCCGTCGTTTGGCCGTGCGAGCTGATAGCAGCCGTTCAGGAGGCCGGTGCTCACATCATCGAGCCAGATGGATGGTGAGGAGTCTGGCTTGGTGTTCACCAATGTATCATGTAGGGGTGCCGGCGTACGCGCCCTACTTCGCACCAACTGGAAGGCGCGATCGATCGCATCGCCCACCGGCAGCTGCTGCGTGACAATGCCGCGGCCAGTCGCCATCGCCACCTGGGCATCAGGCCAGGCGCGGGCGATGGCCAGCGCACAGCGTCCAGCCGACTGCACCAGATCGGTCGCCGAGCCCTTACCGACCAGGGTTACGATAAGCGAGCCGTCAGCGAGCCACTTCGCCGGCGCGTCAAACGACTGAGCGATCGCCGCGATGGCGGCGCGCAGGGTCGAGTCTGCGACAGACAGCGCGAGCTCGCCGACCTGTATGGACCGCGTCGGCAGGTTCTCATCGTCGTCAGCATCGGCGTTCGGTGCGACCTCTTCCTGCGTGGGCGCAGCCAAGGTACCGACGATGACGCAGAGCAGCTTCTGATCATCGCCGTCGGTGTTGGCGTCCGGGGCCGCCGGTCCACCTAGCCCGCCATCGGTAACGATCGAGTTCCCCAGGGCATCCAGAGCTGCCAGGAGCTCAGCGCCATGCTGCGGGCGCTTCTGCGGGTCCTTGTGCAGCATGCGCTTGACCAGGGCGTCGATGCCGAGGGGAAGATCGGGCCTGAACATCAGCACGGACGGGGCCTCTTCAGCGAGAATCTTGGTGAGCACCGCGATCGGCTGATCGGCAAAAAACGGCAGCCCTCCAGTAAGGCACTGGAATAGCACGCAGCCGAGGGAAAAGATGTCAGCTGCCGGGCCTACGGTGCGCTCGCCACGCGCCTGCTCGGGGGCCATAAAATTGGGAGTTCCGATGGCGATGCCGGTTGCCGTAAGGGCCTGCGTCAGGAGATCGGGGCGTGCGATGCCAAAGTCCAAGAGGGTGGTCCGCTCGGCCCGGCAGTCGCGAAGAAAAAGGTTACCCGGCTTGATATCGCGGTGGACAATGCCGCGCTCATGCGCCGCCTGAAGTCCGGCAGCGGCGCAGCGGATGCACGCCACGCTCTCGGCCAGGGTAAGCCCGCGCGTCGCCAGGCGACTGGCCAGATCCTCACCGTCGAGCCATTCAGTCGCCAGATAGAGCTGACCTTCAAGAGTCTGCCCGTGGGTAATATAGCCAACGATGCACGGATGGCGGAGCTGCGATAAGAGCTGGGCCTCGCGGATGAACCGCTCGGCGTCCGGTCCGCTGGCGGCCTCCTCGTGGAGCAGCAGCTTGAGGGCGACGAACTGACCGGACAGGCGATCTTTGGCTCGGTAGATCAACCCCATGCCCCCACTGGCGATCAGGCGGTCGACTTCGAATCGACTCCCGAACAAGGTACCAGGCCGCACAATCATCTGATCTCCTGGGCGCTTAGCCCTGACCGTCTGCGCTGCGACACCCGTCGCCGGCTCATTATACCGCGAATCGCGGCTTTTGACTTATGTTCGATTTGGCACAGAACGGTGCTGGTCCACTAGCACCAAACGCTCGGACACCCCGATCCGGGTGATTTGAGTGATGTCATTTTAGGTGGGCGATTCTGCGGCTACACGCTTGCGCTCGCTTGCGAGCCCAGATCCGCGAGTCTAAACAACGCTCCCCATGACGCGGGCGGACTCGACTCGACGGCGGCAAACGCAGCGCGACCAGGCGCTGCGGGACTGAACGCGCAGCGACCTGGCTGTGGATGCTCTGGACGAAGGGCAGCGCTGGCTCCTGTACGCCGCGCTGAACCTGCTGGCGCTGCTGCAGCCCGTGCCCGAGCTGCGTCGGGTCGTGGGATTCCTGCTATGCCACTGCGGCCTGGGCCTCAAGCTCCAGGCGGTCGCCGCCGCTTTGCAGCTTTGCCCTCGGGCGCTCTCGACGCTGAAAAGACTCCCGCCGGCCGACCTTCTGCGCTCGCTCCGCTCTGCCTGCGCCGGCAAGCAGCCCAAGCTCCGCCCCGAGCATGTGGGCGCGGTGGCGCGCTTCCTGGTCGACCATCCCCAGGCTCAGCTCAGCCAGGTGCTCCAGTTCGTACGCAAGCAGCTTGGGGTGTCGGTCAAGCGCCACGCACTGCGGCGCTTCTTTCTGCGCTACAGCCTCGGTGAGTTGAATAAGGAGCGGGTATCTGCCCGCCCTTTTTGCGGTCACTCTGTTTCGGCGGCGCCTTTGTCCTGATGCGCCAGGCGGTTCGGCTGGACCGCTTGGCTCGACGATTTCTGGGCTGCCTCGGTGCCGACCGCGCCAGCCGCCTCTGCCTTTCGCTTTTCTTCAAGGCCGTGCTGGGTATCCAGCGCATCTTTCACTTTTCGACGCTGCAAGACCCCGGCCTGGCGATTCTGACCGGCGGTCGCAAGGTCCTGTCGCGGGAGCAGCTCGGCTCGTGGCTGCGTCAGGTTCCCACCCGCGCCGTGCAGGCTCTGCTGCGCGACAGTGAGCCCACGGTGCCTCGGCACCCCGAGCACACCCTCAGCGTCGATGAGCACTGCGTCCCGCGTTTTACTCGCAAGTTTCGGATCAAGAAGGGCTACCACACCATCCGCAACAAGTTCATGCCGGTGGAGAAGCTGTTCTTCAGCTTCCACCTCGGGATGCGCTCGCTGCTGTCCCTGATCGTCACCCGCGGCAACGGCAAGCTGTGCCTTCTGGCCCACAAGCTCCGCGACCGTCTGCGACTCCCGCGTGCGAGGTGCCACCGTATACCTGCTGCTCGACGCCGGCGCGGCCAAGAAATACCGACTCCCTGCTGCGGCTCGTCGAGGTTCCCGACCAGATCACCATCGTGCGTACTCCGCGTCGCCCCGCTTATCGACGCCAGTGGGAAAAGCTGCCCGCCTCGGCCACAAGCGCGGCTTGAGGAGCCGGGTCCCTACAGCGCAGCGCCGCCCAAAGTGATCCACGTGGCTCAGACGGTCACCCAGCTTCATGACACCCGCCAGCAGCCCGGCCGCAGCTATCCGGTGCGCACCATTATCGTTCGAGAGGCGGCTCGCCGAGGCAAGGAGCGCTGGCATGCCTTGTGGGTCTTCGGCGACGACACCACTCCCCTACAAGCTGGTGGAACGCTACCGGCAGCGCCAACACCACGAGCAGCGGTATCGAATCTTGCTTCACGACGCCTTCGTCGACACCGCCCCCTCGGCTACAACCAAGCGCAGCCGCAATCCCACCAAGCCCGGCTTCCTGCAAAACGCCCTGCCGTTGTACGCTTGGCTTTGCGGCCTGTACACCGACGCCTTGGAGCGCCTGGGCCGTCGTCTGGGCAACCGCTTCCTGCATGCCCCACCCGCGGACTCTGCGTCGCTACTGGCTCTGCATCCCGGCGGAGCTGTACCTGCTGGGCACCGACCGCCTGCTGGTCGTGCTGCGCGTCAAACGCTTGCGCTCGCTGTGGGAGGCGCTGATTCGCCGCGCCAACGCCGACCCCGTGCGCATCCCCTGGCTACAGAATCGCAAGCTGCTGCTGGCTTTGGACAAAAAAAATCGCTCGTCCAAAATCGGCAGGGCTCAACGATCCCGCGACGCGGGAGCCGGGCGTTTGGTGCTAGGCAGTCTACTCTTGCTATCTCACGGGCTGTGGGCAGTTAAGGTTGACGCGACTGGTGAACGGACAGATCTGATTCTGGGCACCAAATTAGTCGTCGATGAGGTCGAGAGAGCGGCGGATGCTCTCATCCTTACAGAATGGAAGGTTGCTAGGTCTGAAAAAGACCTTCATCAGAAGGTCCATCAGGCGATTAATCAGCTCAAGAAATACTCTTCAAGTAGCCTTGCTGGATATGAATTATCTACAGTTAGGTATATCGTTGTCGTTACAGAGAATGCAGTGCTGTTACCATCTGATTTTTTGGATAATAGCGTAGAATTTAAATGTATAAATATACCTGTTGCGCCGTCTGTGCCTTCCAAATCGACGTTAAGGCGTGCTCCCGCAAACTGACCTTCTGCTTGTAAACGACGCGACGGTGTGGCCCATCGCGTGGAACGGTGTGAATTGTGCCGCCGCGTCTCGCCCGGCCCATGCCAGGGCTATTGTGCCGCCGCTGATTACCGATCGGGTGAGCCCTCCCCCGCGGGCACTGTCCATCTCTGTCGCTGACCGATGTCGAGCGGACCGATAGCGCCTTCCGCACTCGGGGTATCTGAGCGGTGGTGGGCTCTAAGCCTTGCCGCTCAGGGGCGAGTTTGGGGTCCAGACATGCAGACGTGCTGCTCGCAGAAGGCTGGCACCCGGCTGGCTGGCCAGCCGGCGGAGTGTTTTTATGGTTTTCTGGGCTTCTCAGCGATGAATTGCCTATATGATCGAGCGTGCCTATCGTCTGACGGCTGCGTCAAGCCCTACGCAGAGCAGATGGTGCTAGGGTATCGACCGGGAAGTTCGCCGTCGCAGGTGGCCAGACGTTTGTTTGGTCTTATCGAGTCCACCAATCATTCCGCACCGAAGCCCGTGATTTGCAAGCACTTCGCCCCGTCGCGGAACGGTTTTCTTGGTTTCTCTCTCGGTCGTCACATTGCTTGGTTAACTGTCATCTCCGAGAGAGAAGTGGTGTGAATCTGTCCGCTCTGCCTTGGCAGCGCGTGCGGACGGTTTGCGGGTCGAGACCGATTCTTCGACGGCAAACCCCAGCTGGAAAGCTCAGACCAACAGGGTGCCCTGCGTGCCGTCCGCAGGGTGCCACTCCATGGAGGCCCCGTGCCCCTATCTTACACGCTTCGTCTCGTCAGTGGCCATCCGCCAGCACCGCGCTGTCCAAGCATTTGAATAGGTCAGCCTCGATCTGGACAGCTCGGCGAAGCTGGCGGTGAGGGGCCGGTATTACATGTACGCGGTGGTACCCGCCGCCAGCGTCAACACGCTGGGCGCGATCGGCTTGTCCAGCGGCGAGGTCTGCACCATCATCCAGGACGCCGTCGCCGCCGTGGTCAGCCGCATCCCGAGCGACCGCATCCGCCCAGAGCGGCGCAACCTCGCTGCGCACGCCGCGGTGCTCAAGGCGCTGAACGACTGCACGACCTGGCGCTCGACCTCACTTGGGGCCCTTGGTAGCTCAAGGCCAAACCGCAACGGCACAAACGAGTTCCGACGTTGGAGGTCCCAATTGTCCGAAATCTTGGAGGCCAAGAGAGCGAGTGCCCCTTCGCGAGCCGGAAGCTTGGAGGCCAAGAGTTCCAGTGCCTCTTCGCGAGGTCGCTTGCAGATGGCTTCGATCTCCTCCAGCCGTTCACCGGCCAGGACGGGGACGGCTTGCCGCTGATAACGGCATCGAGTGCTGCCACGGCTCGATGCGCCCCCGCGGCTCGGGTCATCGAACACGGCCAAGGCTGCCGTCAACAGCGCCACGGCTCGATGCCCCCGCTGGCTGGCGGTCTCCGTTACTGGCTCTGCGGGCTGACGCTCGCTTGCCCGGCGCGGCGGGCCGGTCCAGCGTGGGGCGCTCCAGCTGGCCGGGTGGGGCCCATCGAGCGCGGCGCGGTGGGCTGGACGAGCACGGGGCGTTCCCTACTGCTAGTGAAGTCGAGGACTGGCCAGCCGGCGCCGCACTGCTGTCCTCGCCGTTGATAATATTTCCCTTGCCGTCGATAAACGTCGATGTTTTCCGTGTCCGGGTCCAAGTCTCGGCAATCCCTGTGAGAAATCGGCGGGCGAGCGTAAAAGAGCTCGGTGGCGGCTTGAGAATCCGTGCGCCGGGCCGGCTGCCCATGTATCATGCTAGGTTCCTGTTTCATATTGGGTAGTCCAATAGGAGGTATACGTATGAACCATCGCATACTTGGAGCGCTCTTAAGTCTCGCCGGAACCCTGGGGGCCTGCTCATCCAACTCTACCAGCGAAACCGCGGACTTGGCGGCGCCGGTGGATCAGAGTACCGCGAGCCCGGATAGTGCCACGGCGGCGGATCTCGCCACCGGGCCGAGCCTGAGCTTCTTTATCACCAGCCGGAAGGGCAGCGGTGATCTCGGCGGCATCGCTGGCGCTGATGCGATTTGTCAGCAGCTGGCGACCGCGGTGGGCGCGGGCGGAAAGAAATGGGCGGCCTACCTGAGCCTTGCCGCCATCAACGGCATGCAGGCCGTCAACGCCCGCGACCGCATCGGCGCCGGTCCCTGGTACAACGCCAAGCTGGTCAAGGTCGCAAACGACGTGAACGACCTGCACCAGCAGACCATGGGCATAAGTGCCACGACGGGTGTGGACGAAAACGGCACGACCGTCCCGACTGCCGCTCCGAACGAGCACGACATCCTCACCGGCTCGACTGCCCAGGGAATGGTCAACGGCACGGCGACGTGCAACAACTGGACTAGCGCCAACACCACGGACGTTGCCACGGTCGGCCACTACAACCGGGCCGGCGGCGGTGCCGCTCCCACGTCTTGGAACTCGGCGCATAACACCCCAGGCTGCAGCGCGGCACAGCTCGTTCAGGTCGGCGGCGCGGGCCGCTTCTACTGCTTCGCCACCAACTAAGTGTCGGCACCGCGATCGCTAAGTTGCTTATCTGCCTACGAATTTCGGCGGGCTGGTACTAGCAAGCGCTCCATCTCCAAGCGCACCAGATTGTAGGACAACAGCGTTCCCCACAGCTCCTGCTCGACGAGCTCATGCGAGCGGCGATGTGCGCCAGGAAAAGCTGGCATCAACCAGCAGGTGAAAGTCCCGTCCGTGGAAACAGGGACGAGGCCAGGAGGAACAACGGTCGCGAGCGCCACTTGCTCGTCGACGCGGTTGCCTACTTCGGGGTCCGGTTCAACGACGAGTCAAGCGTGGTCCAGTGCCGCCTGAGGCCAAGACTTGGTCTTCGGGTCTGAGCGGGGTCGCCACTTACTGTAGTAGAAACAACCATGCCATTTGGTAAGGTGTTCGGGAGCCAGACTCCGATCGGCCTGCGCCGCACCGGCGAGCGCCAGTACCGATCGGTTGAGCCAGCTGGCCTCCTTGCGCAGCACGGCCTGCTTGGCCGGCTCGCTCGGCGGGGTCGGGTCTCTGGGCTTGAACGCCCGCAGGAAAGGATCTGACCTTGGATCTGGCGCTGGGAAATAGGGCGGCTCCTCATCCAGGAACACACTATGAGTCGTGATATGGATGATCTAAGAACGCGCGTCGAGATCAAGAGCCCGCTGGCGGATGGTTTAGCACGATGCAAGCTCAGTGCGCGCTCTGCCTGCTCACCGGCTTCGCTCGGACGCGCTTGCAACAGGCGCAGCATCGCGAGCAGTGCGAAGTACCAAATTCCTACATAGGGCTCTGAGTCGATGCGAGGCTCTACCGCAAGCGCCTCCGCTTCGGCCTCCGAGAACTCTCCCAACCGCAGCAGTGCCTCCAGATGGCTCAGACGACTCGTGAGATATAGACGGAGTCATTCGAGTTGTGCATGAGCGCCACGGGCTGTTCTCCGGGGATCGCCTGGAGCCCTATCTAATCTTGGGCGATGGGCCCGAGCGGTCGATAGATGAATATGTTGCCTCGGATGCAGCGGGAAGATACCTCGTCGTAGTCGTTAATGATCACCTCCTCCTCATCGACACCATGACGGGCCGTGAAGAGGATCTCAGTCAGCACGGCGCCAATGCGATGGATGTCAACTACGCTATCGGCTCGCATCGCTCCGCCTCTTTCGATCGGGGCGGTCAGCGCCTCCTATACTTGCGCAAGACGCCAAGGGGGGACATCCCTGTGGTCCGGACTCTGGCCACTGGGCGGGAGGTCGAGCTCGACCCCGGCGACGGACTAGTGTGGAGGGCCAAGCTCTCGCCCGAAGGGCACTGGGTGGAGCTAGATATGATCACCAAGGACACAAATGATGACGGAAAGCTCACCTTGCCGAGCCTCGTCACGACGATGGCCAGACGGCGCTGTCGCGGCCCTGTTGGCTCGTACAGCATCCGTGGTCTGGACGGCGATCAGCCCATCCTGCGGCTGGTCTCAGCGGCCGGTGGCAAAGCTCGCAAAGTAGATAACCTGGTGCAGCCGTGGGGCGAACAACTCTTGAAGCGCACTTCAGAAGGTGCACTCATCCTCGGAAGCGACAGCGGCCAAAGCCAGGAGCTCGTGCCCGCCTCATGCAATGGGACGGTTCTTCACGCCGACATAGCGCGCAACCGGATCTTGGTGCAGTGCCAGGGTTCGGAGAACATGGCTCTGTATGGACAAGGGCTCCACATTGACTTTGCCGAGGAGCCACCTCCCGAATGGGATAACTCCACTAGGAACCAGGTTCTTCGGCTTCTAAAGTGCCCCCATGCCGTGGTCGATCTTGCGCGTGGCCTAGTCCACAGGACCAAAGACGCGTGGCAGGTCGCTCAAAACCAAGGGCGAGCACTGCTGGTGCGGGATAATCGGCTCCTGCTGTATGATGCCGACAAAGATACGGAAGTTGATATCGCAGCACTCGATAATGACAGTCGTCCGATAGACCATACCGGCGCTATGGCGCTTTTGAGGATTGGCGCTCCGCTTCAGTCAGGGGTGTTTGGCCTACCCGCCGTGAAGACCGCGGGCGAGGCGCTGCGAAATCTCTTCGGCGTTGACGATAGAGGAGTTCGCGTAGGCAGCTCGCTGGTATTCGACTTGGCTGCCGGCAAGATTGTGGGCCAGGCTCTGCCAAGCGCGCTCGCTGTAGCCGACGACGGAAAGGTTCTTGTAAGCAGAAGTGCTCCTCGCGATGACCATACTGGCGAGGGCCCGTTACTGTGGATGAAAGCAGTGCCGCTCCAGTAGCCACCGACCAGTGCCGCTCGCACGGCCGTAGGTTACGCGCTGCGGTGCGCGTCGCCGAGCTACATACCAGGAGGGCTGGTCGAAGTAGAGCGCTGTCGGTACGACAACGCAACGCCGATAGAGCCGGCCTACGTCCAGTAAGTCCGGTCCAACGTCCCTTCAGAAGTGAAAAAGCCCGATGAAGCCATAGACTGCCACGGCAAAGCCCAGCGCTATGGCCAGGTACAACGCTGTCTCGACGTGCTCGACGACGCGGTAGCGCACCTGGCGCGGTACCGCGCTGCTCCGAATCGCACCGATTCCTGGCCGGCGAGCGGCTATGGCGCGGGGCGGGTTCGAAAGTACCGGGAGCAGTTCGAGAGACGAAGAAGAAACCTGAGCGTAGCTCATAGGAGCCTCCTGAAGGTTAGCCTTGCGCCAGCGGACTGCGTCGCGACGTTCGTGCAACCAATCCGCTGTGAGTTGGTTGAGTGGCTTACGAACACAGGACGCATGCGCCATAACGCGGTCGCAAAAAAAGCGCTGAAACGGAAGCGTCCGCAGGCTGAAGCGGAAGATGAGGACTGCCAGCGAGGTGGGCTGCCCCCGGGGATAGCGGGCGGCTGCTCCGAGCCGCGCAGAAGGACGGGCGACGCTCAAGGTTAGCGGCATTACGGCCTGCCATTTGACGGCCGTGAGAACCTGGCGGCGCGCCCTGCCGCGAGATGTAACCTTTCTTTGCGCGCCAGCATCAATCAATCAAGGCGATCAGCAAGCCGCTAAGACCTGACTCTCACTATGACTATCCTTATACTTAAAGGTATGTGAAATGAATCATAATTTTACTCTCGCCCTGCTCCTTTTCTGCGCGCCGATCGGCTGCGGAAAAGACACGACGCCGGGCACTGGGCCTGATGCTGGGGTTGCCGACCTTGCGACGACCAGCGGAGACCTGGCGGGGACCGATCTGGCGGGTGGCACCTCTGGGGATCCGCAGACTCCCCCGCAGGGCGGGGCGGCACTTGTAGATTGGCTGAAAGCCGGCTACTATAAGTCCTGGCACTGCGAAGCCGCACCGCACCCGGCGGGGCAGTTTGGGGCGCACGGCGTCAACCGCGTCTGCTCCAACAACCTGCAGGCGGGCACCGGCGGCTCGGGTGAGTACCCAGTCGGCTCGGCGAGCGTGAAGGAGCTCTATAGCGGCGCGAACGTCGTTGGCTACGCAGTCTCGCGGCGCATCCAGGCGGGGCCGGGCGGCAACTCGTGGTACTGGTATGAGAATGGCTTCGGCGGGGTCGGCGTCAGCGGGTGCACTGGCTGCCACTCTCTGGCCGGTAGCGGTGGCGCCTACTATGGCCGCGACTTTGTCTTCATCCGCGTTCCATAGACCTTCGTAAGGATGATGCGCCGGCAGGCCAATCACTGGCCCGTGCACCACCGCAAGCACGGAATCGACCTCGTGGGCTCCTAACCCGACTACCGCTCGACCGACCGCCCGCCCGTGCTCTTGGCGCTGATGAACGTCACGCTTGCATTGACGCCGCCCAGGCTCTTGGCGCTGCAGTTCCAGGTGCACGCGTTCAGCCCAAGTCCCTCAAGCTGTTCTCTACGCTTTGGAGGGTTCCATGTACAAGCAGATCATCGCTGGCATGAGCTTATTGTCATCGATACTCTTTGCGGACAGCGCGCACGCCCAGCCGCGGCGTTGGGAGCGCGACCGCAGCCGCGGCGAGGTCGGCCGCAGCGCCGCCCAGCTTCAAGATGATATCCGTGATCTCCAGCGCTTCCGCGCAACCCATGCGAATTTTGAGGACGCATGGCGACGATCGGATCTGATCGGCGTCCGCAGTGCTCTGCGCAGCTTTGTTTTCCAAGGGCGTCCCGAGGTGGCAGCGCAGCAGCGCGAGACCGCGCAGGCTTTCCGCGAGAGCCAGCGCTCCAACCGCGAGTTTGCCCGTGATGGTTCGCGCAAGGACTTTCGTGACGCGCAAGACGATCTCGTGACGCCCAGCGTGAGCGTATAGAGCTTGCGCAGGAGACCGCGGCCCTCAATGAACTGGAGCGCGCGGCCAGCGCCGCCTTTACCTTGGGTCCGAGCGTTCTCCGCATAGCCTTGGCCATGCAGCGCAGTGCCACGCAGCCAGCCACCGTTTTGTCGCACATAGTAACCAACACCCTGCGTCGCAATGCTCTCGAACTGCACCTGGAAGGTAACCTCGAGATCAGAAGCCCCCTTCGGTGGTCCCCATTCTTCCCAGCGAGTATCCGCTGGTCGTCGGAACCAGCCGTCCGCGTCCGGCTTGCTGACTCTGCGCCAACACACCGCCGAGCAGGGTCCAGCGGGCCGGCCACGGCGCGGTGTCGGCCCCAGCGAAAGGCTCTGAGAAGCTGAAGCTGCCAGCGTCTATCGCTAGGAGATCGGGCGGGCCGCTATCGCGGCTGCTCGCAAGATCAGAGCCGCTGGAGGACAGATCCTGGACGGAGCCGGAGCCCTGGCTACAGCCAAGCCCGACCGCCGTGCAGAGCCTGAGAGTAAGAACCCACAGGGCTCATTGTAGCACCAATCGCCGGTGCGGGTCGGTGTACCTACGGCTTATACGGCAGCTTCGCGCCTTGATCCCTCACCGCACCATCGTCAATAGCAGCTGCCCAGCCCGGCCATGGCGATGCCGCCGACGGCGGTGCTCTGGGCGGCGGCGCCCGCGCTGGCCAGCTCGAACAGCGCGACGTGGACGCCGGCGTTGGCCAAAAAGGCCACCGGTCCTACGCTGACCGAGACGAGCGGCCCGCCGATGAAGTCAAAGCGGCGGTGCTTGTCGTCGGAGTCGGTCGCCTCCTCTTGGCCCAGATCGAACTTCCCCCGGGTATCGAGTCCGACGCTTACCCGCTGGTGCGCCGCGAACAGCAAAGCCAGGTGGACCTCGGCGTCGCGCTCGCGCTGCTCGAAACCCTGGCCATATACCAGGTTGGCAAAGAGCCCGGTGCGGCCCCAGCGGCGGGCCAGCGTCAGCATCAGCTCGAGCTCGCCGTCCGACTCATAGAAGCCCTTGTTCTTATAGAGCGCGACGAGCCCCAGGTCGACCTTGTGCTGTTCCTGCCGCAAGATGCCGGCGCGCAGCCCGGCCGAGATCCGCGGATCGCCAGCCTCTTGCCGATAGTCGAGGCCGACGCGGACGGCGAGGCGGTTGAAGATCGCCCCCTCGACCACGCTGTGCACAAGGCCGCCTTCACCCTCAGTGCTGTCGTAGCCGCCGATCACCTGAGCACTGACATACTGATCCCCGATGCGCGCCGAGACGCTGAGCGGCAGGAACGTGCCGTCGCGGCTCACCTGCGCGGCATCGTTATGTCGCAGCGTGCCACGATCGCGGCTGCCGGTCGCATTGGTTGGGATGGGAGCCGGGTCCGGGCTCGCCGGCGGTGCCGAGTGCGCCGACGGTAAGATGGTCGGCGCGGGCGCGAGCCGCTGCGCCGGCTCCTGCTCGGAATCGGACTGGGCGAGTGCGGGCGCGGCTAAGGCCAAGGCGCTCAGCACCGTGGCGCCACAGAGATTAAGGAAGTTTTGCCCGGGCATGAAATATACGCGAGATGGGCTTGTTGTTCTCAAGGACCGGCTGCGTCCACACCGCATGGAGCCATCGTCTCTCGGAGTCGATGAGGAGCGTGCCGTACTCGGCCAGCCACCCCGGCAGGTGCCGCTCGTAGGTGTAGCTGGCGAACGGCTTGTCACTGACCGCCTCGTTGGCGCTGCATGAGCCGCCGCCCGGGGTGCAGGAGGCATAGGCCAGCGCACCAGCTCCCGAGCGGTTGTCGAGCCAGGTGATGTGCAGGATTCCGGTCTTGGGATCTAGCGCGGTATGCGGAGTCATGTGGCTGGCGCAGTGTGCGTCGTCGTTGACCTTGCGCCGCGACCAGCTCTTGCCACCGTCTGCGGAGGTCGCCAGGTAGATGTCCCAGCGCCCATCGGGAGTGCCGCTCGGCCAGGCGACGTACAGAAAGCCGCGCTGCTCATCGGCTGCGACCTGGGGGTTGGAGAAGTAGAAAGGTACTTGCTCGTCGGCAGCCGAGATGGCGGTCGGCACCGCGAAGGTCTTGCCCCCATCCGTGCTGCGGGTATAGGCGACGCGAAACGCGCTGTCTCCGAAACGGTTGGCCTTCCTGTCCACTGTCTGCTCAACGAAGACCAGATGGAGAGTCCCTGATGGAGAGACCAGGATATCTCCATAGCAGCCTTCGCCGGCCTTGACGCTGCTGCCAAACTGCGGCTGGGCAAGCTCGCTATGAACGACCCGCAGCCCTTCGCCGGCATCGCTACAGTAGGCGATATAGACTCCCGCAGGCCCGACCGCGATCATCGGCTTGTCGAGGCCCCCCCGCGAGCCCTCGGGCCAGTCGGCGGGCGCGTGAACGCTTAGCGGCGGCGTATAGCTCAAGCCATCGCTGCTCTCGGCGTAGCCGATCTTCATATTGCGCTCCGGGCTGCCGCCATCGTGACCCAGCCACACCATGCGCGCCTTACCGTCTGGGCCTACCGCCATCCAGCTGTCGAACGCCGCCTTGCGGTCCGCGGGGTAGGGCCGCAGCGACGCTTCGCCAGAGAGTCCGATGCGCGCGGTGACCAGTCCGGTCGTCTGGGCAAAGACGCTGTCCAGAGCGTTCCACGCGATGACCAGCGCTCCGTCGGGCATGAGCGCGGCCGCGGGCTCAATGTCGTAAAGCCGGGCACCGGGAGTCTGCGCGCTGGACAGCTGCTGCGCCGGCTCAAAGCTCTGGTGCGGCAAGACTGGCCCCGAGCACTGCGGAGGCGGAGGCCCCTTGAAGCGCGACCACATCCGCCACGCCATCAAACCCGCAGCCAGCACGACAACAAGGCCGATGGCCGGGAGTACCCGTTTTAGAATGAGCCGTCTCAGCGAGCGCGGTTGTGCCTTCATGGTGAGCTATTATATGGGCAGCCGCTTAGGAAGATCACTTCTTTATTGCTTCAACTTCAATTAGCGCTCTGTACATTTATTTTGATGGGGCTGGTGTTTCTTGGGTGGATCCGCTTGGTCGAGCGGCGCTCGTTGTCGACGATCGGTCTTTTGGGGTCCCATCGCATCAGAACACTCCTGAGCGGCCACGCGATCGGACTTGCAACGATCTCGGTTGTGGTCGCGGCGATCTGGGTGGGGGCGGCTACACTGGGGCCGGATATGGGAGGGCCTTCGGGTCGCTGATGGTTCAGGGGGCGGGTCTTCTGCGCCGGGGAAAGCTCTGCCAGACGGAACCGCTCCGCATCTAGGCCGAGCCCGGTCCAGGTGGCGCGAATCGAGAGTCCAGCGAGCCAGTCATACTCGGCGAGCACCTGCTGCAGCTCGCCGCGCTGGTCGCTACTCCTCGATGCGGACAGCAACCTGGGCCGCACGTTCCTTCTCGCTGGTCGGCGCCGCTGAAGGCTCTGTCCGGCTCGCCGTTTGACGAGCGAGGACTCTGAGCCGCAGCAAGAAGTGCTCCATCTCCGGCGTGTCCAGGTCCGGCCCGAATCGGTCGGCATCATCGCGATAGATGGGACGTTGCCCGTGCCAGGCCTGCTGGCAGGAGTCATATTCTGCATGACAAGACATCACTTCCAAGTTTCTGTTTGGACCGCAATACTGTCGTAGAGCTTCGTTGGCTAGTCACGGCGAGTAGCGGGTGTCATATAGCGTATCGCGGCGTCGATTGCAGCCCGCTGGTCGTGGCCTTCATGCAGCAACGCTTGTACTTCTGCCCGCTGCCACATGGACAAGACTGATTTCGCCCAATTTTGGGTTCCGTACGCTGGAATGGCTGAATCAAGAACTGACTTTGTTCTTGCCGGACGAGCCGCTGCACAGGATGCGCGGGGTCAGCCACTGCTTCCTTGACCATCGCGTAGTGGCGCTGCGACCGCTGCTGGTACGCTGCATCGGGTAACAGGAGCTGCATATAGGCATCAAGCAGCGCCGCCGACAGCTCGCTCTGCACGTTGATCGGGTCAAGGAAGATCTGTCCGAGGTCCTCGTCTTCTGGCGCTGGCAGCTCGAACGAGTGATTGATGCTGGCGACCTGGACGGGCCGGTCCCCGCGATAGACGTGCAGCAGGACGCGCCGGCAGTCGCACGCCGGGTCCAGACAGTACAGCTCGACAAAGCTGTAGGTATCATCTGGCAGATGGGGAGCGTTCCGAGTATGCAGTACCCGGGTCTCCTGCTTTGCTACCTCCGGGAACACAAAGTAAAATGGAACCATGTTGAATTCCCTATGGATGCTGACCTGTAGCAGCCTTGCAACCCAAGGGCAATACACATCATTCATGTCCTTTGAAGATTGTTCTACTAATCAGACTCAACAGGAGCCACCGATCATCGATCACACATCGCGAACCGGCTGCTCGCAGGTAAGCAGCCTCCGCCGTGTCCAACCCTTGCTCTTTGCCTACCTGCGGACGTGGCACCCGACAGCTGCGGGGCTGCAATCAGCTTGAAAAGACCCGAGCTGAGCCAATCATTCGACGCCATACTTTCTGCGCTTTCGCCACAAGGTAGAGCCATCAATCCCGAGGATGCTGGTGGCTTCGTCCTGCGTCTTGGTGCGCGCAAGGACCCGCAGGATGTGCTCGCGCTCGATCTGTTCGATCGTGCAATCGCCTCCAAGTCGTGGCCCGGGTGCGCTGTGCGCAACGATCCGCTCGGGCAGAGCCGGAGGCTCGATCATCTGCGCTGGCCACATGATCGTAGCTCGCTCCATGGCGTTGCGCAGCTCACGGATGTTGCCGGGCCAGGGATAGCTCAGCAGTACCCCTTCTGCGTCCTTGGACAGCTCCATGGGCGCGCGGTGGGCGGCGCGGGCGAAGAACCTGAGGAAGCGGCGCGCTATCGGCAGAATATCTTCGGACCGTTCCCGGAGCGGAGGCAGGCTGATTTCAATCACGTTCAGGCGATAGAGCAGGTCCTCACGGAAGCGGCCCGCCTGGACCGCTTGCTCCAGGTTGCAGTTGGTGGCAGTCACGACCCTTACGTCGGCATACCGCGTCTTGTTCTCGCCGATGCGCTCAAACTGCTTGTCTTGGAGAAACCGCAAGAGCTTGGCTTGCAGTCCTTGCGCAATCTCGCCCACCTCATCCAAAAAGAGCGTCCCTCCCTGGGCCCCCTCCACCCGGCCCGGCTGGTCGCGTACGGCCCCGGTAAAGGCACCGCGGGCGTGGCCGAACAGCTCGCTGGCCAAGAGCTCATCGGACAGCGTGGGGCAGTTGACCATGACAAACGGGTGTCCGGCCCGCCGGCTCTGGGCGTGCAGGGCGCGGGCCAAGACGCCCTTGCCCGTTCCGTTCTCGCCCCGCAAGAGCACGGCAGCGTCTGATGCCGCCGCCCGCGCCACCATGTCCAGGACCGCGTGCATCTTGGTCGACGCGGTCGTCAGGTCGGCCTCCGGAGCCGAGTCGGCGAGCTTCCCCTCCAGGTCTGCCACCCGGCGCTGCATGGCGTGACGCTCGGTCGCCAGCTGGACGACGTGGCGGATCTGCGCCGGCGTGAAGGGCTTGGGCAGGTAGTCGACGGCGCCTTGCTTGATGGCCTGCACCGCGGTGTCAAAGTTGGCGTACGCGGTGATCATGACTACCGCCAAGGCCGGGCACTCCTTGAGCAGCATCGGCAGCAGCTCGAGTCCGCTCGCCTCTTTCAAGCGCAGATCGAGAAACGCAAGGTCAAAGACCTGCCGCCCGACCGCCTGGAGCGCCGACTGCGGCGAAGACACGGCGGTGACCGTGCACCCCAGGCTCTCCAGGCACACGGTCAGCGTTGTAAGGATGTTCTTCTCGTCGTCAATGACGAGCACGCGCAGGGTGGGTGATTTCTGCTCGTTCATGATATGGGCCTAGCCTTCGGCTCGCTGGCAGGGCGCTTCAATCTGGGGTGCCTCCGTCTGGAGGGGGGCACGCCTGACATACGCTTGTCGTCTGGGACGTGACTTTGGCTGGTGGCGGACAGCAATAGGCAACCGAGCAATTTTTGGGATATAGACACGAGGTCCCTTGGGCGCACTCGTCGCTGAAGCGCAGCGGATTGCAGCGGTCGCCTTCGCCCGGGGTGCAGCCGATCTCGGCCAGCAGGCAGGCTACGATACCGAGCTGAAGCAGTTTACTTAACATGAGGCCTCCTGAGTTCTCACCATCTGGAGCGCATCGCCTCACAGTCTGAACAGTACTGCGAAGATGAGCTTTGTCTCTGCCTTCACCAGGTCGGGCGTCCATCCTTGCGGCGCGCAGGTGCTGATCAGACCGTCCGGATTATACAGACCGCCACACTTGTAGCCGTCGGGACCCGTCACCCCGCCGGCCCCCGCGTAGTAGGGGACGCTCGACTCGTGGTGCGAGACCTCCAGGCGAAAGGTGATGTTCTCGGTGGGGAGCCAGCTGACGTTGGAGGAGACGTCCCAGCCGTCAAACTGGGTTCCCGAGTTGGTATCAAAGGTCGCCGCCGCGACGCCGGTGGGCACAAGCACCAGGTAGCGGCCGGGGTTGTGGATGAAGCCGCCGCCGAGCATAAAGCTGAGACGGTTCTTCCAGAACCAGAGCATGTTGTACGCCATCCCGCTCACGAAGTCCTGCTCGCACGGGGTGGCGTTGGTGCAGTTGCCTTCGGTGCCGCTGCCCCGGAACGCTGCCACGCCGTCGCCCTCTTCAAAGCCGAGGTCGAAGGTGACGGAAAAGGCGGCTCGACTAAGGAAGCGGGAGTTCGGGTGATTGTAGTAGCGCAGGAGCAGGCTGTTGTCGCTGTGGAAGCGCACCCGCCCCGGGTGGTCCTGGGTATCGGTCCCGACGTACCCGTTGAACACCATCTTGACCCACTCGCGCGGCGCGTAGTGGAGCTGATAGCCGATCCCCGGCAGCTCGTTGAACTTGCCGTAGGTCTGCCAGCCGTTGATCAGCCACACCTCGACCTTGAGGCGGTCGCTGGGAAAGATCTGCAGCCGGGCGCCGTTGAAGAACCACGGCGTGTTGTCCGAGGTGAACGAGGCCTGATAGCCCCAGTTCTCGAACTGGGTATACGAGAACAGGCCGACATACGAGAAGAACAGGCCGACGTCGACGTTGATGCCATGGAGCTTGTTGAAGTGATACCCGGCGTACGCCTCGCTGATGTAGCGGTAGACCGTGAGCAGATCGAACTGACCGCGGTTGGGAGTCAGGTCGTTGCGCGGCACCGCGGTGGCGCGAGTTCCGAACTGGGTGAACAGGCGCGCCCGTATGTTGCCGATATGGGCATCGCCGCCAAAGCCCAGAAACGCCAGCTCCAGCTCATTATGACGCGCGGTCGCCGTCGAGCCGACGATCGTATGGTCGATCGGGCGATTGAAGGAAAAAGTGTAGTTCGAGTCGATGTCGACCTGCGGCGTGAAGTACTTGCTGTCGATGAGGTGGCTGGTCTGGCGGCTGCCGCCGTTGATCCAGGTGAAATCGCCCCAGGCAAAGGGCTCTGCAGGCTCGGTCGCGGCGTCTGCAGCTACGGGCGCTGCGGCCGGCGTGGGGGCCGTCTTCTGGGCGCGCAGCTCCCTGACCTCCACTTCAAGCTGCTTGAGCCGCTCCTCCAGGGAAGGCGCGGCCGGCGGAGCCGCCAAGGTCGCGTTGGGCGTGCCCGCGGGCTCGCTCTGCGGCGGCGCATCCGGTTTGGTTACGGCATCGGTGGGTGCCGCGGTAGGGAGGGCCTGCGCCTGCGCCTGCGGCAGCGCCAGTGCGCTGAGGCCGACGACAGAGAAGAGAAGTCGCTTGAACATTTCACACTCCGTTACTTTTGCCAATCCGGGCACTTTTTCAAAGGAAGACCGGACTGACAACTGCTTATTGCAAGCGTTGTGCCAGGGCGTCCCTCGCCGTGTGGGCTCCTGCCGGCCTTGAAATTTGCAAGATTGCCGGCGTGATCGCATTGCACATTGCATCACTTGCGCCTTGCCCAAGGGTCGCGCAGTGCAGCGCAGCAATCTGCAAGACTCCAGAGCTTGGGTTCTTGCACTTTGCAAGGGCGCCGCCGGGCTTCGCTGTCGCGGGCCGGCAGCTACCAGGGCGGCATGGTGCTTGCAATTCCTGCTTTCCAAACTGCTCGCTGGGATGCCCATGATGGACGCTGTCTTCGTTGTTGCGACGCTCGGTTTTTTTGTCGCGGCCTGGGCGTACGCTCGGGGCTGCGAGCACATCTGACTCCTGGAGATGCCATGAATATCGAGTACCTGATCGGCGCGCTGCTGTCCGTGCTGCTGACTGTCTACCTGGTCTATGCGCTCCTGCGGCCGACCCGGTTCTGAGGTTACCCATGTCCATTACAGGTCCAATACAGATCTTGCTGTACTGCCTGATCATCCTGGGGCTGACCAGGCCGCTCGGGCACTACCTCTTCCGCGTCTTTGAAGGCAACCGGCAGCCCCTGCCGCGCGTGTGCGGCCCCTTGGAGCGCGGGCTCGCGACCCTGTGCGGCGTCGATTCGCGGCGCGAGCATACCTTCCCGCAGTACACCTTAGCGCTGCTGACCTTCAGCGCAAGCGGCCTGCTGGTCACCTACCTGCTGCAGCGCGTCCAGCAGCTCCTGCCGTTTAACCCCCAGCAGCGCGGGCCCGTCGGCGCCGACCTTGCCTGGAACACCGCAGTGAGCTTCACGACCAACACCAACTGGCAGTCCTACGCGGGCGAGAGCACGATGAGCTACCTGACCCAGATGGCGGGCCTGGCATGGCACAACTTCACCTCGGCGGCGGCCGGAATCGGGGTCGCCCTCGCCCTGGCCCGCGGGCTCACGCGCCGGCCCGGACCCGACGGAGAGAGGACGCTCGGGAACTTCTGGATGGATGTCCTGCGGGCGCTGCTGTACGTGCTGCTGCCGCTGAGCGTACTCGGGACCCTGATCCTGGTATCGCAGGGGGTCATTCAGAACCTCTCTTCCTATGTCGAGGTGACCACCCTGGAAGGCGGCAAGCAGCTCCTGGCCATGGGGCCGGTGGCCTCGCAGGAGGTCATCAAGCAGCTCGGCACCAACGGCGGCGGCTTCTTCAACGCCAACAGCGCCCACCCCTTTGAGAACCCCACCGCGCTGTCCAACCTCTTTGAGATGGTCCTCATCTTCGCCATTCCCGCCGCGCTGACCTACACCTACGGCCGTATGGCCGGCGATCAGAAGCAGGGCTGGGTCCTCTTTGGCGCCATGGCCGTGCTGTTTCTGGTCGGGGTGACCGCGACCTATCTGGCCGAGTCGGCGGGGAATCCGGCGCTGTCTGGACTCGGAATCGACCAGTCGGTCGGCAATCTGGAGGGCAAGGAAGTCCGCTTCGGGATCGCCGGCTCCGCCTTGTTTTCCGCCGTCACCACCGATGCCTCGTGCGGCGCGGTCAACGCCCTGCACGACAGCTTCACGCCGCTTGGCGGCCTTGTGCCGCTTATCAACATCCAGCTCGGCGAAGTCATCTTCGGCGGCGTCGGCGCCGGCCTGTACGGAATGCTGATCTTCGCCCTTTTGGCGGTCTTCATCGCCGGCCTGATGGTCGGCCGCACCCCGGAATACCTGGGCAAGAAGATCGAGTCGCGTGAGATGACGCTGGCCATGCTCTACATCCTCATCTTCCCGCTGATCGTCCTCGGCTTTGCCGCCTGGGCGGCGGTGACGCCCGCGGGTCTGTCATCGCTGAACAACGCTGGGCCGCACGGCCTTACCGAGATCCTGTACTCGTTCACCAGCGCGGCGGGCAACAACGGCTCGGCCTTTGCGGGCCTCAACGCCAACACCCGGTTCTGGAACGTGACGCTCGGCGTGGCGATGCTCGCCGGTCGGTTCCTCATGATCATCCCGGTGCTGGCGATCGCCGGCTCGATGCTCAACAAGAAGGTGGTGCACCCGGGCCCGGGGACCTTCCCGACCGGAACCCTTTTGTTCTGCGGCCTGCTGGTGGGGGTGATCATCATTGTCGGGGCGCTGACCTTCTTCCCCGCGCTGTCGCTCGGGCCGATCGTCGAGCATTTCGCAGCCCGGCAGGGAAAGGTGTTCTGATGGCCCAGGTCAAGTTGCAGGACCGCTCGCTGCTAGATCCGTCCATTGTCGCGCCGGCGCTGTGGCAGAGCCTCGCCAAGCTCGCGCCTTGGCAGGTGATTCGCAACCCGGTCATGTTCGTGGTCGAGATCGGCAGCGTGCTCACGCTCGGGCTGTGGATAAGGGACCTGGTGGCGCGTCCGCCCGACGCTGCCCCGTTGTGGTTTACCGGCGCGGTCAGCTTGTGGCTGTGGTTCACGGTGCTGTTCGCCAACTTCGCTGAGGCGGTGGCCGAGGGCCGGGGCAAGG
Source organism: Polyangia bacterium (assembly GCA_044222245.1). GTDB lineage: Bacteria > Myxococcota_A > Polyangia > Palsa-1104 > JAEUJZ01 > CALFML01. Next base: position 82,141 of record JBGANQ010000018.1, on the reverse strand, counting down.
CGCAGGCGGCAACGCTGCGCAAGATGCGCAAGGAGACCGCGGCGCGCCAGCTGGTAGATGGAAGGGAGCAGCGGGTCGCCGCGTCCGCCTTGCGCAAGGGCGACCTCATAGTGGCCGAAGCAGGCGACCTCATTCCCGGCGATGGCGAGATCGTCGAAGGCATCGCCTCGGTCGATGAGTCGGCGATCACCGGCGAGTCGGCGCCGGTCATCCGCGAGAGCGGCGGCGATCGCTCGGCGGTGACCGGCGGAACCAAGGTGCTCTCCGACCGCATCGTGGTGCGCATCACCGCCGACCCCGGGCAGTCCTTCCTCGATCGGATGATCGCTCTGGTCGAGGGCGCGGCGCGCCAGAAGACCCCGAACGAGATCGCCCTGCACATCCTCCTGGTGGGCCTGACCTTGATCTTCCTCTTTGCCTGCGTAACCCTGGTCCCGCTGGCGCTGTACTCGGGACTGCGGCTCAGCAGCACGGTCGTCGTCGCGCTACTGGTTTGCCTGATTCCGACGACCATCGGCGGCCTGCTATCCGCCATCGGCATCGCCGGCATGGACCGCATGCTGCGCAAGAACGTGCTGGCGATGAGCGGTCGCGCCGTCGAAGCGGCCGGCGACGTGGACACGCTGCTGCTCGACAAGACCGGCACCATCACGCTGGGCAACCGGATGGCCACCGAGTTCATCCCGCTGCTCGGAGTGCCCGTGGAGGAGCTCGCGGACGCCGCGCAGCTCGCCAGCCTGGCCGATGAGACGCCGGAGGGACGCTCGATCGTGGTGCTGGCCAAGGACGAGTACAACCTGCGCGGGCGCGACACCACCCAGCACCACTTCGTGCCGTTTTCCGCCCACACCCGGATGAGCGGCTGCGACATTCAAGAGCGCGATGCCACGCGCGTAATCCGCAAGGGCGCGGTCGAGGCAATCCAGCAGCACGTCGCGGAAAAAGGCGGTCAGGTGCCGGCAGAGCTGTCGGAGCTCGCCGCTCGCATCGCCAGCAGTGGTGGCACGCCGCTCGCGGTCAGCGACGACCAGCAAGTGCTGGGTGTCATCCACCTCAAGGACGTGGTAAAGGGCGGTATCAAGGAGCGCTTCGAGCGGTTCCGTGCCATGGGCATTCGCACCGTGATGATTACTGGCGACAACCCGCGCACCGCGGCGGCCATCGCCCGCGAAGCCGGCGTGGATGATTTCCTCGCCGAGGCGACCCCCGAGACCAAGCTGCGGCTCATCCGGCAAGAGCAGCAGCGCGGCAAGCTTGTGGCGATGACCGGAGACGGCACCAACGATGCGCCGGCGCTGGCCCAGGCGGATGTCGGGGTGGCGATGAACAGCGGCACCCAGGCGGCCAAAGAGGCCGGCAACATGGTCGATCTCGACTCCAACCCCACCAAGCTCCTGGAGGTGGTGGAGGTCGGCAAGCAGCTGCTGATGACCCGCGGCTGCCTGACCACGTTCTCGATCGCCAACGACGTATCCAAGTACTTCGCCATCCTGCCCGCGCTGTTTGTGGCCGTGTTTCCCGAGATCGCGCCGCTCAACATCATGCGCCTGACCTCGCCGCAAAGCGCCATCTTATCGGCGGTGATCTTCAACGCCATCATCATCATTGCCTTGATTCCGCTCGCCTTGCGCGGCGTCCGCTACCGCCCGCTCGGCGCCGCAGCGGTGCTACGGCGGTCCCTGCTGATCTATGGACTCGGGGGACTGGTGGCGCCCTTTTTCGGGATCAAGCTCATCGACCTCCTCTTGGAGGTCCTGCACCTGGTTTAGGAGCCTGCGATGCGTGACACACTGAAGATTACTTCGATCGCCCTGCGGGTGATGCTGGTGACGCTGCTCGGCGCCGGCATCCTGTATCCGCTGGCGATGACAGGCGTGTGCGAGCTGCTCTTTCCCGGCAAGGCGCACGGTAGTCTCTTGCGCGATAGCCAGGGTCGCGCCGTCGGCTCGGTCCTCATCGGTCAGCGCTTTGCGTCGCCGGCCTACTTCTCATCGCGGCCTTCCGCGGCCGGGGAGCTCGGATATGATGCAGCGTCATCCTCCGGGTCCAACCTGGGCCCGACCTCCAAGAAGCTGCGCGAGCGGGCGCAGGAGCAGCTCGCTCGCCTGCGGAGCTCGGATGCCCCGGGCGCAGTTCCGGCAGAGCTGGTCACCACCTCTGCCAGCGGCCTGGACCCGCACCTTTCACCGGCCGCGGTCCGCTGGCAGGTGCCGCGCGTGGCCCAGGCCCGCGGCGTCCGCCCCGAGCGGGTCTTGTCCGTGGTCCAGGATCACATCGAGGGGCGCGAGCTGGGCATTCTGGGTGAGCCGCGCGTAAACATCCTCCTACTCAACCTGGCCCTGGATCAGCAGTTCGGTCGCCCCGGTCCGGCGAGCTGAGGGCAACCGTGGCGGCCCCCCGCGTCACCCAATCTGCACCGCGTCGCGCCGCGGACTTCCTGGAGCTGGTGGAGCGCTCCAAGCGCGGTCGGCTCAAGGTGTACCTGGGCTTTGCCGCCGGGGTCGGCAAGACCTATCGCATGCTGGAGGAGGCCCAGGCGCTACGCCGTCGCGGGGTCGATGTCGTGCTGGGCGCCATCGAGACCCATGGGCGGGCGGAGACGGCGGCGCTCATCGCCGGCCTGGAGTTGGTGCCGCCGCGTTCTTTTTCCTACCGTGGCGTCACCCTGCAAGAGATGGACGTGGACGCGGTGGTCAAGCGCAGCCCGCAGGTCGCCATCATCGATGAGGTGGCCCATACCAATGTCCCGGGCTCGCGGAATAATAAGCGGCATCAGGATGTGACTCAGATCCTCGACGCTGGCATCAATGTCTTGTGCGCCTTCAACATCCAGCACCTGGAGAGCCTCAACGGTCTTGTAGCCCGCGTCACCGGCGTGCAGGTGCGCGAGACGGTCCCCGACACCTTCCTCAAACAGGCCGACCAAGTGGTGACGCTGGACCTGGATGTGGAGGATCTGCTCGAGCGCTTGCGGGCGGGGAAGATCTATCCCCAGGAGAAGGTCGAGTGGGCGCTCGGCAACTTCTTTCAGACCCGCAACCTGTCGACGCTGCGCGAGCTGGCCCTGCGGGAGGTGGCGGAGAGCGTCGATCGCTCGGTGAACGCGCAGCGCGATGCCGGTACCCTGGCGACCCCCAGCGCCGAATGGGGGGGCAAGCTGATGGTATGCCTGTCGAGCAACCCGCCGCACGCCCGCACGCTGCTGCGCCGCGGCTCGCGCCTGGCGGGCCGGCTCAACACCGACTGGTACGTCGTCTATGTCGAGATCCCGAGCGAAGCCCCCGATCGTATCGATGGCACCACCCAGAGGCACCTGATGCAAAACACTGACCTGGCCCGTGAGCTCGGGGCGGAGGTGGTACGGCTGCGGGGCGTCGATCCAGTGGAGCTCCTGTTCGAGTTTGCCCGCTCGCATCGGGTGAGCGACATCGTGATCGGTAGGACTCGCGATTCCATCATGCAGCGAATTTTGCGGCGGTCTTTTACCGCCCGGATGGTCGCCCAGGCAGAGGGCTTCGATCTGCACATCGTGTCCTTTGAAGACGCGCGCAGCGAGAAGCCGGCGAGCCAACAGGAGCCGACGTGACCCTGCGGGCCAAGCTGCTGCTGGCGCAGTCGCCGCTCCTTCTGGCGCTGATATTCCTGAGCGTGCTCTCTCTGGTGACGGTCTCGTCGATCGGCGGCAGCGCGCAGAAGATCATGCGCGACAACTACCGCAGCGTGCTGGCGGCGCAGCGCATGAAGGAGGCGATCGAGCGGATGGACAGCGGCGCCCTGTTCGTCATCGCCGGACAGCGAGAAAAAGGCGTCCTGCAAGCAGCGATCAGCCGCAAGCGTTTCGCAACCGAGCTGCGCGTCGAGCAAGACAATATCACCGAGCAGGGTGAAGCGGCGGCGGCCGACAGCCTGCAAAAGCGGTGGGAGCGCTACCAGCACAGCTTCGATGCGCTTGTGAAGCTGGCGGAGGCCGAGGCCATGCGGGTGCAGTACTTTGGCACCTTGGAGCCCGAGTTTACGGCGGTCAAGGAGACTGCGGATCAGATCCTGGGAATGAACCAGGACGCCATGGTGCGCAAGAGCGAGCGGGCCCAGAGGGCCGCAGAGCACCTGAGCCAGCTTGCCGCCAGCGCTGCGGTGGCCGCGTTCCTGCTGGGCATCCTGGCCTCCAGCGTGCTGACAGCGCGCCTGCTGCGGCCGCTGTCCCACCTCAGCCAGGCCGCCCGCCGGATCGGCGAAGGGGACCTGGACGCGCGCGCCGAGGTCAACGGACGCGACGAGCTGGCGCGGCTCGCGGCCGACTTCAATACCATGGCCGGGCACCTTATGCGCTACCGCAAGAGCTCTCTTGGCGAGCTCCTTCAGGCGCAGCAAGCGGCGCAGGCGGCCATCGACAGCATTCCCGATCCCGTCATCATCTTCGATTCCGAGGGCGGCGTTCTCAATGTCAACAAGGTCGCGGAGGCGATCCTGCACACCGAGCTGACTGCCGCAGCCACTGAGCCGCTCAGTCACGCCGTGCCTGCGGTGCGCGAGGTCCTGTACCGGATGCGGGCGCATGTGCTGTCGGGCAAGGGGGCCTACTCGCCCAAGGACTTCAGCGAGGCGGTGCCGGTGAAGGAAGCCGAGGGCGAGCGATACCTCTTGCCGCGGGCGACGCCCGTATACAGCGAACAGGGAGTCGTTCAGGGAGCCACCGTCATCCTGCAGGATGTGACGCGGCTGCGGCGCTTTGATGAGCTGAAGAATGACCTCGTCGCCACGGTCGCGCACGAGTTTCGCACGCCGCTCACCTCGCTGCGCATGGCGGTCCACTTGTGCCTGGAGGGTGTCGTCGGGCCGATCACCGAGAAGCAGGCCGATCTCCTGCACGCCGCCCGCCAGGACTGCGTGCGGCTGCAAGGCATCATCGATGATCTGCTTGACCTGGCACGGTTGCACGCCGGCCGCCTGGAGATGCGCCAGGTCGCCCTGCCTGTGCTCGAGATGGTCAAGGAAGCCATCGCGGAGCAGCAGAGCGCGGCGCAGCAGAAGCGCGTGACCCTGGCGTTGGAGGTCTCGCCCCTTTCGCCAGAAACAGTCGTCGCTGACCCGGAGCGTCTCGGGCTGGTGTTTGCAAACCTCATCAGCAACGCCATTCGCCATACGCCGGAGGACGGGCGGGTCATCGTGCGCGTTCGCGAGGCCGGTCCGTGCGCCCGCTTCGAAGTGGAGGACTCCGGTGAGGGGATCTCCAAGGAGTACCAGCGCGACATCTTCTCCAAGTTCTTCCGCATCCCCGGCGCGGCCAGCGGCAGCGCCGGCCTGGGCCTGTCGATCGCCAAGGAAATTGTCGAGGCGCACGGCGGCAACATCGGCGTCGTGAGCCAGCCCGGCCAGGGAAGCACCTTCTACTTCACGCTGCCGCTGGCCAAGCCGGCAAACCCGACCGAGGTGAGCTCATGACCCCTTCTGTCCTGGCCTCTAAGTCGCTGCGCAAGTTCCCCCGGCCGCCGCGCCATCTTTCAGATCACCGGCCGCTACGGGTATAAGGTTGAGTCCGTGCGATAAAAACCGATTGTCCAGCTGGAGCCGACTGAGCCTCCCCTGGAAATTCCGTACCCTGCCGAGTACATCGTGGTGTACTTCGATGCCTCGGGAAATCTGCTCGGCGGTCCACGCTTCAAGCTGCACCTGCGGACGCGTGCCATCGGAATCCTCTGGAGCGAAGGAGACCGCTGGCTCCGGCTCGATCGGATGCACCGCTAGGGTCATGCCTGAATGTCGAGTTGCTTGAGCGCGGACCATCCTCCGCTGCGCCGAGCGGCTCTACTTTGCGGTGTGGATTGCTGAAGCTGAGCCACGCGTTACGGGCTGCCCTCCGGATAGGAGAAGCTGAGGCTGGCCCAGTAGCTGCGCCAGTCGATGCCGGCCGCTGCATCCGGGCCTTCGGCGCGGTGCATGTGGATGAGCCGGACCAGCCACTGCCCGCGCGGCTCGACGACGAACTTGGCGATGCCGGCGTCACTTGTGCGCTGAAAGACCTCCGCGACGCGGCCGCGCCACTTCTGCGCTATCGAGACGGCTCGCCCGCTGATCGGCTGCCCGTGAAACAGCACCTTGACCTGTAGCTCTTGGCCAGCGCGAAGGCTGTGTGGCGTGGTCAGCGGGACGATCTCAAGCTCCTGTCCGACAGGCTGCGTGACCAGCGGGTCGAGCCTGTCGCCCACCTGCACAAGCGCTTTGAGGTGGCGCGAATACCGCTCGCGGCCCGGCTTGTCTTCCTCGCTGCGGCGCTGCCGCTCGGCCAGGATGTCGATGAGCCGTTCATCCAGCAGGTAGGCGCCGAACTTGGTCGAGTCGAGCTCGATATCGATGACGGAGGTATCAAAGCGGATAAGGTGACTACCGGAGGCCAAGGCGGGCAGCGCCGCGATCGGCTGCTGATCCTCGCGGAGCGCCGACGCCGGCCAGTGAAGCGCTGGCCGCTGCCCTGAGCCGCGAGCCGCTGTCCATCTTGCTGCTCGGACCGGCGACAAACCTGGCCACGGTCCTGCTTAGACGGCCCGCGCTCGCCGCTCGCATCCGGGTCGTGGTTGCGGTGGCCGGACGCCGACCCGGGCAGCGCTTTACGACGGGAACCGTCAACCCGCGCGGCCACCGCGACTTCAACTTCGAGCAGGACCCCGAGGCTTTCGCCGTCCTTCTGGCGCAGCGGGTGCCGCTGGTTCTTACCCCGTTTGAGATCTCTTCGCAGGTCTGGCTGACCGCAAAGGCACGGCTGCGGCAGGATGGGCCGGGATCTCGGCGTGCGGGGATCCCCCGGGCGCCGAGCTCCAAGGCTGGCGTGGCAACGTCGCAGGGACGAATGAGCCCGAGCGCGAGATCACCCTGCTACTGGCAGCTAGCCATATCTGTGCTATGTAGCTGCCTGCGCCTTCGCATCCACCTCATAGCCCGATCGCGCACCCAAAAAGCGCTACCGCGAATCAGTCCGCATCATGTCCGCAGCCCATCCCCACATACTGCTCACCGACGAGACACGCAGCCAGCGATCTTACTTGGTTGAATGTCCCGCTAGCGTTCTTCCGTCGCTGACAACCTCCACAAATATCCCATGGGAACGATTGCGGATTCGCGCGCTAGTTTGTCGGTGCGCCGCCCTTCTTGGTTTCGCCCAGCATGGCCAGCAGCTGCGCCAGCGTGTCCTCGTCGAGGTTCTCCAGCTGTGCCCTGGCACTTGGCCGCTTCGTCGCGCTGCTGCTTCTCAGTTGACATAGCCCTGGCGCACCGACCAGCGGAAGAAGCTCTGGGCGACCCATAAGTCGAAGCGGGTGAGGCCACGGCAGGGGTGCATCCCGTCTTCGCGGAAGGCCTCAGGGTAGCTTCCGCGTAGCGGGCTAGCGGGGGAGCTCGCCAAAGGACAGGAGGCGCAGGCTCGCCGCCGCGCTCGCATCGGTGGCGGAGGCGACGAGGCGGTCGCCGCGCGGACAGCTGCAGGCATCGCAGACGACTACCGCCGAGGTGCGGAAGACCAAGCCGGTGCGCGCTACGCCTACCCCTTTGCTCTCCAGCCAGCGAGCCGCAGACTCGGCCTCCTGCCGGGTCATCGGCTTGGCTACCGCGGACCACGGGTTACTATTGCACTGTCGCGGCGTGTAACCAAGACCGCCTTCAGGAACCTCGGAGCTCGCGAGGAGCTTGAAGCCGTAGGTCTTCTCCAGGGTCGCGACGTCTGCCGCCTTGGCGCGGACCAGCAGCTGGTCACCTCGCCCGCAGCTGCACGCCGTACAGACGCCCCCGACCGTGGCCGGATAGAGGAAGCCGATCTCGATGAGGTCGATCTTCTGGTCTTCGAAGAAGTTATCGATCGTGAGCAGCTCCGGGTCCGAATACGCCGGGGCCGTACCATCACCGCTGCTGCTCAAAAGCTGCCAGGGATTCATATTGCACTGTACCGGCGCCAAGGACAGCCAGGCCGTAGACTCAGCGGTCGGGCAGGCCTTCTTGGTGCACGCGATGGTGCCGTCGGTGCCGCAGCCGCAGGTGTTGCAGCCGTCCGCAGCCGGAAAGCTATCGCCAGGCATGTAGGTAGTGCCCTCATACAAACAAGCCAGAGGTGCGCAGGCGAGCTCGGTGCAGAACAAAGAACCAGAGCCATCGCAAGAGCAGGTATTGCAGCCATCGCGCGATGGGAAGGTGGAGCCGGCCGGGTAGCTCTTGCCGTCATAGCTGCACCTGCCGAGGCCACCGCCTCCGCATCCGATCGCGAGCGTCGCAGCGGCCAGAGTCAAGGCAGCCAACGCGGCGCGTAGCCCAGAGGCGGAGACACCAAGTTTGGACGTTGACGGAGTGGGTGACATGGGGGGCCTCCTGAAAGGTGCGGTGTCCAGGTTCGGGGTGATAGAGTTGATCAGGTAGCCAGCAATTCCCGTTCCGTCTGCCTTACGGACGACAGAGCGCATAAAACCGCGAATATACAGCGCGATGCCGGCACGACCGGGCTGGCCCATCTCAGATTTTTGACGGGCGGACCGCACCTTTGGCCCCGGCGCTCGGGCCGCTGCGCGGAACCTTGCGGGCACGCCGTTGTCGCTAGCTCCGGCGGTCGGTTTTGCTCCCGCCGCAGGAGGTATGTCCATGCGCGCCGCCGTGCATGCGATGAAGCTGACGATCGCAACCAGGGACCCGATGGGATTGGGCTCCCTGAGGTTTTGTCGACGAACCCAATCCCAGATGCTAAACGTGGTTGTCGGCAGCGAGCCACGGACGCAGGAGGAATGCATGAGTGAGCGACGAACACTGGTACTGGGCGGCGACGGCTATTGCGGGTGGGCGACCGCGCTGCATCTGTCGGCGCGCGGTCATGTGGTCGGAATCGTCGACAACTTCGCTCGGCGCGACTGGGACGCGCAGCTCGGCGTGCGCCCATTGACCCGGCTCGCATCGCTCCCCCAGCGCCTGGCGTGCTGGGAGGCGCGGACCGGCACCCGCATTCCGCTGTACATCGGCGACATCGGCGATGGGCCCTTCCTCGCCAGCGCGGTCCGCGATTTTCGGCCCGACACCGTGGTGCACTTCGCCGAGCAGCGCTCTGCGCCGTATTCGATGATCAGCCGCGAGCATGCGATCTTCACCCAGAAGAACAACGTGCTCGGCACCCTCAGCCTGCTGTACACGCTGCACGCCGAGGCCGCCGACTGCCACCTCGTCAAGCTCGGCACCATGGGCGAGTACGGAACGCCTAACATCGACATCGAGGAAGGCTGGCTCAACGTCCAGCACAACGGGCGCGCGGATCGGGTGCTGTTCCCCAAGCGGGCGGGTTCGTTCTATCATCTCTCCAAGGTGCACGACTCGAACAACATTGAGTTCGCGTGCCGCATCTGGGGCCTCCGGGCCACTGATCTGAACCAGGGCGTCGTCTATGGTGTGGCTACGGACGAGACGCAGAGCGACCCGACCCTGATGAACCGCCTGGACTACGATCACGTGTTCGGCACGGTCTTGAACCGCTTCTGCGTGCAGGCGGCGCTCGGCCAGCCGCTCACCGTCTATGGCAAGGGCGGGCAGACCCGCGGGTTTCTGGACCTGCGCGACACCGTGCGGTGCATCGAGCTGGCCGCGAACCAGCCCGCGGCGCGCGGCGAGTTCCGTGTGTTCAACCAGTTCACCGAGCAGTTCTCGGTCGACCAGCTCGCCGCGCTCGTCCAGGCGGCGGGACGGCGGCGTGGACTGGCGGTGCGGGTCGAGCACCTGGACAACCCGCGCGTCGAGGCGGAGGCGCACTACTACAACGCGCGGCACACGCGGCTCCTGGAGCTGGGCCTGCAGCCGCACCTGCTCTCCGAGCGGGCGCTCGACGCGCTGCTGGCGTTCGCTGTCGAGCACGCCCACGAGGCCGACCCCGCGGTGCTGAACCCGACGGTACGGTGGCGCACATGAGCGCGCGGCGCGCGGCGGCAGTGGCAGCGAGCCTGGTCGCCGCCGGTGGCATCTATGTCGGCGTAGCTACAAACCGCAGCGTGACTTGCGTAGCGGTCGGGCAGGTAGTCGAGATCGCCTACGCCAGCCGCGGCGCGGTCCACTCCGAGCGCGTGCGTGTCGGCGACGACTGGGGCAGGCTGGCGCAAAATGCGGGCGACTATGGCTGCATGGGACGCTGCGGCCCTGGCTGTCCCAGCCGCGGCCCCGGTCTGTGGACGCGCGACTGCCTGGTCCACGACGTCTGCAGCTACCGCAACGCGAGCCGCCTGGGCCCGCTGGACCCGAGCTGCGGCAGCGCGCATGTCGACACGTTCGACGATGTCGCTGCCGCGCTCATCGGCCGGGCCGGCTGCGACGGCGCGCCCGCTGCCGGAGCGGCGGTGCAGGAGCCGCGACGCTGATGGCCGGGCTGCGCGTGCTCCTATACACGATGAGCTTCACCCCGCAGGTCGACGGGGTGGTCACGCGCATCGAGAACCTGGTCGAAGGGCTGCGCCGAGATCACGAGTTCTTGCTGCTGGTGAATCACCCCAAGAGCCCCGCGCGATGGCGCGACATCGCGGTGCAGCGCCTGCCCTCCGTTCCGGCGTGGGCCTATCCGGGGTACTACCTGGTCAACCCTCTGCTGTATCCGCTGGTCTGCTGGCGGCTCTTCCGTCTGATTCGGCGCTTCAAGCCGGATCTTCTCCACGCAACCGCCCCAGAGCCCGTCAACTACTGCTTGCTGCTGGTCGCCAAGCTGTGCCGCGTGCCGATCCTGTTCACCTACCATACCGACGTCATCGCCTATGCGTCGCGCTATCCGTGGCCGCTCCGCAGCGCCGCCATGACAGGCTTGCTGCGGTTCATCCACCGCGGCTATCGCTTCGCCGACGCGTTCGCGGTGACCTCAGCCAGCATGCGGCGCACCGTGGAACGCCACGGCCTGGGGATTGCCGCGATCGACGTGCTGCCCGCCGCAGTGGACACCAGGCGCTTCCATCCCTCGCACCGGGACGAAGCGCTTGGCCGCGCGCTGTGGGGCGAGGGCAAGCTGCGCCTGCTATATGTGGGGCGGATGGCGGCGGAGAAGAACATCCCTGGCCTCTTCGCGCTGCTCGAGCGAACGCCCAACGCTCGCCTGGTCATCGTGGGGGACGGCCCGGAGCTTGAGACGCTGCGACACGAGTTTGCGGGGCGTCCCGACTCGCTGTTTCTCGGTCGCCGGGTGGGCGATGAGCTCGCGCGGATCTACGCGAGCGCCGAGGTCTTTCTCCAGCCCTCGGAGACCGAGACGCTGGGGTTCGTCACACTCGAAGCGCTGGCATCGGGCCTGCCCATCGTGGCGGTGTGCGCCGGCGGCAATGTCGATCTGGTCGCGCACGACCGAACCGGATTTCTCTACGCACCGGGGGACGTGCAGGCCGCAAGCGGATGGCTCCGCACGCTCGCTGAACAGCCCGCGCGGCGCGCGGCGATGTCCCACGCGGCGGCTCAGGCGGCGGCGGAGCTGAGCTGGCAGGCGCATAGCCGCTATGTAGCGCAGCTCTACCGACGGATCGCGGGTCGGCTGGGCCCGCCCAGAGAGGAGTCGCCCGCTGGGCGGGGTGAGCGCTAGAAGCGGTACTTGGGGGTCTGCCGACCGATGCGGGTCACCTGGTCGGCGCTGAACTCGGTCAGGCAGGCGTCATCCGTGTAGTCCATGAAGTGCAGACGCCACCGACCGCGCGAGCGCCGCTGCAGCCCTCAGGGCTTGTTCTCCACGCAGACCAAGGTCCTACGTCCCCGCTGGCGTGACAGCTCACCCGCGTTGGTCCCTGAAGGCAAACCAGCTGAAGCGATGATGGTCTGTTAGCGGCTGCGATCGCGGGAATAGGGCGGCCGGTAGGGGCTCGCGATGTTGTGCACCCTGGCGACGCTGAACTCGGCATCGCTGCCATGGCAGACGTCGCAGGTCTCGGTGACGGTACCGTTCGCCTCGTGGTAGGTATTCAGGGCGGCGTGGGCGCTGGCCTCGGCGGTGTCGTGGCAGGATACACAGACCTTGCCGCTTGGCTTCTGCCAGGCGAGGTTGCGGCAGACCCCGGCGCTGCAGCCCTGGCCGACTCCGCACGGGGTCGAGCGTCCGCAGGCGGCGCCGCTGTCGGCGTGACACTTCTGACAGTTGCGGATGTCCTGGGGGAATAGCCCAGTGGAGAGGTTGCTGACGCGGTTATTGTAGCCGACGATGACCAGCGAGCCGGGATCAATCAGGTTGTTGCGCTCGGCATAGCCGCCGAGCTTGCGGCCAAAATGGATGCCGTGAATCAGCGCTGGGAAGTAAATCGTCTGGCCGGGCGTGGGATCCTTGCTGAGCGCGCAGGTGTCGGGCTTGCCATCGGCATTGGTGTCGATGCAGGACTCCCAGCCGGCCGCGGCGCCGCCGCAGTCGGCATCGGCCAGGCAGCGCGAGCCCAGGGCGCCGGCGAGGTTATCCTGCGCGCCCTGGGTGTGGCACATGGAGCAGCCCTCGGCCTGGCGGCGAGTGCCCCCGTGCGCCTGCAAGCTGACGTGGCAGGAGTCGCAGGCCGACTGCAAGATCACCTGCCGCGGACGCGCTGCCAGCTTGTCATCGCTGAACGCGAAGTCGGCCAGCGCACCGCCGGAGTCACGCACTGACCCGGCCCCTGTGCTGACGCTCGTTGTCACATAAACCCACGCGGTATAGGTGCCGGCAGGGTTTGGCCGCGCCACTGCCGCCGGCTCGGCGTTCAGCGGCAGGCTGGCCTTGGCCGGGAACGGCGTCGGCAGGACAAAGGAGTAGCGGTCGGCACCGGCGTCATAGGTCAGGCCGGCGCCGGACAGCGGCAGCGGCCCATAGACGCGCTGACGATCATCGGTGGGCCCGGCAACAAGCACGGTGCCGGCGTAGGCGCGGTTGGTCAACAGGTCCTTGATCGAGGCGCCGGTTCGATCCTGCAGCTTGAAGCTTACGCTCGGGGTGTCCCCGACAACCACCGTGCCGTTTTTCCCGCTGCCGCCGGTGACCGTCAGGCCGCTCAGCTTCAGACCCGGGGTCAGCGTCCGGCCGGCAATCTGGTGCACGAGCCGGATCGGCGCCAGTCCGCTGCTATCCGCGGTGTGACAGCCGCGACAGGCGCTATCGTCTCGCTGCACGGAGTGACGGCTGAGCTGGCAGTTGCCGGCGGCGACGTTGCAGCTGGCGAGCGGCCCGAAGCTCACGCAGTCCGGGTCGGCCTTGCAGGCGCCGGCGGCGGGCTTGCCGAGCGGGGTCGGCGGGTCGATCTTGCCCGTGTCAAAAAATACGTTGTCATGGCAGCTGCCGCAGGCCAGCCGCGAGGGCAGCTGCGCCCAGCGGTCGTCCCGGTGACACTTGGTGCAGTCCTTCTCACCATCTGGCATCGCCGGGAACTCCACGTTGGTATAGTCGGCCAGCGAGTCATCAAAGCCCAGCCCGTACTCCGGATGGGCGACCCCTGGACTGGCAAGGCCCTTCCCGCGGTGGACTCCGTGGACCTTGCGCAGCAGCGGATTGGGGCTCAGCCCGGCCAGGTTATGACACGCCTTGCAGGTGCCGACCGGCGACAGATCGATCGCCCAGTCGCCAAGCGGCGAGCGACCTGGGAAGGAGTGGAGCATGTTCAGCTTGCCCGAGGCAGCGCCGCGGTGGCAGTCGCCGCAGGAGGAGGTGTCCACCGGGCCGCTGGCGAAGGTCTCAACAGTCGGGGTGCGCAGCTGCAGCTCGGCGAGGGCGAAGACCTGCGCCGTATCGTCTGCTGACTTGGCCAGCACGCCGACCGTATAGGTTCCGGGCTCTTCGTCGCTGATCGCCCCCAGCTGGTAGGTCACGCTGCCATCTGGGTGCAGGGTCAGCCCGCCGCGGGCCGGGTCGGCGTAGGAGGGCGCGAGCAAGTTGATGAAGTGGTGCTGGTGATCCTTGGCCTGCGGATCAGTCACGCAGTTTAGGAGCTTGCTCGCCGTCTTGGTATGCGTCGCCGCTCGCGGTCCGTATAAAAACAGACTCGCTGTCCCGAGCTGGCCAAGAGAGAGCGGACGGTCGCAGCGATCGCTGAAGCGGATCGTCAGCGCGGGGGCATCGCCCACTGCAAACATCTGGTTCGGCGCCGGCGGCACCGTGATGCTCACTGCAGAAAGGACCGAGCCGCCGCCTGGGGGACAGCTAACCGCAGCTGCATCGACCGCCCCGGCATCTCCTGCGCCGGCGTCGGAGGAGGCGGTGTCGGGCAGGCTGCTGCAGCCGGCCAGCAGAAGCAAGCACAAGTGAATCCGTCGCCAGTTGGCAGTTGATGCGCGCATGGCCGTGCTTGATAAATTAGTTCCCCCGCCAAGTCCAGGGGGTATTTGCTGGCCCCCAGCGCACACCAGCGTCCCCCCCCCCACCGGCCGCCTGCGGAAGGCCCTGGGCAAATCCAACGTTTCCTTTTGCTATCAATCTGGAGCGCTCCCGTCAGGCCCGTCACCAGCGGAAGCGCCGATGGTCGGCGCACAGGGCTGTTCACCGCGGCCGTAGTCGCCACCAGCGCGTCTTGCGTTTGCGCGTCAGGCCCACCGCAAACCTCAGGGTGCGCATGACGAGAGGGCCGATGGTCGCGCTGACGTAGAAGCGCCGATCCGTGAAGGCGGTGCCGAGCAGACGCGCCGGGATCACAAGCAGGGCGATCACCGCGACCGCGAGTCCGCCGCCAGGAAGGCCCGCGTTCGCGGGATGCGTGCGACTTCAGGGTCGAAGTCGCGCTCGAGCTCATGCAAGGTGGCCTGGGCCGAGCGCGCGGCCCTGAGCTGGCGCTCCAGCGCCTCGACCTGGCGCAGGCGCTCGGCGCCGTGGGCGATTTGGCTCGCCCGCAGATTCGCGCCGGGTACCGGCCATCCAGGCCGCGGCACTACTGCGACAGAATCACGGCAGAATACGGGCCGAGGGCGACGGAGCCCGCGTAGGGGAAGCTGTCCTTTGCCGTCTTTGTGGCGACCACGGGCGCGCTGGAAGTGTCTCCGTAGTCAGACGAGTAGCTTCTGGAGTCGCTGTTGAAGCGCACCTGCCAGGTCCCTCCCGCCGGCAGGCCGACATTATAGACTGGAAACGCGCGACCGGAAAAGTTCATCACGACAATCACATCATCACTGATCCCCCCATCCTGCCAGCGACGGTAGGCGATCACCTTGGCTGAGTCGTTGACATGGTAGACATACACTTTGTCACTGAGGAGCCCGCCGGTCTTTCCTTCGCTGTTGCGGCGAAGATGGATAAGGTCCGTATACAGCCGCAAGATGCCGGCGTAGCGGCTCGTCTTGGACCAATCGAGCGGTCGCGTATCGGCGAAGTAGCCGCTTTCCAAGAACTCCTGCCCCATGAACAACATGGGAATGCCTGGGGCAGTCATGAGCACGATCGCCCCCAAGGTCGAGCGTTTGCGTGCCACATAGCTGCCAGCGTCCCCCGGAGATATCATCTCTGGAATGCGCTGCTTGCCATTGGCAACTTCATCATGGCTTTCGGTATAGATGACTCGCTCGCTGCTGTGCCCATTGTACTTGTGTTCCAGCGCCGCGCGAATCGCCCCCATCCGCCGATCGCTG
This sequence comes from Polyangia bacterium, assembly GCA_044222245.1. Classification (GTDB taxonomy): domain Bacteria; phylum Myxococcota_A; class Polyangia; order Palsa-1104; family JAEUJZ01; genus CALFML01. Next base: position 66,604 of record JBGANQ010000018.1, on the reverse strand, counting down.
TCATTGCGCGCCAGGATGGTCTCGTCCACCGGATGAAAGAAAGCCGCATCCCATTGCGTGTCGAAACCCAGGCCTCCGGCCGCGGTCGTGCGCGTAATGTCATCCCGCGTGTACAGATCCTCGGCGATTTGCAGCTTACCGGGCAGCGCATGAACCGCGTCGTTGATCGATTTCATCATCGCCCAGGCTTCTGGGTTGAACGCGCCGTTGGCCTGCCGGATGTTCGATACAGAGTCCCAGCGCAGGCCATCGACGCGATACTCGGTGAGCCACTGAAGCGTGTTGTCACGGATGTAGTCGCGCACCTGCGATCGGCCAAAGTCAGGGCGCGGCCCCCAATCCGTATTGCGACGCGCATCGGTGTAAAAGTAGATGCCATCTGCACCGAAACACTCGCCGTCAAAGCATGGCAGGATGTCCTCGACTGGGCTATAGTGGTTGTGGACCACGTCCAGCACGACAGCGATGCCGCGCGCGTGCGCCGCGTCGACGAAAGCCCGAAAGTCATCGGGCGTGCCATAAGCGCTCTCGAGCGCGAAAGGGGCCGCGGGGTTGTATCCCCAGGAATGATCTCCGGGGAATTCGAAGGGAGGCATTACTTCGATCGCGGTGATGCCGAGCGCCGCCAGATGATCCAGCTTCTCCGTAGCAGACTGCCAGCGGCCCGGAGTTACGCCGCGCGGAGGATTGAACGTCCCGAGGTGCATTTCGTACAGGACCCACTGATTAGTGGAAATCGGCCGAAAGCTCGGCACGGTCCACTTGTATCCGGACGGATCGACCAGGATGCTATTGCCAGCGGAGCTTACCATGCTCCGACCACGCGGATCGGCACGCCACAGGGTCTGCGCCCCATGCATGATGACGAACTTGTACTGCTGGCCCTGCCGTGCGCCAGGCACATCGCCGCTGAACTCACCGCCGCCGATGGGGGCCAGCGGGTGTTTGGTTTTACTCCAGCCGTTGAACTCCCCCGCGACAAACACCTGCGTCGCATGGGGCGCCCAGACGCGAAAGCTGGCGCCCGTCGCCGTCATGGTAGCACCCAGCGGCACCGGGCGCTCTGCGGTCACCAAGTCGTTGCGTAAGGTGGTCTCTTCGGCCGGACTCACCGAACCACCGCAGCCGCCGCAGACAACGCTGACGATAAATAGCGCCCAGCCGAGCTGCACGCGGCAACCCGACTGTCCGCGCCGCTTGCCTCCATCTGCATCGTGCATGAAAACCCCTCTCTGATTCCAATGCGGTGGACTCTCGCGAGACGGCATGCCATCCCGAGCCGTATTTCGATCGGACCAAGCGCCACAAGCGTTCACGAACGCTCGAGCATGTTGACTGTTTGTAGGCTAGCGAAGCTAGAATGGGAGCGCTATCGCGGAGCGGTCAATGTTCTCACAAAAACCGTCATCTCTATTTACGCCGAGGCTAACCCTTACCTTGCACAGCCTCGTTCATGAGCGCCCCTTGCTGCTGGCTATGGCGTCGCCACTGATGCTGTTCTCGATGGGCGCCTCGGCTTGCAAGCTGCGAGTCGCGGCGACCCAGCACATCCTCGATCGCGCCATCTGGTTCGTGCTGCCGGCAGGCGTACGGGCTGCGGTGTCGGCTGATCTATCCCCCGCACAGCTGCTCACGCTGGAAGTTCATGAATCGCTGCGCGAGCGAGTCGTTGGCACATATCGCCACATAGGTCTATCCGATGAGCGGCTCGCGGACTGGCTGGCTACGCCACAGGTGCTGCCGCTCACAGTCTGGGTCCATGAGCTTTGCCATCGCTACCTGTTCGAACGCCACCTCTGTGGCGCCGCCGGCAACATCGCGACCGACTTCCTAGAGACCGAGCTGCTCAAGGAATTCTATTACTTATGTCGTGATCGCGAAGGGAGGATCGAGCGAGCCGCCGCTGTGCATCGATACAGCCCGGTCGTCGAGCGCGCGTTGTCCATGCTCGAAGCCAACCTCGTCGCGCCGCTTGCGGTAGACGAGCTGGCCCGGCGCTGCCGTGTCAGTGAAAGCACGCTGTCGCGCGCCTTCAAGAGAGAGCTAAAGTGCACCCCGGGTGCCTACGCCCGCGCGCGCCGCATGGATGAAGCGCTGGCCATGCTGCGCGCTGGCTGCTTCTCGATAACCGAGGTTGCCAGCCGGGTCGGATATGATAGCCCCACGTCATTTTCGCACGCCTTCCAGCTCCGCTTCGGACATCTGCCATCGTCTCTTCTTCGGCGTCATCCGGCCGCCAGGTCCTGTGCGCCCGCCGAGCTCGCCCAAACCAGACCGCCTACTGCTCGGTAGGTTGTCGATGGCCACATAAACCCGCTTCATTATTACCAGCGGAGCGTGGCCATCGACACGGGTCCGCCTGTTCGCCTCATTCGCTCTCGCTGGGCACGGCGTCGGCGCCCGCGAGCCTGGGTTTTGGTCCACGGCTCCCCAGCCCTTTTTTTCGACGGAGTCGGTGGGATCGCGCAGGTTCCTGGGCGATCCTTGCTCGCAATCCAGTGGCTCATCATCCCTTTCCAGCCAAGTGCCAGAGAAGAGAAGGACACGGGACTCGCTATGGCAGGAATAGAGCTTCTATCGGAGGCTCGCTGCCCGGTGACGCACTCGCGGGAGTGCATCAGGGAGATGGTAGCCGGTAGGTTACACTCGGCACTGCGTTCCGTCAAGCGATCGACAAGTGCGCTGAGTCATGACGTCGCCCATTGCGGATGCGCCGCCGCGTCCGGACTTCCAGAGTCGCTCGTGTGCTCCCGTAGGACTACCGAGGTCATGCGGTTCTTCAGGGCTGCCGTGGTGCTACCCAAAGGCGACCGCGACATGCGATCCCTGCCGTTGTTCTTCTGAGCCACGGGTACGCTCGTGGGATTGATGCCGCGCCTCAACGCGCATTGAGGCGATTTTTGCTCTCACTTGTGTATTGGCTTAGATCCCGTAGATTCAATCACGGCGGCCCACGCGCAACAGCCTACGACCGAGGCTGCTCAGCCACTGACGGTGCCGACGAACCCGCCGTTTGTGGTCGAGCCTGCTCGGCCGCCCAGCTGCGGCATGAGTCCGACAATAACCTGACCGCAGTGGCTTGCCGCGGCAGAGGCGACGGCCAGGCATCTCGCGGCGATGGGGGCTGCGCTTCAGGAGCCCGCGACCCGGTAGAGCCTGTAGCGCCTGCAGCAGCCACTGCTGCTCCTCGGGTCCCTGGGGTATAAGTACTCCGGCAGGCGCTGCCACCGTGCACGTTGCGCAGGGAGAGCTGCTCCCGCGGCCATGCTCCGAGCAGCGGGTCGCGGTGCCTCAAGGCGGCTGACTGTCGGAGGGCCAACGTCATACGATTTTGGTGAAGGGCTAAGAGCAGAAGGCTGGCACCCGGCTGGCTGGCCAGCCGGCGGAGTGTTTTAATGGTTTTCTCAGCTTCTCAGCGATAAATTGCCTGTATGATCGAGCGCGTCTATCGTCTGACGGCTGTGTCAAGCCCTACGCAGAGCAGGTGGTGTTAGGGTATCGACCGGGAAGTTCGCCGTCGCAGGTGGTCAGACGTTTGTTTGGTCTTATCGAGTCCACCAATCATTTCGCACCGAAGCCCGTGATTTGCACGCACTTCGCCCCGTCGCGGAACGGTTTTCTTGGTTTCTCTCTCGGTCGTCACCTTGCTTGGTTAATCGTCAGCCCCGATGCTGAGAGCCCAAAAAACACTCCGCAGCTACTACCAAGTCCCCGAAAGTCAGCTACTTCGGCTGCGGAACGGCTTTGCCGCAGCCATGGCCGGCGCGCCGCGGTCGCCGGGCAGCGGACTGGCTTGTCAGGTGTCGATGCGGACCAGGCGCATGTCGAACTCGCGATCGACATACTTCCATTCCTCGGTCGCCCGCAGCTCTGCCATCATGTCGTCGAACGCGGTCGCGTGCTGCTTGTCGTAGTCGAAGATGGTGAGAAAGTCGAAGGGCTCGTTGTCACTGAGGTCGCGGCAGTGATTGAGGCGGCGCGCGACCGCTGGCAGGTACTTAAAGCCAATGCTGATGTGCTTGGAGCGCTCCTCGAACAGGGCGCGCCGCTCGTCCTGGGTGAGCGCCCACCACTTGGGGCTCTTGCGGATCGGGATGAAGGCGCCATAGTTGGCTTCCGGGCGGCCTAGCGGGACCTGGATCGAGATGCGGGTCTTCTCGGCGCGGGTCGCGTAGCGCTCGTTGGTGTTGACGCCGCGCAGGACCCACTTCGCGCCGGCCGGCAAGGCGTCGACGGCGCCGTGGACGTAGTCTATCCGCTCGACCATGGGCAGCGGCTCGCCGACGATGACTTTGGCCGAGATCACCGACCAGCGGCCCGTCTTGCCGCCGACATAGGAGTATAGCCGCGGATTGACCGCGGCGGGGGGATCGGCCGCTGCCGCAGAGCCCTCGCTGCCCAGGGCCACGGAAGCGCCGCCCAGGGCGACCGCTCCGGTCAAAAACTCGCGCCGGCTGGCGCTGCGCGCGCCTTGCGGCTCATCAACCCGGCGACTCTTATCCTCTTTGTCCAAAGGAATCCCCCTAATCTTGTCAGAATAGTAGCCCCATCCCTTCGCGCTCGACAACCACTCTGTAGAAGCGGCGAAGATCAAGGGCTTAGGAGTCGGCGCGACCGGCGCGCCACTACCTTAGCCGCCGCTTCCAGCCGGGTAGAGGGAGTCCCAGAAATTACACTTGGCGGCTCTGGCGTCCGTGCTGGTGGACAGCGTGGCATCCAGGAGGAGCACCTTCTCGCTCGCGGTAGTATAGCCCGGCCAGCGGACGGCCCCGGCGGCCGGCGAACCGGTCGCCGCCAGGCTGCCCCAGAAGTCCTCGATATTATTTGCCAGCGTCAGCTCGGCAGCGCTGGCGGTGTACCCTTTGGCCGCGAAGGTGCGAAATACATAGGCCAGCTCGGCAGAGTGATAGGCGCCGTTCAAGGCGTCCAGCCCATGATCGGCGGTGTGGGTATAGAAGTAGCGGAATACCGAGGCCCCGGGGGAGGCAGCGGCGGCGCGCGCCGCATGACGCGAGGTGCAGGTAAACAAGAAGTCGGTAACGACGTCGATCCACGCCTGGCGGGGCTGCCAGAAAGAGCAAGGATACTGCGCCAGGACGCGGTCGGCGTTGGTTCCGAACATCGACTTGAGATCGCTGCTGTACTGCGAGCACAGGTAGAGGCCCGGCTGCGCGAAGACCACGCCTTCGTTGGCATTGCTGCCCACCGCCAGCGGGACCTTATTGTGGGTGCCCGCGGCGATGACCTTGAGCGGGAAGTCGGGCAGCACGTAGCCATCGACGCTTGATGACCAAGGCAGGACGCCGACCAGACCCTGGGTCGGGTCGAGCTTGGTGAGGCTCTTTAGCAGCTCGCCAAAGCCGTCGGTGGCGGCGACGATCTGCTCGGCGGTCAGGCTGCGCATGCAGGTCGCTACATCGCTGGTGCAGCCAAGCTTGCGCGCCAGGGCGGCGCTGGTCGCCTTCTGCGTCGCCTGCGAGTGGGCGCCGCAGCCGCCGCTCTGCATGAGGGCGCTGGAGAACAGGCCGGCGGCCAGCGGAGAAGCGACCAGCGAGCAGACGTTGATCGCGCCCGCCGACTCTCCAAACACCATCACCCGCGCCGGGTCGCCGCCAAAGGCCGCGATGTTGTCCTTGACCCACTGCAGGGCCGCTATGTGGTCCAGGGTCCCCTGGTTGCCCGAGACGCGGCTCGGGCTCTCGGCGTCCAGGGCCGGATCGGCGAAGAAGCCGAGCGCCCCGAGCCGGTAGTTCGGAGTGACGACCACCGCCTGCTCGCGCATCGCCAGCGCGTGGCCGTCGTAGAGGTTTGACAGCAGGTGCTCATCGGTGCTGCCGACGATGTTGCCGCCGCCATAGATGAACACCAGGACCGGCAGTCGCGCGGTCGCATCCAGCTTGGGCGTCCAGACATTGAGCGACAGGCAGTCTTCGCTGCCTTCGAAGCGTCCGGTGTCCTGATTCTTCTGCGGACAGGCCGGCCCATACGCCGTGGTCGCCTGGATGCCTGTCCAGCAGGCATGCTCGACCGGAGGCGCAAAGCGCAGGGCGCCGACCGGCGGCATGGCGAAGGGAATCCCGAGAAACGCGACTGTACTGTCGACTCGCTTGCCGCGCACAAGGCCCCGGGTGGTCGCTGCGACCAGGGGATCGGTAGACGTTCCCACCGGGCAGCTCGGGGCGGTGGTGCGGAGGCTCGCCGCCTGCGGCCGCCCCTTGGGGGCAAATACGACAACGCCGTCGTCGGGTGGTGGAGCCGCCCCCTGGGGTCCTCCGCACGCCGCCTGCAAGATGAAGAGGCAAAAGATCGGGGCGACTCGGGCTCGAATCATGGCAAACGCTCCTTGCGCGCAGTTTTGGCGACCAGGCTGGTGCACCACCGGCAGCACCGTAGGGGAATCGCGGCAAATCAGCAAGGCTCTTGCCGGCGGGGAGCTGCGCGTAGGCGGCCGCTTGCGCAGGCCGCGGCCTCTCTCAGGTGGACGCCCAGACGTCTTGCAGATACCGCCCGGCGGCCTTGAGCTCGGCCAGCTGGGCTTCGGCCTGGGCCTCGGCCTGTTCTGGGCTGAGCGCCCCCTGACCGGCTGCCTGTCGCTGGCTCTGCAGCAGCGCGCGCAGCTCGGCGTGGACCTGCGGCGCCATGTACTTGGCGTCACCGCAGACGTAGACGTACGCACCGCCGGCGATCAGCTGATAGACCTCGGCGGCATGGGCGCGAATCAGATCCTGAACGTAGACCTTGGGCTGACCGGGCTGGCGCGAGAAAGCTACGTGCAGCGCGCGCAGGTCGCCTGACCGCACATACCCCTCAAGCTCCTGCTGGTAGATGTAGTCGTGGGCCGGCTGCCGGCAGCCGAAGAAGAGCACAGTCTGGCCGACCGGCGCTCCGGCGCGGCGCAGCGCCGCCCGCTCCTGAATAAAGCCGCGCAGCGGCGCCAGGCCAGTGCCCGGACCGATCAGGATGACATCCTTGGTCGGCTCGTCGGGCAGGCGGAAGCTGCTCTTGGTATCCTTGACTACGACGCGAGCTCGCGCCCCCACCGCGAGGCTCGCCAGATAGTGACTGCACAGGCCCTCAAGCCGGGTGCCGTCTCTGCGCTCGCAGCTGTGGACGCCGACGGTGATCGAGCAAGCGCCGGGCAGCACCCGCGGCGATGACGAGATCGAATAGTAGCGCGGCTTGAGCAGCGGCCGCAGCGACAGCAGCGACAGCAGCCCGCAGTCCACCGACTTGAAGCGCAACAGCAGGTCGAGCAAGGACAGCTTGGCATCGAGCACCTCGGTCTTGAAGGAGGCGTCGGAGGCCAGGGCCAAAAGGGGCGCCTGCTCGGGCGGGCAGGGGCAGCAGCGCGCAAGGGCCCGCAGCTCCTTGCGGGACAGCGGTCCGGTGAGGTCGATGTGATAGGTAAGCAGATCATAGGCAGTAATCGGAATGCCGCACGGCAGCGCCTCCGGACCCGCGGCTCCCTGGGCGCGCAGCACGACGACGTCGGTCAGTCGGATCCCGCAGCGCTCGGCCACCGCGTTGACCAGCGCCGGCGGATTTTCTGGAAACACTCCCAGGTGATCACCGGCGGCGTAGGTGACGCCTTCGGGCAGCGTCAGCTCGATGTGGCGGGTCGAGCGCCCCGCATCTTCGGACTGCAGCTCCTGGTTCTGACGTACGGTGGCCAGCACGGCCTGCGCGTGCAGCGGGAAGCGGTCGGGCTGGGCGGCGGCGTGCTCGGTCCCGGCGAAGTTTACTACCTCGATGGAATATAGGGGCGTCGCCTCGGCGGCCGGGTCCTGGGCGCTGTGGCCGCCGCCGAAATGCTGCTGCAGCGCCGGCCACAGCGCCTTGCTGAATGACTCGGCCCCGGCCTCGAAATCGCCGTCGGCATCGCAGGCTCCGATGGGGCAGAGCCGTTCGCCGCCGAGCCGCTGCAGCCGCTCGTCAACCAGGCGGGGGAACTTCTGAAACGTCGCCTTCCACTGCTTGTTGCCGCAGCCCAGCACCGCGTAGCGGAGGTTGCGTAGGGGGGTGCCGCCCTGCGCCAGCAGCTGGTTCAGCCAAGCATCAAACCGGCTGGCGTTGTCGGGCGGATTCCCATTGTAGGTCGAGGTCACGATGAGCAGCGGCCCAGCGGTGGGAAGCTGACCGCTGCGGGCGTCGAGCTCGCAGATCGTCGGCTGGAAGCCGTGCGCGCGGGCCTGCCGGCCCAGGCTCTGCGCCAGCTCCTGGGAGGCTCCCATGTTGGAACCAAACAGGATGAGCAGCGACTCTCCGCTGGCGTCTGCAGCGACGACCTCTGCGGGGGCCGCTGCCGCGGCTTCAGGCAGCGCCGGACCTCGCCCGGGCTCCTCGGGGCGCCGCTCCAGCCGCATGTAGAGGTCCTTGGGCTTGATGGTCAGCGTCTGGACGTGCTCCAGCTTGTAGTCGGCGCGGGCCAGGCGCGGCAGCGCCTGCTGGTAAAGCCGCGCCAGGACCATCTTGGCCTCGATGAGCGCGAACTGGAAGCCGATGCAGCTGCGCATGCCCATGCCGAAGGGGTGATAGGCGTCCGGGTGGCGCTGCGCCACCGCCTCGGGGATAAAGCGGTCTGGATCAAAGGCTTCCGGATCGTCGCCCCAGAAGCGGGGGTTGCGGTGCAGCGCCGGCAGGAAGGTGATGATCGTGCTGCCCGCTGGCACCGCGTACTTGCCGGCGACGACCGTGTCGCGGATCGCGGTGCGGCCAAATCCCGGCGCGGTGGGGTTTTGCCGCAGCGCCTCCTTGAGGATGCGCGCGGTGTAATCGAGCTTGTCGATGTCATGAAAAGACGGTCGGTAGCTGTAGTCGCGACCGAGCACCGCATCCACCTCGGCGAGCAGCCTGCGCTCTACCTCGGGGTTTGTGGAGATGCTGTGCAATGCGTAGGAGAGCAGGCCGCTCGTCGTCTCGTGACCGGCGACCAGAAACGTGATGAGCTGCGCCCGGATGTTGTCGTCCGGCAGGCGCTTGCCCGTGACCTTGTCGCGCGTGGTCAGCATGGCCTGCAGGATGTCGTTGGGCACCGCCTCGCCGCGTCCCAGGGCGCTGCGCCGCTCGGCGATGATCCGGTCTACGGTGTCGAGCAGCACGGCGTTGGCGCGCTCGCGCTTGTGGCGACTTATCGGATGGAAGAAATCAGGGAGCATGTTGCCCGCTGACTCCATGCCGATGGTAAGGACATCGACCATCGCCTGCACAAAGGGCGGCGGCTGCGGGCTCTCGATGCAGCCCCAGCGGGTGTTGAAGCCGGTGTACGAGATCGCCTCGAACGTCATGCGGGTCATGACATCGGTGGCGAGGAACGACTCTCCCGCGGGCAGGCGCGCCAGGTGCGCGAGCAGGTCATCGGCGACTTCCAGCATGCGCGGGTAGTACTGCTTGAGCGCCCCCAGTCCGAGCGCCGGCAGCAGCACGCGGTGGGCGGTGTGCCAGATCTCCTCGGTGTCATCCGAGGTAAACAGGCCGTTGCCGGCGCCGCTATTCTGGCGCAGCTTGCTGAGCGCGGTGCCGCTGGTGCTGACGATCTTGGGAAACTCCGGCGCGCGGTTTAGCATGTCGGAGACGACATCGGCGTCGCTGTTGATAAACAGGTTGCCGCGCGGCGTCTTGAGGCGGATAAACTCCCCATACTCTCGCGTCAGCCGAAACAGCGCTGCCGCCAGGCCCCCCTTGGAAAACATGTCGGGGAGGTTGCCCACCAGGGGATAGGGCTTGGGGCCGCGCGGCGGCACGCCAGCCGGCTTTTCCGGGGCGGCCGGCGCCGCGGTGAGGAGCTCGGCCCTGAGCTTGAGCCCACCCGGCAGGCTGTCCGAGATCGCCACCACATCGCCATCGCTGTCGCGCAGCAGGAGGGCGCTGTCGGCGGGCAGTAGGAGCGCTGCACACACGGCCCGGGAGATGGCGTCATCCGTCGCGCCTGCATACCAGCTGACGCGTGCGGTCTTATCTCCCAGGGTGACCTCGATGGACTTCTTATTTGGGCTCATCGCCCGATTATCTTCTACGCCTCCGGGGTCGTTCAAGAGGTGGCAGCTTGGTATTGCTTCAGCTTGCGGTACAGAGTGGACGGACCGATGCCCAGCTCGGCTGCGGTGCGCTCCTTGTTGCCGCCGCAGCGCGCCAGGGCGGCCAGGATGTAGTCGCGCTCGACCTCGGCCAGGGGCTGCACGCCGCGGGTGGGCGTGGGCGGCGGCAGCGCCCGGCGGATGTCCTCGGGCAGCTCGTCCAGCTCGATGCGCCGACCCTGGGCCAGTGCTACCGCGCGCTCCATGGCGTTTTCCAGCTCGCGCACGTTGCCCGGCCAGTCATGGCGGACCAGCTGATCCGCCGCGGCGGTCGACAGCACCGCCGCCGGCCGCTTGAGCCGGCGCGCCGCCGCGGCAAGCAGGAGCCGCGCCAGCGGCAGGATGTCCTCGCGGCGCTCGCGCAGCGGCGGCACGGTAAGCTCGACGACCCGCAGGCGATAATACAGATCGCGGCGGAAGCGCCCGCTGGCCACATCGGCGGCGAGGTCGCGGTTGGTGGCGGCGACGATGCGCACATCGATGGCGCGGCTCTGATTGTCGCCGACGCGGCGCACCTCGCGCTGCTGCAGGGCCCGCAGGAGCTTGACCTGCACCGCGGCCGGCAGCTCGCCGACCTCGTCGAGAAACAGGGTGCCGCCGCTGCTCGCTTCGAACAGCCCGGGGCGGTCGCGGGTGGCGCCGGTGAAGGCGCCGCGGACGTGGCCAAACAGCTCGCTCTCCAGCAGGGTCTCGGCGATCGCGCCGCAGTTGAGGGCCAGCAGCGGCCCGCTGGCGCGCGCCGAGCCGTCGTGGACAAGCTGCGCCAGCCGCTCCTTGCCGGTCCCGCTCTCACCCATCAAGAGCACGGTGGAGTCGACCTGGGCGACCGTGCGCACCAGCGCCAGCACGCGGCGCATCGCCGGACTGCGGGCGATAAGACCCGAGGCGTCATCGGCCTCGGCCAGCTCGCCGAGGGCGCGGCGGCGGCTGCGCAGCTGCTGCTCGGCCCGTTTGAGCGCCGCGGTGACCTCGCGCACCTGGGTCTCCAGGCAGGTCTGCTGGTAAAAGGGCAGGTGCGGCTCGATCTCGGGGCCCCACTGCTCCAGCGTGCGGGCGCGGAAGCGGCAGACCGCATCGCCCTTTCCCAGGCAACGGTCCTCCAGCAGGTAGATGGGCTTGCCCTCGGCGCGGCTGAGGTAGCCGCTGGCCGCCCCGGCGAGCGTCCAGCACACCGGCGCCTCGGCGCGGCCCAGGTGCAGCTGGTGCTGCTCCGCCTCGTAGGAGGCATCGACGGTCGCGCCGCCCGGCGCGAACGGATCGCCGCAGCCGGGGACGAAATGGATGTGTCCCTGCAGGGTGTGAATGCGGGCGCCGGCGGCCCGCCACTCCTCGGGGCTGTCCCAGGTCAGCTCGCTGCGCATCGCCTCGGCCATGCGCCAGCCGTGGGCGAAGCCGAAGCGGGTAAACAGCGCCCGCGCCGCCGCGTAGCCGAAGGTCTCGACCACCTGCCGGCGGAGGATGCCCAGGGCGACCGCGTCCAGGACAATCGCTGGCTGCCCCGCGAAGCGCACGGTGCCGGCCTGGGAGTCGATGTCCAGCAGATCCTTGATGTCCAGGTGCTCGGCCCGCATGGTGACCCTCCGTGAGTCTGCGACAGTCAAAATGACAGACCAGCATATCAATTTGACCGGCCGGCGGGTGAGCGCGGCGCCGCGGCCGCGGCCGGTGAGGCCAAGTTTGCCGTCGCTGAGAGCCGCTGCCGTCACCTCCCCCGGCCGCGCTGGCGCGCCCGCTGCAAGGCCTGGGAGGGCGGCAAACACCTGGGCCGCGCGCTTGCACCAGCGCGGCCGAGCTCTCCCGCAGGAGGTCCCGATGACGCGTCCGATTCATATTTTTGACCCCGCCTTCCGCGCCAACCCCTACCCGTTCTACGCCGAGCTGCGCCAGCGCCAGCCCCTGTGTCAGGTCGAGCCGGCGGGCCTGTGGGCGGTCAGCCGGCACCAGGATGTGAGCTTTGTGCTCAAGCACCCGGAGCTGTTCTCCTCCCAGGGGTTCCGCGCCGCGTGGGAGCCGGCGTGGCTCGGCTACAATCCGGTCGCGCGGTCGATCCTGGCCATGGATGGGCCGCCGCACGCTAAGCTGCGAGCGCTGGTGACGCGGGCCTTTGGCGCGCGGGCGCTGGCGCGGCTGGAGCCGCGCATCCGCGAGCTTGCCGGCGAGCTCGCCGCCGCCGTGGCCCGGGCCGGGGAGGTCGAGTTCATCTCGCAGTTCGCGCTGCCGCTGCCCGCGTTTGTGATCGCGGAGCTGCTGGGGCTTCCGCGCTCGCTGTGGCCGCGCTTCAAGCAGTGGGCCGACGATGTCGCCAGCGTGACGCCCGTTCCCGAGAGCGCCGAGCAGGTCACCCGCGTGCGCGCCAGCATCACCGAGATGACCGGCTACTTCACCGAGGTCATCGCCGAGCGGCGCCGCGCCCCGATCGACGACTTCATCAGCGATCTGATGCGCGCGGAGGTCGACGGACAGTCGCTCAGCGATGAGGAGCTTTTGAGCTTCGCTGCGGTCCTGCTCCTGGGCGGCTTTGACACCACCACCTACCTGCTGGCCAACGCGGTGCGGATCCTGGCCGAGCGGCCGGCGCTGTGCACGGCGCTGCGCCACGATGGCGCCAACCTGGCCGGATTTGTGGAGGAGGTCCTGCGCTATGACCCGCCGGTGCACGGTCTGCCGCGGATCGCCACCCAGGATGTGCGGCTCGCGGGAGGGACGGTGCCGCGCGGGGCGATGGTGCTGGCGCTCCTTGGCTCGGCCAACCGCGATGAGCAGGTGTTTCCCGAGGCCGATAGGTTCGATGCGCAGCGCCGGGAGCCGGGGATCTCTTTTGGCTCCGGCGTACACGGCTGCCTGGGCGCGGCGCTGGTGCGGCTGGAGGCCCGGCTGGCGCTGCAGGCGCTGCTCGGGCAGGCCCGGGGGATCTCCTGTCCGCCCGGCGAGCTTGTATGGAATCGCTCCCTGACTGTGCGCGGTCCCGTGGCGATGCTGGTCAGGCTTGAGTAGGAGCGGCCCGGCGCGGCTCCCGGCGTGACTCTGCATATAGGAGGGTGTGGGCGCAAGCGCGCGGCGAGCCCTGGGTATTGCACCCCTTCGTCGAGATCGCCGATACTGCTTCGATGTCCCAGACGATCACGTTGCCCAGTAGTGGGATGCCGGCGCCTTTGACCAGCCTGCGACCGCGACTGCGCCTTGTCTACTCTCCCGCTACCGGCATCGCCAAGAGCCGTCTTTACAGCCTGCCGGTCGGCCAGACCTGGCTCGGGCGCGAGCTGCCTCCCAGCCAAGAAGGGATCGCCATCGCCGATGATCCAGGGGCGTCCAGCGTCCACGCTGTGATCGAGGTGGCGGACAACGACTACCATGTGCGCATCGCCGACTGGCGGAGTAAGAACGGGACCTACATCGGGCGGACGCGCCTGGCCGGGGACAAGCAGTGGCACCCGGTCAAGGAAGGTGACTTGATCCGGGTCGGCAGTACGTTCTTCATCCTGCGCAACGAGCCCGCCCAGGTTGCCGACGCCGAGGTGCCCACCCTGATCGGCGTCTCGCGCGCCACCCGCGAGCTGCGGGCGCGCATCGTGCGGCTGGCCGGCGAGACGGTGCCGGTGCTGCTCTCCGGGGAGACTGGCACGGGTAAGGAGGTCGTCGCGCGCGCTCTACACCAGCTCAGCCGGCGGACCGGCGAGTTTGTCGCCATCAACTGCGCCGCCATCCCCGAGAGCCTGGCGGAGAGCGAGCTGTTTGGGCACGCCGAGCGCTCGTTTACCGGAGCGCACGCTCGCCAGGGCGTGTTCCGGCGCGCCCACCGCGGGACGCTGTTCCTGGATGAAATTGGCGACATGGCGCCCGAGCTTCAGGCCAAGCTGCTGCGCGTGCTGGAAGAGCACCTGGTCACGCCGGTCGGCGGCGATCGCCCGCTGCCCGTGGACGTCCGCGTCGTCGCCGCTACCCATCATGATCTCCGGGCCGATGCCGACGCCGGGTCGTTCCGCTCGGATCTGCACGCGCGGCTGGCGCGTCTGCAGCTCGATCTGCCGCCGCTGCGCGCGCGGCGCGAGGACGTCCTGCTCCTGCTGCAGCACGCCTGGGCGCAAGCGGCAGGAGTCCTTACGCCCGAGCTTGTCCAGGAAGTGCTGCTCTACGACTGGCCGCAGAATGTCCGGGAGGTCCTGAGCGTCGCCGAGCGGCTCCGCATAGATGGGGCCAGCGAAGTGCTGGCCGCCCTGCAGCGGGCTCGCGGCGGCCCTGCCAGCGTGCGCACAGGCGGTGAAGTGGCAGCCAGCCCTGACGCCGGCGCCGCCCGCCCGGTCAGCCCGCCGCCTTCGCGGCCCTACCGCTTGCAGGTCCCCACCCGAGAGCAGCTGGAGACTCTGCTCAGCAAGTACCTGGGCACCGTAAGGTCGGTCGCCGAAGAGCTGAACTGCTCGCGGCGGCAGGTGCAGCGCTGGCTGGAGCTGCACAACCTGGACGCCGACCAGTTCCGCCGCCGCCCCGGTGCCTGAGCGCAGCGCGGGACGCTGAAGGAGCAGCGGTCTAGCTCTGCTGCATCACGCTTTGGGTGCTGGCACCGGACCGCGCGGCTTGCGCGGCTCGCGCGTCTTTCGCCACATGCGGAGCACCGCCGGCAGATCGCGGGCGACGCGCACCTCATCATAGCCCGAGGGCAGCCGGCCACCGAAGCTGTTGTAGGTAACTACATAGGTACCCAGCGGGACGCCGCGCAGCAGGTCTTCCACCGCCGCGACATCGCGATCGTAGCGCGCTTGGCTGAGCTCTACTTCATTATCGAGCTGAGCGCTCGGCGGGTAGAGGTTTTCTCCAAACGGGTTGTACAGGTAGTAAGCATCCGCGCGCGGGGTCGCAGCCTCACCTACCGCGCCGGCGATGAAGCGGACCCGGTCATCAACCTGGAACAGCTGCGCCAGATTCCGCGCCGCGGTCACCAGCCGCGGTCGCTGCTCTAGCCCGGTGAAGCGGCAGCCGCCAAACAGCGCCGCCGCGACGCAGAACTTGCCCGCTCCCGAGCCGAGGTCGGCCACCGTGCCAAGACCCAGCTCAGCGAACCAGGCCGCCGCCCGCTGCGCCACCGCGAGCCCGCTCCAGTGCTGATAGGAGACAAGCTGCATCTCGTAGGGCAGGAAGCGATCGAACTCGCGGTCATCGGGGCAAAGCCCGACCTGGAGTATCCTGCCGAGCTGCTGCGCCGCCTGCTCCCAGGTGAGCTCATCGCCCGTGGCCAGGTAGGCTGACAGCAGGCTGTGCGCTGGAGGGTTTGACTGCCTTGACACCCTGATGACCTGCCGGTGACTAAGTCCCGAGGGCAACCATTATGGATCAAGATCCGCTAAACTGTCGAGGATGGCGGGTAGGATGCAAGCGCGCGGTGACGAGCTGTCGGTCACGCTCGATGACCCACAAGCCGGCGAGCCGCGGACCCCGGCAGCGGAAGACCGCTTCTACATCGGACGCTTTCTCATCGTCGGCCGCCTGGGGGAAGGCGCCATGGGAGAGGTCTACTCAGCCTACGATCCAGATCTCGATCGCAAGGTCGCCGTCAAGTTCGTGCACAGCCTGCCCGGCGATCCCTTCCAGGCGGTGGCCCGGGTGCGACAGGAGGCCCAGGCGCTGGCCAAGGTGTCGCACCCCAACGTGGTTCAGGTATACGAGGTCGGCGAGAGCCAAGGGCGCATCTTCATCGTCATGGAGATTGTCGATGGCGGCTCTCTCGCGCAGTGGCAAGAGGAGCGGGGCAGTCCGGTCCGGCCGGATGAGATAGATAGTCGGCTGCGCCTCTACCTGCAGGCTGCCGCCGGACTCCTCGCCGCCCATCGCTGCGGCCTGATCCATCGTGATTTCAAGCCGGACAACGTCCTGCTCGGCCGGGACGGACGGGTGCGGGTCGCCGACTTCGGGCTGGCGCGGGTGATCGCCGGCATGAGCGCCGGCGCCGCGCCCGGCCCGACGCCGCCGAGCCAGAATAGCCAGGGGCGCTCGGGCCAGCGGCTCACCCAGGTCGGGGCCGTGCTCGGCACCGCCGGCTACATATCCCCCGAGCAGATCCGCGGCGCCGAGGCAGACGAGCGGAGCGATCAGTTCAGCTTCTGCGCGTCACTGTATGAGGCGCTCTACGGGCAGCGTCCCTTCGCCGGCCTGTCCTTTGAGGAGTATGCCATGAGCATCCTCGATGGACGCCTGAACCCGCCACCGCCGAGCCACGTACCGCTGGTCGTACAGCAGGCGATCCTGCGCGGGCTCGCCCAGGACCCCGCGGCCCGCTTCCCATCGATGCAGGAGCTGATCGCCGCCCTCGAAGCCGGTCTCTGCCCGGAGTCGGAGCCGCTTATCACCCGCGCCGATCGGCTCCGTATCGGCCTCACCTTGGCGGGCATGCTCATCCTGATGGTGCTGATCAACGGCACCGCAGCCGTCCTGCTGCACTCGCGCGACAGCCTGCTGCGCGGAATGATCTTCCAGGTGGTGCTGCTGGGAGCCGTCTCCATCCTTGGGCGCTGGCCGCCGTGGCCCATTCGCCATCCGCACCGCTACCGGCGCATGGTGGGATTTTTCCTGATGGTCCTTGCGACCGGATTCTTCTGGCGGCTGAGCGGCTATCTCACCAAGTTCAAGGTCGAGGACTACTACTGCCTCGAGGTCATCGGGCTGGCGGGACTGTTCGCGGTGGAAGGGCTGCGCGTCGGCTGGCGGCACTGCCTGCTGGCGCTGCCGGCTTTGGCCTATGCGCCGTTTATCCGGCTGTGGCCAGAGCTGCGCATCATCCTTTACAACCTGCTGCTTGTCGGTATGGGCGTCTCATCGGTGATCATCCACATGCAGCAGAAGGTGTTGGAGCCCGGGCAGGACCTTATGCCCGAGCCGCGCAGCCTGCAGAAGTAGCAGCCGTGCGCCGCTGGGCTCCTGTTGCGTGTTCCCCGCAATCGGTCCGCAGCTTCTCCGTAGCCCGCGCCATCCCTGTCTCACCAGCGGGCGCGGCGCCCGGCGACCTTGCTTGGTTGACTGTCCGCACCAGGCGCTGCGACGGTCGGTCTGCTGCTTGGCGAGGCCTGGGCGCGATTGCGGAATGGCGCCCGCCCCGCCGGAAAGGCTGCGCCGGCCGCTTCGCTTGACCACGTCCCTCGACGCAAGATATGATGGGGCTCGACAGGGAGTGTCGGCTCTGCCTGCGGGCAGGGGAAAGACCACCGCTTGTCACCGAGCACGGGCGCGAGCCAGGAGGATGGATGGCGGCCTTTCTGAACCGGAGTCTGACGGGTGTAGCCAGCGGTGGAGCCTCTGGACTCTTGCATCATGAGGAGGCTTCTCCCCAGCTGCGCCACTTTAGCCCCGCTCCCCAGGGCGCAGCCACCGTGGGCACGGCGCCGGGGCTACAGGCCGGCCATTCCGAAAGCGCCCACCAGGCTGCCGCCGGGGTCCTTGGCCACTGGGCCCAGGATGGCGCGCACCCGGCCGCCGCTCCCGCCAGGCTGACAGCGCGCCAGCAGTTTGACAGCGCCTATGACGGCCTGCGCAACCGCCAGCTCAATGAAGCAGAGCAGAACGCGGCGCGCTGGCGCGAGCTCTCGGCGACCGAGCTGGCGGCGCTGGCGCCCCAGGATCCCAAGACGGCGCCCAAGGCGGGGGAGCTCGGCTACACGACTGCCGTTGGCGGTCACACCTACAAGTACGATCGCGTCGCCGAGGACCCGAGCCACCCGACGCAAGCCAAGGATCTGCTCGGGCCGGCGGCGACGCAGTTTCACAGTCGCGCCTTTGTCACCGATCGCCCCAAGCAGGATCCGACCAACGCCAAGGAGCACGCCTATCAGGATGTGACCGTCCTCAATGGCAACGGCACGACGTCCACCCTGAGCCAGAACAACAGCGGCGTGGTCGAGCTGCCCACCGGCGGATTTGGCTTTAGTACGTACAACCGCAACGACGTCAACCTGCCAGGCGACCGCCGCCACCCGCAGAAGCAGAAGGACCAGTGGGGGACCCCGGACGCCGTGGCGCGAATTATCAATATCGCCAATGACTACGGCACCCTGCACCCCGGTCAGAACGACGCAGCGGGAGCCCTGCAGCCGGGTCGGACGATCCAGTACGGCGACCTGGCGACTGACGACAGCCAGAGTCCGCTCATCGAGTCGGGGCGGACCCGGCGCCACGCCTCGCACGGCACCGGCGATCAGGTGGACATCCGCTATCCGAGCACTGCGTTCGACACCAACACCTTCATCCGCAGCGGAGAGAGCTGGGGCGCCAACAACTTCTACTACAGCCCGGCCCTCGCCGGTCAGGCCTACTTCGGCGCGAACACCCACAACGCGTCCAATGAAGAGCACCGCAACCACCTGCACATGGGCTTCGGGCTCGGCGGTCGGTAGGGGGCAGCTCCGGGGGCGGGGGCGCCCCCAGGCAAGGCGCGGGGCTCGCTAGCCGGCCGCTTGGTCAGGCTTTTGGCCGACGTCACCATAGATCGGCGTTAGCCAGTGGCGGTACTTTTCTACCTCACCGCGGACGATGGGGAAGAAGCGCCGCCGCAGCTCGCTGGTGATCGGGCCGATCGCGCCGGTGCCCACCTTGCGGTGATCGATCCGTGTAATGGCCGAGATCTGCACTCCGGTGCCGGCGATGAAAACCTCCTGGGCAAGATATAGCTCGGTGCGATCGATGGTGCGCTCGATCATCGGTACACCCAGCTCGTCATGCAGGATGGTGGCCAGGGTGCGGCGGGTGATGCCTTCCAGGATGTTGTCGGTGACCGGCGGCGTGATCACGGCGCCGTCGCGCACGATAAAGATGTTGGCGGCCGAGGCCTCGCTTACATGACCGTCGGCGTTAAGGACGATGGCCTCGTCAAAGCCAGCGCGCACCGCGTCCGACTTGGCGAACGCCGAGTTCACATACGAGCCAGCGATCTTGCCGCGCGCCGGGATCATGTTGTCGTCCACCCGCCGCCACGATGACACGGTGGCGTGGGCCCCTTCCTCGCTCTTGAGGTAGGTGCCAAAGGGCATGGCGACCATCGACACCTCGGCCGTCAGGTCGTGCAGGCGGACTCCGATGAGCTCATCGGCGTAAAAAGCCAGCGGCCGGATGTAGAGGTCCTGGCGGTATCCTTCGGTGCGCAGCAGCTCGCGCAGTCCGGCGAGCAGCTGCGCCGCGGTGTAGGGCAGCTCCATGCACAGAAGCCGCGCCGAGCTGAGGAAGCGCTGGATGTGATCCTCGGCCCGGAATACGAACAGCTCCTGCGCTGCCGGGTTGAAGTAGGCGCGCAGCCCGCCGAAGGCCGCGGTGCCGTAGTTCAAGGCGTGGGTGAGTACGCCCACTTGCGCTTGCGAGTAGGGGACCACGCGGCCCTTGAAAAGTGCATAGCGGGGCAGGGCAGGGCGGCTCACCGCGGGCGGGCTGCTGGGGGTCGGTGCCGCGGACGGCGAGGGGGGCTCTGGCTGGCTCATGCGAAGCTCCTTCCTGATTCCAGGGGTGGATGGCAGGCGAGGGCGGCTGACCCATCGCCTGGAGCTAATTTGAGTCCAAAGGGGGCCGGCGCAAAGGGCCAATCTCCACAACCAGGGTGGACCAGCGCGCCGGCGGCGGCAGGACCACGGCCGGCAGCTGCAACAAAGGGGTGGGGAACAGGGCTTAGCGACTGCGGAAGTGGCGGGACAGCGGGAGCTCGCGGATCCGCTCGCCGGTGAGCGCGAAGACTGCGTTGGCCAGGGCCGGGGCCACCGGCGGCACCCCGGACTCGCCGACGCCGCCGGGCGGGGCGCTGCTGGGTATCAGCTCGACATGGATGGCGCGCGGGGCCTCGGCGATGCGTACAAGGCGGTAGTCATGGAAGTTTTTCTGCTCGGTCGCGCCGCCCTTCATGGTGATGGCGCCGTAAAGACCGATGCTCATGCCGAAGATGATCGCGCCTTCCATCTGCGCGCACACCCGCTCGCGGTTCACGATGGTGCCGGCATCGGCGACGATCCACGCCTCATCGACGACCGGCCTGCCGGCCGGGCCGCGCACCACGGAGAGCACCACCGCCGCGTAGGTCAAAAAGCTCCGGTGGGCGGCCAGGCCAAGCGACCGGCCCTCCTGGCTGCGGCTCTTCCAGCGGGACAGCTCGGTCACCCGCTCGATGACCCGCCGCAGCCGCCCGGTGTCGATGGGATGCTCGTCCAGCGACTGATCGTAGTTAGGCAGCTTGCGCACCCCGAGCTCGGCCGGGGTGACGATGCGCGGCGGGCCGATCACCTCGAGCAGGGTGTCGCGCGGATCGGTGCCGCGGGAGTGCGCGAGCTCGGCGATGAAGCTCTGCGCGGCGAAGGCGTGGTAGATGTTGGCGACCGAGCGCAGCCAGCCGATGCGGGTGTGGGCGCGCGCCTCGCAGTTCTCGACCCGCACGTTGGCTGCCGCGAGCGGCAGATCGAGCAGCCCAAGCTGCAGCTCGCCTTCGTCGGAAAAAGTCGCACCGCTGAACGTCGAGGCGATGGGCGGAAACGCGGTGCGGTGGTGCCAGGCGAGCAGCTTGCCCGCTTCATCGAGCCCGGCGACCACGCGCTGCGTGCTTACGGAGTGATAGTAGTCGTGCTGCACGTCGTCTTCGCGCGTCCACTGCAGCCGCACCGGGGCGCCGGCGGCGCGGGCCGCCAGCGCCGCCTCGACTACGTAGTCCGGCTTGGACTTGCGACCAAAGCCGCCGCCGAGCAGCGTGACGTGCACGGTGACCTGGCTCTCTTTCAGCCCCAGGGCGCGCGCGACCTCGGCCCGCGCCCCCTGCGGATTCTGCGTCGAGGTCCAGATCTCACAGCCGCCGCCGGCGAGCCTCGCCACCGCGACCGGCGGCTCCATCGCCACATGCGCCAGGTGCGGGACGTGATACTCGGCCTCGACGCGCCGCTTCGCCGCGGCAAGCGCCGCGTCCACCTGGCCGGTCTCGCGGAAGACCTTGCCCGGCGCCCGCACCGCGGCGGTGAGCGTGGCCTGAAAGGCGGCCGAGTCATAGCTGCCGTTGTCCCCGGCCTCCCAGCTCACCTCCAGCGCCGCGCGCCCTCGCAGCGCCGCCCAGGTGTTGTCGGCGATGACCGCGATGCCGCCGAGCGGCTTGAAGGCG
Organism: Polyangia bacterium; assembly: GCA_044222245.1. GTDB lineage: Bacteria > Myxococcota_A > Polyangia > Palsa-1104 > JAEUJZ01 > CALFML01. Next base: position 45,433 of record JBGANQ010000018.1, on the reverse strand, counting down.
AACGGCGGCTTGGGCGCCGGCAGCTCGAAGACCTTGCGCACGCCCGGTACGGCCAGCGCCCGGCTCGCGTCATAGCGGCCGACCTTGCCACCGACCACCGGCGGCCGCAGGACCACCGCAGTGAGTAGACCGGGCAGCTTGACATCGGCGCCGAACACGGCGCGGCCGGTCACGATCTCCGGCGCGTCCAGCAGCGGCAGCGCCTTGCCGAGCTGCCGCAGGGCGGCTAGCGGACGCAGCGTGACCGCGCTCTTTTTAGGAATCGCCAGCTTGGCGGCGTCACCTGCCAGCTCGCCAAACGGCAGCGAGCGACCGGTCGCCGCGTGGACGATCGCGTGGTCGATGGCGTCGCAGCCGGCCGCCGGGACGCCCCAGCGCCGGGCCGCGGCGGTGATGAGCATGACGCGCGCGGTGGCGCCCAGGTAGCGCAGCTCGGAGAAGCTCTGGCGGATGCTGCTGGAGCCGTCGGTGTTCTGGTCGCCGTAGGCCTTGTCGGCGTCGCCCTGGACGACCTTGACGTGGGCCATGCTGGCGCCAAGCTCGTCGGCGATGAGCACCGGCAGCGAGCTGCGCACGCCCTGGCCCATCTCCGAGCGGTGGCAGACAATGGTGACCAGGTTGTCCGCGGTGATGCGGATAAAGACGCTCGGGCGAAAGTCGCCTGCGGCAGGCGCAGCCGCGGCGGGAAACAGCCCGAGCCAGAGTCCTGCCGCCGCGACGCCGGCGCCGAGAAAGGCGCGGCGGGAGATGCGAATGCGGGTGTCGTCCATGGTGCTCACCGGGGGCTCACGGGCGCGTCAGCCCGGCGGCTTTCTTCACGGCCGCGCGGATGCGGGTATACGTCCCGCAGCGGCAGAGGTTGCCGCTGAGAGACTGATCGATCTCGGCGTCGCTCGGCTGGGGACGCTTGGCCAGCAGCGCCGCCGCGGTCATGATTTGGCCGGCCTGGCAGAAGCCGCACTGCGGCACCGCCAGCTCGACCCAGGCGCGCTGCAGCGGGTGCGAGCCGTCGGCCGACAGCCCTTCGATGGTCGTGACGCTGCGCCCCTGGGCGCGCCGCACCGGCGTCACGCACGCCCGCACCGCCTCGCCGTCCAGGTGGACCACGCAGGCGCCGCACAGCGCCTGGCCGCAGCCGTACTTGGTGCCGGTCAGACCCAGGACATCGCGCAGCGCCCACAAAAGCGGCATCTCCGGATCGACATCCAGCTCTTTTTCGACGGCGTTTACGCGCAGGTGGATCTTCATGGTCGGGCTCCCTCGCGCGGACAGGCCGCACCTTCTTGGATCCAGGCGGCGACGAGCGCCCCGAACTGCGCCTGCGTCCCCGGCGCCGGCATCCGCCCAGAGCCGGGGGCCCAGCCCCAGGCGACCAGCTCGTCATGCGCAGCGTGCTGGGCGATCTGGCCAAGCGACTTGCCGCCGTTGCGCGCCGGATCTTTGAGCTGCTCGCACAGTGCCTTGGGCGTCCGGCCGACCCACGCCATCACCCGCGGCGCCAGGTGCCACTGCGGCGCCCCGGGCACCCGGGCCAGCGCGAGGTTGCGATCCTGGTGGCAGGAGCGACACTCAAGACCCGGCACGCCCTGGTCCTGCGGGCCGCGCGCCACCGGCGGCTCGTGCAGCCGCCCGGCATCGCCCTGAGCCGGCGAGTCGCCGTCGGGGTGGCAGTTGAGACAGCGCGGGTGCAAAAGGACGCGGCTGGCCTCCAGAAACAGCTGCCGCGCCCGCTCGTCGCGATCGGTGATGGCGGCGAACGACTCGGGCGGGCGCAGCTCGGTGGCCGGGGCAGGTGTGGGCTTTTCTGCCTGCGCCTGCGGCTCGGCCCCGACCCAATGGCCCATCCAAGGGCCCAGTCCGCTGCCGACAAAGAGCCAGACCGCGCCGGCTGCCGCGGCCAATCTGCAAGACGGGAAGCGAGAGCGCCTCATTTGCGGCCATCTTGCAGGAACCACTGATCGCCGGCAATGCAGATCTTGGGTCATTTCCCGCCCTTGGCCGCGGCCGGGCCGCGCCGGCTGCAGGGTGGGCGCCGGGCGAGCGCGGCCGGCCGCTGCCCGCCTTTCGCGCGGCAAAGTTATGGTAGGATTTTTCCGGGGGGAGAGCGACTGAGCCATGGCAGCCATCTGGTGGCAGGCAGCACGCAAGGTTGGCCATGGCTGAGCATCCGGCCTGGTCGTCTCTGGAGGCCGGTCTGGCGCTGTCGCCGCTGCCGGTGTGGCTCCTTGATCTGGATGTGATGCGCGTGGCTTGGGCCAACCCCCAGGGGCTCGTGATGTGGCAGGCGAGCAGCCTCGAGGCGCTGCGGCAGCGGGACATGCTCGCCGACGCGCCGCAGAAGATCCATGCCCGGCTGCTGCACACCATTTCTGCGGTGCGCGCCGGGCACAGCCTGCAAGAGGAGTGGGCCTTTTACCCGCGCGGCAAGCAGACCATGGTGATGCTGCACCTGTGCGGGGTGACCCTGGCCGATGGCCGCCTCGCCATGCTCAACCAGGCGATGCCGGTCGCGGCCGATTCCCCGCCGTCCCTTCTGCGCGGCATCACGGCGCTGCGCCACGTCAACATCGCCATCGCGTTTATCGATGCGAGCGGGCGGATTCAGATGCAGAACCCGGCCGCCATGGAGACCTTTGCCGAGAGCGAGCACTGGTTCTCCTGGCTGGACCGCCCCGAGGCTGGCGGCGAGCTGCTGGCGCGCGCGCTGCGCCTGGAGCCGGTGCAGGTCGACCTGCAGGTGGCCACGCGCGCCGGCCGTCGCTTTCACGCCGTCGAGCTGCAGGCCGTGCGGGATCCGGTCTCGGGAGAGCCGAGCGTCCTGGTCCAGCATATCGACATCACCGCCCGCATCACCGCAGAAGCCACTGCCGCCGAGCGGCTGCGCACGGTGCAGGCTCAGCACCAGGAGATACTCCTTCTTTCGGCGCCGATTCTCGACGTCGGTCGCCACACGATCGCGGTGCCCGTCATCGGCGAGCTCAATAGCGAGCGCTGCCAGGAGCTCGCCAAGCGCGTGCTCCCCGCGCTGGTCGAGCGGCGGGCGCGGCGGGCGATCCTCGATCTGACGGGAGTCTCGGGAATCGATGGCGCCGGCGTCGCCGGCCTGCGCCGGCTGCTTGATGCAGTGGTCCTTCTGGGCGCAGCTCCGATCATGACCGGGATTGGCGCCGCGCTGGCGCAGCGCCTGGCCGACTGCGGCGCCGCGCTGGCGCAGTTTCAGACCCGGCGGTCTCTCGCTGAGGCCATCGTCGATCTGATGGCGAATAAAGGGACGCCAGCAGGCCTCTAATCAAGAGCCAAATCCAAGAAAAGATGGGCTAGAGTGCGCCGTAAATGCGCCGGCCCCTCCCCCGAGCCCTGCTGTTTGGTTCCCTGCTGGGAATCTCCCTGTGCGCCTGCAATCATAGCGAGCCCGCGCCAGGGACTTCGACATCACCGGCCGCCTTGTTACGCAAGGGCGAGCGCCTGGAGATTCCGCCCGGCTCTCCGCTGCGCGAGCGGCTGCGCCTGCAGACGATGCAGCCGCAGAGCGTCCGCCGCTCGCTGGAGGCGCCCGCCGAGCTGGAGGCCGATCCGGCGCGCCTGGCGCGAGTGACGGCGCCGCTGCAAGGGCGCATCGTCCAGCTGTTTGTGCGTTTCGGGGACACCGTGCAAAAGGGGCAGCCGCTGTTCGAGCTCGACTCGCCGGATCTGGTCGCCGCCCAGACCGACTCGCTGCGCGCCCGCAGCGCCCTGGCGCAGGCCGAGCGCACGCTGGCCCGCCAGCAAGACCTGCGGCAGGCGGGCATCGGCGCCGTGCGCGAGGTCGAGCAGGCGCAGACCGATCGCGATCTGGCCAAAAGTGAGCTGGAGCGCTCCACGCTGCGCCTGCGCCTGCTCGGGATCGATCCCGGGGCGCTCGGGCGGCCGCTGACGGTGCGGGCGCCGGTCTCGGGACGCGTGGTCGAGTACAAGGTCGCCCCCGGAGAATACAAGAGCGACCTCGCCGAGCCGCTGATGACGATCGCCGATCTGTCGGTTGTCTGGGCCACCGCCAGCGTGCAGGAAAAGGACATCCGCCGCGTGCAGGCCGGTGAGGACGCGGTGGTCACGCTGGTCGCCTACCCCGGCGAGCGCTGGACCGGCAAGGTGCTGTTCGTGGGCGATCTGCTCAAGCCCGAGACGCGGACGATCCCGGTGCGCATCGCGCTGGCCAACGAGGCGCGGCGGCTGCGCCCCGGCATGTTCGGCAGCGTCCGCTTCACCGAGAACGCCGCGGCAGAGCTGGTCGTCCCGCAGGCCGCGGTGGTGCTGCTGGGCGATGCCAACTACGTGTTTGTCGAGATCTCGCCCTGGCTGTTCGAGCGCCGCCGGGTCACCCTCGGCGTCCAGGTCGAGGGTCTGCTGCTGGTCGCCGAAGGTCTGCATCCTGGCGACCGCGTGGTCAGCGAAAACGCCGTGCTGCTGCAGTGAGCGGGCGCCAAGGTCTACGCCGATGATTGATCTATTTGTTACCGCGACTCTCAAGCGCCGCTGGCTGGTCCTGGTGGTGTTCCTCCTGCTCGGCGTGTTTGGCTATCTGTCCTGGCAGGAGCTGGCGGTCGAGGCCTACCCCGACATCGCCGACACCACTGCGCAGGTGGTCACGCAGTACCTGGGCCACGCCGCCGAAGAGGTGGAAGAGCAGGTCACCATCCCCATCGAGCGCGAGCTGAACGGCACGCCGGGGCTTTACATCATGCGCTCGCGCAGCACGTTCGGGCTGTCGCTCATCACCCTGGTGTTTGACGATGGCATCGACGACTACTTCGCCCGCCAGCGCATCCGCGAGCGCCTGCAGCAGGTGGAGCTGCCGCCGGGAGCGAGCGCCGAGCTCGACCCGCTCACCTCGCCGATCGGCGAGATCTACCGCTACACCCTGGAGAGCCCCTCGCGCAGCCAGCGCGAGCTGCGCGAGCTGCAGCGCTGGCTGGTCATCCCGACTCTCAAGCAGGTGCTGGGCGTGGCCGAGGTGACCAACTTCGGCGGCGAGACCACCCAGTTCCAGGTCGTGCTCGACCCGCCGCGCCTTGTGCAATACGACCTGTCTTTGAAGGAAGTGACCGAGGCGATCAAGAACAACAACACCAACGCCGGCGGCAGTGTCCTGGTCCGCGGCGACCAGGCGTTCGTCGTGCGCGGCATCGGCCTTATCCGCACCCTGGAGGACCTGGGCAACATCGTCGTGACCGAGCGCAAGGGCACGCCGGTGTTTCTGCGCTCGCTCGGCACCTTGCAGCTCGGGGCGCTGCAGCGAAACGGAATCCTTGGCAAGGACGACAATCCCGATGGGGTCAGCGGCATCGTCCTTCTGCTGCGCGGCCAGAACCCCTCGCGGGTGCTGGACGGTATTCACGAGCGGGTGCGCGTCCTCAATAACGGTCTGCTGCCTGCGGATACCAAGGTCGTCCCCTATCTGGACCGGACGGATCTGGTCAAGACCACCCTGCGCACCGTGACCCACACGATGCTGGAGGGCATCGGTCTTGTGATCATCGTGCTCATCCTGTTTCTTGGCAGCCCGCGCAGCGCGCTGATCGTCGCGACGGTGATTCCGCTGTCGCTGCTGATGGCGTTTATCCTCATGCGGCTGACCAGCATCCCGGCCAACCTGCTGTCGCTCGGCGCGATCGACTTTGGCATCATCGTGGACGGCGCCATCGTGGTCATGGAGTCCATCCTGCGCCGGCGCGAGCAGGCCCCGGCGGCCGAGATGACCGAGTCCGACGCGATCGGGGCGACGACCCAGGTAGCGCGGTCGATCTTCTTCGCCAAGATCATCGTCATCACCGCCTACCTGCCGCTGTTTGCTTTTCAGCGCGTTGAGAAGAAGCTGTTTACGCCCATGGCCTACACCATCGGCTACGCGCTGGCCGCGGCGCTGCTGGTCGCGCTGGCGCTGATTCCCGGGCTGTCGCTGGCGGCGCTGCGCAAGCCGCGCAAGATGTGGCATAACCCGGTGCTCGCGCGCGCCGAGTCCGGGTATAGCCGGGCTCTCACCCGCATCCTGGCCCGCCCCAGCCTGGCGCTGTGGCCGGGGGCGGCGGCGGCGGCGCTGGCGGTGCTGCTGGGCGGCGTGGTCGGCAAGGGATTTCTGCCCGAGCTCGATGAGGGCTCGATCTGGCTGCAGGTGCAGCTGCCGCCCGGGCTGTCGCTCGACAAGGCGAACCTGATGGCCAGCGAGCTGCGGGCTGCCGCCCGCGAGTTCCCGCAGATCAGCGCCATCGTCACCCAGCTCGGCCGCAATGACGACGGCACCGACAGCTGGACGCCGTCTCATATCGAGAGCTCGGTGGGGCTTATTCCCTACGCCCGCTGGCCCAAGGGAATGGTCAAGGCGGACCTTATCGCGCGCATGACCGAGCGCCTGAGCCGGATTCCCGGTCTGGTCATCGGCTTCAGTCAGCCGATGATCGACGGCGTGAACGACAAGATCTCGGGGGCGCACAGCGACCTGGTGGTCAAGATCTTCGGCAGCGACCTGATTGAAGCGCGGCGCCTGGCCTCGCGCATCGTCGAGGCGCTGCGCAGCGTGCCGGGCAGCGCCGATGTCGCCATCGATCAGGAGCCGCCGCTGCCGCAGCTGCAGGTCACCATCGATCGCGCCGCCGCCGCCCGCTACGGCATCAACGTGGCCGACATCGCCGACCTGATCGAGGTCGCGGTCGGCGGGCGCGCGGTCGCGCAGGTGTTCCAGGGCGAGCGCCGCTATGATGTAGCGGTCCGCTTCGAGCCGCGGGTGCGCAGCTCCAAGGAGGCGATCGGTGATCTGACGGTGGAGACCCCCGGGGGCGCCCGCATCCCGCTGTCGCAGATCACCAAGCTCGAGCTGCGCTCGGGCGAAAGTACGATCACCCGCGAGGCGAACCGCCGCCACCTCACGGTACGCTTGAACCTGCGCGGCCGCGACCTGTCGAGCTTTCTCGCCGAGGCGCAGGCGCGCATCGCCCGCGAGGCGCCGGCGCCGCCGGGGTACGAGGTCCGCTGGGGCGGGCAGTTTGAGAACCAGCAGCGCGCCACGGCCCGCCTGATGTTCATCATTCCGATCGTCCTTTCGCTGATCTTCATCCTGCTGTACGGCGCCTTTGGCCTGTTGCGCCACGCGGCGCTCATCCTGGTCAATGTCCCGCTGGCGCTGCTCGGCGGCATGGTGGCGCTGCTGCTGCGCGACATGACCCTCAATGTCTCGTCCGCGGTGGGCTTTATCACGCTGTTCGGGGTGGCGGTGCAAAACGGAGTGATCCTGGTCGCCGGCTTGAACGAGCTGCGGCGCGCCGGGGTGCCGCTGCGCGAGGCGGTGACGCGCGGGGCGACGCAGCGGCTGCGGGCGGTGCTGCTGACCGCGACCGTCGCCGCGCTGGGCATGCTGCCGGCGGCGCTGGCCCGCGGCATCGGCTCGGATGTGCAGCGGCCGCTGGCCACGGTGGTGGTGGGGGGACTGGTCAGCGCGACCCTGCTGACGCTGTTCGTGCTGCCCGCCCTTTACTACGTGGTCGAGCGCCGCGCCGGCCTGGACGTGGAGGGCGGACCGGACTCTCGCCCCGAGTCCGCCGCCGCAGCCGGAACTGACGCGGTCGCCCCGGGCCGGAGCCAAGAGGTGATGCAGTGAGGTTCCAAGAGGTATCCCGGCGGCTCGCGCTGCTCCTTGTGCCCGGGTTGGTCGGCGTGGGCGCCGCGGGTCGAGCAGCCTGGGCGGAGCCGCCCGCCGCGCTGACGTTTCAGAGCTACCTGGAGCAGACCGCGCGCTCCAACCTGGAGCTGCTCGCGCAGCGCTACGCCGTGCCCATCGCCGAGGCCCAGATCGCGGTGGCCAAGGTGTTTCCCGATGCGGTGCTGGCGGGCGGGATCTCGCAGGTCGATGTCTCGGGCCAGGCGGCGCCGCTGGTCAGCACGCTGGGAGTCACCGTGCCGCTGGAGCTCGGCAAGCGCGCCGGCCGCATCGCCGTCGCGCAGAGCGATGTCGCGGTCGCCCGGGCCGAGCTCGCCGACGCGCTGCGCCAGAAGCGGGCCGAGGCCGCCCAGGCGTATGTCGACGCGCTGGCCAGCCGGCTCGTGCTGTCGCGCAAGCAGCAGACGCTGGCCAGCCTGGAGCGGCTGGTCGCGGTCAATGAGAAGCGCCTGCAGAGCGGCGACATCGGCGAGGTCCCCCTCATCCAGTCGCGCGTCGAGAGTCAGCGCTTTCGCGCCGATGTGCTGGCCGCAGAGGCGGAGCTCGCCTCCGCGGATCTGGCGCTGCGGCTGTACCTGGGCCAGGCCGCGCCGCCGCGCGAGGTCCCGCTGCGCATCACCGGCGAGCTGCGCATTGCCCCGCGCACCTTCGACCTCGAGGCGCTGCTCAAGAGCGCCCAGGAGCACCGGCCCGATGTCCTGGCCAAGCACCGGGCCGAAGACGCGGCGGCGGCTCGCGTCAGCCTGGCCCGGCGCAACCGCATGGTGGACCTGTCGCTCAACGTCAGCTGGCAGCGCAGCCTTTTGAGCGAGCCGTTCGCCTCGCCGCAGTACGACGCGCTGACCGCGGTGGTCTCCCTGCCGATCCCGCTGTCGCGGATCTACCACGGTGAGGTCGACGCCGCCCGCAGCTCGGCTGCCCAGGCTGGGCTGACCTACCAGGCCGCCGCCTTGCGCGCCCAGACCGAGGTCCAGCAGTCCCTGGTCCGCTACCAGTCCACGGTCAAGCAGCTGGGCCTTTATACGCAGGGAGTGCTGCTGGACGCCGAGCGCGTGCACACCGCGACGCTGTTCAGCTACCAGCGGGGCGGCGCGACCCTCCTAGAGGTCTTGAGCGCCCAGCGCACGGTAGACGAGGTGTACCTGGCCTACTACGGCGCGCTCGCCGAGCATGCCCGCCAGCTCATCGCCCTGGAGCAGGCCGCCGCGATCTGGGACATCAATATGTAGGACGCCGCGTCCCCATATCGCGGCCTGGGTCGCGGCGCCGCTGGGACTCGGCGCAGCGCCCGCGCTGGGGCTTACCGGGGAGTGCAGATCTGGAGGGGACTGGCGGGATCGCTCTTGCGGCAGTGCCAGCCGCTCGGGCAGTCGGAGTCGGTGGTGCACGACACGGTCGGGCAGGGGCCGGTGGTCGGATCGCAGCAGCTGCCATCAGGCAGGCGGATGCAGCGCGGATCGGGGATGCAGCGGCCGGTCGCGGCGTCGCACACCTGCCCGCTCGCACAGTCTGCATTGCGGCGGCAGCGCGGGGGCGGCGCCGTGCAGCGGCCGGTCGCCGGATCACAGACCTTGCCCTTGCGGCAGTCGCTATCGGTACGGCACCCGCGCGCCGGCCGACACATGCCATCGGCTTCGCACCGCTGACCGGGCGGACAGAGGCCGGCCGAGCTGCACGGCGCGGCAGGCAGCGGCGCCGGCAAGAGCTCCTCGCCATCGGCGCACAGGCCGCCGAAGTTGGGGTCCTCCAGGCAGGCGCTGCCGGCGGCGCAGTCGGCGTCGGTGGCGCACTCGTTGTCGGCGCGACAGACGCTGCCGCGGCAGGCGCCACCGCGCGAGCTGCAGTCGGAGGTGGCGCTGCAGGCGAGCCGGGCGATTCCCTGCGCCTGCGCGGCCGGCGGGTCCACCGGCTCGGGCGGGGCGCTGGCGCAGGCAGCGAGGATCAGGCCGGCAAACAGCAGGGAGAAGCGGGCAATCTTGGGGCTGGGCATGAGAGTCTCCTTTATGGAACGTTCAAGCTCTTGGATGGGCGGAGCCGCCATTTGGAAAAAAGTTTTTTGTTTCGCCGCCGTTCGCAGACTAATGGTCCGTGTGTCTCCCAACCCGAGGTGTAAGATCGCTGCAGTCGGCCTTGTGCGCCGCGCTGTGCTGGGCCGCGGTCTGGTCGCGGCAGGCGCTGGCAGAGCGGACGGACGCGCCGCCGCTGCAGCTTCTCTGCGATGTGCAGCTGCCCTTCACCAGGCAGGACCTGGCGGCGGCCCTTGCGCTGCGAATGCCCGCGGACACGGCCGCCGGCCACACCGCAGAGGTGCGAGCTGCCGGCGATGCGATGGTCGAGGTGAGCCTGGGCGAGCGCCGGCGGGCGGTGTACCTGGGCGAGCGGCGCGGCGGCGCGGCGGCGCGCTGGGTGGCGCTGGCCGTGATCGATCTGATCACGCAGGCGGCCGCGCCCCCGCTGCTGCCGCACGAGGTCGCCCCGGCGACGCGCCTGCCACCGCCGCGCATCTTCTTTCTGATCTATCCGACGATCGGGCTTGGCGTCGCCGCGAATCCGGTGCAGGCGACCGGAGGGCTCGGCAGCTCGCTGCGCCTCTTGCGCGGTCTGCGCTGGACGCTGGATGTGAGCTATGGCGGCAGCCCGCGGGCGCGGCAGAGCGAGGTCGAGGTCGACCTGCAGCAGCTGTCACTGCGCAGCGGCCCGGCCTGGCGCCTGCAGGCCGTCCCGCTGGAGCTGCGGCTGTCCGCCGTGGTGGTTCCCTATTGGCTGCGCGCCGCCGCCGCCGCCGGTCCGGCGCAGCATGCCGGGGTGGTGGTCGGAGGCGAGGCGGCGCTTTTTGCCTATCTGCCGCTCTTGCCGCGCCTGCTTGCGACGGTGGCCCTCGGCGTCGATCTGTTCGCCACCCGCGCCGAGTTCCTGGTCGGCGGGCAGCAGGTCGCTGACACCGCGCGACTGACCGCCTGGCTGGGGGCCGGCCTGGCCCTGCGGTCGCTCCGATGAGCGCCGTCCTCTTCGCCGATCCGGCGACCTGGTCTTGCTTTGTGCTGGGCGACCGCGCGTGGGCGCCGCGCCGCCCGTCGCGGGTGACGGTTGACCCGGATCGGGCGCTCATCGAGCGCGCCACGCGCGGCGACCGCCACGCCTTCACCGAGCTGTATCGCCGCCACGTCGACGCCGTCCATCGCCGGCTGGCTCACCTGGTCGGTCCCGACCCGGAGCGCGAGGATCTGCTGCAGCAGGTGTTCCTGGATGTATTTCGCGCCATCTCGTCGTTTCGCGGGGACTCGGCGTTCTCGACCTGGCTGTACCGCATCATCGTCAACGTCGCCTACGAGCACCTGCGCCGCCGCGGTCGGCGGGCCTGCGGGCCGCTGTCCGCCGCCGAGCTCGAGCTGCAGGTGGCGCCCGGCCTCTGTCCCGAGGCGGCGGCGCGCCAGCGCCAGCAGGTGACGCTGGCCCTGAGTCTGCTTGGCCGGCTTAAGCCGAAAAAGCGCATCGCCTTCGTCCTGCGGGTGGTCGAAGGGCTGTCCCTGGAGGAGATCGCCGAGATCGTCGGAGCGCGCGCCCCAGCGGTCGGGCAGCGGGTCAAGCAGGCGCAGCGCGAGCTTGTCGCGATGTACGAGCGGGAGGAGCGAAAAAGGGGCACCGCCGTCGCACCAGAGCCCGCGTGCGCGGCGGCCCAGGCGACGGCGCAGCCGGCTGGGACGCTCTGCCGCTACCCGGCCAAGGAGACCCCATGAGGACCAGCGCCGCCTGCCAGGAAGCGCGCGATGAAGTCGCGGAGCCGCTTGGCGATGAGCTGACCCGGGCGCGGATCGCTGCCCACCGCTCGCGCTGCGCCCCCTGTCGGGCTTACGCTGCGCGCCTGCACACCACCGCTGACGCGGTGAGGGCTGCCGCCGGGCCGGGCCTGGATGACATCGCGCGCGCTCGGGTGACTGCCCGGCTTGCGCTGGCCATCGATGAGCTGGCGACCCACAACTGGCAGCGGCGGCGCAGCCCGCGCCGTACTTCCTTTGCGTGGAGCGCTGCGGTGGCCGGCGTGGCGGCCGTGGCGGCCACGATCTTGATCGTATTTGGGTATCGCTCTCCGGCGAAGCCGCCGGCGTCCCCTCCGCTGGCGACGCGGGCACCGGTGGAGACTGGGGGCAGCGCTCCGGCTCGCAGTCTGGCCGGAGCCCGCGCTGGGGCGGACCGCGCTCCCGAGCTGAGCAAGGGCCGCCTGGAGGTGCCCGCTGGGGCCGTGGTGCGCGCCACGGTAGACCGCTACACCGCCCTGACCGTCATCGGCCCGGCGCAGCTGGTCGTCGAAACGGTCGCCCCGGAAGTCGCGCTGCGGCTAGAGTCTGGGCTGCTCGTAGGAGAGTATGAGCACCACCCGGGCGGCACCTTGCGCGTGCACTCCCCGGGGGCCACCACCACCGTCGTCGGCACCCTGTTTGCCGTTCAGGCCCTCGGTGGCGGCCGGAGTCGGGTGGCGGTGCGGCGCGGCGCGGTCGTGGTGGCGGGCCGCGGCGAGACCGTACACCTGGGGGCCGGCTGGTCGTGGTCCAGCGGCGAGGCCGCCCGGCCCGAGCTGCCGGTCGCCCTGGACGAGCAGCTGACCGCCCATGCGGCTGCGCAGGCTGGGCCGGCGCCCGAGGCGGCCCAGCGCGCCCGGCGACTCCGCCCGCTGGCACCGCTCGTTCCGGCTGGACCCGCGGGTGCCGAGCGCGCCGCCAGTCCATCCTCTGCCCAGCCCCCGGCGGCCTCACCCGAGGCGCCCGCGGTGGCGGCCGGAGCCCGAGATGAGCAGCCGGCCGCCGCCCCGGCGTCACCGCCAAAGTCCGAAGCAGCGGCCACTGCCGATTCTCTCTACGCAGAAGCCGAGGCGGCCATGCGCGCCGGGGATCGCGCCGCCGTGCAGGGCCGCCTCACCGAGGTGATTCGCCGCTTCCCACAAGACGGGCTGGCCGCTGCCGCCCTGTACGAGCTGGCACGTCGCGAACAGGCCGCCGGGCAGCTGGCCCAGGCACGGGCCCACCTGGACCGCCTGCTCGCCCACGAAGCCGCCCAGGAGCTGCGCGAGCCGGCCCGCTACCTGCGCTGCCGGCTGGAGCTGGATGCCCACCGCGACGCCGACGCGCTAGCCTGCCTGGACGCCTTCCGCCGCGACTTCCCTGCATCTCCCCATGACGCCGAGGTGCTGGCCTTGCTCATCGGTCTGTATCAGCTCCGCGCGGACTGCCCGCGCGCCCTCCCTTTGCTGGACGAGTACCTGCGGCGCTATCCCGGCGGGCCGCTGGATGCCAGGGCGCGGCGGACCCGATGCGCGCGCTAGCCTGGCTCGCCTGCGGGCTGGCCTTGAGCCTGGCAGCTTGCACCGCGCAGATCGAGCTGTTTCCCGCTCTGGCCCCCGCGGACGCCGCCGCCGACGCGGCCCCTGCGGACGGCGGCCTGGGCTGCGTCCCGGCGCGAGACCCGGCGGGAGCGCCTATCCCCTGCGTGTGCAAGCTGCCTTGCGGCACCGACGCGGACTGTCCGTCAATCCCCGACGCCAGCGGCGTCCGCTGCGACGCGGCAACCGGCCTGTGCGCCAGCCATGGCGCCTCCTGCCAGCGGCGCGCCGACTGCCCGGGGGCAGGCGATCCGAGCACCGGCGGCCCCAGGGGCTGGCTGTGCATCAGCGCCAAATAGCAGCGGCCCGCCGCGCCCCCGGCTGTCAGCGGCCGGGAGCTCGGGCTGCCACAGCCGATGAGCGCTGCCGGTGCACTTCCCCTCCCATCGTTCCCTCCCATCGTTCCTTCCCAAAGCTCGGAGTCTGCTGGTACTTTGCCTGCCTGCGGAACGCGGATTTGGTCACCGGCGACGGGAAGCCCCTTTCTTGGTTTAAGGTCGCGGTGAACGATACCACTTAAAATCGTCGTCGCGAGATTAGGCTTCAGATAGGTCCCTGGAAACTTTCTGGATACGGGACGGACAAGCTCCAGCTGTAGTGCGTGCTTCAGCCAGAGGCGGGCGACGCAATGGCGAACCGGGGCGCCGCGATGCGGGTGGAGCGACAGGTGGGACAGGCGCCGGGTCGGGTCAGGCGCTCCCGCTTGCGGAACACGAAGCCGCAGCTCAAGCAGGCGGGGGGTTCGATGTGCAGCCGCTCGTCGGCCTTGCGCAGCGAGCGCTCGATATGCTCAAGGTGCTCGGCCACCTCGCGCTCGGGGATGCCGACCCGCGCCGACAGCTCGCGCGCGGTCAGCGGGCCGTCGCGCAGCTGCGCAAGCAGGGCGGCGCGGAGGGTGAGGCTGCGCGGCTGCAGATCGGCGGCCATGATCTTTATCCAGCTCTCGGGGCAGGTTGAGCGACCAGCCTACCAGATGCGAAGCTGCTCCGCGCACCTTGCGCACCAAAATGGTGCTCCGAGTTCGCTCTTTCGCTTGGGGAGGGGCCTGCAGAGCTCAGTTTATCCGCCAACCAGCTAACAAGGTCGGCCAAGTCAGATAAGGCGCCCGCCTTCTGCGGAACCCGCGGACATCCCTGATGATGTAGTCTGTGAGAGGCAACAGGCTCCCCTTAGGAGTGGTCCCCGGGTCGGTTTCTGACTACAGTGTAAAGATGAGCCGAACTCAGAGCGCAGCAGGCGGACAGCCATGGTGGAGGTGGCTGCCAAGAGCCCTGGGCCTGCTCCTTATCATGGTGACGATCGGCGGGCTGCCTTGGCTGCTCCGCCGATCGAGCGTGAGCTCCAAGCCCCGGGAGTCAAGGGTCGAGGTTGTCTGGGGGAGTACCTCCAAGCTGCGGCCCAAGATGATGGCGCTGCCGCCGGGGGAGTTCCGCATGGGCAGCCCGAAGTTCGAGGATGAGCTCCCGGTACATCTGGTGAAGATCCAAAAGTCATTCGCGCTGTCTGAGACCGAGGTGACGCAGGGGCAGTATCAGGCAGTGGTCGGAGAAAATCCTTCCCATTTCAAGGACCAGCCGAGCTGGGAGCAGCGCCCGGTGGAGCGGGTAAGCTGGCTGGACGCCGTAAAGTACTGCAACAAGCTGTCGGAGAAAGAGGGGCTGGCCCCCTGCTATGAGGTGCAAGGGGAGGCGGTGACCTGGGAGGGGCTCGGCTGCCGGGGCTACCGCCTGCCCACCGAAGCGGAGTGGGAGTACGCGGCGCGGGCCGACGCGGCGACCGAGTACGCCGGAGGCGGGCAAATCGACGAAGTAGCCTGGTATAGCCAGAACGCCGGCAAACAGAGCCAGCCAGTAGGCACCAAGAGCGCCAACGCGTGGCTCCTCAAAGACATGAGCGGCAACGTATGGGAATGGGTATGGGACTATTACACAGAGAACTACAAGGACGCAGGACGGCGCGATCCGCTGGGGGCTAACAGTGGCTCCCGGCGCGTCGTGCGCGGCGGAGCGTGGGACTACGACGCCGAGTACGCGCGGGTCGCCGATCGCTTCGGGAACGCGCCGGGCGATCGCGACAAGAATGTAGGATTCCGTCTGGCGAGATCTTACCCATAACGTTTCCAGCGCAGCGTGCGTCGCTGCGGAACGTCTCTGGAAAGTTCGCCTCGCGCTTTTCGACGGAGAGTATTGGTCGCGGTGAATAATCCCTTTCTTGTGCGTCGTCGCCAGGGCCGAGGCGATCTGGATGCCGATCTGCACCGTCTCGGAGGGCGAGAGCTGACCGCCGCTGCTCAGCAGTCGCCCGGCCAGCGTCTGACCCTCCAGGTACTCCATGACGAGGAAGCCGGCGCCATCGGGGAGGTTGCCGAAGTCGGTGATCTGCACCAGGCCGGGGTGGCTGACGAGGTTGGCGGCTCGCGCCTCGTTGAGGAAGCGGTTGATGGTCTCGGTGCTGCGGCCCGCTTCGGGGTGAAGGACCTTGACCGCGACGCGGCGCTGGATGACCTCGTGGACGGCTTCGTAGACGGCGCCCATGCCGCCTGCGCCGAGCTGACGCACGATGCGGTAGGGCCCGATGACAGCAGGCAAGTTGCCCATCGCCGTCAGAATACCATGATCTGCAAGGGGCGGCGAGCGCGCGGCCCGACGTTGCGGACGGCGCATATTGGGCGACGGGCCGAGCTAAATAGCTTCCTCTCCGTCTGCAGCGCGGTAAAGTGCAGGCCCGAGATTTCCTGACTGCCCGAGCTTCCAACTTCGCCGCCATGACCCGCCGAGCCGCCGCCGCCGACAACCCAGCAGGAGCAGAAGCCGCCGCGCCGGCCTTCGTTGCCCGCCCGCACCAGCTGCTCGCGCGCGACGCCATCCTGGCCGCCCGCGCCGCGGGGCGGCCGGGGTTTCTGCTCGGCGACCTGACGGGGCTTGGCAAGACCCTGGCAGCGTGGCTGGCGATCTTGGAGATGCCCGAGAGCGAGGTCCTTTTGATCTGTCCCAAGGGGGCGATCCCGCAGTGGCGCCGGACGATGGCCCGCTCGGGGCCCGACGCGGCCGGCCGGGCCGGGGTCAAGCAGGTCACCTTGATGAACTTCGAGAAGACCAAGTCCCTGCTGGCTCCGGTCGAGGGCAGCACCAAGCGCTCGACCCGCGCCCGCAACAACGAGCGCGCCCGCCACGGCCGGCCCCGGCGCACTTGGCCGATCGTCGTTATCGACGAGAGCCACCGCATCCGCAACCCCAACGCCCAGCAGTCGCTCGTCTGCCGGCAGCTGGCCGCCGCCGCCCAGTTCACCATCTACATGAGCGCAACCGCCGGCCAGGCCCCGCACGAGCTGTCGTATCTCGGCAAGCTCCTGGCCGTTGCCACCGGCGGGGTCAGCGGCGACCTGGATGAGTTCCGGGCGCTCATGAAGCAGCTGCGCATCGGCCGGGCCAAGGGACGCTGGAAGAACTGGAGCTGGGAGCCCAACGAGGCCGATCGCAAGCGTATGTCCGAGCTCCTGTACAAGGGCGACCGGGCCATCGGAATGCGCCGCCGACCCGAGGACATCGCCGGCTGGCCCGAGGTCCAGCGCGAGCTGGCGCCGACCGCCCTTGATACCCAGGAGCGGCGGCTTTACGCAGCGACCTGGCGCGAGTTCCGGCGTGAGCTTGGCCTGCTTGGGGGCAGTACGCGGCGCCCGACCGGCTGGGCCGCCGATCTGCGGTTTCGCCAGAAGGCCAGCCTGTTGCGCACGGCCGGTACCGCTGATTTCGTCTCGGACCTTCTGGACAACGGGCAGCAGGTGGCGGTCTCGGTCGCGTTTCTGGAGACCAGCCAGATGCTCGCCGAGAAGCTGCGCGGCCGCGGCTGGACCGTCGGTGAGCTCAACGGAACCTGCTCGGGACAGGAAAATGAGCAGACTCGTCTCGCCTTCCAGACTGGCAAGCTCGATGTAGTCCTGTTCACAGTCAGCGAGTCCATCTCCCTGCATCAGGGAGAGCTGCCCGGGGGGGAGCGCGAGCGCTCGCTGGTCGTGCACGACCTGCGGCACAGCGCGATTGCGCTGCAGCAGATCGAGGGCCGCTGCCATCGCGATGGCAAGCGGGCGATCATCTACTACGCCTACGCAGAGAGCACCGTGGAAGAAAAGATCGCCGCCACCGTCATCGCCCGCATGACCTTCATGGACGGCATGGCCGGCGACGACACGAGCCTCCTTGAGGAGATCGCCAAGGTCCTGGATGCTGCCCCGGATTAGCCGACCCCGTAAGCGGACGCCGGGCGATCGGCGCCGAGCTTGTAAGCTCCTGATTCCCAATGTCGCCGCATATATAACTTCTTCTATAGCCCGCGGCGCCTACTTTTCCCCAGAGGGTGCGCAGCCGCCGCTGTGGCTCCTATCCCCGGCGCTGCTGCGGCCCGGGGCGGGCGCAGGTCAACCCCCAGTTATTTAAGTCCGTTTTCCCAGGCGCTGCGCCAGCCGCCTTGCACTTCTCGGATGCGCCGAACCAGGCTATGCTTAAGACAGTACCGGTGAGCGTAGCCGTGGGGGAGAGCTCTGCGCTGCGCTTGCTTTACCCATTGCGCCTAGGAGGTTCTCATGCGTTCCCTATTTTCCCAGCGGCTGCATACATCTGGCGGCCTGGTCGTGCCGCAGCTGCGCAGCGCCGCCCGGCTGCTGCTCGCCGGTCTGGCGCTGGTCGGCAGCGTCGCGGTCTCTGACGCTGCGCGCTTTATTGACGTCAACTGCAACAACATCGGCCGCAGCAACGAGACGGATCGCCTGCGTCCCGGCATGCAGTGCGTCGACTATGTCGCCAACGGCAACAGCTGCACCGCCGTCGTCGAGTTTCCGCCCACCCGTCCCTGCGACGACTATGTCGCCCCCGGTCCGAACATCGCCGCGACCTGCCGGCCCGAGCTCGCTCCGGATAAGGACGCCGACGGCCTGGGCGACTCCTGCGACAACTGCCCCGACATCGCCAACCCGATGCAGGAAGACGGAGACAACGATCGCATCGGCGATGTCTGCGACAACTGTCCGACCGTTGCCAACCCCGACCAGAAGGACAGCGATGGCGATGGCATCGGCGATGCTTGCGACGGCTGCCCGCTGATTCCCAACAAGGGCGGCATGGACAGCGATGGCGATGGGATTCCCGACTCTTGCGACAACTGCCCGGCGGTTCCCAATCCCGATCAGAAGGATACCGACGGCGACGGCATTGGTGACGCCTGCGATAACTGCAAGACGGCCGCCAACGGCAACCAGAAGGACACCGATGGCGATGGCATCGGCGACGCCTGCGACAACTGCCCGACCGTGCCCAACCCCGACCAGAAGGACCGCGATCATGACGGCGTAGGCGACGCCTGCGACAACTGTCCGACCGTGCCCAACGTCGATCAGAAGGACGGTCTGGGCAACGGCATCGGCGATGCGTGCCGACCGGGCGTCCAGGGCGGCCCCGGCTGCTCCTCGACCGGCCATGGGGAAGGCGCGCTGCCGCTGGCCAATGGCATGGCGCTGCTCGGTGCGGCCTCGGCTCTCGCCCTGTTGGCGCGCCGGCGTCGGCAGCAGCTCGATCGCGCCTAGTCGGCGCGGCGGTCTGTAGCAGCCTGTCGCAAGCGCATAGCCAGCGACCCGAGCGCAGGGTCTGCTGCGCGGAGCGGCCCCGGAGCCGCTAGCATAGCAGGCCCTGCGAGCGGGTCGCGGAGTCGCTTCGGCAACAGGCTAGGGCCGGCCTGCGGGGGGAGACTCCGCAGGCGGCCCGGCGGGCGGCGTCGGCTCGCCCTTTGTTCCGGCGGTCAGACCCTGCTCGCGTGCCAGGTCGAGCGCCTCGACCCCCAGCCGCACCAGCAGCGGCCCGAGAATGATTCCCGCTGCCCCATACATCGCGATGCCGCCGAAGATGGCGAGGAACAGGACGAACGTCGGCAGGTTCAGCTGCCCGTAGCGGGAGAACACCGGCCGTAGGATGTTGTCCACCGTGCCGATGACCAGGATGCCGATGGCAGCGAGGATGAGGGCGGCGATCCAGCGGCCGCTCAGACCCAGCCCCAGGGCCAGCGGAATCCACACCAGGGCCGTGCCCACCGAAGGAATCAGGGCGGCGACGGCGGTGAGGATTCCCAGCCCGAGCGCGCTCGGAATCTTCAGGGCAAAGTAGGCGATGGTCGCCACCACCCCCTGCACCAGGCCGGTGAGCCCGACGCTCACCAGCATGCCGCGGCCGGTCTCGTAAAACGCTGCGCTCAGCCGACGCAGGTGCTGCGGCGCAATCGGCATGCGCGCAGTGAGCCAGTCGGTGAAGCGCTGCCCATCCACCAAAAAGGTATAGGACCCAAATAGGAAGATGAACAGACCCACCAGCCCGGTGGCGGTCTTGCCGGCAATGGCGCGCACTACCTGCCACGCCTTGCTGCCGTGCTCTTGCAAAAGGCTTATCAGGCTGGACAGCTCAAAGCGCGGCAGCTCACTGCTGGAGGGCTGGTCGGAGACCAGCTGGACGAGCCGGCTCCGATTTTCCTCCGAGGAAGCGATGCGGCGAACAAACTCGACGGCGCCCATGCCCAGCGAGATCCCGACCACGACCAGCGGGATCACCAAAAGGACCAGCGCCACCACCGTCATTCCTGCCGCCAGGCGGGGCCGCTGTCCGAGCCGCCGGGTCAGCCGCTGCCACAGCGAGCGGGTCAGGGCGGCAAACCAGGCCGCCAGCACCAGCGAGATCCACAGCGGAGACATCGTAGCCGCGGCGGCCAGCGCGAGACCTAGGAGAATCCATGGCAGGGCGGGCCGCGGCGGGCCGGAAGGCGCGAGAGGGGGCTGGCTCATAGAGACAGCATGCAGGTAAAATGCGCGGCGGCAAGGCTCCAGTTGAAACGAGGGGTTGGCGGCAGCGGCCTAGGACTGCGCAGCCGTCGGCTCGCGGCGGCGGCAGAGCCGCATCTGGACCCCGCCCTTGGGGCCCATGGTCGGCCCGCGCATCACCGGCTTTATGACGCGGGCGGTGGCCAGCTCCAGCTCGCAGCTCTGGAGCACCGCGTAGGCCACCTGTTTCATCTCGTACATGGCGAACGCGGCGCCCAGGCAGCGACGGATTCCGCCGCCAAACGGCACGAACTCAAAGGGCGAGTACTTGCGCTCCAGGAAGCGCTCGGGGCGGAAGGTCTCCGGCTCGGGATAAAGCGCCGGGTTGGTGTGCAGGCCGATCACCGAGACCGAGACGCTCGTGCCCGCAGGCACCCGGAAGCGCCCGAGCTCCAGCGGGCGGCGCAGCTGGCGGAACACCTCGCCGACGATCGGATAAAGGCGCAGGGTCTCTTGGCAGCAGGCGTCCAGATAAGGAGTCTGGGCGATCTGCTCGGGCTCGGGGCGCGGTCCCAGGGCGTCCAGCTCGCGGCGGAGCCGGACCAGGGTCTCGGGGTGCCGGTACAGGTGATAAAACAGCCACGACAGACTCAGCGCCGTGGTCTCATGGCCGGCGATGAGCAGGGTGAGCAGCTCGCTGTGGATCTGCTCGTCCGTCATGCCGCTGCCGTCCTCATAGCGGGTGCTCAGAAGGAGGCTCAAGATGTCCTCGCCGACGGGCTGCTTGCGGCGGGCGGCAATCTGCTCGTAAAGGAGGGAGTCGAACTCCTGCCGCGCCCGCTGCATGCGCGCCCACGGCGACAGTCCCAGCCAGTCATGGGCCAGGAACGGAAACATGAGGACGAGCGGGCTCATACTGTCCATGTATTCCGTCGCGACCGCCTGGGTCCGCTCGACCTGCGCGGGGTCGACGATGCCGAACACGGCGCGGGTAATGATGGTGAGCGAGATGCGCTGCATCGCGCGGTGCAGGTCCAGCCCGGGCCCGGGCTGCCAGCGGCTGATCTCCTGCAGGGCCGCCTCCTGCATCTGCGTGCCATAGCTGCGCATGCGCGCTCCATGAAACGGAGGGTTTAGCAGCTTGCGCTCGCGCTTGTGGCGGTCACCTTCGAGCGCCAGCACAGAGTGGGAGCCGACGATGCTCCGCAGCCGATCCACTGCATGCACCGTGAAGTCGGCGGGATCCAGCGTGAATATGATCTTGGCAGCCTGCGGATCGCGGCTGAGCACCACGTCCCCATTGAAGCTGGGAAACAGGAAGGTGTCTCCCCAGCGGGCAAAGACCCGCTTGTAGTAGCGATAGGGGTCGGCCAGGTATAAGACGGTCTGGATCAGGCGGCTATTAGGGGGCGGAGTCGGCGCGGCTTCCATCTTGCCATCGTATCCGAGGTACCCGCGCGGCGTCCAATCATGACGGTGTTGCGGTTGGGCACGTCTGTGCCGCGCCGCCACACCGCGCGCCTGCGCCCGCCTCAGCCCCGCCGCCAGCCCCAGCGCCAGCGCTAGGGCTGCGGATCTTTGGACCGCGGATCCAGCTCCCAGCGGTTGCGGTCGCGGCGGTCGATGAGCTCTGCGGCCGAGACCAGGGCGCCGGAGTCGCCGTCGCTCAGGCCGTAGGCGCGGTCGATGTCATCGACGTTGTTCTGATCGGGCGAGGGCTGGCTGGCCCCGGGCATCTGCTCGCCGCTGAACTCGTTGTCCTGGGCGTCCACATCGGGGTCGCCGGCGCGCAGGTCGGCGCCGCGGCCGCGCAGCTCCTGGCTGCTCAGCTGCGCAGCGGAATCGACGATGCCGCTCGCCGCGGCGTCGCCAATAAGGGCCATCAGCGAGGCCGCGTGCGGGGGCTCTCGTCCCTCTTCGTGGGCAGATAGGAGGTCTTCCGGGCTGGGCGCGGTCTGTTCCAACTCGATGCTCGATACTGGCGTCATGGCTTCTCCTGGGTCCAAGATCATGCCGGCCGCCGCCCCACCGGGCTGATGTTCGAGCGGCAGAGGCTTGTTGGCAGAGGTTCCAAGCAGGAGCCGTGCCGTGCCGCGGCCGCCCGTCCCGGGCCGTAAGTCCTGGACTGTCTTGCGGAAGCCAGCCGAGCGAGGGCCGCGCTAGGGCTGGTAGCGAAGAATGGACGCGGAGTCGCCGACCGCCCAGACATCGGCCAGGCTGGTGCCCCAGACGCCCCACAGGTTGGTGCGGACGCCGCTTACGCTGAGCGACCACTGGGTGCCGTTGTAGTTGGCGATGGTGCCGCCGGTGCCCACCGCCCAGACGTTGGACGCGTTGGCCGCCCAGACGCCCAGATAGGTGCTGGTGGACAGGGTGGAGGTGGCGGCGTCCGGCGTCCACGCGGTGCCGTTATAGCGCAGCAGGGTGCCGTTGCCGCCCACCGCCCAGATGTTATTGGTGGCGGTTCCCCAGATCCCATACAGGTCGTAGACCGTGTTGGAGGTCAGCTTCTGCCAGCTGGAGAAGTTGTAGTTGAGGATGGTGCCGCTGTAGCCGACGGCGTAGATATTGAAGCTGCTCGTGCCCCATACCGCCCGCAGGCCGGTCGTCGAGATGACGCCGCTCTGGGCGGAGTTGGTGTAGCTCGCGCCGGTGTAGTTGAGCAGGGTGCCGCTGTCGCCCACCGCCCAGCCGTTGGTCGGGCTGCTTGTCCACATGCCGTACAGGTAGTTGGTGGTCGCGGCGCCGCTTGGCGGCACCGCGGCCCAGGTGGTCCCGTCGTACTTGAGGAAGGCGCCGAGTCCGCCGGTGGCGAAGATGTTGCTGGGGCTTGTCCCCCAGACCCGCTCCAGGTAGTTGGTGGTGACAACGCCGCTCTGCGGTGAGTTTGACCAGCTGGTGCCGTTGTAGCGGCGGATGACGCCCTGGCTCCCCACCGCCCAGACGTCGCTCAGCCCGTTGGCCCAGACGCTATAGAAGGTCGGGTAGGAGGTGGTCGGGGTGGCCAGCGGCGGCAGGGACCAGGCGGTGCCGTCGTAGTGAACCAGGATGCCGTACTGGCTGACCGCCCACAGGTCGCTGTCCGAGCTGCCCCACAAGCTCTGCAGGGAGTAGTTGGGCACCATCGGGTTCTGGGTCGTCCAGGCGGTGCCGTCAAAGCGCGCGATGCCGGCGCCGGCGTAGGTCGGGCTGTAGCCGGCGGCCCAGAGCGTGCCGGCGCTGCTGACCCACAGCGACAGCGCGGTGCTGAGGCCCAGCGAGCTGCTCATCGGGCCGGTGCTCCAGCTGGTGCCGTCATAGACCAGGAAGACGCCCCCGGAGCCGACCGCCCAGACCTTGTCCTTGGCCAGCCCGCGGACCGAGTAGATAAGAGCGGTGGTCACGACCCCGCTCTTGGCGTCCTTGGTCCAGCTGGTGCCGTCGTAGTGGAGCAGGGTGCCGCTGCTGCCCACCGCCCACACATCGTTTTTGGCGGAGCCCCAGATGCCGTAGAGCGGGACGGTGGTCAGCTGGCCGCTGCCGGCCGCCACCGACCACCCGGTGCCATCGTAGTGCAGAATGCGCGCTCGCTGGCCCGCGCCGCGCTACCCCGCAGCAGGCGGCTGCGGGAACGCGCGGGGAACGCGGCGCCTACCAGACCTTGCAGGCCTTGGCGCGGACCAGCGGCGCGCCGGGCTTGCAGGAAAAGGCCTGGGCGAACTCCGGCATGTTGGCGACCACGCCGTTAATCCGATAGATGCCCGGCGAGTGGGGGTTGGTGAAGGCGCGCAGCCGCTTGTCTTCGTCGCGGCTGTTCTCGCAGACCCACTGCGCGAAGCCGACAAAGAAGCGCTGCTCGGGAGTCAGCCCGTCCTTGGCCTGCAGCTTGACCGTCGCCGTCGCCTCGCGCCAGGCCATCCACGCCAGGATCAGGCCGCCCAGGTCGGCGACGTCTTCGCCCAGGGTGAGGCGGCTGTTGATCTTGATGTCATCGACAATCACATACTGCGCGTACTGATCGGCGATGCAGCTTGTGCGCTGCTCGAACTCCTTGGCGTTGTCCGCCGTCCACCAGTCCTTCAGGTTGCCCTTGGCGTCGAACTGGCGGCCCTCATCGTCGAAGCCGTGGACCAGCTCGTGACCGATGGTGGCGCCGGTGTTGCCGTAGTTGGGGGCGTCATCAAGGCGCGGATCGTAAAGCGGCGGCAGCAGCACCCCGGCGGGGAAGTTCATGTCGTTCATCGACGGGTTGTAGTAGGCGTTGACCGTCGGCGGGGTCATGCCCCACTCCTTGCGATCGACGGGCTTGCCGATCTTGCCGAGCTGCCGCCGCGCTTCGAACGTGAGGGCGCGCTCGATGTTGCCGGCGAAGTCGCCGCGGCGGATCGCGACCGTGCTGTAGTCGCGCCACGAGTCGGGGTAGCCGATCTTGTTGCGCATCATGTTCAGCTTGGCCAGCGCCTGCGCCTTGGTCGCGGGGCTCATCCAGTCAAGGCCCTGGACGCGCTTGGCCATGGCCTTCTCGATCGCCACCACCATGTCCAGGGTCTTGCCCTTGAGCTCGCGCGAGAAG
Source organism: Polyangia bacterium (assembly GCA_044222245.1). Classification (GTDB taxonomy): domain Bacteria; phylum Myxococcota_A; class Polyangia; order Palsa-1104; family JAEUJZ01; genus CALFML01. Next base: position 21,027 of record JBGANQ010000018.1, on the reverse strand, counting down.
GTCTTGTCGACGAACACCTGGCCGAGCGCCTCCCCCAGGTCGCGATCGACAAAGCCGACGCAGCGCTTCCACCGCGGCTGCAGCTGTTTGACCCCGCGCAGGGAGGCGCGATAAAAGTCGAAGTCGGCCTGCACAAAAGCGGCGGACAGATACGGCGCGTACAGCGCGGCCAGGTGCCAGCGCAGGTAGGCGTGCCAGTCCTGCAGGCTCTCGGACTGCAGCAGCGCATCGAGGGCCCTGAAGAACGCCGGCTCGGTGACATTGAGCTCGCTCACCGCGCCGACGCCGCTCGCCTCCAGATAATCTGGCCAGCGGAAGCCCGGGGTCAGCTCCTGCAGCTTCTTGACCGCCAGCTTGTGATAGACCTTGTACGGATCGCGCTTCTCGACGCGAGTAAGCGAGGCGCGAGCCAGCGCGGTCTCCAGCCGCAGGACGGTGCTAGCGTCCTTTTGGGCCTGCTGGCGGCTCTCGCCGATGAGGCCGAGCATGGTCGCTACGTGCTCGGTGTAGCGCTTGCGCGTGGCGACCGACTTGGGGTCCTCCTTGACGTAGTAGTCGCGGTCGGGGAGGCCTAGGCCCCCGGCGGCAGTCCAGGCAATCACCTGCTCGGAGTTGCCGGGGTCCTGGTCGGCGCCAAAGCCGAACAGCAGCGACTGACTGCCGCCGGTCAGGCGCAGGTGGGCAGAGGCCAGCCAGCGCGGCAGCTCTTCCTTGCTGCGCAGCTTGGCCAGCGTCGCCAGCTCTGCCGACAGCGGCGCCATCCCGCGCTTTTCAATGGCCGCCTCGTCCATACACGAGGCAAAGAAGTCGCCGATCTGCTGCTGCACCGGCGTCCGCTTGGCCTCGGGTCGGCTGGCCTCCTCGAGCAGGCCCCAGAGGAACTGCTGGTTCTCGTCATAAAGCTTGCCGTACACCGTCCAGTGCGCCTGGTCGGGCGGAATCGGGTTCTGCTTCATCCAGCCGCCGCAGGAGTAGGTGTACAGGTCCGTACACGGGTCGACCGTGCGATCCATGAACGACGGCTCAAGGCTCGGCGTATAGGGCAGGGCGGCCAGCGGCTTTTTGACTGGCGCGGCGGGGACGCTGGGGTTTCCGTAGGCGCTGCTCGCACCAAGGATTCCAAAAAGGAGAGCGAGGGTTCGTGTCTGCATGAAGGCGCAGTTCCTTTCGTCGCCGCCGTCATCCGGCGAGCTCATGATTGGGGTGGAACAGAGAAGGGCGGACCATATCGCACCGTAAGGCCGCCGTCACCATCTGCCCGGGAGCGGTCGGGGTCGGCGGGGCGCCGCGCGCGCGCGCAGGGGCCTGCCGATGCAGCGGCGAATCTCTGCTCGGGCTGGCCGGGGGCGGGAATATTTCGCCCGGGCCGGCCGCTTTCCTCCTAAACGACCTGGAGAGTCCTATGCAGCGCCGTGCCTCGTACCTCCTGTTTGCCTTGATGGTGGTGGGCCTTGTCGGCTGCGACCACGCCACCAAGCACATCGCCCAGAGCGAGCTGCGCGGTCGTCCGCCCGCGACCCTCATCGCCAACGTGCTGGAGCTGCGCTACACTGAAAATCGCGATGTCGGCTTCAGCCTGCTGCGGCGGGTGCCCGAGCCGGTGCGCAAGCCGATCATCTTTGGCTTTGGCGCCGTCGGCCTGTCGTTCCTGGGGCTGCTGTGGTGGCGCCGCCGGCAGGCGCCGTGGCAGGAGCACGCCGCGTACGCCGTCCTGCTCGCCGGGGCGCTCGGCAACCTGACCGACCGCATGTTCCGCGGCTACGTCGTTGACTTTGTCTACCTCCACCACTGGCCCGTGTTTAACGTCGCCGACGCCTATCTGGTCGTCGGCGTCGGCCTGGTCTGGCTCGCCAGTCGCATTCGCCCCGCGCCGGTGCTCAGCCCGAGCGAGCTGCCGGCTGCTCGATCCTGAGGCACCGCTGCCGGCGCGGCCACTCCGGCGTCTTCCTGCGGTGGGCCTCGCCCGGTCGCGCCCAGGGAATGCGCCGTGGCCGCGCCGCCCCGGAGCGCGGTTTTAGTGCAGGATGGTTCCGGTGACGCCGATCGCCCAGTAGTCATTGACGGCGCTGCCCCACACCGCGCGCAGGGTCTGATTGGTGGTCACGCCGCTCTGCGGGGAAGCGGTCCAGGTGGTGCCGTCCCAGTGGACCAGGGCGCCGCTCAGCCCGACCGCCCAGGCATCGGTGGCGCTGGTGCCGTACAGGCCGTAGAGGTCCTGGTTGGTGGCGGCGCCAATGGGCGTGGGGGCCGACCAGTTGGCGCCGTCGAAGTGCAGCAGCGTGCCGGCATCGCCAGCGGCCCAGACGTCGTTGCTGGCGGCGCCCCAGACCGCGCGCAGGGTGTTGCCCTGGGGCAGCGGGTTATGCCAGCACCAGTTGCCGCTGCTGCACACGCGCGCGGCGATGCCGGCGGTGACCGTGCCCGGACCGCTGAAGGTGAAGTTGCAGCCGCTGGTGCCGGTGCACAGGCCGCTGTAGCTGGTGCCGTAGCTCTTGGGGTCGGCCGTTGTCGCCAGCACGACGGGCGTGCCCACCGGGAAGTCATAGGTGCAGGTGGTGGGGACGCTCAGCTTGCTGGCGCCGACACACTGGATGCCGGCCGGGGTCGAGGTGACGGTGCCCTTGCCCAGGACGTTGACGGTCAGGGTGCAGGCCTTGGCGGCGCCGGCGGCGGTGGGCGTCAGGGTGACGGTGGCGGTGTAGCGGGTGGGCGGCGGCGCCTTGATGTCGACGGTCACCTGGCCGGTGGCGACCACGCAGCGCTCGGCCGAGCGCCCGACGACCTTGATGTTCAGCTGGCCGACCGTGGTAAGCGGCAGCGCGAGTGCGAACTCGTCCAGGCGCCCGGTGATGTCGGGGCTTGACTGCGGTGAGCCGTTGTTCAGGGTGCTGCTGACAAACAGCGAGGTGACATCCGCGGTCAGTCCGCTGACATCGACGACCACCGTGATCTCGGGGGAGGCCGCACCGTCCTGGCCGCAGCTCCCCAGGCCCCCAAGGAGGACGACGAGGGCGAGGAGCGCGGTAGCAAATAGGCGAAATCGTAAGCGGCGAGCCAAGCGGCGGAGATCATCAGAAAGCTTCATGGAACTGCTCCTGCTAATAAAAAGCTAAAACATAGGGCGAATCACGGTAACGCTGGGGTCGAGCGGCGGGTCCACCATCGGTGTCCGCGTCCCGAGCACGACCCCGGTGACGACGCCGCCGACGACCACCGCGGCGCTCACGCCGATGACCGCCCAGAACCACCCCTTTTTATAGACCGGCTTGGGCGGCGGCGGCGGCGGCGGGACAAGCGGCGACGGTGGCGGCTCGTTCACCTCCACGGGGACGGGCGGCGGCGGGGTAGCGGCGAGCAGGGCGCTTGACTCGGCGATGTAGGCTTTCAGCTTCTCTTGCAGGTCGAGATCGGTCTTCGCCGCTTCCTGGCACTGCCGGTAGTAATCCAGCGCCTCTTTGGGCCGCCCGAGCTTGTGCAGGGTGCGCCCGATGTTGGCCAGCAGGATCGGCGTCTGCCGTCGCTTGTAGGCAGTCTGGAACTCCTGCAGGGCTTCGGTGTAGTTCTGCTGCTTGTACAGGCTCTTGGCCAAGATGAAGTGGCCGCGGCACTCGTCGTCCTGGTTGCACCCCTCGTCGGAGGGATTGGGCGCTGCGGCAGCCTGCGGGCCTGCCACGGCGAAAAGGCCCAGCACCAGCGCCAGGGCAATGAGCAGCCGCTTAGTCGACAACAGTAAGGTCGCTTGGAACATAGCCCTTGCCATTGGTTTTGGATTTTGCCCCGGGGTCTTTGCTGCGCTTATCGCGTCCGCTCTTGCGGCGCAGCTCGAGCTGCTGCTCGGAGTCCTTGTCGAACGACAGGGTCAGCGGCATCTCGGTGTAGCCGGCCAGCACGACGCGCACCGGCTCGGCGCTGCTGCCCTGCGGGTACTTGAGGACCAGCGGCGTGACTCCCAGGACCTGCCCGTCGCGCTGGCGGATCACCTCGGCGCCGTCGGGCGTGGTGGTCAGCGTGCACTGCACCAGCGGCGGCTCCGGCGCGGTCTGCTGGACCACCGGGCGCGGCGGCGGCGGCGGCGGCGGGGCCGGCGGCGGCTTGTTCAGCGAGAAGATCAGCAGCAGGCCGACGCCCACCCCCCCGATCAAGCCACCGATAACGATGCTGAGGGGAAACCGCCGCGGCGGGCTGACCGGGACCTGCCCCGCCGACAGCCCGAGGGTCGAGGACGCCGCGGCGCTCGCCGCACCCGGCAGCGGCGTCAACCCTGGATGCGAGGGGCCGGTGGGCCCGCCCGCTGGATGAAGCGACGGCAAGGACGGCGTGCCCGGCAGCGAGCCGTGGCCCGGGCCGGTCGCCCAGCCCGGCGGCGGCGTCGGATGGAGGGGATTTGTCCCCGGTGCCGAGCTACCGGCCGCCAGGTTTACGACCCCATAGACCCCGCTGAGGTAGCCGCCCAGCCGATCGAGCTCACCGACCACCTGACGCATCGTCGGGCGCTGCAGCTTGTCCTTGTTCAGCATGAGGTGGACAAGGCGCAGCAGGGTCTCTGGCGTCCCGGGCTCGGCAAGCGACGCCAGCGGCGGCGGCTCCTGCATGATGTGCTGGACGATCAGCTCCCCGTGGGCGGTGCCGGGAAACGGCGGCTGACCGGCGAGCAGCTCAAAGAAGATGATCCCCAGCGAGTAGACATCGGACTTGGCATCGACCCCACCGCTGCCCTTGCACTGCTCGGGCGACATATACTTCGGGGTTCCGAGCAGCGCGTCGGCGCGGGTGTGGGCCTCGCTGACCCCCGATTCGGTCTCGGCCAGCTTGGCGATGCCGAAATCGAGGATCTTTACCTGCTCGCCCCCCGGCACATCGGCGTTGGGGACGATCATGATGTTGTCGGGCTTAAGATCCACAGCGCCCAGTCCCGCCGCGGGCGGTCGGTCTCAGGCGCCGGCGGGAACGGCGGCGGAACGATTCGTCACTGCCTCCCGGGACAGCCGGGCGGACCCAGCCCGGAAGGCGCCGCGCTGGGTCAGCTGCGGGCTGCTCCCAGCGATGCGGCGTTGTGACCGCCGGGGCGGCTGGCTGGCCAACAGCGCTCTTTCGGTCCGGCGGGCATGGAATAATAATAAGCAATGGACCGACGACTCTGGGCGGCGCGAGCCGGGATGCTCGGGCCAGCGCTGTTTGTCTTTGTCTTTACGCTCGAGGGCTGGCTGCGGCCCGGCTACGACACCTGCAGTATGTTTGTCAGCGAGCTGTCGCTCGGCCCCCGCGGCTGGGTCCAGATCAGCAACTTCGTCGTCGTTGGGCTGCTGTTTCTGACCTTCGCGCGCGGCGTCGCTCGCGAGCTGCCGAGCGCGTCGCGCGCCAGCACCGGACCCATCCTGCTGACGATCCTCGGCTTCTGCTTTATTGGCTCCGGTCCGTTCGTCATGGACCCGGTGTCGACCCCGCGCGCGGCGTGGAGCGGACACGGCACGATGCACCAGCTGCTCGGGGCGCTGGCGTTCTCGCTTATGCCTGTGAGCTGCTTTATCTTCTGGCGTCGCTTCGGCGCCGACCCAAGCTGGCAGCCGCTGCGCCGCTGGACTCTGGCGGCCTGCGCCGCCACCCTGGCGTCGATTGTCTTGATGAAGCTCGGCCTCGGCGACCCGGCGGCTCCGCCGGGTCCGCTGCGCGCCTGGGTCGGTCTGCTGCAGCGCAGCGCGCTGGTCTGCTACCTGGCCTGGGTCTTCGGCTTCGCCCGCCAGCTCTCGCTGCGGGCGCGGTGAAGGCTTCTAGGCGGGCCCCGGCAGGCTGGCCTGGCGCGGGCGGCGCAGGAGGCTGGCGGCGAACACGACGAACGCCACCGCGCCCAGACCGAACAGCGAGTCGCCGATGATGCGCAGCCAGCGCAGGGTGTTCATGAGCGGCGTCTGCAGAAACTCGGGGCTGCGGGCGAACCAGTAGCCGATGTCGACCGAGGCCCGCGTCTGCAGCAGACCGACCGGCAGGAGGCTTAGCAGCAGCATCAGCGCAAGTCCGCCGTTCATCAGCCAGAACGAGGCCCACAGCGGCTTCTCATCCCAGAGGCGCTCCGCGTCCGCGGCGCGCAGACAGAACAGCGTGAGGGCCAGGCCCAGCATGCCGTACACCCCGAACAGCGCGGCGTGGCCGTGCACCGGGGTGGTATTTAGCCCCTGCATGAAGTACAGCGCCACCGGCGGATTGATCATAAAGCCGAACAGCCCCGCGCCGACCGCGTTCCAGAACGCCACAGAGACGAAGAAATAGATCGGGTAGCGGTACTTCTGCACCCAGCTGCGGTGGCGGGCCAGGCGCAGGTGCTCCCACGCGTCGTAGCCGATAAAGACCAGCGGCACCACCTCCAGCGCGCTGAACACCGAGCCCAGGGCCATGATCAGCGACGGCGACCCGCTGAAATAAAGGTGGTGCAGCGTCCCGATGATGCCGCCGGAGAGGAAGATCGTCGAAGACAAGACCACGGCGCGCTCGGTCGAGCGCGGATCGAGCAGACCCAGGCGGGCAAACAGGAAGGCAAAGACCACGGTGGCGAAGACCTCGAAGAAGCCCTCGACCCACAGATGCACGACCCACCAGCGCCAGTACTCTGCCACCGAGAGGTGGGTGTGGTGGCCGTAGCCCAGCGCGGCGCTGTAAAACCCGGCGATCGCTAGCGCCGAGAGCACAAACAAGAGCAGCAGCCCGCGGCTCTCATCCTTGCGGCGCAGCGCCGGCAGCACCGCGCGCAGCACCAGGCCGACCCATAGAAACAGGCCCAGGAGCAGGGCAATCTGGAACGCGCGCCCGAGATCGAGGTACTCGTAACCGCTGTGCCCAAAATAAAAGCGCATCGTGTCATCGCCGAAGCGGTGCATGACGCTCAGCCACTGACCGGCCATCGAGCCGAGGACGACCAGGACCAGCGCGCCGAGCAGGATGTGGACGCCCAGCGCCTGGCCGCGGGGATCGCCGCCACCGATCGCCGGCGCAATGAACAGTCCCGCGGCCAGCCAGGCGGTGGCGATCCAGAAGATGCCGAGCTGGGTGTGCCAGGTGCGGGTAATCACGTACGGCAGCCAGCGCGACAGCGGCACGCCGTAGAAGCCATCGCCCTCGACGCCGAAGTGCGCGGTGATGACGCCGACAACAATCTGTAGGAGGAACAGCAAGACGACGACGCCGAAGTACAGGAGCGAGGCGCGCTGCGAGGGAGTCAGCCGGGCGCGCAGCAGCGGATCGTCGTCGGGCGGCTCCTTGGCGGTGTCCTCGGGCTGGCGCGCGGCGCGCCACCAGACCATCCCGGCGATGCCGGCCAGAAGGAGGATGATGCTGACCCCGGTCCAGACTACCGCGTCACCGGTCAGGCGGTTATGCACCAGCGGCTCGTGCGGCCAGTTGTTGGTGTAAGAGATACCCGGCGTATCGGGGCGGTCGGTGCTGGCGGCCCAGGAAGACCAGAAGAAGAAGGCGGTCAGCTGCTGCAGCTTGCGCGGGTCGCGCTGCGTCCCGGCGGGAATGGCGAACTCGCGTCGGCCTTCGCGAAACAGCTGGCTGTAGTACGCCTCCAGCTCGCGGTAGGCGCGCCCGCGCTCGGCGGAGAGGCGGAGGGTGCCGGTGCCCGCAGCGTAGGTGTTGGTGCGCATCGCGCCGCGCAGGCGCTCTTGCAGCGCCGCCTGGGCCTCTGTGGGCAGGGCGTCATAGCTTGTCGCGCCGCCCTGGCGGGCATACTGATTGAGCACGCTGCGCGCTTCCCGATGGAGGTAGTCCGCCGTCCAGTCGGGAGCGACATAGCTGCCGTGTCCCCAGACCGAGCCGAGCTGCATGCCGCCCAAGGCCTGCCAGACATTCTGTCCATCGGCGATCTGTCCGGGGGCGATGAGCTCCTCGCCGCTTGTATCGACGACGCGCTGCGGAATCGGCGCCGCTTCTTGTTGTATGCGATGGCCAGCGTAAAGGAGTACGGCGAATGAGCCGAAGATAACGAGCATGAGCGCTCGCTTATAATATTGCGTCGGCGAGGGAGAGATGGTGTTCATGCGAGCAGGCTGAGCGCAATTTTCGCGCCAACCCCGCCACGCCGAGAAGCCGGCTTGGGCGCCGGCAGGAATTGCGCCGTACCCGGCAGCACCGCATTTCTTGCGCCCGGGCTCGGGTTTTTCGCGACAGAGTCTTTGGCGCTCGCCGCACCCTGGCGCACCAGGCAGTGATCCGCCGGCCCTTCGCCCCGCCGCGGAACGATATTTGGGGTTTCTCTCTCGAGCAGAACCTTGTCGGGCTTAAGATCCCGATGGCCGATACAAGACGACGTTGTCCCTTCGCCGCGGGCTACCGTTTTCGGCCCGCTGGAAATCGCCTGGAACTGCGCTCGGGGCGGTAGGCGCGGCTCCTCCACGACCTTGGCTGGGCGAGGTGGCCGCAACAAGTCTGCCCTGTCACGCCGGCCGAAGTGGCGTAACGCGGGCGCTGACCTGCACCCGCTGCGCCCCGAGCCGCGGACCCGCGTTCAGCGGTCCGGTCGCAGCAGCGGCCGCCCTAGCAGCTTGGCCACTTCGACGGCGGGGACGATGCAGGCCGAGAGCAGAACCACCAGCAGCCAGTCCCCGGTGGCCAGCGGGTAGGTATGGAAGATCGGCCGTAGGCCCGGGACCGCCAGCGAGGCCAGGTGCACCAGCCCGGAGAGCAGCGTCGCGCCGAGCAGCGGCAGCGTAAATAGCGGCCGCTGCACCAGCACCGAGCGATCGCGCGACCGACAGTTCCAGACATGGAACAGCGGCGCGAAGCCGAGCAGCGCAAAGGCCAGCGTGCGGGCCTGCTGCGGCGAGAGCAGCGGCGTCCAGCGGGGAGCGAAATAGATGCCAAGCGCCAGCAAGCCCATGATGACCCCTGCCAGCGCGATTCCCAGGTAGTCGATGCGCTGAAACAGCCGGTTTACCATCTGCCGCGGCGCCGCCCGCATCTGCGCCGGATCGGGCGGCTCGACTCCCAGGGCCAGCGCCGGCAGTCCGTTGGTCACCAGGTTGATCCACAGAATCATCAGGGCGGTCAGCGGCAGCGAGTCCTTGGCAAAGGGAGTGCCGAACACCGCCAGCGCCAGCGCGACGTTTGACGACAGGAGGTAGACGATGAACTTCTGGATGTTGTGGTAGATCGCCCGCCCCTCGCGGATGCCAGCGACGATGGTGACGAACTGATCGTCGGTGAGGATGACGTCGGCGGCCTGCCGCGCTACCTCGGTGCCGTCGCGCCCCATGGCAATGCCGACGTGCGCCTCGCGCAGCGCCGGGGCGTCGTTGACGCCGTCGCCGGTCATCGCCACCACCTGACCGGCCTTCTGAAAGGCGCGGACGATGCGCAGCTTTTGGGCGGCGGTGGTGCGCGCGAAGACCCGGGTGCGGACGCAGCGCTCGCGCAGCTCTTCGTCGCTGAGCGCGCTCAGGGTGCTGCCGGTCAGGACCTCATCGCCCGGCTTCAGCAGGCCGATCTCGCGAGCGATCGCGGTGGCGGTGCCTGGATGATCGCCGGTGATCATCACCACCGCGACGCCGGCCTGGTGACAGGCGGCGATGGCCTCGGGCACGCCGGGGCGCGGCGGATCGAGCATGCCGATAAGGCCGAGGAAGGTGAGCCCCGACTCATCGAGCCCCGCGTCGCCGGCTGGCTTGCGCGCCAGGACGAGCACCCGCAGCGCCTCAGCGGTCATCCGCTCGACCTCGCGCTCGATCGCCTGGCGGTCCGACTCGGCGAGCGGGCGCTCGCCATCGGTGTCGCGATAGTGAGTGCACAGCGGCAGGACCGACTCGAGGCTGCCCTTGACGTGCAGCCGCAGCTCCCCGTCCGCTCCGCGCACCAGCACCGCCATTCGCTTGCGCTCCGAGTCAAAAGGGACCTCGGCGAGGCGCTGGTGGCTGGTGGTCAGCTGCTGCAGATTGCAGCCGCCGTGATGGGCGGCGCGCAGCAGCGCGGCCTCGGTCGGGTCGCCGGTCAGGGTCTCGGCGCCGGTCTCGGCGGCGAAGGTGAGCTGGGCATCGTTGCACAGGGCGCCGGTCATAAGCAGCTCGCGCAGCGCTGGCGCCGCCGCCGCAGTGACCTCGTGCCGCTGCCCGGCGGCATAGATGGCGCGCACGGTCATGCGATTCTGGGTCAGGGTGCCAGTCTTGTCGGTGCAGATCACGCTGGTAGCGCCGAGCGCTTCCACCGCCGGCAGCCGGCGGACGATGACGCCGCGGCGGGCCATGCGCTGAGTTCCCAGGGCGAGCGCGATGGCCGTGATCGCCGGCAGTCCCTCGGGAATCAGCGCCACCGCGAAGCTCACCGCCTGCAGCAGCGAGAGGTGCCAGCTGCTGCCGCCGCGCCCGAGCCCCCAGGCAAAAAGCAGGGCGCTGACGGCGATGCAGACCCACAGCACGCGGCGGCCAAAGACCCGCAGCGTCACTTCCAGCGGCGTCTCTTCACTCGGCGTGCTGCCGAGCGCCACCGCGATGCGGCCAAGCTCGGTGCGCGCACCGGTGGCGACCACCACCGCACGCCCCTTGCCGTGCACCGCGAAGGTCCCCAGGTAGGTCATGCCGAGGCGCTCGGCGAGCGGCGTATCGGCGGGGAGCACGGCCGTGGCGTCCTTGAGCACCGCTTCGCTCTCGCCGGTCAGGGCCGACTCGTCCAGCCGCAGGTCGGTGGCCGTCAACAGCCGAGCGTCGGCCGGCACCGCGTCGCCGGTCGCGAGCTCGATGATGTCGCCGGGGACGAGCGCCGCCGCCGGCAGCTCGACCAGCACGCCGCCGCGCAGCACGCGAGCGCGCGGGACCGACAAGCGGCTGAGGGCACGCAGGGCCGACTCGGCCCGGTGCTCCTGGAAGAAGCCGAGCAGGGCGTTGAGCAGCACGATCATCAAGATCGCCAGCGCGTCGCCAAAGCGCAGCAGGAACGACCCGCCACTCTCGGTGAAGCCGACCACCGTGGCAATAACGGCCGCGCCGATAAGGACCAGCACCAGCGGGCTCTCCAGCTGGCGCAGGAAGCGGCGGAGCTCACTTTGGCGGGGCGGCTCGGGCAGGCGGTTTTCGCCAAGCTGCCCGCGGCGCGCGGCGGCCTCGGCTTCGGTCAGTCCCGCCGCCTCGACGCGCAGCTGGCTGCAGGTCAGCTCCGCCGACACTGCATGCGGGACCAGAGAGTTCAGTGGTTCGCCTTCTTGATCGGTCATCAGCGGCCCCGTGGTTGCGCGGCAGAGACAATGCAGCTGTCATGCCAGCGCGGACGGGGTTTCTGCATGTGGATTGCGCAATACTTGCGCAGCAGCGAACGAAAGCAAAAAATTTTGCGCCCACTCGGCACAAGCTCGGCGCGGTCGTGGGTCGCTGCCAGGTGCCGGCACCCCTTAGCCCGCGGCACCTGTATCCGCAGCGGCGGCCGCGCTCTGCTTGCGCGCCTTCAGCCAGGGGTAGACTGTCTCGCGCTCGCGGCGCGCGTGGTCGCGCAGGCGGGCAATAAAGGCATTTATGACCGGGGCGTTGGTCAGGTGCAGCTGCAGGTCCACCCCCAAAGTGGTGAGCTGCTCGCGCAGCGCCGCGTGCTCCGCCAGCAGCAGCTGGACGATGCTCGCTTCGACCACGCCCTTCTGACTGTAGCCGGGGAAGATCTCGCGCTCTTCGAACGCCATATGATTTTCGAGCTTCCTGGCAAAGTTACTCCACAGGGCATCGCACTCGCGCGGGTCGCCCGTGGCCGCGCGCTCGGCGAGCTGCAGGAACCACTGCTCCAATCCGTCGTGCTCATCGCTGAGCTTTCCCGCGAGTTGAAGCTTGGTGGTGTCTTGGCTGTGGCGGTTCATGTGGGCTCCATTTTCAAGCGCATGTTACGCAGCGAACAAAAGCAATCGATATGCCAGCGCGCGGTGCCCGGGTCCTGCCTCGCCCGCGACGGCCGGGCCGCGCCCCTGCCGCGCCCCGCCGCGGCCGAGCGCGCAAGAATTTCTTCGACAGCTGTTTCGCGAGCAGAATTTTCGGCCAGGCAGCGAGCGGCGACAAGAGCTTGACAGGCCGCCGGCGTGCCACTCCTATGTGGTTATGAGCGAGGAGCGTTATTTCGCGACCAAGACCGAGGATGCATTCGAGCTTGAGCGTCTCGGCTACATGCAGAAGATGTGCAACCCGATTACGTTTCGCCGCTTGCAGACCCTGGGGCTGCGGCCGGGGTGGCGGTGCCTGGAAGTGGGGGCAGGGGAGGGCACGGTAGCGCGCTGGCTGGCGCAGCAGGTGGGAGAGCAGGGGCGGGTCGTCGCGACCGATGTCAATCCGCGGTTCCTGCGCGGGCTGGACCTGCCGCAGCTCGAGGTGCGCGCTCACCACATCGTGGAGGATGAGCTTGAGCACGGGCACTACGACCTGGTGCACTGCCGCGCTGTGCTCGGACACCTGGCCGAGCCGGGAAAGGCCCTGGCGCGGATGCGGGCGGCGGTGCGCCCGGGGGGCTGGCTGTGCGTCGAAGAGGGCGACTATGGCGCCTGGGCGGCGGTGGACTGGGAGTCGAGCGCTGGGGAGCATTTTAACCGCAGCTTCCGCGCAGTGCTCGCCGGGCTGCACAAAAAAGGAATCATGAACCCGTACTTTGGGCGGCTCACCCCGGGGCTGCTTGACGGCTGCGAGCTGGTCGAGCGCGGGCATGAAGGGAGCACGGAAGTCTGCCGCGGCACCGAGGCCGGCGCGCAGTTTCACCGGATGGCGCTGGCGGTCGTGCGGCCGGCGTTTATCGCCGCCGGCGTGCTGACCGAGTCAGATTTCGCGGCGCTGGAGCGCGGCTTCACCGATCCGTCCTTTGCGTTCATCGGCGTGACCCTGTTTGGCGCCTGGGGCCGTCGTCCCTGCTTCTAGGCGCCGAGCGCGAGGCTGCGCGCCCACGCAAGGCCGCGCTCATAGCCGCCGGCCGCCAGCAGCTCTAGCGCCTGGGCAAAGTGCTGCTGCGCCTGGGCTTCGGCGGCCCGCTCGCGCAGGACGCGACCCCAGTAGAGGTGGCACTGGATGGAGTTGCTCACCTGCTCGGTCTGCTCGCAGGTCAGCAGGCTGGCGCCAAAGTGCGCCGCGACCTCGTCGAGGCTGGCCCCCTGCCGCGCCAGGGCGCTGCCCCAGACCCGCTCGGCGACCGCAGCGGCGAACAGGAGTCCCCCCTGCTGGGCCATGGCGGCGACCTGCTGTGCCTTTTCCAGGGCTTCCTCGGTGCGCCCGGCGTTGAGGAGGATCTCGGCCTCGGCGGCCTCAAACCAGTCATCAATCAGGGTCCGCCCGATGGTCCGCCGCAGCTCGGCGGCCTCGGCGCGGGTCTTTAGCGCCTGCGCGTGCAGGCCGCTCTGACTCTGCGCCCAGGCCAGGGTATCAAGCCCGCTGTAGGTCTGCAGCACCTGGCCGCTCAGCTTAGCCCAGGCCAGGGTCTCCTGGCTGGCGCGGATCGCCTCCGACCAGTCGGCCGCCAGCAGATAGCTGAAGCCCTCGATGACCAGGACGCCACCGAGCAGCGCCGGCTGCTGGGTCTGCCGGGCCCACTTATGGGCGCGCTGCAGCGCCGCGGTGGCGGTGGCGAAGCGGCCGCTCGCCGCCAGCGCCAGGATCGGGTAGCTCAGGCAGCGGCCGGTGTCCAGCGTCGCGCCGAAGAGCTGCTCGTCCACCGCGAGCAGCGGTGTCCAGGTGGCGCGCGCCTTGGCGATCTGCCCGTGCGCCAGCTCGACCATGCCGATGACGAGCGAGCTCAGGGTGAGCAGCTCCTGGTCGCCGAGCTCGCGCGCGACTGGCAGCACGCGCTGAAAGTAGGGCATGGCGCGCCCGGGCTGGCCGGCGTAGCCGTAGACCCGCGCGTAATAAAAATCGACTCGCGCCCGCCGCAGCCGATCGGTCGGCTCGGCCGGCTGGCAGTCGGTGACGGACTCCAGCAGCGCCTGCGCCTGCTCAAGGAGGCTGAGCTGCGACTCGGCCGGCAGGCTGGTCATGCCGCTCTGCACCCGCTTTAGTAGCAGGTCGACGTGCAGCCGGCGCCGCGGCGGCGTGTCGGGGAGCAGCGCCAGGGTCTCGGTCGCCGCCGCGTAGTGCAGGCGCGCCTCGGCGTCGAGCGACTGCCGGCTGGAGCGGTCGCCGGCCTGGAGGTAGTGCTGCAGGGCCGCCTCGTACATCCCGGCCTGGCGGTAGTGATAGGCCAAAACGGCGCTGGCGACCTGCGGATCCGCCTCCTCCAAGAAAGCCGCCGCCAGCTGGTGGCCGACCTTGCAGTCGCTCTCGGTGAGCAGCCCATAAGCGGCGTCGCGCACCAGGGCGTGGCGGAAGCCATACTCCCACTGCCCGGGAATCTGACTCGTCGCGTGCTGCTCGATAAGCTCCGCATCGACGAGCGCCTGCAGCCAGGCGACAAGCTCCGGCGTCTTGGCGGCCAGCCCCAGCAGCTTGCCCACGCCGCCCTGCCAGAAGGTCTGCCCATACACCGCTGCCGCCAGCACCGCGCGGCGCGGACCGGCCTCGAACCTGCCGATGCGCGCCTGCAGCATGGCGATGATCGTCTCGGGCTGGCTATCGCTCTGCCCCTCGGCGGCGGCGCGGATGAGCTCCTCCAGCGATGCTGAGATAGGCGCGGGTGGCTGGTCTTTCCGTCGCTGATACGCCTAGTGCTCACCCGCCGGCAGCGCCCCTTCCCACTTTTCCCACCAGCCGCCGGCCCGGTCCCCAGGCGCTGAGGCTCAGCCAGAGGTGCCGGCAGCGGCCCCCGGCAAGCTCCGCGCGCCGATCTGTTTCCAGAGCAGCTCGGCAAGCAGTGGCTCGGCGGCAAGGAGCTGCTTCACCTCGCGCAGGGTCAGGCGCAGCAGCACCGACTCTGCGGCGGCCCGCACGGTCGCGTTCCGCGGCTTGCCGGTCATAATCGCCATCTCGCCGACCACTGCTCCCGGCCCCAGCTGGTCGATGACCCTCTCCTCCCCGCCTGGCCCCTCAGCCAGGACGAACAGCGAGCCTGAGAGGATCACATACATCGCGTCGGCCGGGTCGCCGGCGCGAAACAGCACCGTACGCGCCGCCACCGGATAGCGCGAGCCGACAATCCCGAGCCGACGGATGCCGTCGAGGTTGCGGCCGCTCGCCTGCTCGAATCCGCGCAGCAGGTTCTCTGCCGCATCCGCCGCGAGCCGGGGTCGCAGCACCTTGCGCTCCAAGGTTCCGGTGAGCCGCTGGAGCCGCTTTCTAAGCGCGATGCGGGCCCAGTTCAGCACGAGCTTGCCCGCTGCTGCGGGGTCGATCTGAAACAGCGTAAGGAGGCCGTGGCCGCTCCCATATCCAGGGTTCTGCTCGATGAAGTAGCGCGGCGCCTTGTGATCGGTGCTCTGCCAGTAGCGGCGCTCGACCTCGGTGTCGCGCGTGATCCAGCCGACGCGCCGGACCAGCGGCCGGGCGGGGTCGATGACTTCCAGGTGAAAGGAGTCCGCAAGCTCCAGCATGAAGGCGTGCAGGTCGGCAGGAATCTCGACGCCGGGCGCCGGCCACAGGGGGTCGACGCCGCGGGCGATGAAGGCGTAGCTTGAGGGGTGAACCAGGCAGCCGAGGTAGTAATGCGCGCCCTCATAGTCCCACTGCGTCTTTAGGAGCTGGGAGAGCACGAAGGTCGCCATGGCGCCGTCGCCCCGATAGCGGCGGCGCAGTCCCGCCTCGGCCCGCGTCACCGTGCACTGCTCGCCGCGGAAGGTGCGGCGGAAGGCGTGCACCGCGACATAGCCAGCCAGCTCGCCGCCCTCGCCATATGAAACCCGGATGCGGGTCTTGTCGGCCGGTGACTGGACTACATAGCGGGCGAACTCGGCGCGGTCGACGCCAGCAAAGATTTCCTGGTGGACGCTGTAGAGCTGGTCGATGAGAGCGGTCAGCTCGGCTGCCGATAGGTCCTTGGGATTGTAGGTCTCACTGCGGATGATCTTGGGCATGGAATCCCTCCTGTGCGGCCTTTACAGATGAGTCGCGCTGCTGGTCGCGAGCTCGCGCCGCGCCGCCCCCTGGCGCAGTCGGACTCGCATCGGCATCCCCCCCTGGGGCCGCAGAGTGCCGAGCGACACCGGCTTCACCTCGCCGCCGAGCAGCTCGAAGTCCGCTCGCTGCAGGAGCGTTGCCAGCACCAGGGCTCCCTCCATCAGCGCAAAGTGATTGCCGATGCAGGTGCGCGGTCCCGCCGAAAACGGCAGGTAGGCATAGCGCGAGCGACCGGCTTCACCAGCGGGCGTGAAGCGGTCGGGATCGAAGCGCTCGGGCTGCGGCCACAGGTCGGCACGATGATGGGTCGCGTAGGGGCAGATGAGCACCACGGTGCCGGGCGGCAGGGTGTAGCCGCAGACCGTCAGCTCGGTCTTGGTGTCGCGGTTGAAGGCCGGCAGCGGCGGGTAGAGGCGGATGGTCTCTTTGAACACGCGCTGGGTCAGGGCGAGGCGGGGCAGGTCCTCGTAGCGGGGCGGCCCGGTCAGCGCATCAGCCTCGGCGCGCACCTGGCGGTAGATCTCGGGGTGGCGGGCCAAAAGGTACAGCGCCCACGCCAGACTCGAGGCGGTGGTCTCGTGTCCAGCGAGAAACAGGGTGAGCACCTCATCGCGCACCTGGGTGTCGGTCATCGGCGCCTTCTGGCCTTCGTCCTGCGCGCTCAGCAGCCGCCCAAGCAGGTCTTCCTGCAGCTGTCCTGAGGCGCGCCGCTCGTCGATCATGCGCTGGACGCGCTCGTGCAAGAGCGCGACCGCGGCCTTCATCCGCCGATCGTGCTCGCCCCACAGCAGCAGCGGTCCGTTGAGCTGCTCGGCGAGCGCCAGCGACAGCGCCGAGGCCCGTCCGGGCAGCCGGTGGGCGAGCTCCACCAGCGAGCCGCGCAGCGCCATCTGCAGATACGGCAGCGTCCGGCCCAGACCCCCGCCCGCCCACGCCACGACCACCGTGAGCGCCGCCCCCAGCTCATCGGCCTCCGAGAACGTCTCGGCGCCAAATAGAGTCCGGCCGGCGACGCTCATCGTGATGCGCGTGGTCTCGCGCAGCATGTCGAGCTCGGCCCCGTCCCGCCACGTATCGACGTCGCGCTGGGCGCAGGCGACCATGCTGCCGGCAAGCTGGGCGAGCTGGGCGGGCTGGAAGATCGGCGCCATCAGCCGCCGCTGCTGGCGCCACAGCTCACCGCGGCTGGTGAGCAGTCCCTCGCCGAGGATTGGGTAAAGGAGATAGCGCAGCAGGGAAGCCTTCTCCTGCGCTGCGGCGTTATCGACCATGATCTGCTGGATCGCCCTGGGCCCTGTGGCGACTACTACGTTTTTGTCGACCAGCGGGATGCGGAACAGATCGCCGCCACCGCACAGGCTCTGCATGAATGCGACCGGGTCGCGGCGAAACAGCAGGGTATTTTCCAACCGGCCGCCGCTAGAGTGGATTGGCAGATCGCTTGCGCTCAGACTGATTGTTTTGTTCATGCAGCTAACGATAGATGCTGCGGCGCAGCTTGGGATGCTCGCAGGTGGACACCAGATGTCTAACTTTTGGCCGCTCAAGGTGGTACTATCTGGATCTCCGGCCGCCGAGGACGCGGCGCAAATCAGCGACTGTCAGGCAGGTTCAATGACCAAGTCTCTCGCGCTCATGCTGTCTCTTCTGGCCGCGCCGCCGGCCGTCCCGGTCCCCGTCAGCCCGGTGCCCTGCCAGACGGTGGCTGACTGCTGGCTGTCAGCGCAGGGGCAGCCGATCGCCCGTCCCAAGCACAAGCGCGGCCGCGCCTTCCCAAGCGGGGACTGCGGGAAGAACCTGGTGTGGCTGCGTCACCGCCTGAGCTGCGAGCAGAACGTCTGTGTCGCCACGCGCGTTGGCGACAAGTGTTGATGCACTTGTTGGAGGCCGCCTGGGGCCCGGCAACGCGGATTAGCGGGACCTTGCAGGGACCGCTGTCCTGCAGGCCGCGCAGCTGACTGGCAGCTGCCGCAGCGATGACGGCGGCGGGTCCCGCCGGGTGGGCGACGCTGTAGACCGTACTCAGGTCTGAGCAGACTCAATCCAGAGTCTTGAGCGCGCGGATCAGGGCTGGCAGCAGGCGCTCGCGCTGCGCCGCATCCGGGCTCTGG
Source organism: Polyangia bacterium (assembly GCA_044222245.1). Taxonomy (GTDB): domain Bacteria; phylum Myxococcota_A; class Polyangia; order Palsa-1104; family JAEUJZ01; genus CALFML01. The sequence continues at coordinate 2,942 of JBGANQ010000018.1, read as the reverse complement.
CTGAGCGCGGCAAACAGCGGATACAGGAACTGCTTCAGGTTGTGCGCCTGCGCCAGCGCTGCCTGGGACGCAGGCTGGGTTGGCTGGCGCGCCGATACCAGGCGGCTTAGCCAGGCCTCCCAATCGGTCGCGGTCAGGGTGTCGCGTCGGGCCAGATAGAACACCGGTGCCATCAGGCGCTCGCCTTCGCCGTAGATGTAGAAGTGGCTGGGCAGCACCTGGCTGGCGATGGCTGCCAGCATGGCCTCGTGCTCGCTGCGGCCCAGGGCGGGGTTGAGCGCCAGCTGCAGCATCAGGTCGGCCCCGTGGGCTACGCCGTGGCGCCAGCCGACCTGCGGCTCAAAGCCGCGGTAGTCGCGCACGCCGGACAGGTAGGCGGCGGCGGCGGCCACCAGCTCCTGTCGCGCCACCGGCGACAGGTAGGGCTTGCGGCGGTCGACGCGCGCCACTTCGGCAAGGACCAGCGCGGCAAACGGGCGGGCAAAGCCCTGCGGGTCCGCCGCCTTCAGGTGCGGCAGCAGGGTGGTGCGCAGCGCTTGCACGGTGGCGGTGGTCAGCTTCTCGTCGCGCATCCACGCCGACAGCGCTTCGAAGGCGACCTCGTCACGCAGCACTGGATCTGGATCGGCCAGGCACTCGACCAGGTCCAGGGCCAGCTGCTGGCGGCGCGCATCGCTTGGCACCTGCCACTGGGCTGCCTTCAGGGCCAGCAGCTCGCCACGCTGCATGCCACCGGGGCGGCAGGTGGCGCCCACGCTACTTACCCACAGGCTCAAAGCCAGAGCGAGAGCCAGAGCGATGGTGAGGCGCATATTGCTTCCTTTCCTGGTCAGGACTGCGGGGATGAAGTGGAGCTTGTCAGAAATATTATAGCCGCGCAGCGAAACCTCAGCCCCCCTGGAGTCGGGCTGCCCGCAGCCGAGCCGCGCATGATCTTGCAGCTGAGCGAGACGCTGGCGGGCGTTGCCTGCGCCCGAACGACAGCCCGCCAAGCATGCTGCCCGAGTAGGCTCCTCCGCTTCAGGCTGGCGCAATTGTCAGACTGCAGGACGGACGGTCTCAGATTTTCATCGCCAGATAGACCCTTGTGCCCACCGGGATACGATAGTCGCCAGGTAGCACATCGCGGGGGCGTTCAGCCATACCACCGCGGCTGCGGCGCGCTGGGCATGGCATGGGCGTTGCTGAGTTCCCGGGGCTGCTAGCGACTATCAACTTATCCTGGAACGCTCTGCATGTACTCTCGACCTTTCGGCGTTGCTCTTATCTTCATGGTTGCTTGTGTGCGTCTGGCCCACAGCGAGGAAGCCCCGCAGCCCACCTCGGTAGACGCGATAAAGGCAAGCATGGAGCCGCTGGCTGCCCCCGCCGCGCCGCTGCCTGCATCGACCCCCGGGCAGCCGCGGATATTGGGAAAAGGTGTTATCCACTTCCCGCCGCGGACCGCTGCCGAGCCGGGCAACGGAGTCCTTTACATCGCAGAGGACCAGGATGTCACTGCCTATCAAGTGGATGACTCTACCCACTCGCACGAGCTGTTCACCTTGAAAGTGGGCAGCCGGGTGACCCTGGACCTCGTGGGGACGGTGCTGCACCTGAAGCTGCCGCAGCAGAACGCGGTCCTCTACGATGTCAGCGATCCCAGGCGCCCGACTTACTTGGGATTTGCCAGCCGGTCGCCGTCGCCCCCCCTCGGTTCGCCCCCGGCTCTGCCGCCGAAGCTCGGATTGCCGCCCGATCCGCTCCATGGGGTCATGTTCAACGCCCAGCTTGGCTTCTCTGGAGAGGCGTGGCCGACCCCTTCCTTTTCGCTCACCAGCTCCAGCGCCGAGTACCGATTAAGCCTCGCTTTGGAAGGTGGATATGCGATAAACCGCGCGCGCAATTTATACCTACTGCTGTCTCTGCAGGGAGAGCTCGCCAATCCGTCAAGAGTCGAGGCTTGGCAAACCTTCCTGCTTGCCATGGGTCTACAGCGTGATATCGCGATTCCAGCCATTCGCGGCCTTTATATCTACCCGCGACTGCTCGTTGGTTACGCCCGACTGATTGAGACCACCAGGTGGAGTCACTTCGCACCGGGGATCGATGTCTACAATGGTGGGCTGATTGTCCCCGAGCTCGGGCTCAAGTACAGGATCCCCGGCTCGCCGTCACGCTTTCATTGCGGAGTGGATCTATTCAGCCTGCCCATCATGTTCGCGGAGAAGAAGAGTATCTTCGCCGACCCTGGCTACGAAGTATGGATTCGCTACCGATTGCTGTTCTATGTCGGCGTCAATTTGTAAGCGCGACGCCCCCAGCAGTGAGCGTGCTCGCGGAGCACTCCGTCGCGCGCTGGCGTGCTCGGGCAGTGCGCGGAAACACCACTCCACCCGCCACTCACCTGCAACTACGGGGACGCCTCTGTATGCGGCTGCTGCGGGGTCTGGTCGCGAGCGCGATTTATTGGCTGGACGCAGGGTCTCCTCCAGGGATGATGCGCCTGTCCGATAGATAGCATTCTCGACGAGAAACGCACATTAACCGCATACAGAGGCGTCCCAGCATGTGTAGGCGAGTGGTGTTTTGAGTGGTGTTTTGTTGGCTTGCGTGCGGGCCAGACGGCCGAGGCAAGAGGGACCTCGAGGTGCGATCCAGTCTGATCGTGCGTTCAGATTAGGGTGTCGCAGCGGCTGCAGTCAGGTTGGCTATTGCGGCTCTACCTCCAGCCGCTCGAGCCAGGGTCGGTCCTCCTCGTGGCAGCTAATGAAGACAAGGTCGCGAGGGTGCTCCAGCATCTCTAAATGATCCTGTGCAGATAATAAGTAAGATGCCCTCTTGAGGGCATCTTCAAACGTTGCACAGCTCGGGCACCCGGTCGGCAAACAGGAAGAAAGTATGGTCACCGTCCGCCTCCAGCAAGGTCAGCGCGCCGGCGAGCAGCCGCGAGGCGGCGCCAC
>JBGANQ010000108.1:0-27005 GCA_044222245.1 Polyangia bacterium | reverse complement strand
AGCAAACAGGAGTGGGGCCGACCGGAGATCCTTTTTTGTCAGCGCCAGCTGGCAAAAAAGGATCGCAGGGAAGGGGGCCCCCACTCCGGCGCAGCCCCGGAAGCAGCCCCGCTCCTCACCCGAAGAAAACCCCCGAGCCGCCTGAAACCCCCGAGCCGCCCCGAAACGCCCGCCCTAGATCGCCAGCTTCTTGGCGATCTCCGTCAGCGCATCGGTGTTCTGAATGTGCGACAGCTGGCTGAGCAGGAAGTCCTTCACCTGCCCCTCCAGCGTCGCCAGCTCCCCCGCGAGCCCGAGCTTGGCCGTAAACTCCCGCACCAGCTCGCTCTCCTTCCCCGACACCTGCCCGTCCGCAAACGCCAGAAGGAGCGCCGTCTTGATGAACAGCCGCCGCAGCTCGACCGACCCCAGCGCCGTCGCCAGCTCATCGCTGGTGATCGCCTTGTGGTGCTGCAGCTCGTGGAGCGCCTTCTCACTGCCGCCCGCCTCTTCCCAGAACGCAGCGACCAGAGCCGCCTCCTGCTCGTGAATGCCATCGGCGTGGGCGACCGCGTACAGGCCGCGCGCCATCGCCGCCGCCTGCTCCGGCGAGAGCTGAATCTCAGGTGCGAAGTTCATCGATCACTCCTTGCGCACTCGTTGCGCACTTGAAAAAGTCTTCGTGGTCCGTTTGGTTGGTAAAGCTCGTCCGCGCCCGCCTAGCGGCGCAGCCCGACCGTCAGCTTCAGGTGGTTCAGGCGCGCCTGCAGCTCGTCGCTCTGCATGTTGGCGTACTTGGGCGGCAGCATGCGGCGGTTGCTCGCCTCGAACACCGCAAGCAGCTCCATGAACTCCAGCATGTCCAGATCGCGCGGCGGCAGGTAGTCGCGCGCCGCCCGCCGCAGGTCCTCGAGCTTGACCGGCGTGTCGCGCCCCGCCGGCGTCGCGCCGGCGCCGCTCTCCTCGGCGCGCTGGTTGGCATACTCGCTGGCCAGGAGCACCAGGGCCTCGATGTCGGCGTTGGACATGCCGACGATCGGCTGCAGCTCCTCGCGGTGGTCGGGGAAGCAGAGCTCGTGCTGCACCCGGTTCTTCTTGAACTGTGCCAGGAGGATCGTCTCCACCTCGGCGCTCGACTGCGGGTAGAAAAACGGGATCTTGCGGTCCAGGCGCCCCGCGCGCTTGAGGTCGATGTCCACCTTGTCCGGCCGGTTGCTCATCAGCACAAACAGCACCCGCCCGCGGTTGGAGGTGTCGGACATGAACTCTTTGATCCGGGCGATGACGCGGCTGGAGGTGCCGCCGTCCTCCTCGCCCTGGTTGCCGAAGGCGCGGTCGCACTCGTCGATGATCACCAGGACCTGGCCGATCGCCTTGATGACCTGCAGGATGCGCTCGAGGTTGCCCTCGGTGGCGCCCACCCACTTGCTGCGGAAGTTTTTGAGCTTGATCGCCGTCAGGCCACTCTCTTTGGCGAACGCCTCGGCGACGAACGTCTTGCCGGTGCCCATCGGGCCGGTGAACAAAAGGCCCATCGGCACCCGGTTGCGCCGTCCCTCGCGGATGTTCTTGGCGATCATCGTCAGGTCGCGCTTGACCTCGTCCATGCCGCCGACGACGTCGAAGCCGTGCTTGGGCTCGACGAACTCGATGAGGCTGTAGCACTCGCGCTCGATGATCTCGCGCTTGCGGGCGGCGATGAGGCGCAAGAGCTCGACCCGGGTGTCGCCGTCGGCCGACGGGGTGGGCGGGCCCTCGGGGGCGATGAGGCGGCGGATCTCGCCGCGCGGCATGCCGCGGGTGATCTGGGCCAGCTTGGCGGCGCGCTCGCCGGCCTTGGGGCCGCCGCCGAGCAGCTCGGTGATAAAGCGCGTCCGCTCGGCGTCGTCATCGGTGCCGGGGTCGGTCGGGGCGAGGATGCCGGTGATCTGGATGTTCTTCAGGCCCGCGGTGACCTCGGCCATCATCTCCAGCTCGTCGGCGGGGATGTCGGGGTTGATGTGGCGGATGAGCGCCGCCCGCTCGGGCGCGCCCGGGATCGGGATCTGCACCGTCGCGACGCGCGGGTTGGCGACCAGCTTGCCATGCAGCTCGGAGAGGTTTTCGACCAGCAGAAAGACCACGCTGTCGTTCTTGTCGAGCGCCGGCAGGGTCGACCAGCGCTGCAGCGTGACCACCGCCGCGCGGTCATCCACCGTCGAGAAGCTCGTCTCGCCGCTCGGGGCCACGGTGTCGGCGTACTCGACCACCACCGCCGCGCCCTGGGTGGTGAGCAGCAGCCGCTCGAGCAGCGGCAGCACCTTGGCCGGCTCCTTGTTGATGAGCAGCTCCTCGAAGCCCGAGGGCAGCTTGCCCTTGACCACCCGCACCCCGGTCGAGACGTTGTAAAGCGCCACCAGGTTCTTTTTGTCGAGCAGGATCTTGGTCAGAAACTCCGGGAGCAGGAGCAGCCGCTCGTCGGGGCTCTTCTTGTCGAGCGACCCGTCGGGGTCGTCGAGGATGAGGTCATGGACGTTGCCGTGCAGCACGAACTGCGAGGACTCGCCGCGCAGGTAGCGGCGGCGGATCTCATCGGCCCAGACCGGCAGGCGGCCGTTTTTCGACAGGCTCATCGTAGACATTGCTGCATCACCTATACGCCCGTGGGCGCTTTCATTTGGGGCTTAGCTGCCGCTCTCCACGGCCTGGAAGAACCGCTCGGTCTCGCGCGAGGCGGCGCGCACCGCCTCGACACCCTCGCGCAGATCGTCTAGTCGGGTGCCGAGCTCGGTGGCGCTGCGCATGCTGACGATCTCGTCGGAGAGCAGGCGAAACGTGTTCTCCATGAGGTCCATCTGGCCGCGCGCCGTCTGCAGGCTCCGCCGCAGCTCTTTGTAGCGATCCTTGCGCTGCAGCAGCACCGCCAGGTTCTTCTGCGCCACCGTGCGCCGCTCGTCGCCGAGCGGCAGCTTCTCGCACTGCAGATCGTAGCGGCGGATGTCGGCCTCCAGCTCTTCGAGCTTGAACTGCTCAAGGTAAGCCTCGTAGCGCGAGCTGAGCGTCGCCAGATCGAGGAAATCGTCGACCAGCTCGTCCAGCTTGCCGAGGTCGCTGCTCAAAAGATCGACGCTGAAGCTCGGGTTGTCGCGGGCCATGTTCTGGATCCGCACCTGCAGCTCGCGCAGGGCCAGCGCCCGGAACTTCTCGGCGTCGGGCAGGGAGTTGAACTTCTGCATCTGCCGGCTCTTGCGCTCGGTCGACAGCTCGCTCTCCCACACCTTGTCAAACCACAGCTTGCGCAGAAGGCGCGAGTCGGGCGCGAACAGCATCCACAGCGCCTCGCCGGCCGCCGCGCACATCGCCAGCCACCAGTGCCCGGTCACCGCCGCCGCCGCCCCCGCCCCGGCGATCAGCGACAGGTTGTAGGGGTTGAAGAAGGCGTACTTGCTGTAGGGCGGCTGGGCCTTTTTGCGCACCAGGCTGTTTTCGCGCGTGCTCTTCACTGCTTGTAAAGCAGCGTCAAGAGCTGCTCCTCGCACCGGCGAAACTCGGGGCTGGCCTTGACCGCCAGCGAGCGATCTTCAAACGTCGGGATGTCGACCCGGTGCAGGATCTGGGCGGGGCGCTGCGACAGGATGTAGACCGTATCGGCCAGGTACACCGCCTCGGCGACGTCGTGGGTGACAAACAGGATGGTGTTGTCCTCGCGGTGCGAGATGTCGATGAGCATCCCCTGCATCTCCCACCGCGTCTGCGGGTCGAGCGCGCCGAACGGCTCGTCCATGAGCAGCAGCTTGGGCTTGTTGATAAGCGTCCGGGCGATCGCCACCCGCTGCTTCATGCCGCCCGAGAGCTCCTTGGGGTACTTGGCGGCGAACTGCGCAAGGCCCACCGCCTTGAGGATCTTGTGCGCCTCGGCGGCGCGCTCGGCCTCGGGGACGCCGCGCAGGCGCAGCCCGTACTCGACGTTCTTCTGCACGGTGAGCCACGAGAACGAGGTGTACTGCTGGAACACCATGCCGCGATCGCGGCCCGGTCCCTCGACCGGCACCCCCTCGACCAGCACCTCGCCGCGGGTCGGCGGGAACAGGCCCGCGACCGCCTTGAGGATCGTCGACTTGCCGCAGCCCGAGGGGCCCAGGAACACCACCAGCTCGCCGATGTGGGGCTTGTCGTGGATGTCGAAGCTGACCCCGCGCACCGCCTCGATATCGTCGCCGCTGCGGCCGCGGTAGACCACGTGCAGATCGCTGACCCGCAGCTTGGGGAAGCTCGCCTTGACCGCTGCGTGCGGCGGCGCCGGGGCGGTGAGGCCGACCGGCGGCTCGACCTGCAGGCGCGCCGGGACGCCCGGCGGCGGCGGCCCAGCGACAGAGTCTTGCTCAGCCACGGTCGCCCTCCCGCCAGGGGAATAGCAGCTTGCCGGCGCCGCGGATAAGGGCGTCGGTGCACAGGCCGATGACGCCGATGATGATCACCCCGGCGAACATCTCCGCGGTCTTGACCCGATCACCGGCGAGCTTGATGAGGTAGCCGAGCCCGCGGGTGGTGTTGACGAACTCGGCGAGGATCACATACGTCCACGAGATCGCATTCATCACCCGGAACGAGTCGAAGATGTCCGGCATCGCCGCCGGCATCAGCACCGAAGTAATCACCTGCAGCCGCCCGGCGCCCAGGGTGCGCGCCGTCTGCACCAGCTCCTCGGGCACCGCCCGGATGGCGCTTATCACCACCGGCAGAAGGTAGACGAACACGCCGAGGAACAAGAACGCGATCTTCTGGATCTCACCGATGCCGAACCACAGGATGGTCAGCGGAATGAAGGCGCTGATCGGCATGTAGCGCAGCGGCGCCATGATCGGATCGATGAAGCGGTTGATCGGCTCAAAGGCCCCCATGAGGATGCCGAGCGGCACCGCCACCACGGTCGCGAAGAGGAACGCCACCGAGATGCGCAGCGACGACACCCACGCCGCATCGAGGAGCACCCGCACCACCTCGAGGTGGCCGTCGGTGCCGACCTGCTTGCCGAGCACCAGATCGCGCACCAGGACCTTGAGCACCTCGACCGGCGAGGGCAGAAACAGCGGGCCGACCACGGGCTTGCTGCCGGCGGTAAAGCCGATCCACAGCCCCAGCACGAGCAGCGGCAGCGCCATGCCGATCCACAGCTGGGCATCGCGCGGCAGGGGCTTGCGCAAAGACCACAGCGGCTCGCGCGAGCGCAGCGGCACCGCCACCGCCGCCGGCTTGCGGCCAAGCTCGGGGGTGCGGGCGGCAGAAAGGCCACTGCCCGGCGCTGCTGCCGGCGCCTTGGCCACGGCCGGCGCCGGAGCCGCCGCCGGACGGGCCGCCTGCTCGGTGCTGCTCGGGGCAGCGGGCTCGGGTGCGGGGTCGGCCATGGTTACTGCACGTTCAGGATGACCTTGATGTCGGTCCGGCGGTTCTGCTGGCGCCCGGCCTCGTTGGTGTTGGGGGCGACCGGGTTTTCGGCCCCGTGGCCGACCGTCTTGAAGCGCTTCTCATCGAGCTTGAAGTTGCTGATGAGGTAGTCCTTGACCGAGTCGGCGCGCTTCTGCGACAGCGTCCGGTTGCCGGTGCGCGAGCCGGTGTTGTCGGTGTTGCCCTCGATCTGCAGGTAGGTGTTGCCAAAGGCCGTCATCGTGTCGCCCAGCGAGTCGAGCACGAAGTTGCTGCCGGCCATGATCTGGTCGCTGCCGGGGGTAAAGTAGATGGTCAGGGACTTGTTGACGATCGCCCGCTCCTTGGCCGGATCCAGCTTCTTTTTCGGATCGAACTTGAACGTCTCGACCACCTTCTGGCCCGGGTACTGCTCGGCCAGCGCCGCCACAAAGCGAGTGTCGACGAAGTCCTTGGCGTCGATCGCCTTGGTGATGACGCCCTGCTTGCGCCAGACCACAAACGCGGTGTTAAACAGCGCCTCGAACTGCGAGCGGTTGCCATCGAGGCCAAAGAACAGGGCGTTGTCGGCGAAGGCGGTGAGCTTCAGGCCCGACAGCATGCCCGAGACATCGTCCTCGGACAGCTTCAGCGCCTTGCCGACCACCGCGTAGGCCTGGGTCGGGTCGCGGCCGATGAACTCGATGCCGTCAAACCAGCCGTGGATGAAGGCGGTCAGGGTCTCGGGGGCCTTGGCGATAAGGTCGCTCTGCACGACCAGGCAGTCGGCGATGACGTTGGTGGCGGCGGCGGTGGAGACCAGGATGTAGGCCTCGTCCGAGCGCGCCTTGACGGCGCCCGACAGGTCCGGCTCCCAGGTGACGGCGGCGTCCACCGACTTGGCCTTGAAGGCGGCGGCGGCCAGCGGCGCCTCGGCGGTGAACACCAGGTTCTTCTCGATCCCCGCCTTGTCGGCGGCGCTCAGCCCCGACTGCGAGAGGAGGTAAAGCAGCAGCCAGTGCGAGGGCGTGTAGCGAGTGGTGGCGATCTTTTTGCCCTTGAGATCCTCGACGCTCTTGATGCTGCTCAGCGATACGATGCCGTCGCCGCCGCGCGACCAGTCCTGCTGCAGGATCGCCTTGCCGCCCTTGCCCTGCTCGGCCAGCGCCGACGCCTCGCGCGCCCACGAGTCGACGGTGTCCCACATGATGTCGATATCGCCCTTGATGAACGCGGCGAGCTTGGTCTGCGGGTCTTCGAGCAGCTTGAACTCGACCTCCAGGCCGTACTTGCTAAGGTAGATCGAGTTCTTGTCGCCGCCGGCAAGGCCGGCGTTGGCGATGATGCCCGGGGCGTGACCGGCCCAGGTGTTGATGCCGACCACCAGCTTGCGCCCGAGCTTGCCCGAGCCGACCTCGGTCTTGGCGACGCCGGTGACGCCGCTCTTGCCGGCCTCGCGGGCGGCGCCGATGGCGCTAAAGTCCTCCTTGCCCACCGCGCTGCTGCCGCCCGGTTCGGACTTCTCGACAGCGTGCCGCTCGGACTTGCCGCCCTGGCCGGTGTTGGCCCACTGCTGCACGCTGTCGCGCTTGGCGTACAGCACGTAGCCGACCACCGAGAGGATGATGAGGGCGATAAATATCTTGGCGAAGGGCGTAAGTTTCATCGCGATTCTCCGCGCTGTCGGCCGCAGCCGACGCGCCTTGATCCGTGCGGCGGCCCTGGGGCCTGCCGCGCAATGCCAGAGGCGACAGAGGACCGCCGCCGTGAGAGAAAAAGAACCAGGAGCCGGCCCGCGCCGCCAGAGGCAGCCGCCAGGGCGACGCTTATTACATCACCTTGCCGCCCACCGCCGCCTTCTGCGCCGCCGCCGCCGCCTTGAGCTGCGCCAGCTGCTGCTTGGCCGTCACATCGCCCGAGGTGTTGCGCAGCGCCGCCAGCCGCGCATCGAGGTTGGTCTCGCCGAGCTCCTTGGTGAGGTTGGCCTGGGCGACCTGGGTGCGGATGTGGGTGCGCACGTTGTCGAGCGCCTGGACGTCGGAGTCGACCGACAGGCCCTCCAGCTGCTCCTGGATGCGCATGCGGGCCTGCGCCGACGCCATCTTGGCGATCATCGTCTCTTTCTCGGCCTTGAGCTTCTTGATCTCGTTCTGCACCGACAGGAGCGAGGTCTTGGCGCTCTCGGCGTCCTTCTGCGCCAGGTCGAGGTCGGCCTGCAGCTCGGTCACCGACGCCTCCAGGGCGTTCTTCTTCTGGATCAGCACCACCGCCAGGTCATCCTGGTTGGTCTCGATCGCGGCGTTGAGGTCGTGGCTAATCTGCGCCAGCTCCTTCTGCTGCCCGGTCAGCCGCTCGGAGAGCTCTTCCCGGCGGCGGATGATCGCCGCAGTCGCCCGCTTGAGCGCCGTGTACTTCTCGATCATCGAGTTGATGGCGTTCTCGTAGGCGATCTCCGGATGCTCTTTCTCGACATCCGAGATCCACAGGTTGATAAAGCCCTTCCACAGGTTGCCCAGACGTCCGAATACCGACATTACACAAGCTCCTTAGACTAGGTCGCGCGGCGACCTTGCGATGGGGCGGGAGGTTTTTCAGGGTTCTTGCAGCTTGTCACGGAGCTTCACCGAGGTCTGGGCCACCTTGTCGAGCGCCTCGCGCCCGAAGAACTCCAGCACCTCTTGCACGCGCAGCTTCTGCATATTGCACGCCGTGGTCAGGCCCTGTTGCAGGCCCAGCTGTTCTTGCATCACTTGCTTGACGCGCGCCACCTCTTGCTCGAGCTCGGCGAGGCGGCGGTTGCTCTGCTCGAGCAGCGTCTGGGTTTGTTTCTGACCTTCTTTAATGTGGCGGTCCAGGGCGCGCAAGTGCAGGGCGGCGGATTCGATGATCTGATCGACGGGGATGCCGAAGGCCGACAGCGAGGCGCCGACGATCTGGCGGCGGACCTCGATCGGCGTCTCGGCGGGCAGGGTGTGCAGCAGGGTGATCGTCTTGTCCACCCGGCCCTGCTCGTCATCGCTCAGCCCCGAGCGGCGCAGCACCGCCGGGAAGTCGACCTTGACCTCGGGGACCTTGGCGGCGGGCAGCGCGGCTTCGGCGCGGCCGGCGGCCTCGGGTGGGGCAGCTTCGGCGGCGGCCGGGATGCCAGGCGTCGAGGGACGCGGCGGGCGGGTCCCCGGCCGCGGCGGTGGCGGCGGCGGCGGCCGACTGCCCGCCTTCTGCCCCGCACCCCCCGAGTAGCGAGCGATCAGATCGTCGACCGTCGGATCACCGGTCCCACCCTTGGTCGGCCCGGCAGTCGCCGCGGCGTTGCCCTCTGCGGGCGGTGGGTCTTCCGCGATCTCATCCTCGGGTCGGACGACAAACAGACCTAGCAGGGTGTTGCCGATGCTTTTTCGCTTGTCAGCCAACATATCCTCCGCGACTAGGCTACCGCCTGCCCTTACGTGGCGTCAAGGCGGCTACCCCCGCCCTTCCCCGGCGATCTCGCCGACGGCCCTCGCGGCCCGGAGGCGCCCAAAGACGAGCGAGCGGCGGGCCACGGCCGACCGGACAGGACGCCACCGGACGAGCCCAGCTTGGGCCGGCTGGCCGCAGGCGCGCTGGCGCTTTGGTCGGGCACCTGCGCCGCTTGCGGGGCCGCTCCCATTTGTCGGGTGCGAAACCGCTCGCCAACATCTTGATCTGCCCGGCGTGTCATGCCACCTTGGCCGCGCCGGTCGTCCCCGGACCCTCGCTGCCCGCAGGTCTGCTGGACGGCTACTCGGACCTTTTGACAAAGCGACACAACGACGAACCGGCAGCCCGGCTGCCCAAGCGACTCGCTGAGGAACTTCATGACCGCCAAACCCCCCGCTTCACCCCCCCCCGCTGCCGCGACCGCGGCCCCCGCCAAGACTCCGGACGCCGAGCCGGACAGCCCCGGGGGCAGCGGCGGTCAGGGCGACCCGGAGGGCGCGTTGCAGGGCCCCTTTCAGCTGGGCGATGTGCGCGCCCTGGCGCAGGTGATGAAGGACTTCGAGCTCGGTGAGCTCGAGCTCGTCCGCCCCACCGGCGAGCGCCTGCGCCTCAAGAGCCGGCGGGCCGAGATCTCGGCGATAGGTCCGGCGCAGCGAGCCCCGGCCGCGGTGCCGCAGCCGCTCCCTAGCGAGCAGAGCGGGGTCACCCCGGCCGCGCGACCGGCCAGCGCCGCCCCGGACCCGAGCCTCACCGTCATCGCCGCGCCGCTCGTCGGGACCTTCTACCGCTCGCCCGGCCCCGAGGCGCCGGCGTTCGTCGAGATCGGCCAGCGAGTCAAAAAAGGCCAGACCCTGTGCATCATCGAAGCGATGAAGCTCATGAACGAGCTGGAGTCGGACGTCGACGGCGTGGTCGTCGCCTGCCTGGCCGAGAACGGTCGCCCCGTCGAGTACGGTGAGCCGCTGTTCCACGTCAAGGCCGGCTAGGCCGGACGCGGCCCCCATGCCCCAAGCCATGTTCAAAAAGATCCTGGTCGCCAACCGCGGCGAGATCGCCCTGCGCATCGTCCGCGCCTGCCGCGAGCTCGAGATCCCGTCGGTCGCCATCCACTCGACCGCCGACGCCGACGCCCTGCACGTCAAGTTCGCCGACGAGAGCGTGTGCATCGGCCCGCCGCCTTCGCCCAAGTCGTACCTGCACATCCCGGCGATCATCAGCGCCGCCGAGATCACCGGCGCCGACGCCGTCCACCCCGGCTACGGCTTCCTGTCGGAGAACGCCGAGTTCGCCGAGGTCTGCCGGCGCGCCCGCCTGACCTTCATCGGCCCGCGGGTCGAGACCATGCGCCTGATGGGCGACAAGGTCGCCGCGCGCACCACCATGGCCAACTACGGCATCCCCGTGCTGCCCGGCACCGGCATCATCCAGACCGATGAGGAGGCGCTGTCAGCGGTCGAGCGCATCGGCCTGCCGGTGATCATCAAGGCGACCGCCGGCGGCGGCGGCCGCGGCATGAAGATCGTCGTCGATCGCGAGCGCGTGCTCGCCCAGCTGCAGACCGCCCGCTCCGAAGCGCTGGCCGGCTTTGGCAACCCCGGCGTATTTATCGAACGCTACGTCGACGCCCCCCGCCACATCGAGGTCCAGGTGATCGGCGACGGCAACGGCGGCGTGATCGCCCTGGGCGAGCGCGAGTGCTCGATCCAGCGCCGCCACCAGAAGCTTGTCGAAGAGGCGCCCTCGCCGGCGCTGACCGAGAGCGAGCGCGCCGAGCTGCTCGCCCGCGTCGAGGCGGCCGTCGCCTCGGTCAAGTACCTGAGCGTCGGCACCCTGGAGTTCCTGTTCGAGCGCACGGCGAGCGGCCGGCCGAACTTCTACTTCATGGAGATGAACCCGCGCATCCAGGTCGAGCACACCGTCACCGAGATGGTCTCGGGCGTCGATCTGATCCGCGAGCAGATCCGCATCGCCGCCGGCGAGCCGCTCGATCTGCCCGGCCTGCGCGCCCGCAAGGCCCCGCGCGGCCACGCCATCGAGGTGCGGGTAAACGCCGAAGACCCAGTCACCTTCGCCCCGAGCCCCGGCCGCATCACCGCCCTGCACATCCCCGGCGGCCTGGGCGTGCGCATCGACACCCACATCTACCAGGGCTATGTCGTGCCGCCAAACTACGACTCGCTGCTCGCCAAGCTCATCGCCTTTGGCGAAGATCGCCCGACCGCGATCGCCCGCCTGCGCCGCGCCCTGGACGAGTTCACCGTCGAAGGCATTAAGACCAACCTCGACTTCCACCGGCGCCTGGTGCGCACCGAAGACTTCCTCCGCGGCCGCCTCGACACCCGCTTCATCGAGCGCATGAAGTAGCCCGCCCCCCGCCTGCCCCCACCCACCAGCACCGAATCTACAGAAGCTGTTTCGCAGAGATGGCAGCTCTGATAGTTTCATTACAAGCTCAGTAAAAAGTCACTGGTGGAAGGGTCGATGTCGCAGGAGCAGAAGGAGGCAGAGAAGCTCATCGGGCAGGTGCTCGCCAACACCTACCGCCTGGAGCAGCTTTTGGTCTCGGGGGGAATGGGCGCCGTGTTCCGGGCCCGCCACATCCGCACCGGCGGCGTGTGCGCGGTCAAGGTCCTGCACTCGCGCTCCGCCGCGAACCAGGACATCGCCGAGCGCTTCCAGGACGAGGCGCGGATCATCTCCGGCCTGCGCCACCCGAGCATCGTCCAGGTGACCGATCTCGATCAGGACCACTCGGGCCTGGCGTTCATCGTCATGGAGCTCCTGGAGGGCGAGGACCTGCAGGATCGCCTGGAGCGCGACACCAAGATCCCGCTGCCCGAGGCCCTGGAGATCGTCCGCCAGGTGAGCTCGGCCCTGCACGCCGCCCACATCAAGGGCGTCATCCACCGCGATCTCAAGCCGCGCAACATCTTCCTCGCCCGCAGCGAGCAGGACGGCAAGATTACCACCACCGCCAAGGTCATCGACTTTGGCGTCTCGAAGATCCCGCGGTCCGCCGATCGGGCGACCCGCGACCTTTTGGTGCTCGGCACCCCGCGCTACATGGCCCCCGAGGGCGCGCTCGGCAAAAACTCCGAGATCGACGGCCGCTCGGATCAGTGGTCGGTGGCGGTCATCCTGTACCGCATGCTCTCGGGCAAGCTGCCCTTCGACCAGGAGAACATCATCGACCTGTTCAAGCAGGTCGTAAACGACGAGCCGACGCCGATCGAGGTCCTGGTCCCTGGCCTCGCGCCGCACCTGGCGGCGACGATCAAGCGCGCCCTCAGCAAGAAGAAGGAAGATCGCTTCCCGACGATGCTCGAGTTCGTCGAGGGGCTGGAGCCGCCCAAGAAGCGGCGGCGCGGCCAGGCCCTGGACGCCGGTCCGCAGGAGCTGTCGCTGCGCCGGCTGCTCGTGTTCGGCCTGGTCGGCGCAGGGCTGGCGGCGCTGCTGTTCATCCCGCTTGTGCGCAAGGAGTTCGGGCAGCGCAAGCGCGGCGTGCAGGCGGTGGATCTGCTGTCGCAGGCCGACATGGCCCTTGATGAAGAGCGCTGGGACGACGCCACCGCCAGCGCCAACCAGGTGCTGCGCATGCCGGGCCAGCCCGAGTCGGTGCGCGCCGCGGCCGAGATGACCAAGAAGCGCGCCGACAACGGCCACAAGGCGCAGCAGGTGGCGATGCGGCTGCTCACCGCCATCGGCAACAAGGACTACGACACCGCGCTGGCGATAAACCGCGAGATGCCGCCGGGCGTCAGCTTCAAGGTGACGGCGCAGCAGCACTACGAGGTCCTTTTGCCGATGGTCATCGGCCTCCACCTGCAGAAGGCCGAGGCGGCGCGCACCGCCGGCCACTGCGCCGAGGTGCAGAAGCACATCGAGCAGATCCTGCAGCTGCAGCCCGATCACGCCGACGCCCTGCAGGCGCGCTGGCGGCCGTGCGCCTCGTTCGCCGGCATCACCGCCCCCGGACCCAAGCGGATCGCCGGCTACCCGCCGGTGCGCAGCGAAGACAACACCGGCCCCGAGCTGCCCGGCGACTTCCCCGGCGGCCGCACTGGCCTTGCCGAGGTCGATCGCTTCCTGCGCGAGGCGCAGGTCGCCCACGCCAGCGGCCAGTTCAGCCGCGCCGTCACCCTGGCGCATGTCGCTGCCGGCGTCTCGGTGCGCAGCCTGACCGCCTGGCGCATCGTCGGCGTCTCGGCCTGCAACCTCAAGGACGCCGGCCTGCTCGCCATCGCCGCCGAGCACCTCGACCTGGCCGCCAAAGAGTTCGTCCGCGACGGCTGCCACAGCGTCGGCTACAAGGTCAACTTCTAGCGTCCTTGATCTAAAGCGGGTGGCGCCGGAGTGGATGGGGCCCCCACGACGCAGTCGTGGGGAGGCATCCACGCAGGCGACAGGACCCGCGAGAAGCCCGCGAAAGGCTTGCGAGAAGCCCGCGAGAAGCCCGCGAGAAGCCGCGAGAAGCCCGCGAGAAGCCGCGAGAAGCCCGCGAGAAGCCCGGCTAAGGGACCGGCTGGCTGGTGAGCGGGGTCTGAATCTCGCCAGCGACGACGGTGTGCAGCTGGCCGGCGGCGTCGCGGATGAGCAGCGCTCCGTCGTCCGCCAGGCCCACCGGCATGCCGCGCAGGACCCGGTCGCCGGTGTTCACGGTGATCGGCGCCGGCTGCCCAAGGTAGGCGGCGTGCGACTCGAAGGCGCGCAGGATCGGGCCCGGCCCGGCGGCCAGGAACTGCTCGTAGCGATCCTGCAGCCGGGACAGGAGCAGCGTCGCAAAGTCGCGCACATCGAGCGGCGGCTGCGGCGCCGGCAGCAGGGCGCGCAGGCTGGTGGCGGAAAGCTCGGCGGGGAACTGCAGGCAGTTGACGTTGACCCCGAGACCGATCACCACGAAGTCGACCTGACCGCCGCTGCACACAAGCTCGGTCAGGATGCCGCCGGCCTTGCGTAGGGGGCCGCCGCGCTGCCCGAGCAGCAGGTCGTTAGGCCACTTCAGCTGGACGATCGGTGCCGCGCTGGCAGAAGTGACGGCAGCGGCATCAGCCGGCGTCAGCACGGCGGTTGCCGCTTGGGCCAGAGCGACCCCGGCGCACAGCGTGAGAAAGGGCGTGCGCGGCGGGGCCAGCGGTGGGCGTAGCAGCACCGACAGGTACAGGTTCTCCCCCGGCGGCGAGAACCAGGTCCGCCCCAGGCGCCCGCGCCCGCGCCGCTGGGCATCGGCAGTGACCACCGTTCCTTCGGGCGCGCCGGCGCGCCCGAGCTTGAGGAGCTCATCGCTGGTCGAGTCGCAGCTTGCAAGGTGCTGCCAGCGGGCGCCAAGCTTCAGCGCCACGCCCGCCGCCTCCGCGCCGGCTGGACCGCCGTGACGGCCTGCACGCCGCTACTCCGCGCCCAGGTCGATTTCCAGCGAGATGTCGGCGGCGGGGGCCGAGTGGGTGAGGGCGCCGACGCTGATCAGGTCCACCCCGGCCTCGGCGTAGGCGCGCACCGTGCTCAGGTTGATGCCGCCCGAGACCTCGACCAGCGGCCGCCGCGGATCGCCCTTTTCCGGCAGCTGGCGCAGCGCCTGCTCGACCTCGGCGGGGCTCAGGTTGTCCAGCAGCAGGATGTCGACCCGCGCCGCCAGCGCCTCGCTGATCTGCGACAGGGCGGCGATCTCGCACTCGATGCGCAGGGTGTGCGGGGCGCACTCCTTGACGCGGGCGATCGCCTTGCCGACTCCGCCGGCAGCGGCGATGTGGTTGTCTTTGATAAGGACCCCCGAGCCGAGGTCGGCGCGGTGGTTGCTGGCGCCGCCGTGGCGCACCGCCCGCTTGTCGAGGAAGCGGAAGCCGGGGGCGGTCTTGCGGGTGTCGACAATGGTGGCGCCGGTGCCGGCCACCGCCTCGACGTACTTTTGCGCCAGGGTGGCGGTGCCGCACAGCCGCTGCACGAAGTTTAGCGCCGTGCGCTCGGCCGACAGCAGCGTCCGCACCGGGCCGCGCACGTGCAGCACCTCGGTGCCGGGCATCACCCGCGTCGCATCGGGGAAGATCGGGACGCAGCGCAGCCGGGGGTCGACGCGCTGGAACACCGCGATCGCCACATCCAGGCCCGACAGCACCAGATCGCCCTTGGCGAGCATCACCGCCCGCGCCTCGTCGTCGGGGTTGAAGATGGCCTCGCTGGTCACGTCCCCGCGCCCCAGATCCTCGTCCAGCGCCAGATCGATCAGGCGGTAGACCGCAGGCGGCAGGGCGATATAAGGGGCTCCCAGGGCGATCGAGGGGTCGGTCATGGCGTGATTCCTTTGGCTTGGGCAGCGCGCCGGGCGGCTCGCTCCACCTTCACCTGATGATACGCGCGGCGGTGCCGCGTCACCAAGCCAGGATTGGCCAGCCGGCGCGCTGGGCATGGCGGCGCAGGCGGCGATCGGGGTTTACCGCCCGCGGCCCGCCCACCTTCAGCAGCATCGGCAGGTCGCTGTAGCTGTCGGTGTAGAAGTAGCTCTGCCCGAGATCAATGTGGTGCTCGGCGGCGAAACGCTCGGCGTGAAAGACCTTGCCCTGGCCGTAGCAGGTCGGGCGCTCGCAGGTGCCGAGGAAGCGGCCGCTCTCGACGTGCAGGCGGGTGCACAGGATGTGCTCGATGCCCAGGTGCGCGGCGACCGGCTCGGCGATAAACTGGGTGGTGCTCGACAGCAGGGCGACCACGTGCGCCTGGGCCTGGTGCTCGGCCAGCGCCGCCAGGGCCAGCTCGCTGAGCGCCGGCCGCACCTCGCGCTCCCAGAAGATCGACGCCTTGTCGCGCATCTCCAGCTCGGAGTCGCCGCGCAGGTCGGCGATGAGGTGGGTGGCCAGGCGCTCCATGTCGAGGATCGCCAGCTTGTACTGGGTCAGCCACAACAGGCTGCGCAGCATCATCCACGCCCCGACCTCGCCGCGCTCGCGCAGGAAGCTCATCCAGCGCGAGCCGCTGTTGCACCGCAAGAGCGTCAGGTCGAGATCGAAGAACGCGGCGACGCGGGCGGTGCTCATCGCGCCGCGCGCCTAGCTCGCCGGCGTGGCATCGGGACGGACGACGACGACCGGGCACGAGGCGCCGCGCAGCAGCCGCTCGGCCGCCGAGCCAAGAAAGAAGTGGGCCAGGCCGCGGCGGCCATGGGTCCCGACGACCAGCAGATCGATCGCGAGCGGGGTGAGCTGCTCGAGGATCGCCTCGGGCAGGGCTCCGACGACCAGCTGCGTCTTGAGCGTGCCCCCCACCGCCTGGCCGCACTGCGCCGCCAGCGCCGCCAGGCGGTGCTCGGCGTCGGCGACGCGCGCCTGGGTCACCCGCTGCTCCCAGCCGACCGGCATGCCCTCCAGGGCGAACGCCTCTAGCCCGCCTGGCATCGGGGTGGGCTCGATCGCGTGCAGCAGCGTGACCTGCGCCCCGAGCGGCGCCGCCAGGTTCAGGGCAAAGCGCAGCGCCGCCGCGCTGCTGGGCGATAGATCCGTTGCTACGGCGATGTGCTTGGGTGTCACGGTAGAGCTCCTTATTGCTTGTCCGGCCGCGGCTGCTCGATGGGGCGCCCGGCCTCCTGCCAGCCGCGGAAGCCGCCGGCCAGCGAGCGCACCCGGCTATACCCCATCTCCTGCAGGGCGCAGGCGGCCAGCGCCGAGCGGTAGCCGCCGCCGCAGTAAAGAACGATCTCGGCGTCGAACTCGGGGATCCGGCGCTCGATGTCGCGCTCGAGGATGCCCTTGCCCAGGTGCACCGCGCCGGGGAGGTGGCCGCCGTGCCACTCGTGATCCTCGCGCACGTCGATAAGGTGCAGCGGGGCAGCGGCGCGGCGGGCCTCCAGCTCGGCTGCCGAGATCTCGGTGATCTGGGCGCGGGCCTTCTCGCAGAGCTTGCTGAACTGAGGGGAGTGACTGGCTGCCATGACAAGAAGCTAGCCAATTTTTGCCTCATCGTCACTTACTCCTGCCGGGCCGGGCGGTGGCCGCCAGGCGGACCTTGGCGGCGACGCGGTCTTGGGCCCTTAGACGTCGCAGTGTCGCGACGGCGCGAGAATTTGTAGAATGGCACAGGAGGAACTCACCATGGCCACCCCACCCAGCACCGCATCCACTGCCCGCGCTCTGCGCCGTCCGGGTCCCCGCCCGGAGCGCCAGCAGGGGCGCGCCAGCGTCCGTCGGCTGCTGCCGGGGCTCCTCTGCGGCGCGCTGGCCCTCATCGCGCCGGGCCTGATGGTGACGGCGACGACCGCAGCGGCCGCGGACGCGCCGGCGGCGGCCCCGGCCAAGCCCAAGGCCCCGGGCAAGCCCAAGTCCAAGTCCAAGGGCAAGCGGCAAAAGGGCACGGCGGCGACGCTGTCGCAGATGCTGACCGACAAGAGCAGCCTGGTCCAGGACTGCGCGGTGCAGCACGGCCTGGACAAGGGAGCCGACCGGGTGGACGTCGCGACCAAGGTGACGATCAACAACCGCGGCCAGGTCATCTCCATCAACACCAATGTCCACCTGGACAAGGGCGACGGCGGCCCCAAGGTCAAGGACTGCGTCGACTCGCTGATCCGGGCGATCTCGTTTCCGCCGAGCGAGGCGCCGCTTATCACCATCGATCGCAACTGGACCGTCGCCTCGAAGTGAGCCCGGCCGGCACCTCGTCGCAGCGAACCCGACCGCGGGGCGCGTGAAAGTGCGCGAAATCACCTAGGCGCGGCCCGCGATGGCCGGTCTGCTGGCTTGACCAAAAACCCCCGCGACCCCTACACTTGTACCCTCAGGAACCTTGGGGTAGAGACCTGTTTACGTGTTGACCAATAGCAACAAAGAAAAACTGATCGCCGGGGCCCAGAAGCTCGTGGAAAAGGGCCAGTTCGACAAGGCGATCCGCGAGTACTTGAAAGTTGTTGCTGAAGACGAGAACGACGTCCGGGTATGGATCCGCATCGGCGACCTGTACGTCAAGCTCGGGCAGAAGAGCGAAGCGGTCGAAAATTATAAGAAAGTCGCCCAGTTGTATACGCAACAAGGCGAGCCCGAGAAGGCGGTTGCGGTCTTTAAGCAAATCCTGCAGATCGAGCCGCAGACGCTAGAGACGTATATGCTGCTAGCCGCCCTCTATCGCGATATGGGGCGCCTGCAGCACGCCAGCCAGCAGTACGAGCTGGCGGCGCAGCTTTACACCCGCGCCGGGCGGCTGCGCGAGGCGCTGGCGGCCGAGCAGGCGCTGGTCGACATGGTGCCCGACAACATCGCCCGGCGGATCAAGCTGGCCGAGCTGTACTCGCGCGAGAACCTGTATCCCGACGCGGCGCGCGAGTTCTCGGCGGCGGCGGCGGTGCTGCGCTCGACCGGGCGCATGGACGATTTTGCCAAGGTGAGCGAGCGGCTGCTGTTCCACGCGCCCGACAACCTCGAGGTCACCAAGGATCTGGCGCGCTATTACCTGCAGCAGAACGACGCGGTGCGCGCCCTCACCAGGCTGCAGGGCGGCTTCAAGGTCGACCGCAAGGACGTCGAGCTGCTGGATCTGCTGGCCCAGGCCTTCGAGCGGATGAGCAAGCCGGACAAGGCGATCTCGGTGCTGCGCGAGCTGGCGCGGATCTATACCGAGCGCGGCGCCCTGTCGGCGGCCGACTCGGTGAATCGCCACATCCTGGAGCTCGATCCCCAAGACGACGCCGCGCGGGCGGCGCTCAGCCACAGCGCTCCGTCGCCGCGGCGCATGGGCGGGCAGGGCGGCCAGCCGGGCGGGCAGGGGGCGGGCAAGAGCGGCTCGAACTCCAACCTCAACGCGGCGCTGTTCAACTCGCCGGTGCCGCAGCCGGCCCCGGGCACGCCGCCGCCATCGGTGCCGCCGGTCGCGGGGCCGGGGGTGACGCCGGCGTTCGGCTCGGCGGCGCCGACCCCGCAGCAGCTCGGCCATGCCGCCGAGGAAGAGGCGGCGCGCGTCATCGCCGAGGCCGAGTCGTTTGCTCGCTTCGGCCTGACCAAGCGGGCGGTCGAGCACCTGCTGGCGACGCTGCAGCACAAGCCGACGCTGCGCCCGGTGCGCGAGCGGCTGGCCAAGCTCTACGAGGCCCAGGGCCAGACGCGCAGCGCCCTCACCGAGCTGCGCCTCCTTTTGACCCAGGCGGCCAGCGCCCACGAGGAGCTGCGCTACCTGCGCGAGCTCGTCCGGCTGGACGCCAAGGACGAGGCGGCGGCGGCGCGGCTGCGCACCCTCAGCGCCAGCACCGCGGCCGAAGGCGAGGAGGACGACGAGCCCGAGATCAGCGTCTCGGCGGCGGCCGAGGAGGGCGGCCACCGCCGCGCCGTCCCGAGCGATGCCGACACCACCTCGCGCATGCCGCTTGCCCAGTTCAACAAGTTCGTCCAGAACCAGAGCCTGCTGCGCACCATCCCGCCGGTGGCCGCCGGGGCGTCGGCCGAGAGCCAGTCGGCGACCACCCAGCCGAGCGCGGTGCCGACGCTCTCGCCCTCGCAGTCAACCCAGCCCAACGCCGAGGTGGTGGCGGCGGCGGCCGAGGAGATGGCGCTCACCAGCGGCACCCTGAAGGAGGAGCTCGACGAGGTCGACTTCTTCCTGCAGCAGAAGATGTACGACGAGGCGCAGCAGCTGCTAAAGTCGCTGCTGACCCGCTACCCGCACAGCAAGACCGTGCTCGCCAAGCAAAAGGAGGTCGCCAGCCAGGCGGTGGTCGATGACGTGGTCATCGACGTCGACATCGACGAGCTGCGCGAGCTCGAAGGCGAGTCGACGGCGCGCCTGAACCTGCGCGCGGTGACCGCCGCCGAAGGGACCGCGCGCCCCGCGGCGCCGCCCCGCCCCATGGCCCCGCCGGCGACCCCGGGCGGCGGTCGCCTGCCGCCGCCCACCCCGGCCCGGCCGCCGGCGACCCCGGGTCGCAGCGTCGCCAACACCACCCAGCCGCTGCACATGCCTTCGGGGCGCAGCCTGCCCGGCCCGTCCCCCTCGGGCAGCAGCCTGCCGGCCTCTGGGGTCAGCCTGCCCGGGGCGGCCTCGGGGCGGAGCCTGTCGGGGCCGAGCCAGACCGAGAAGACCGCGGCGGCCGCGGATGCCTCGGGGGCGTTTCGCCTCGGCGTCTCGTACCGAAACCGCGGCCAGTACGCGCAGGCGGTGACCGAGTTCCAGAAGGCGCTGGCCGATCAGAAGCGGGCGGCGCGGGCAGCGCTGATGCTGGGCCTGTGCTACCGCGACCAGAACCAGCTCAAAGAGGCGATCGAGGCCTTCAAGGAAGGCGTCCACATGCCCGGGATCAGCGATCCCGACCTGGGTGAGCTGCACTATCAGCTCGGGCGCTCGTACGAGCAGCTGGGCGACATTGGGGAGGCGATCCACTTCTACCAGCAGGCGCTCAAGCCCAATGGCCGGTTCAAGGACGCCGACAGCCGCATCGCCGCCCTGCAGGGCAAGGTCTCGCGCAGCCTGAAGTAGCCCGATCCTCGGCGGCAGCCGGTCGCGAGCGGCGGCGCCGCAGCGGGCTGCCCAGGACACCGGGGCCCCGCCTGTGGTAGGACGCGGGCATGATTGCGCGCTACACCAGGCCAGAGCTGCAGGCTCTATGGAGCGATGCCCACCGGCTCGCGCTGTTTCTCCAGATCGAGCTGGCGGCCTGCGCCGCCCTTGAAGCGGCGCCGGACAGCCCGATCCCCGCCGGGACCACCGCGCGGCTGCGCCAGGCGGCGCAGAGCAGCGGACCGCTGTCGGGCGAGCGCATCGGCGAGCTCGAGCAGCGGACCCAGCATGACGTGCTGGCGTTCCTCGCCCACGTCGAAGAGCGCCTGGGACCCGAGGCGCGCTTCCTGCACTTCGGGCTGACCTCGTCGGACATCCTGGACACCGCGCTGGCCGTGCAGCTGCGCGACGCCACCGACCTCATCCTGGGCGGCCTTACCCAGGGGCTGTTGCCGGCGCTGCGCTCGCAGGCCGAGGCCCACGCCGACACGCCGATGATCGGCCGCTCGCACGGGATCCACGCCGAGCCGGTCACCGCCGGCCTGTTCTTCCTGTCGGCCTACGCCGAGCTGCAGCGCGCCGCGGAGCGCCTGCGCAGCGCCCGCGCCGAGATCGCGGTCGGCAAGCTTTCGGGCGCGGTGGGCGTCTACGGCAGCGGCAGTATGTCGCCGGCGGTCGAGGCGCAGGCGCTGGCGACGCTCGGCCTGGGCGTCGAGACGGTGGCGACCCAGGTGGTGGCGCGCGACCGCCACGCCGCGCTGTTCCTGGCGCTGGCGCTGCTGGCGGCGGCGATCGAGCGCCTGGCGGTGAACCTGCGCCACCTGCAGCGCACCGAGGTGGGCGAGGTCGAAGAGTCGTTCGCCAGCGGTCAGAAGGGCAGCTCGGCGATGCCGCACAAGAAAAACCCGATCTCGGCCGAGAACCTGTGCGGCCTGTCGCGCCTGTGCCGCGCCCAGGCCCAGGCGGCGCTCGAGAACATCGCCCTGTGGCACGAGCGCGACATCTCGCACTCGTCGGTCGAGCGGGTGATCGCCCCCGACCTAACCACCCTGGCCGACTACATGGTGCAGCGGGCGAGCCGGCTGGTGCGCGGGCTGGTGGTGAAAAAGAGCCGCATGGCGCACAACCTCGCCCTGGGCGGCGGGCTGTACGCCTCGGAGAAGGTGATGCTCAAGCTGGTGCAGAGCGGCCTTGTCCGCCAAGCGGCCTACGAGCTCGTGCAGCGCCACGCCCTGGCGGCGCTGAGCGACCCCGCCGCCGCGAGCTTCGCCCAGCGCCTGGCCGCCGACCCGCAGGTCGCCGCCCGCATAAGTCCCGCCGAGCTCAGCTCGTGCTTCGAGCTGGCCCACCACCTGCGCCACGTCCCGGCGATCTTCGCCCGGACCCTGAGCCCGGCCGCAAGCGCCGCGCCGGTTTCTGCGCCGGCCGCAAACACGAGTGCGGAAAAGTTCGGCTCGGATCATGTAAAGTAGCCATTTCAGCGCTCTGCTGCCGCTCGGCCGCTGGCGCAGTCAGACACGCCCATGACCGTTCCCATCAGCGCCCGACTGTCGCAGTCCCTGTCGGTGCAGTCCAACGTCAGCTACGAGCTCCTGGCCAAGACGGTGGCGACCGGCAGCGACAGCCACAGCGTGCCGGTGCAGCTTGGCAGCGGAAAGTTTGCCAAGGTCTACAAGGCCTGGCAGCGCAGCGCCCGCCGCAACATCCGGCCGGTGGCGATCAAAATTTTGCACGACTATGCGACGCTCGCCGACGAGCGGCTGTTCAAGCAGGAGATCGACCTGCTCAAAGAGCTCACCACCGTCGCCTCGGTCAACGTCATCCGCACCCTGGACATCGTCCACCTGTCGCCGCTGGCGATGTGCGGCTGCGGGGTCCTTTACCACCCGCTGTGCCCCAAGGGCTGCGGGCAGCCGCTCGGGCGGCTGGAGCGGATGGGGCACGACTATCCGCTGCTTCACTGCTCGCGCTGCGGCTACGAGCTGTCGGGCGAGGACGCGCAGCAGAAGGCGGCGGAGCTGCTCAAGCCGCCCGCCAAGACCTGCTGCCAGGGGGCGCGGTCCAGCCGCGGCACCCTGATAAACTTCGTCGACCGCGAGGTCGTGGTGATGGAGCTCGTCGAGCACGGCCTGATCGAGTTTGGCCTTTTGCGCGCCGAGGAGCTGCAGAAGATCGGCGCCCAGGCGCTGTATGCACGGGCGCCGCGCGACAGCGGGTCCCTGCACGCGGTGACCGCCGCGCTCGGGCCGGATCGCGACGAGGTGCTGGCGCATAAGGTGTCGCTGCTGGAGAAGCTGTACCTGATGGTGCAGCTGGCCGAAGCGGTGGCCTGGCTGCACGGCGAGAAGCGGATCATCCACAAGGACCTGGCGCCCGACAACGTGATGATCGACTACACCGGCGACGACGGCGGCATCAGCGACTGGCGGGGCGAGCGCAACCGGACCCCGCGCGAGCTTCTGACCTCCCTGGCCGGGTTTCCCCGCTTCTCGCTCAAGGTCATCGACTTCGGCCTCGCCGACAAGGACGAGCTGTCGCGCAGCTGGTACGAGGAGCAGGACGTCGTCGCCTCGGCGATCAAGATGCCCTACACCTCGCCCGAGGCGCGGCGGCGCAAGGAGCGCATCAACGAGCCGCTCGACTTCCGCCTGGAACAGTCGTGCTTCCGCGTGCCGCGCAGCCTGCACGCCTCGTACCTGTCGGTGCTGCCCGGCGACCTTTTGGCCGACACCAGCGATGTCCGCCACGACCACGATCTGGAGATCCTGCGCGTCGAGCCCGATCCGGCGACCGGCGAGCCGCTGGCCTACTTCCGCGGCGAGCCGGGGCCGCGCACCCCCGGTCAGCAGTACGAGCTGGTGCGGCGCCTGGGCGAGCCGCACGACGTGTACGCGGTGGGGGCGCTGTTTTATTACCTGCTCACCGGCAAGCACGAAGACGTCGATCACCTAAGCTCGCTGGTCAACCTGCTGCAGCAGGATCAGCAGCGCGAGCTCGTGCCGGCGGCGCTGCGCCGCGACAAGTATTACCTGGGCCGCCGCAACGCCATCCCCGAGCCGCTGTTCCGCGACGAGCTGATGATGCTCATCCTGCGCGCCATGGTGCGCGGCCGCGCCGGCAGCCTGGTCCACAGCCGCATCGATCGCGGCCCCGGTCCGGCGCAGCTCCTTTTGCGCGAGACCCAGAAGCTCTACCTCACCGTCCAGCGCGAGCTGCACACCGCCGCCCTGCGCAAGACCTGCCTGCAGGTTTCGCTGGTCGCCATACCGACGGTGGCGCTGGCGCTCACCCTGCTCGCCCTGCGCGGCTGCTAGTCGACCAAGCCCGGTGGCCGCCCGCCGCCTCAGCGGTGAGCGGCGGACCGGGCTCGGTCGGCTTAGTCGGAGGACGACGCCGGGGTCGGCTCGGTCTCGCTGCCGGGCTTGGACTCGGACTCGGGGCTGCTCGCCGGGGGGCGCTCGCGGGTGGGGAGCAGCAGCTGGGCCGAGGTGATGAGCGGCTCGTTGTGGCGATCGCGGCCGCGGAACAGGACCACCAGGCGGCGGATGTCCTTGGTGTCGCGCTCGTCCAGCGGCACCGTCCACAGCGTCGCCCCGGGGCGCGTCGGCACGCTCTGGTGGGTGCTCAGGATCTGGCGCAGGCCCTCGGGCTTCTCGGTAAGCAGGGTCAGCGTGCCGCTGCCGAGCGCGGTCTCAGCCACCTGGATCACCAGCGAGCGGCCCTCGGGCCCGGTGGCCAGTGTCAGCCGCAGCTCGCCGCGGAACAGGTAGTCCAGGGCGAGCTGCGCGTAACGGCCGATCTCGGGCAAAAGCGCCGCCGCGTAGTCGGCGTAGCAGGCCTCGTCCAGGGAGAAGCGCAGGTTCTGCATCAGCTCACCGGTGCGCGGATCGAGCTCGGCCGAGGTGCGGCGCTGCCACGCCGCCAGGTGCTTGACCTGGGCGGTGGCCAGGTGGCCCGCGGCGGCCGGCGGCCAGCCCGGCGGGGCGGCGATCTCGGCCAGCGGCAGCCCGTGGTCGTCGGTAAATGGCGGACTCGGCAGCGGCGGCCGGCCGGCCAGCGGCGGCACGTCGCCAAGCTCGGTGCCGGGCAGCGAGCCCGCGGAGAAGAAGCGGCGCGCCGTGCGATCGGCAAGCCCCTGGGTGTGATCGGCGGTAAACAGCTCGCGCAGGCGCTTGGGGTACAGCGCTGCTTCGGGCAGGCTGCCGGGCGCCGGGACGCCGCCGCGGCCGTAGCGCTCGGCGACGTAGCGCTGGTAGCCGCCGTCGATGATGTCGGGCAGATCGTTGCGCACATGCGCCGGGTCGCCCATCTGCTCCAGCACGCCCAGGATCGCCCCGGCGGCGAGCAGCGCCTCGGCCAGGCTGCTCTCGCGGGCCGCGGGCGTCTTGTTCAGCACGGCGCGCTCGTAGGCGGCCAGGAACGCGGCCACGCTGAGCTCGTTGGTGGGGGAGTCGATCCAGTCGGGCGCGGCGAGGCCGGTGCCATCGACCGCAGCGCCCGCCAGCAGCTGGCGGGTGCTCGACATGCCGTCGCGCACTGCCTGGGCGGCGGCGGCAGTGGCGGTCTGGCCGGCCGGCCGGAACAGGCCGCGACCGCTGCGCGGCTCGAAGAAGTGGTTGCGCTGGCGGGACGCGGGCACCAGCTCGATGACGGTGCCGGCGGCCAGCCAGCCGAGCACGTGCTGGCGGCGGGCCGGGTGGCTCTGCCCCGGCTGGCGGGCGAGCTGCTCGGGCGCGTAGCCCTGGCCGTCGTCGAGCGCCTGCAGGCGGACGTGCAGGCTGCGCGCCCGCTCGGGTCCAAGCCCGCTCAGCTCGAGTCGCAGCGGCTCGAACAGGCCCAGCGAGTAGCCCATCCGCTCTACCAGCCGCAGGTGCAGGCGCGAGCCGAGCGCCGCCTGCTCGGTCAGCCCGGCAAGCGTGGTGGTTGCATCGTAGGCCGCGGCCGGCTCGGGCGCCGCGGTGAGCAGCGCCGCGGCGATAAGGCCCGCCACACCGGGCACCCCCGACCACCGCTGAGAGCCGGATCGCGGGCGGGGCCGCGCGCAGGAAACCAGGCGAGATAGCAACATGACGTGTACCAAGAAGGGGCCCCTCTTAAGACAACGGCCTCACAGCCGGCTGAGGATGCGGGTCATCAGGGTCACCGCCCCCTCTTCGCTCTTGCACAGGTCAGCCCCGCAAGTAAGCTGCAGCACCGCCCCGAGGCGCTGGGACAAGACGACGACACCATAGATGCGCAGCTTCGCATCGTAGACCAGCAGCGAGTCATCGACCACGATCGGCGCCGCCTTGGCCGCGGGCTTGGCCGGCACCGCGGGGGCCACTGCCGGGGCTGGCTCCTGCTTGCCGCTGGCGTCGCGCAGCACCGGCGCCGTCGCGGGAACCTCAGCGAGCAGCGGCGGGTTTGGGCGCGTCGGCGGCGCCGGCACGGTGGGGGTCGCCCCCTTGCCATCGCGCAGCGGCGGGGTGGCGATCTGGGCGCGCAGGCTGGTCAGCAGCGCCTTGGCGGCGGCACCGCTGCCAGTGCGCCAGATGCGCAGCGCGGCATCCCAGGTCTCGGGGTTGTCCTTTGCCCGGTAGTGCACGGACTCGGAGCCGGCGAGCAGCTCGGAGGTGGGGGGCGGTAGCGGCGCCAGCACATAGGTGCGAGCAGGGCCGGCCTGCCCGGCCAGCTCTTCCACGTCGGCGCGGCTCAGCAGGCGCATGGGCAGGGTGAGCTCGGCCGGCTCGGCGGGCGGAGCGGGCGGCGGCAGGTCCTCGGGCGCGACCAGGTTTCGGCGCGCCGCGGCGCTCTCCCCGAGCTCCAGCGCTGCCTGCACGAGCTCGGCCTGGGCGACCCGGCGGAGCTCGGGGCTGGCGCCGAGGAACACCAGGTGGCGGGCGTGCGACTCGCCCTGGGCGAAGCGCTCCAGCCGGATGCGGTTGGTGCGCTGGGCGAAGTCGTGGCGCGGCGAGTGATCTGCCATCATTGCCGGTCAGCGTCGAGTCGGTGTAAGCGGTCTCGGGGGTCGACAGGCCCGCCGGGGTCTCGAACGCCCAGCTGCCGAGCACGAGCGCGCCGGCGATCGGGTTGCCAGTGCCCTGATCGACGACCTGTCCGTCAAAGGGCCCGAGCAGGCTGCCGGGAGTCACGGTGTCGGGCCGGGCGGGGAAGGGGGCGAGCGCGATCGGTCCGGAGCAGGCAGCCCCCAGCAAGGCGCCGCACAGCACCCCCCACAGACCCACCGCCCGCAGGGCTCCCGCGAAGCCGGCCCTGCAGCGCGCCGAACCGGCCGTGAGCTCAACGCCAGGGCGCGAGGCGATCGCCAAGCCGATCGCTAGCGGCCGGCCGATCGCGGTCGCCCGGCTGCTGAGTCCGTCCGTCGGCATCTTTGATGCCGCTGCGCCGGCAAGCCGAGCAAAGGGCGACGGCTGCCCGGGCGGCGCGGGCTCCAGATGGGGGGGCCGCAGCGGCCAGAGCATGCTGAAAGGTCGGTTCATAGGCACAGTCGGACCAAGGTTGTAGCGCAGCTTGGAAGTATGTGTAAACCCTATGAATTGTACGCACCGACTTGAGGTGAGCCATGCTCGTCAGAAAGGGCGCATACTTTGGGCTTGGCTCTCCCCGACACTGTTCAGTTATATATAAGGGGAGAGGAACCTGAGTCACCTCGCGATGGCACGGTGCAAAAGCTGCGGAAAAGTGAACCGGGATGGGGCGCATTTCTGCCAAGACTGCGGCAATTCATT
>JBGANQ010000180.1:0-3432 GCA_044222245.1 Polyangia bacterium | reverse complement strand
CGAGGTTGGCCTGCACCGCGGTCGGCCCGGTCACCGTCAGATCGCAGCTCGCCGTGCCCTGGCAGGCGCCCGACCAGCCGACGAAGTGGCCGCGCCCGCCCAGGCTCACGCTCAGGTGCAGCGCCGTGCCGCGGTCGAGCTCGACCACGCAGCGGGGGCCGCACTCGATCTCGCCGCCGCTCGACAGCACCGTGCCGTCGCCGCCGCCCACGGTGTTGACCATGACCGGGCAGGCGACGGCGCCGCGGGGGGCCATGAATACGTCGAGCGCCACCGTGCCCTCGGCCGGCAGGAAGGTGGCGGCGCGGCCCTCGGCGGTGACGCAGGTATCGGGGGCCAGTCCTTCGATGCGGAAGCCGACCCGCCCGGTGACCCCGGCGGCCAGCGGGATGGTGAACGAGCCCACGCTGGCGGCCAGCTCCTGCGGCTCGCGCAGCGGGTGGTCGTCGAGGTAGCTGTGCACGCGCAGCAACCGGACTCCCGGGTCGACCCCCAAAACGGTCACCACCAGGCTGTGCTCGCCGCCGCAGCCGCCGGCCCAGGCCAGGCAGAGCGCGCCGAGCACAGCGACGGTCCGCCAGCCCAGCGCCTTGCCCAGCTTCCTGCCCGGATTCCTGATCGGTACAAGAGCAGGTTGGAAGGCGGAGCCGGTTGCGATCATTATCTGCATCCTTTCG
Organism: Polyangia bacterium; assembly: GCA_044222245.1. Classification (GTDB taxonomy): domain Bacteria; phylum Myxococcota_A; class Polyangia; order Palsa-1104; family JAEUJZ01; genus CALFML01. The sequence goes on along the minus strand of JBGANQ010000180.1, from coordinate 2,755 downwards.
CAGGGTTGAAAAAGGCGGGAAGCCACGTCGTCGCGCCTGCGGCAGCCGGGGGCCCGGCCGCGGCCGACGGAGCAAAGCGCATCTATCATACAGCGGATGCCAGGGCGCGCGCATCGTCGGTAAACACGGCGCTGCCGGAGGTCGCCTAAGTCCGCGAAATCACTGCGCTTCAGCGCTCGGAACGGCTGCCGGCCTGCGGAAAGCAGCGCTGCACTGGGGGTCGTCCCGCGCTACCAGGCCGAGAGTCTCAGAAATTTGAGGGGCGCCAGGATTTTCATCCCTGCAGGCCCGCCCGATCGCGTCCCGTTTGCCGACCCGAGCGTCGGCGCCGCGGCTCTGGCGCGCCAGCGCTGCCAGTTGGCACAACGAATGCTGAATGACTGGCAGGCGCGGATGAAACAACCGCCTAAGATGCTGGCACCAAGGAGAACGATCATGATGAGACGCACCGGGATGGCCTTTCTATGCGGGCTCGCGGCGATGTGGCTTGTGGGCTGTAACAAGCCCTGCGCCACCACCTCGGACTGCAACCAGGGAGACGTGTGCACGGCCGCGATCTGCCGGGCGCTGTCTTGCGAAGAAGCGATCTTCGCCACAGACCCCAAGAGCGGCGAGTGCGTGGCGCTCTCCGGCTGCTTCCTCACCACCGAGCAGCGCTCCTGGCAGACCTGCAGCGAGGACCCCTGCGCCGGCCTTTCAGAGACCAGCTGCATCGCCGACGCGCGCTGCCAGCCCGGCTATGCGTCCCCCGACGTCGAGAGCCCGGCGGGCGGCAGGGGCGGCGACGTCCTGTTCGATGCGCCGCTCGGCTTCGCCTGCGGCGGCCAGGGCACCATCAATCCCGGCCCGCGCGACGCCAACGGCACCGCGACGGCGCCGGGCGTGAACAACGGCAGCCAGCCCAAGCACGGCGGCTTTGCCCAGAGCTGCTTCGCCGGCACCAGCCGCGCCTACGCCGGCTGCCGCGCCGTCCCCCAGATCGCGCCCCAGCGGCCCTGCGAGCTGCTCACCGCCGACCAGTGCCAGACCCGCAGCGACTGCAGCACCAGCCTGAACTCGGGCGGCACCCCCATCCCGCCCGATGTCGCCGGCTTCCCCGGCGTGCCGACGCGCAACCTCGGCCAGTGCTTCGCCGTGCACTCCCGGCAGACGGAGTGTGACTTTGCCGACGCCCTGAGCTGCCTGACCAACCCCGAGTGCCAGGCGATCGGCGCCCGCTGCTACTGCCCGCCGGGCGGCAAGTGCGACTGCTCGGGCGGCGCCTTCCTTGGCTGCGAGAAGAACGACCGCCTGCGGCGCTGCACCTCCAGCGCCGAGTGCGGCGCCAACGAGCGCTGCGACAACGACGAGGCCTGCATCGCCCCCCGCACCTTCGCCTCGACCCCGAACCCGCCCGCCGGCCCCGGCGCCCCCGGCTGCCTGGGCGCCTGCGTGCCCACCGGCTGCGCCGGCCTGGGCGAGCAGCAGTGCAACGCCAACCCCAGCTGCGACGCCGGCCGCTACGGCACCGTCTGCCGGCCCAAGCCCTACTGCACCTCGTCGGGCGGCGACGTCATCATCGACCTGGCGAGCGGCGAGGGCGACGGCACTGGCAACTCGTGCGGCTGCGACAGCGAGTTTATCGGCTGCGCCCCCCAGACCCCGCTCATGAACCTCAACCCCGAGCGCAGCCTGCTCGTGCGCGATGCCGCCATCATCGACGACCCGACTTTCAGCCTGCAGTCCGTGCTGACCCAGCTGGCCCCGCCCGGCCAGGTCGACGCTTTCGTCAACTCGCTGGTCTCGCAGGTGGGCAGCAGCAAGGTCGTCTCCAGCGGCGCCGCCACCAAGGCCCGCATGGGCTTTTCCAAGTTCAACCAGGACCTGGGCAGCACCAGCGGCCTCGCCGCCCGCTTCAGCAAGCTGATGGCGACCACTGCCCTTATCAACCGCCTGGATCTCGCCTCCGCCGGCAACTGCGGCGAGGCGCGCATCTCGTTCGCCATGACCAGCGCCTACACCAACGGCAACCAGCGCATGACCCTCATCGTCGAGCTCAAGGTCCCCGATGACGGCAACGGCTGCAAGCTGGTCGCCCAGCGCTGGGCCGAGCTGTCGCTTATCGACGACGCCGCGCAGCGCAAGGCCAAGCTGATCGCCCTTTATGGTGAGCTGCTCACCCCCGCCAACCTCGGCCAGCTGCGCACCAACGAGTTTGTCAACCTGACCGGCGGCGAGGCCTGGGAGCTGCGCGAGTTCCACATCCGCGCCGCCGACGGCCTGCTCGACCTTGCCCCCGTCGCTCAGACCGTCGATCCGAGCCAGGCCAGCACCACCGCGCTGCTCGGCTGGGTGGCCGCCAACGCCGCCAGCCTCAAGGCCGGCACCGCGATCATCCCCGCGCAGTTCCTCGCCGGGGCCTCCACCGAGAACGGCGCCCGCCTGACCCTGGACAAGCTGACCACCGACCGCACCGAGCTGGAGAAGTCGGTCAACAGCCTCGCCTGCGCCGGCTGCCACCTCACCGAGACCAAGTCGCCGTTCGTGCACATCGGCGAGCGCCTCGCCACCAAGGTCGGCACTGAGTACCGCCCCGTCGGCCGCGCCGTCATCGACGACTTCCTGCAGAAAGAGCTGCCCAAGCGCGCCGCCCTACTCACCCAGGTGCTGACCGCCTCGCAGGCCCTGGTCACCTCCGACTGGCGCCCCGCCGTCCAGACCCGCGTTCACTAGCCGCTCTCCCGCTCCTCCCCGGGGGCCCCCAGCCCCCCTCTCT
>JBGANQ010000107.1:7500-27608 GCA_044222245.1 Polyangia bacterium | reverse complement strand
CCAGGCCCTGTAGATAGCCCCACGAGACAAGCGGCGCGTCGTCGGGCTCAAGCAGGCTGTCCCACTCGGCTGGCGCGACCTGGTCAAGGCGAGTGCAGACCTCAAGGCGCACCGGGTCGCCCGGCTCGGTTGGCGGCGCCGCCGACTGCAGGCGGCTCTTGGAGGGGACCTTGGACATGCGGTTACGCGCCGAGGGCAAGGGCTGAGGGCGGGCCCAGACCAGGCCGAGCGGGCGCGGCCTGATGACGCGCCCACGCCGGGTTTATCACCGGGCAAAATGTACAGCCTCGCCGCGGCCCTGCCAAAGGGATCTGCAGGCCGCAGCGGCCCGCGCGCTGCCGCGGCCCTTCTAGAGATCGGCGCTACAGATCATCACAAGGGGTCCCGAGCTTCTGCCCGACATAGACGCCCAGGTCGTTGTAGATGAGCTGCAGGTTGGACTCGATCGGAATCAGCTTGAGCTCGCTGCGCTTGTCGCCCTCGACCCATAGCGACTGCTTCTTCTCCAGAATCAGCCGCAGGCTGCCGCTGGGCGTCGAGAAGATGTCGCCCTCGGAGTCGGAGACGACGTTGGTCATCTTCAGCGGCTTGACGCTGCCCTTCTGGCCGGCGAACAGGCGAAAGTCCTTCTCGGTCTTCTCGGTCGCCCCGTGATCGACGTAGTAGTAGGTGCCGCGATCATCGCGCGCCAGCCCGTAGGGTACGTACTTCTGCGGGCTCGGCAAAAACGTCGCCTTCTTGACGATCTCGCGCGTCTTTTCCGCCGGCACAAAGGTAAGCGGCACCGTCCGCGCGCCGCAGCGCACCGCGCAGGTCTGCTTCTCGGCGTCGATCTCGACCTCGGAGTAGTTGCGCACGTCAACGCCGCGGAAGCTCGGGTTGGCGGTCTTGTTGAAAAAACGCGGGTCGAGGAAGTTGGTGCCGCTGAGCATCCCGTTGGGCTCGCCCGGGACGAGGTTGAAGCGCAGGGTCTTGGCGTCTCCGTAGTAGACCGAGTGGATCACCCGCTCGTGCGGGCCGACGATGACGTAGTGCGACTTGCCGTCGGTGCACAGCATCATCTTTTCCCGCGCCGCGGCGTCGACGTTGAGCGTCTCTTCCGCCTTGGCGGCGCCCGCGCTGCCCGGTCGGGCGGCGGCGAAAAGACCCAGGCTCAGGGCGGCCGCCCCGGCCAGCCCCAGGGTACGAAGGACAAATTTTTCCATGACACGACATGTTACTGCAAAACCGCTGGCTGGCGAAGGACTGGGCACAGGAGGCTTGTGGTTGAGCATTCTTGCCAGGTGCCGTACCGTAGACAACGATGCCGCAAGAGACACCCACCCTTGAGGACCTGGAGCTGAGCGTCGACCGGGGCCCCCGCCCCGCAGGCTCGCCGGGCCCTTCAGACGCCCAGGACAGCCCCGATCCCGCCAAGGCGCTGCTTGGCCGCGTGCTCAAGGGTCAGTACGTAATTAGCAGCGTCCTTGGCCAGGGGGCCATGGGCCTGGTGTTCCGCGGCACTCAGCGGGGCCTGGAGAAGGTCGTCGCGATCAAGGTCATGCACCTGGAAGGGATGCACACCCGCGAGTGGCGCGACCGCTTTGAGCGCGAGGCGACCGCCGTCAGCAAGGTCCTCCACCCCGGCATCACCCAGGTCCTCGACTTCGGCATCGAGGGCGGCATGCCGTTTCTGGTCATGGAGTTTGTCGACGGCAAAGAGCTGACCGAGGTGCTGGAAAAAGAGGGCCCGATGCCGCCGGCACGCGCCCTTCTGATCGTCCGCCAGCTCGCCTCGGCGCTGGAGGAGGCGCACCGGCACGGCATCGTCCACCGCGACATCAAGCCGCAGAACCTGCGCCTCATGCGCTATACGCCCGGCGGTCAGATCTTCCTCAAGGTCCTGGACTTCGGCATCGCCAAGCAGCTCGGCGATGGCGCCGAGAAGGGCAAGCTGACCGCCACCGGCGCCGTCATGGGCACGCCGATGTACATGGCCCCCGAGCAGGCCGGCGGCCAGAAGGTCGATTTCCGCGCCGACCAGTACGCGGTGGGGATCGTCCTTTATGAGCTCCTGACCGGGACCGTACCGTTTACCGGCGAGACCCTCACCGGCGTCCTGGTCAGCCACCTCACCAAGCCGCCGCCGCCGCTGCCGCGGCAGGTGCCCGAGCCGCTGCAGAAGGTCGTGATGCGGCTACTGGCCAAGAGCCCGGCCGAGCGGTTTGCCGACATGGCCGAGCTCGATCGCGCGCTGGCCGCCTGCGAGCCGGCGTGCCGCGACGTGCCGGCGCTGCAGCTCGGGCGCGTGCAGCCGCATGTCGCCGGCGGGGTCGTGACGCCGCCGCCCCCGGGCCGCTCGCTGCTGCTCGGCGGGGTGGCGGCGGGCGCCGGGATCGCGCTGCTCATCGCGGTGGCGGTGCTCGGGCCGCGCCTGCGCGACCGCAAGACCCGCGGCGCCGACCCCAGTCTGCAGCCGACCGCGGCGAGCCTGACCACCGGTGACCGCTCCGCTGTCCCCTCGCCCGCGGTGGCGACTGCAGCGAGCCCGACCGTGGGGACAGGCGAAAAGCCGGAGTCCGGCCGCGCCGCGCCGCCCGCCCCCGCCGGCGACAAGGGCGCGACCAAGCCGGAGCCTGCGACCGCCGACGCCCGCAAGCCGCGCGGCACCCCCAAGAGCGCCCCCACCGGCTCGTTCACCTCCGAGCCGCCCGAGATCAAGGAGAAGCTTGATGAAGCTCAGAAGCTCCTCGATAGCGGCGATGGCATCGCGGCGCTGGAGCTCGCCAAGCGCACCCAGTCGGCCGGCCGCTTCGCCCGCGCCTATCGCATCATGACCCTGGGCAGCTGCCAGGACGGCAACATCGGCATGGCCAAGAGCGCCTTCCCCAACGTCGCCCCGCAGGACCGCGCCAAGGTCATCAAGTTCTGCCGCCAGCACGACAAAGATCTCTCTAACTAAGACTAGGGCTCAGGCTCAGCGTAGGCTCAGGCTCAGGCTCAGCTTAGGCTCGGGCTCAGGGGCACTGCTGCTCGCGCCGGAGCGCCTGCGCCGCTCGCTGGTGGTTGCTGTCGGGGTAGTCGCGAAACAGGCGCGCCAGATAGCTGCACGCCTGGACGCGCGCCGGCGCGGGGGCCAGCCGCAGCGCCGCTTCGGCCATCAGCAGCAGGGCATCGTCGGCAAAGCGCGAGCTCGGCTGGCGCGCCAGCAGCTTTTGCAGCGTCGCGATCGCCCGCTCTGGCCGGTTCAGCTCGCGCAGGTAGAGCTGGCCGAGCAGCAGCATGCTCTCGATGAGCCGCTCCTTGTGGTAGTGCCCGATGATCAGCGCTGCGGTGTAGGCCCCGGCGAGGCGCTCCAGCCGCTCGGCCGCCTCGCTGCTGCGCCCGCGCTTGCGGAGCAGCTGCGCGGCGGTAAGGAGCGCGTCATCAAGCAGCGGCCCGCGCGGGTAGCGCTGCCAGATCTCGTCGTAGCGGGCGAGCGCCTCATCGAGCTGGCCGCGGCGCTCGGCAGCCTGGCCAAGATATAGGAGGGCGAAGCTGGCGATCGTCTCGTAGGGGCGCAGCTCGACTGCCAGTCGCGCGAGCTCGGCGCGCAGCGCGGCCTCCGGGTCGGGCTGCGAGCTGTCTTTTGCCGCGGTCTGCAGCCGGACCAGCAGGCGCAGCGCATCCTCGGCCGGCACCTCGGCCGGCACCTCGGCAATGACCTGGCGGCACAGCTGCAGCGCCTCGCCGGGCGCCCCCAGGTAGTCGGCCTGCAGCAGCGCCGCCCGCACCCGGGCGCGGGCGATCTTGACCCGATCGCGGCTGAGCGCCGGCAGGGCGATAAAGACCTGGGCGGCCTCGGCGTAGCGCTCGGCCCGCTCCAGGCTCTGGGCGAAGCGGAAGGCGACGGTGCCGCAGTCGTCTTTTTGCCCGCGCAGGCCGGTCGCGGTGCCGCTCTGGCAGCGCTGGTAGAGCGCCTGGTACTCCGGCACCGCCACCTCTGGTGATGCCTCGTGCTGCTGCGCCAGCGCCAGCTCGGGCGGCAGCGGCGGCGGCGTCGCCATGCACCCGAGCCCGAGCGCGCCGGCGGCCACCGCGAAAAAAAGCCCGGCTGCTACAGCCCGCATAACACCTGGCGCAGCCGCGCCACCGCCTGGCTGCACGCCGCCCGATCGACATCCAGGTGGGTGACAAGGCGGATCCGCCGCGGCCCGAACGCGCCGCACAGCACCCCCTGGGCCTGCAGTGCCGCCACCACCACCTCCGCCTCGGGGAGCGGCGGCTCCAGATCAAAAAGGACGATGTTGGTCTCCGGCGCCGTGACCGCGACGTGGGCCAGCCCGCCCAGACCCTGGGCGATGAGCCGCGCGTGCTCGTGGTCTTTGGCCAGCAGCTCGTAGTGGTGCTCGAGGGCGTACAGGCCCGCCGCCGCCAGGATGCCCGCCTGCCGCATGCTGCCCCCGTACATGCGGCGGAAGCGCCGCGCCCGCTCGATGTCGGGCCCGCGACCGCACAAGAGCGAGCCGGCCGGCGCGCCGAGCCCCTTGGACAGGCACACCGCTACGGTGTCAAACGGAGCCGCCACCGCGCTCGGCGAGGTGCCGAGCGCCACCGCCGCGTTCCACAGCCGCGCCCCATCCAGGTGCAGCCGCAGCCCCAGATCCACCGCCGCCGCGCACACCGCCTGCAGCTCGTCCGCTGGCCACACCTTGCCGCCGCCGCGGTTGTGGGTGTTCTCCAGGCACAGGAGGCGCATCGGCGCGTAGGCGTGGTCGCTGCGCTCGGCGTGGTGCGCCTCGCGCAGCTCGGCGACCGAGAGGAAGCCGCCCTGGCCGACCGTCACCAGCTGCACCCCGGACAGCGCCGCGGCGGCGCCGCTCTCGTACCACTTGATATGCGCGCCATCGCTGACCAGCACGTCGTCGCCGGGCTGGACGTGCAGGCGCAGGCCGAGCTGGTTGGCCATGGTCCCTGAGGGGACAAACAGCGCCGCCTCCTTGCCGACGAGCGCCGCCACCCGCTGCTCCAGCGCCTGCACCGTCGGGTCCTCGCGGTACAGGTCGTCGCCGACCACCGCGGCGGCGATCGCCGCTCGCATGCCCGGTGTCGGCCGCGTCACCGTGTCCGAGCGCAGATCGATGACCCCGCCGGGCACCGCCGGCGGAGCAACAGGACTTGAGGAAGGGGCCGCGCCCCCAGAAAGCGGTAAGGACATGGGCGCAGCATACTCGAACCGGCGGTTGCCAGCGCGCCCCCGCGCATCGAAGGGCCGCCGGCACGCCTACCCACCGCAGAAAGGCGGGTCCGGACCTGGTCCCCGCGCGGGAAGCGCGCGGCGGGGGGGAGGCTCATCGGGCTCTGCCCGATGAGGGGGCACGGGCAGGTGCCCCTTGTATTAGATCGACTGCAAGACGGCGCGCGCCGCGCTCAGGGTCGCGTCGATGATGTCGCCGCCGTGGACGGCCGAGACGAACGCCGCCTCGAACTGCGAAGGCGGCAGGTACACGCCGCGGTCGAGCAGGCCGCGGAAGAAGCGGCCGAAGTAGGCGGTGTCGCTGCGCTTGGCGCTGGCATAGTCGGTGACCGGCGCGCCGCTGAAGAACAGCGTGAACATCGAGCCGACCTGGTTGGCGGTCGCCGGCACCCCGGCCTCGCGGCACAGGGCAAGCAGGCCGCTGACCAGGCGGCTGGTGGTCTGCTCCAGCTGCTCGTAGATGCCCCCGTGGCGGAGCATCGTGACCATCTTGAAGCCGGCGGCCATGGCCAGCGGGTTGCCCGACAGCGTCCCGGCCTGGTAGACCGGGCCGACCGGAGCGATGAAGTCCATGATGTCGGCCCGCCCGCCGTAGGCCGCCGCCGGCAGGCCACCGCCGACGATCTTGCCCAGGCAAGTCAGGTCCGGGGTGACGCCGTAGCGCGCCTGCGCGCCGCCGTAGGCGACACGGAAGCCGGTCATCACCTCGTCAAAGATAAGGATGATGCCGTGCTCGCGGGTGAGCTCGCGCAGGCCCTGCAGGTAGCCGGGGGCGGGCGGCACGCAGCCCATATTGCCGCACACCGGCTCGACGATGATCGCCGCCAGCTGGCAGTCCCCTTTGTCGTCGCGGCTGCGCTGACACAGCTCGCGCACCGCCTGTAGATCGTTCCACGCCACGGTCAAGGTGTCCTGGGCGGCGCCGGCGGTGACTCCCGCCGAGCCGGGGATGCCGAGCGTCGCCGCGCCCGAGCCCGCCGCGACCAGCAGCGCGTCGGCGTGGCCGTGATACGCCCCGTCGATCTTGATGATCTGCGATCGCCCGGTAAAGCCGCGCGCCAAGCGCAGCGCCGACATCGTCGCCTCGGTCCCCGAGGACACCATGCGCACCCGCTGCAGCGACGGCATGACCTCGGTGAGTAGCTCGGCGAAGCGGACCTCGCGCTCGGTGGGGGCGCCAAAGCTCGTGCCGGCGTAGGCGGCTTCGGTGATCGCCGCCAGCACCTCGGGGTTTGTGTGACCCAGGATCATCGGGCCCCACGAGCCGACGTAGTCGATGTAGCGATTGCCATCGACATCAAAGAGGTAGGGTCCCTCGGCGCGGGCGAAGAACACCGGATCGCCGCCCACCGCCTTGAAGGCGCGCACCGGCGAGTTGACGCCGCCGGGAATCACCCGCTGGGCGCGGGCGAACAGCTCCGCCGAGGCGTGGCGGCTGACTTTGGCCGCCGGGGTCGGCGAGGTCGGCGAGGTCGGGGGACTCCCCTGAGTGGAGCCGCTCTTATCAGTAGTCATGCCCTCGTTTGTGCCACAGCTTGCGGGGTCACGAAACAAAAGAAAGCCGCCCGGAGTCGGGGCGCCAGGGTCCTGGGCGCGGCAAAACTCCGCGCCAGCTCAAGCGGCTCTTGGCCCCCCACTGACGGGGCTGACAAGCGGTGCCGATCGAGATAGCATCGCCCACATGACGAGCCCAAAAGATCTGTTCTCCGCCTATACCCTGCTCGAGACCGCCCACGGCAAGCTCGGCTACTACCGCCTCGACGCCCTGCGCGGCACCGGGGTCGAGCTGGAGCGGCTGCCCTTTACGATCCGGATTCTGCTGGAGTCGCTCTTGCGCAACTGCGACGGCTTCGCGGTCACCGAGGAGGACGTCCGGCGCCTGGCGACCTGGAACGCCAAGGCCCCGGCGCAGGTCGAGCTGCCGTTTCTGCCGGCGCGCGTGGTCCTGCAGGACTTCACCGGGGTGCCGGTGCTGGTCGACATCGCTGCGATGCGCGCCGCGGTGGCGCGCCTGGGCGGTGATCCGAAGAAGATCAACCCCCTGGTGCCGGTGGATCTGGTGATCGATCACTCGGTGCAGGTCGATCACTTCGGCAGCCCCAAGGCGCTTGGCCTCAACGCCCACATCGAGTTTTCCAGAAACCGCGAGCGCTACGCCTTCCTCCGCTGGGGCCAGAACGCGGTCGACAACTTCCGCGCCGTACCGCCGGCCAACGGCATCGTCCACCAGGTCAACCTCGAGTTCCTCGCCCAGGGCGTGCTCACCCGCGGCAAGACCGGCGTGCCGCTCGCCTTCCCCGACACGGTGGTCGGCACCGACTCGCACACCACGATGATAAATGGCCTGGGCGTGCTCGGCTGGGGCGTGGGCGGCATCGAGGCCGAGGCGGTCATGCTCGGCCAGCCGCTGTTCATGCTGACCCCGCAGGTCATCGGCTGCAAGCTCTCGGGCCGCCTGCGCGAGGGGGTGACCGCGACCGACCTGACGCTGACCCTGACCCAGCTCCTGCGCAAAAAGGGCGTCGTCGACAAGTTCGTCGAGTACTACGGCCCGGGCCTGTCGGGCATGACGCTGGCCGATCGCTCCACCATCGCCAACATGGCCCCTGAGTACGGCGCCACCTGCGGCTTTTTCCCCTTTGACGAGGTCACCCTCGGCTACCTGCGCGCCACCGGCCGCCCGGCCGAGGTCATCGAGCGCTGCGAGCGCTACTACAAGGCGCAGGGGCTATTCCGCACCGACAGCTCGCCCGAGCCGGTCTTCACCGACACGGTGGAGCTCGACCTTGGCACGGTCGAGCCGAGCCTGGCCGGTCCCAAGCGCCCGCAGGATCGGGTGAGCCTGGCGAACATGAAGCCCGCCTTCCGCAAGGCGTTCTCCGCCCCGATTAAAGAGCAGGGCTTTGCCCTCGCCGGCACCGAGCTTGGCAAGACCGCCAGCGTAAACCTCGACGGCAAGCCGGTCGAGCTTGGCCAGGGCGCAGTGGTCATCGCGGCGATCACCAGCTGCACCAACACCTCCAACCCCTCGGTGCTGGTCGCCGCCGGCCTGCTCGCCAAAAAAGCAGTGGAGGCCGGCCTGAGCGTCGCCCCGCACGTCAAGACCAGCCTCGCCCCCGGCAGCCGGGTGGTCACCGAGTACCTGACCGCCTCGGGCCTTTTGCCCTACCTGGAGAAGCTTGGCTTTTACGTCGTCGGCTACGGCTGCACGACCTGCATCGGCAACAGCGGCCCGCTGCCCGAGGTGATCGATCAGGCGATCGCCCAGAACCAGCTCGTCGCCGCCGCCGTGCTGTCGGGCAACCGCAACTTCGAGGGCCGCATCCACCCGTCGATCAAGGCCAACTACCTGGCCTCGCCGCCGCTGGTGGTCGCCTACGCGCTGGCCGGCACCGTCGACCGCGACCTGACCAGCGAGCCGATCGGCACCGGCCAGAAGGGCCAGCCGGTCTACCTGCGCGACCTGTGGCCGACCCAGGAGGAGGTCGCCAGCATCGTCAACCAGAACATCACCCCGGCGATGTTCGCCAAGACCTACGGCAACGTCTTTGACGGCGGACCCGAGTGGGACGCGGTCTCGGGCACCGCCACGGACCTTTATTCCTTCGATCCGGCCTCGACCTACATTCAAGAGCCGCCGTTTTTCAGCACCATGGAGCTTGAGCCCGACCCGGTGCGCCCGATCGCCGGGGCGCGCGTGCTCGCGCTGCTTGGCGACTCGGTGACCACCGATCACATCTCGCCCGCCGGCGACATCCCCGAGAAGGGCCCGGCCGGCGAGTACCTGCGCGGTCACGGCGTGCTCAAGACCGACTTCAACTCGTTTGGCGCCCGCCGCGGCAACGATCGGGTGATGGTGCGCGGCACCTTCGCCAACATCCGTCTGAAGAACCTGCTCGTGCCCGGGGTCGAGGGCGGCGTCACGATCTACCACCCGACCGGCGAGATGATGAGCATCTTCGACGCCTCGCAGCTTTATCAGAAGGAAGGCACGCCGCTGTGCATCCTCGCCGGCAAAGAGTACGGCACCGGCAGCTCGCGCGACTGGGCCGCCAAGGGGGCGCTGCTGCTCGGGGTGCGCGCCGTCATCGCCGAGAGCTTCGAGCGCATCCACCGCTCGAACCTGGTCGGCATGGGCGTGCTGCCGCTTATCTTTGAGCCCGGCCAGAACGCCGAGAGCCTGGGCCTGAGCGGCCGCGAGCAGCTGACCATCCTGGTCCCCGCCGAGATCCGGCCGCGCCAGAGCATCCCCGTCGAGGCCCTGCGCGAAGACGGCAGCAAGCTCACCTTCACCGTGCGCTCGCGCCTGGATACGCCGATCGACGTCCGCTACTACCAGAACGGCGGCATCCTGCAGACCGTGCTGCGCGACCTCATCCGCCAGGGCGCCAAGGCCTAGCCTGGCGCCCATCCGCCAGCGCTCGCGCGCCGCTGCGCCGGCCTGTTTGCCCGAGCCCCCACCCCCCGGCAGCAGATTCCTTCGCCCCGCAGCTGCAGCTCTCTAAGGGTCGCGCTTGCTTGCTCGCAGCCGGGCGGGCGGGTACCGTGCGCCGATGTTATCGAACAGCTCGTGGCGGGTGGTGCCGCAAGGACGACTCGGCGGGGCGGCGCTCGCCGCGGTGGTCGGCGGAGCGCTGCTCTGGGCGGTCTTCTTCCTGCACGCGCGGGGTCGCCTGATCCTGCAAAACCATGTCGCGCAGACCCTGCAGGTGCCGGCGGCTCCGGCGGGACCGGCGGCGCAGGCGGCGGACGGGCGGCTCTTCCTGGTCACCGCCGAGCAGCAGCTGGTGGCGCTGTCGCCGAGCGGCGAGTTCGAGTGGAACAAGCGCCTGCCGACGCCGGTGACCCCGGTGGCGATCCTGGCCAGCCCGGAGCTTGTGGTGCTGGTCGGCGCGGGGGTCATCTACGGCTTCTCGCCGGGCGGCGAGGAGCGCTTCCGCATCGAGGCCGACACCGCGCTCGGCGATCTGGTGGGCGCCGACGGCCAGGGACACCTGCTTCTGCTCGACACGCGCGGCAGCTTGACGATCTTCGACGAGAGCGGCAAGCGCACCTCGCGCACCAGCCTCGGTCTGCGCCACCACCGCCGGCTGCTCGTGCTGCCGAGCGGTCAGGTGCTGGGGGCTGGCAGCCGCGACGACGGCACGCACCAGCTGTTCTGGGCCGAGGCGAGCGGCCTGGTGAGCTTCCGCTCGCTGCTGCCGGCGCCGCCGGTGGGGCTGGCGCTGTCGGCCTACCGCGGCGAGCTCGGGGCGGTGACCGCGGGCCGCGAGCTGTGGACGCTGGCGGCGCAGGGTCCGCCCGAGCAGCTCATGCGCCGGCTGACGCTGCCCGGACCGGCCCGCTCGGCGCCGCTTTTGACCGCTGCCGGCGGCGCTTACGTCCTGGTCGAGCGCGAGGATGGCGAGGCGCTGTGCTACCTGGACGAGCAGAGCCGCCTCCGCTTCTGTGAGCCGACCGGCCTGCCCGTCTCAGCGCCCGCCGATGCCCTGCCGCGCCAGCCGACGCTCGCCCGCAACAGCCTGGTCTATGTCCCGTTTACGCAAAGCGCCCGCCTGCTGCCGAGCTTTCACGGCGTGCTGGCGGTGAGCGCCCGCGGCGTCGCCTACCGCCAGGCGCTGCCCGGAGCTGCCGCCCCCTTGGCGCTCACCGTGGACTGGAGCGGCGCCGTCATCGCCAGCGTCGCTGGCGAGCGCTACCTGTTCCGCCTCGACAGCGGCCACAGCACGGTGAGGGACGCCTACAGCGCCTGGCCGCAGCCGCTTGGCAGCCCAGCCGCCGCCTCGCGCAGCTGGCCCTGACGGGAATAGACAACTGCCGCGTCGGCTCAAGCCAGCGCGGCAGGGTCGTAACCGCTAGGTGGGAAGTTACTTGCGGAACCGCGAGAGGTTGGCCGGCAGCGCGGACAGGCGCGGGAACTCCTTGTCGGGGTGGAGCTTGACGGCGCGCGCCAGCAGCACCTCTTCCGACTCGCGCAGGTTCGGATCGGGGATGCAGCACTCCACGGGGCAGACGGCCTGACACGCCTCGTAGTCGTGAAAGCCGACGCACTCGGTGCACAGCGTCGGGTCGATGACGTAGACGTCCTCGCCCTCGGAGATCGCCTCGTTGGGGCACTCGGGCTCGCAGGCGCCGCAGTTGATGCATTCCTCCGTGATCATCGTGGCCATATGTAGGGACTCCTTGGTCTGCTGCCGGGAGAGCTTTGTGTTACCTTACCGGCCAATCTGGCCGAGCGTCTACTCAGATCCGAACGACCAGGAAACCTTCTGGCCGAAAGCCTGGCCGACCCTAGTAAGCGGTCGGCTCAACACTTGATAACCCGCCTGCCCTGGCAATTTTAGTTTGTGGCAAATAGTTGGATGTCGAGCGCCCGAGAATCTGCGCTAAGCCATCTTCGGGACCTACGGCTACCACATGAAAGCCAAGCTGTGCCAGTGCTCTGTGCATGTGAGCTTCCTGGCGGCCCTGCTCCCAGGAAAAGATCGAGGTCGCGCGCGCGGCTGCTGGCTCAGCCAACAGATCTTTCGGCAGGTAGCGACGGGCCTCTGGACGCAGGCACATAAGGCGCAGCCCCCGTCGCCGACACAGGGCGACCGCGCGCGTCAGGGTCTGGTTGTCGGTCGACAGGCCGAGCAGGTCGGAAATCAGCACCACCTGGGCGCCGGGAGTTCCCGCCGCCTGCTCCAGGGCCGCCGCCAGCCCGTGCGCGCGGCCGCTGGCAGAGCGCTGGCCGTACGGCAGCTCGATGCCGCGCTGCAGGCACAGCCGGCGCAGGATCGCTAGCTCGCTGGCGATGGCGGACTGTTTTGCCGCCGCCGGCTCGGGTCCCGGCGACTCGGGCGGCGGCGCGGGCGGCGCGCCGGCGGAGCGCGGCAGCAGCTCCGGGTGCGAGCCTGGCCCGGCCCCAAGCGACGGGGACGACGGCGAAGGCGGCGGGGACGACGGCGACGGCGGTGGCGGCACCGCGGCACCGGGCGTCGGCTGGACCAGCCGCTGCGCCGCCTGCACGAGCTGCGGCAGGGAATACCGCTCGCCGCTCGGCGCCACCGCGATCTTGGCCCACTCGGCCAGATCGTCCATCGGCGGCGGGCGGCGCACGCGCACGTCGATGCCCTCCTGCTGGCGGAGGTAGCGGGCGACCGCGGCGCACAGCTCGCCATCGGTCATGGCGACGAAGTTTTCCTCCACCACGTTCATCGTGTCGAGCAGCCGCTCGGTGAGCTTGAGGCGCTGCGGCGGCCCATCGCCGGGGCGCAGGTGGCGGTAGATCGTCCCGTCAAAGGCGATAAGGCCCACCCGATCGCCGCTGTCGAGCGCCGAGCGGGCATAGCTAAGACACAGCTCCAGCGCGTGGTCGAGCTTCCACTGCCCTGGCTGCCCCTCGCGCATGGTGACGCCGATGTCGAGCAGGATGTAGTGGGTGAGCAGCGTCTCCCGCTCTAGCTCGCGCACCAGCGGCCGGCCAAACGGGGCGCGCGCGCTCGCCTTCCAGGCGATGAGCTTGAACGGATCGCCGGGCACGTACTCGCGCAGCTCGCGCAGCTCGCCCCCGAGGCCCCGCTGCCGCAGCGTATGGGCGCCGAGGCGCTGATCCGGCG
The DNA here is from genome assembly GCA_044222245.1 of Polyangia bacterium. Classification (GTDB taxonomy): domain Bacteria; phylum Myxococcota_A; class Polyangia; order Palsa-1104; family JAEUJZ01; genus CALFML01. The sequence goes on along the minus strand of JBGANQ010000107.1, from coordinate 14,792 downwards.
CCCCGGCGAACAGGCGCGCCGCCGGCAGCGCCACCCGCGGCTGCGAGCGCGGCAGCACCTTGAGCCGCAGCGCCGAGGGAAAGTAGGCCTCGACGGTGTACAGCCCCAGCCGATCGCACAGCCGCACCGCCGCCCCGTGCACAAACCACTGCCCGGCCTGCGCGACCTTCATCTCGAGGGTGCCCTTGGCCTCGCTGCCGGCGCGCAAGGGCAGCGGCGGCAGCAGGCTGCGCACCTCCAGGCAGCGCGAGCCGAACACCCGCAGCTCGGCCAGCCCCAGGTGCACCGGGCTGACGTTGCGCAGGGTGACCTGCACGGTGAACGGCCGCTGCGCCAAGAGACCTTCGCTGCTCGCCGAGCGCGGCAGCCACCAGACCAGCTCCAGGTGGCGCCGCCACAGCAGCGCCGCGCTCGCCGCAAACTCCAGGTAGCTGCAAAGAAGCAGCGTCGTTACCGCCAGCCCGGCGGCCGCCAGCGGCCAGCTGCCGCAGCCCACCCCGACGATCAGAAGGACCAGGCACAGCGAGAGCACGTAGCAGCCGCGCACGGTCAGGGTCGGTTGTTTGCCGCGCCCGCTCGCCAAGTGCTAGCGCCCTCTTTCCGACTTGGCCGGCTCGCGCGCCCGCGCCCGCTCGCTCGGCCGGACCGCGACCTGGGCCAGCGCTTCGGTGATGACGCTGGCGGCGCCCACGCCTTCCATCTCGGCCTCGGCGATGAGCAGCAGGCGGTGGGCGACTACGTGCGGGGCCAGCGCCTTGATGTCGTCGGGCAGCACGAAGTCGCGCCCCTGCAGGAGCGCCCGCGCCCGCGCCGCGTGCAAAAGTGCCAGCGCCGCCCGCGGCGAGGCCCCGAGCGCCACCCGCCGGTGGCGGCGGGTGAACTGGACCAGCTCGACCACGTAGTCGTAGATCTCGTCATCGACGTGCACGCGCGCCGCCATGCCGCACAGCTCGAGGATCGCCTGCGCCGACAGCACCGGCTTTAGCTGCGGCCGCGGCTGCGAGTAGGCGCGCAGCATCTCCTTCTCCGCCCCAAGCTCGGGATACGAGACGTGCAGCTTCATGAGGAAGCGATCGAGCTGCGCCTCGGGCAGCGGGTAGGTGCCCTCGTGCTCGATGGGGTTCTGGGTCGCCAGGACCATGAACGGCTGCGGCAGCGCCCGGGTCTCGCCCTCCAGGGTCACCTGGCCCTCCTGCATCGCCTCGAGCAGCGCCGACTGCGACTTGGGCGGGGCGCGGTTTATCTCATCGCCGAGGATGATCTGGGCAAAGATCGGCCCCGGGCGCAAGACGAAGTTCCCCGCCGCCTGATCGAGGATATAGGTGCCGGTGATGTCCGAGGGCAAAAGGTCGGGGGTGAACTGGATGCGGCGGAACTCGCAGCCGATCACCTGCGCGAATGACTTGGCGAGCGTGGTCTTGGCGACGCCGGGCACGCCCTCCAGGAGCACGTGGCTGCGGCTGAGCAGGCCGATGAGCAGCCCCTGCACCAGGCCCGGGTTGCCGATAAATACCTTGCTGACCTCCTCGACCACCGCCTGGCCGAGGTGCTGGGCCTGCATCAGGCTCTGCGGGTTTAACAGGTTCGCGTCCATCACGGGGCCTTCTTATCAAGTTCGGCGAACAGGGAGGTAGCCAGGTCGTAGAAGCGCTGCAGCCGCCTGCCCGAGACCCGGGCCGGCACCTCGCGGGCGCTCGGGCGCGGCCGCGCTGACTGCAGCACCCGGAACTCGCGCCACAGCGAGCGCGCCAGCCGGGCCGCCGCGGGGCCAAACTGCGCGGCGACGATGCCGTGCACGCTGTCCTCGCTGAGCTCCTCGGGCCGGGCCGGCTCGCCGTGGGCGTTGCGGGCGGTGGCGAGCGCCGGGCCCAGGCGCGCCAGCACTTCTTCGCGGATGAGGGTGGCCGGGTAGACGTAGCCCCAGCTCACCGCCTGCCCCGAGTCGCCAGAGTAGCGACGGATGCTGGCGAGCAGCCCGTTGTCGGGCGGGCGCGGCGGCTGGGCAAAGCTGCTGTCCTGCGGCGGGGTCGGCATCGGCAGGTAGCGCACAAGCAGAAGCAGCGCCGCCACGCTGAACACCAGCCCGACGACCACCACCACGTCCATCTCACCGAGCGCGCTCTTGCGCTTGAGGGTCTGCTGGATGTGCAGGTTGGCCCCCGCAAGGCCGCGGTTCCACTGGTCGGGAAGATCCGAGACGCCGTCGGTGCTGGGGGCGCCGGTGAGCGCCGCCGGGGTGGCGCCGCGCTGCAGGAAGGTGCCGTACAAGAGCACAAAGTGGTCGCGCTGCTGCCGGCAGATGTCCAGCACCAGGCGCGCCGCGAAGTCGCGGTTGCCGGGCAGCTGCAGCATATTGTTGATAAACAGGCTGGGGTCGGCGATCGCCACCACGCGGCCGCGCTGCACCGTCGCCTCGATCACCAGGCCCGCGCCGGCCGCGAACGAGTAGGTCGCGGGCAGCGCGCTGGTAAAAAAGCCCGAGTGGTTGGCGACAAGCTCGGTGGCGGCGCGCCCGATCGCGGTCCCCCGGGTGGGCACCGCGATCGGCAGCTCCTGGCCGTCGCGGTAGCGCGGCGTGCCCGGCGGCAGGCTGCTGGTGCGGCGGCTGATCCCCAGCCGCCCGAGCACTCCCGAGGACTGGCCGTAGTCGTCGGCGAGCACCGCCCGCCCGCCGGCGGCCAGGAAGGCGAGGAGGTTGCTCTCGTCGATGGCAGTCTCGGGATGGAGGAACAAAAGGACGTCCTGACCGTCGAGCGCGCCGTAGTCGAGCGTCCGCCGGACCTCGATCGGACAGCCGAGATCCGCGGCGAGCGTGGCGAAGTCCGACAGGCCGTTCCAGCCCTTGTGGCTGATATGAAAGTCGCGCCCGACCGACACCGCGTCGTCCAGCCCCGACAGCGGCGCCGGCGCCGCGCCGAGCAGCGCGCCGAGCGCCAACAGCGGTAGCAGCGGCGCCGTCACGAGCCTTGGGCCCCGCGCCGCCCGGCCGCGCCGCCGCTCACGGCTCGCGCTCGGCCAGGGCGAGCCGCGCCAGCTCGCTGCCGACCCACAGCGTCGAGACGCCGATGAGCAGCAGCATCGCCGCGGCGACATAGTCGCGCCGCGCAAGGTGCGCCACGCACTGCCAGAAAAACAGCAGGCTGCTGCCAAAAAGGAGCACGGTCAGGACTTGAAAGTAGGGCAGCTTGCGCATGGCCATGGCTCTTTAGGGTCGGGACCGGGCCCCTCGATTCTCGCCGGAAACGGTCACAAACTCCACCAGATCAGGAGGCCCATGCTGCCAAGCGCCACCAAAATCGCCAGATATAAGTTCAGCCGCGGCCGGCCCCGTCGCGAGGCGGCGCGCAGGGCGGCCAGGCGGCTGCGCAGCCCGCGGTCGTGATCCAGGTGGGCGTCCATCGGGACCATGAAGAAGAAGTGGAACATCACGCTCCACAGCATCGTCGCCCCGGCGGTCAGGCTGGCCTGCATCGCCGCCGCGCGCCCCGGGGAGCCAAGGGCCGCCCGCAGCTCGCGCACGTTGCCCGGGTGCCAGTTTATCGCGTACAGAAACAGCACCGGCACCGCCACGCACATCGCCAGGAGCAGTCGGTATAGCGAGAGCCGCTGCCGCAGCCGCGGCGAGGTCACCGTGGGCACGCGCGCTACCGAGTGCCAGCCGGCCAGCGGCGACTCGGGCGAAGGGCTCGCGGGCAGCGCCGTGGCAGTCGCCTCGGACTCGGGGGGCGGCGCTTCGCCAGAGGGGCTCTGCGCGCCGCGCGCCAAGCTGGCACACACCGCCGCGAGGTAGCCGAGCAGCACCAAGAGCTGCAGCGTCACCGCGGCCGGCGGGTGCAGCTTGGCCACCGCCAGCGCGCCCTCGGCCGTCGGCAGAAGGACCAGCAGCGGCACGCCGACGATAAGCAGGATCTGCGCCGCCCGGTGCCGCCGCAGCGCAAGACCCAGAAACAGCGCCAGCGGCGCCAGCGAGGCAGCCCCCCACAGGAGGCCCGAGGCCGCCGCGCGCCCGAGAAGGAGCGGCACGAGCAGCGCGATGAGCCACAGATTGATCCCGAGCAGCGTCGGCCAGAACGGCCAGAACGAGGAGCTCGGCAGCGCCCGCGGCATGCCGGCATGATAGCACACCGGGTCCGGGCCGCTGTCGGTACCTTCCCCGAGGGTCCGGCCCGCTCCCCCGGGACTTGGGCGCCGCCGCAACACCTCGTGCCTCGACAGCCTGGAGGTGACAGCGCCCGGCTTCCGGGCTAGATTGCAAGATCATGTCGACTCTACTTGCAGGTCTTTTCGCGCGGCGACGCTCCCGCCTCCTGGCCACGGCTCTGTTTGGCGTGGTCGCCGTCCAGAGGGGGGAACCCGCAGCGCAGGCGCAGCCGGCCGCCGCGGCCAAGAAGACCCCCGTCAAGCCCAAGCAGAAGACCCCCGAGTGGCACGGCGAGGCCGCCCCGCGCGAGGTGGTGCCGGGGGAAAAGGTCCTGGCGGCGCTCATCGAGCTTGGCACCACGCGCATGTCGGCCGGCCGTTATGACGAGGCGCTCAAGGCCTTCACCGATGCGGTGCTGCGCGCGCCGCTAGAGCCCAAGCCGCTTTACCTGCGCGGCGCCTGCTACCAGAAGATGAACCGGCTGCGCGAGGCGGAAACCGACTTCCGCGCCGCCCTCAAGCTCGATCCGACCGGGGCCGACGATCAGAGCGTGAAGGTGCGCGCCGAGCTTGGTGCGGTACTGACCGACAGCGGCCGCGCCGCCGAGGCGATCGAGGTGCTGGAGCTGGCGGTCAAGGCCAAGCCGGATCTGTTCGAGTCGCAGTACAACCTGGGCGTCGCGCACGAGGCGCTCAAGCACTGGCCCGAGGCGATCGCCGCCTACACCCGCGCCACCAAGCTCAAGCCGACCAGCGACAGCCCGCGCGCCAACCAGGCCGATGCGCAGCTCAACCTGGCGGTAGCGCTGCGGCGCGCCGGCCGCGTCCAGGACGCCCTGGGTCCGGCGCGCGAGGCGGTGCAGCTGGCCCCGGATCGGCCGCACCCCCACCTCAACCTGGGCCTGCTCCTCTCGGACGCCAAGCGCTACGACGAGGCGGTGGCCGAGCTCACGGCGGCGACGCAGCTGGCCGACTCGCAGTACAAGTCGGGCGCGACGCCCGAGGAGCGCGAGGACGGCAAGCAGATGCTCCACAAGGCCTGGTGGCGGCTCGGCGTCGTGCACATTCGGCTAGAGCAGGCGGCTCCCGCGGTGACCGCGCTGGAGCAGGCCAAGGCGATCCAGACCACGCCCGAGGTCCTCACCGATCTGGGGCTGGCCCGCCGCAAGGCCAACGACATCGCCCGCGCCGAGCAGGAGTTCCGCGCCGCGCTCAAGCTCAACCCCAAGATGCAGACGGCGCGGCTGCACCTGGTCTCGACCCTGACCGCCACCGGGCGGTGTGACGAAGGGCTCAAGGAGCTGGCGCTGCTCGCGCCCGATCCGCAGTATACCGAGACGGTAAACCGCATCAAGGCGCGCTGCGACTACGAGCGCGAGATCCAGCGCCGCGGCGGCGCCAAGCCCAAGTAATCAGCGCCGCCGCCCCGGCGGCCAAGCGGCCTGCGGCAAAAATGTAGCGAGCCGCCCGCGCGCAGGACCTCTTGCGCGGAGCGGCCTTTTGTCCGTCAGCACGACAGGCCCTGTGATCGGGGCCGATTAGTGATTCGTAGCTTGCGCCTAGCGAGCGCGCGCGGCGCCGGGCAGGAGCCCTTCTACCGTCGGCTTATAGCCCATCACCGCGCAGCGCTGCATGTACAGCTGCATGCCGCGCACGCCGCCGAGCTCGTGGCCGTCCCCGGCGCGACCCGGCCCGCCGTGGTTGAGCGCGGCGAACACGGTGCCCGGCCCGGGCGACTGCCCGCACAGCTTGCCGCCGCCGACGAAGATGCGACCGTTGTAGGGCCCAAGGCCGAGCACCAACTCGGGCACAAAGCCGCGATCATCGCTGTAGATCGACGTGACCAGGCAGCCGCCGCCGCGCCGGACGCCGGCGATCGCCTCTTGGGTGTGGGCGTAGGGGATCAGCGTCGCGACGGGGCCGAAGACCTCGTGCTCGTCTACCGGGCTGGCGCCTTGGGCGTCGCGACATGCAAGCAGGGTCGGCCGCACGAAGTAGCCGCGGCCGCTGGGTGCGGCGATCCCGGCGAGCGGCTCGGCACCGCCAGTGGCGACGGTGATGGCCGGGCTCTCGGCGAGCCTGGTGATGCCGCGGCGCACCGCCTCGAGCTGGGCCCGGGTCGCCACCGGACCCATGGTGACCTTATCGTCTTGCGGGTTGCCCACGCGCACCGCGGCCAGGCGATCGGTCAGCTCGGCGAGCACCGCGTCCAGGCGATCGGCCGGGACATAGATGCGGCGGATCGCGGTGCACTTCTGCCCCGCCTTCTGGGTGATGTCGCGCAGCACATCGGCGAGGAATAGATCATAGACCTCGGAGCCCTCTTCGCCGTCGGGGCCGAGGATCGCCGCGTTGAGGCTGTCGGCCTCGACGTTGAGCCGCACCCCGCCCTCGAGCACCGCGCGATGGCGGCGCAAGAGCTGCGCCGTGTCGCTAGAGCCGGTAAACGCCAGCACGTCCTGCTCGCCGAGCAGCTCGAGCAGGTTGCCGAGCGCACCCGGCAGGAAAGTGAGCGCGCCGGCCGGCAGGACCTGCGCCTGCGCCCACAGCTCGACGATCCGGTAGGCGAGCAGCGCCGAGCTGGTGGCCGGCTTGGAGATCACCGGCAGCCCGCACAGCCAGGCCACCGCGGCCTTTTCGCACAGGCCCCAGGCCGGGAAGTTGAACGCATTGATATGTACCGCGACGCCGCAGCGCGGCAGCCACAGGTGCTCGCCCCACAGCCTGGCCGAGCGCATCGGCTGCTCGCCCTCGCCGTCGCGCAGGTGGTTTATCTCGCCGAGCCGCTGCCCGAGCTCGCCATAGGCGGTCAGGGTGGCGATCGCGCCATCGATGTCGAACTTGGCATCGCCGCGCGTGTTGCCGCCGTTTTGAACCGCCAGCCCGATCAGCTCATCGCGGTGGGCATGCAGCGTCTTGCCGGCCAAGAGCAGCAGCGCGCCGCGCGAGGCGAAGTTGAGGGCACGCAGGCTCGCGGCCCCCGCCTTGCGGGCATGCTGCAGGGCGCGGGCGAAGTCCACTCCTTGCGTGCTGGTCTGCGCCAGCGGCTCCTCGGTGGCCGGGTTGACGAGCACTGCCTGCTCACCGCCCCCGGTGACAAACTCTTCCCCTACATAGCTGCGCAACTGGATCATCGTAAAAGCGTCCTCCAA
>JBGANQ010000107.1:0-5000 GCA_044222245.1 Polyangia bacterium | reverse complement strand
AGAAATCAATTGAGATTCCCCTAGTAGTGGCGAGCGAACGGGGAGGAGCCTAAACCGGATGTCTAAACCACATCCGGAGTCGTGGGGCGGCATAAGTAGAGTTACCAAACAGCCAAATAGCGGAACCGTCTGGAAAGTCGGGTCACAGAGGGTGATAACCCCGTACGCGAAATTTGAGCTGTCTCGAAGCCGTACCCCAAGTACCACGGGACTCGTGTAATCCTGTGGGAATCTGGGAGGACCATCTTCCAAGGCTAAATACTACCTGATGACCGATAGCGAACCAGTACCGTGAGGGAAAGGTGAAAAGAACCCCCGCTAGGGGAGTGAAAAGACTCTGAAACCGTGTGCCTACAAGCCGTGAAAGGACTATGCCCGCAAGGGAATGTCTGATCGCGTGCCTTTTGCATAATGAGCCTGCGAGTTACTATCAGCGGCAAGGTTAAGTCACTAGACGTAGCCGTAGCGAAAGCGAGTCCGAAATGGGCGTTCAGTCGCTGGGAGTAGACCCGAAACCCGGTGATCTATCCATGTCCAGGATGAAACGTGGGTAAAACCACGTGGAGGTCCGAACTCACTACAGTTGAAAATGTAGGGGATGAGGTGTGGATCGGAGTGAAAGGCTAATCAAACCGGGAGATAGCTGGTTCTCGCCGAAAAATATTTAGGTATTGCCTCGGGAAATTCAATCGTGGAGGTAGAGCACTGGATGGGCTAGGGGTCTTACCAGATTACCAAACCCAACCAAACTCCGAATGCCACGACTGTTACCCCGGGAGTCAGGCGCCGGGAGCTAAGTTCCGACGCCGAGAGGGAAAGAGCCCAGATCGCCAGCTAAGGTCCCTAAATCGTTGCTAAGTGGTAAAGGATGTGGAAGCGCACAGACAACCAGGAGGTTGGCTTAGAAGCAGCCATCCTTTAAAGAAAGCGTAATAGCTCACTGGTCAAGTGAATCCGCGCCGAAAATATAACGGGGCTTAAGCAACGTACCGAAGCTGCGGGATGTGTAAACATCGGTAGGCGAGCATTGTCTCGGCTGCGAAGCTAGACGGTAACGACTGGTGGAGCTGTGACAAGAGCGAATGCAGGCTTGAGTAGCGATAAACCGAGTGAGAAACTCGGTCGCCGTAAGCCCAAGGATTCCTGGGTAAAGTTAATCTTCCCAGGGTTAGTCGGTCCCTAAGCCGAGGCCGAAAGGCGTAGGTAATGGGAAGCAGGTTAATATTCCTGCACCACTATGGAGGGCGTCGATCGCAGGAAGGACGGAGCAGGGTAGCTGAGCCGAAGCATGGTTTGCTCGGTTCAATCCCCTAGGGCGTTTCTCTAGGACCCCAACGTGGGACAAACGGAGAAACATTAAACCCGAGAGGTGATGAGGAGGACGCCTGGCGTCCATGAACTCAGTGATCCCAGACTTCCAAGAAAAGTTCCGGCGGGAGTCCCTATAGTGACCGTACCGCAAACCGACTCAGGTGGGCAGGGTGAATATCCTAAGGCGTTTGAGAGAAGCCTCTCTAAGGAACTCGGCAAAATGACACCGTAACTTCGGGATAAGGTGTGCCGGCGGTAGGTAACATGACTTGCTCATGAAGCCCAAGCCGGTTGCAGAGAAACGGGGGTAGCGACTGTTTACCAAAAACACAGCACTCTGCTAAGTCGCAAGACGATGTATAGGGTGTGATGCCTGCCCGGTGCCGGAAGGTTAAGAGGAGAAGTCAGCCGCAAGGCAAAGCCTCGAATCGAAGCCCCGGTAAACGGCGGCCGTAACTATAACGGTCCTAAGGTAGCGAAATTCCTTGTCGGGTAAGTTCCGACCTGCACGAATGGCATAACGACTTCCCCACTGTCTCGGAGAGGCCCTCAGCGAAGTAGCACTAGGGGTGAAGATACCCTTTACCCGCGGCAGGACGGAAAGACCCCGTGAACCTTTACTGCAACTTGACACTGACTTTCGGGCTAGCTTGCGTAGGATAGGTGGGAGGCGATGAAGCCGGGACTCCGGTCTCGGCAGAGCCAACCTTGAAATACCACCCTGGCTAGCCTAAAATTCTAACCCACGACCGTCATCCGGTCGGGAGACAATGTCTGGTGGGCAGTTTGACTGGGGCGGTCGCCTCCAAAAAAGTAACGGAGGCGCGCGAAGGTTCCCTCCGCCTGATTGGAAACCAGGCTTAGAGTGTAATGGCATAAGGGAGCTTGACTGCGAGACAAACAAGTCGAGCAGGTGCGAAAGCAGGTCATAGTGATCCGGTGGTCCTGAATGGAAAGGCCATCGCTCAACGGATAAAAGGTACTCCGGGGATAACAGGCTTATCACGCCCAAGAGTTCACATCGACGGCGTGGTTTGGCACCTCGATGTCGGCTCATCGCATCCTGGGGCTGAAGTAGGTCCCAAGGGTTTGGCTGTTCGCCAATTAAAGCGGTACGCGAGCTGGGTTCAAAACGTCGTGAGACAGTTTGGTCCCTATCCGCCGTGGGCGCAGGAGACTTGAGAGGATCTGACCTTAGTACGAGAGGACCGGGTTGGACTGACCTCTAGTGTGCCGGTTATCGCACCAGCGGTATCGCCGGGTAGCTACGTCGGGAATGGATAACCGCTGAAAGCATCTAAGCGGGAAGCCAGCCTCAAGATTAGGTCTCCCAGGTCGCAAGACCCTAAAGGCCCCTCGTAGACCACGAGGTAATAGGCCGGGTGTGGAAGCACAGCAATGTGTGGAGCTTACCGGTACTAATCGGCCGTGCGGCTTGACCATCTTCCCTTTTTTTCTTGAAGACCAAGGTCCGATGCATTTCCTGAGACGTTTTGTCGGTTGCTCTTTCAGCTCGCACTTCTCGCTTCTTACCGTTTCTTGGTAGCCACACCGGAGGGGCCACACCCGATCCCATCCCGAACTCGGTCGTTAAGACCTCCAGGGCCGATGGTACTGCACGGGACACCGTGTGGGAGAGTAGGTCGCTGCCAGGATTTTTTCCCTAAAGCCCGCCGTTTTCCGGCGGGCTTTTTTTTTGCCCATTCTCCTTCCTGGTTGCCCGCGGCGCGCCTCCTACCGCGGCTCGGCAGCTCCCGCCCCAATCCACTGCCCCGCCGCAGCTGCAGTCCCCTCTTGCGCCCCCTGGCCGCCTCACGCTAAAAACAAGTGCTCATTTTCAGGCGGATGAAAAGTCCGCGCTACGCAGATTAACTAAGGTGGGTAGTCGTATGTCCTTGCTCGACAAGATTCAGCAGCACCAGGCCCGCATAACTGTAATCGGACTCGGCTATGTCGGACTTCCGCTGCTGGTTGAAGTCGCGCGCGCGGGATTCACGGTCGTCGGCTACGACACCAACAGCGACCGCGTCGCCCAGGTCCAGCGCGGCCGCTCCTACATAAAAGACGTCCCCGACTCCGATCTGCTCGAGCTGCTCAAGCTCGGGCGGATCTCCGCCTCCGCCGACCCCGACTGCCTGGCCCAGGCCGACGTCGTCATCATCTGCGTCCCGACCCCGCTCAACAAGTCGCGCTCGCCTGACAACAGCTACATCGTCATGGCGGCCGAGGATCTGCTGCCGCGCCTGCACAAGGACATGCTCATCGTCCTTGAGTCGACTACCTTCCCCGGCTTTACCCGCGAGGTGCTGCTGCCGCGCCTCAGCGAGTCTGGCCTCAAGCCTGGCGAGGACTTCTACCTCGCCTTCTCGCCCGAGCGCGTCGACCCCGGCAACGCCCGCTACAACACCAAGAACACCCCCAAGGTGGTCGGCGGCATCACCCCGCGCTGCCTGGAGGCGATCACCGCCCTTTACGGCGAGGTCATGGAGCGCCTGGTCCGCGTCTCCTCCACCGATGCCGCCGAGATGGTCAAGCTGCTGGAGAACACCTTCCGCGCCGTCAACATTGGCCTGGTCAACGAAGTCGCGATCATGTGCCAGAAGCTCGGCCTGGACACCTGGGAGGTGATCGACGCCGCGGCGACCAAGCCGTTCGGGTTCATGCCGTTTTATCCCGGTCCGGGCCTGGGCGGCCACTGCATCCCGGTCGATCCGCTCTATCTTTCGTGGAAGCTGCGCACCCTCAAGTACGAGGCGCGGTTTATCGACCTGGCGGATCAGATCAACACCGGCATGCCCGAGGTGGTGGTCGGCCGCGTGCAGGACGCGCTCAACGACCAAGGGCAGGCGGTGCGCGGCTCGCGGATCCTCGTGCTCGGCGTCGCCTACAAAAAGGACATCGACGATGTCCGCGAGTCCCCCGCCCTGGACGTCATCGAGCTTTTGCACAATAAGGGTGCGACCGTCGTTTATCACGACCCCTATGTCCCCTCGCTGCGCATCGGCGGCCACAAGCTTTCCTCGGTGGCGCTCGACAAGCTCGACAGCTACCACGCGATCGTCATCCTCACCGATCACACCGCGATCGACTATCAGCAGATTGTCGCCGCGGCGCGGCTGGTCATAGATACCCGCAACGCCACCCGGGCGGTGCGCCAGCACGCGCGCACCCCGGTCGTCCGGCTTTAGCGCCGGCGGTCGCATGCGACTCGGCGTGCTCATCGCCTCGGCCCCCAGCGAGGGGGACGGACCGCTCATCGAGTCCGCGGTGGTCGGCGCCCTGCAGGCCGGCGACAGCATCGATCTGTTCCTGATGGGCGAAGGGGTCCACTACGCCCTCACCCCCAGCGTGCGCACCTTCGTCACCGCCGGCGTCGAGGTGACCGTGTGCGCAATGGACGCCGAGGCGCAGCACCTGGACCTGGCGCAGGCGCAGGCGGCAGGCATAACCCTCGGCTCGCAGCGCGACCACGCGCAGCTCCTGTTGCGCAGCGATCGCTTCCTGTCGTTTACCTGACCTCCCCCCCTTCGAAGACCCAAGACCCAAGACCCAAGACCCATGCCGGCAGCCAAGCACGTGGTGGTCATCTTGCGGCGCGAGCCGCAGCACCCCCGGACCGCCCAGGCCCTGCGCTCGACCGTGGGCTACCTCACCGCCAACCTGCGCATTACGCTCGTGCTCGGCGGACC
>JBGANQ010000106.1:0-27586 GCA_044222245.1 Polyangia bacterium | reverse complement strand
GAGAATGAACCCGGACCGCAATCGCTGGCTCCAGCTGGCGCACGTCGCGGTGTGCGCCGCCCTGGCGGACGTAGCCTGCACCGATGAGGCGCTGCTGGAGGCGCTCTTCGTGGGCCTGCCCGCCGTCAAGGTAGACGACGTGACTGCCGCCGCCGTGGCCGAAGCGCTGCGTCGCGCGGACACCGTCAAGGCCGCCGCAGACGCGCTGGACCGCTCGCGCGGCTTCATCTATGACTCCCTGCGGCGCCGGAAGAGAGAATGGGCCAGCGCCGATTGGGTCGCCTACGGAGCCGAGCTGCGCCGCCGTCGCCTGCTGGCTGGCTGGTCAGTCGCCGAGCTGAGTCGACGGATCAATCTCTCGGGCATGACCATCCACCAAATCGAGAAAGGCCGCGGTCACCTCCGGCCCTCCGAGCTGACCCTGGCCAAGCTGTCCGCCGCGCTGGGGATGCCGACTCCGCCCCTCGGCGGAGCGGTCGGCGATAAGTCGAAAAACGAGCCGTCGCCCAAGTAGCACCCACGGACCTGGCTACCCGGCGGCAAGAGAGCATCGGCCCGCCGGCCCAGCAACGGAGCTCTTATGATGTGGAGCTCGTAGACCTAGCCGCCATATCGAGCAGCCGACGGAGCCGCGGTCGTCGCCCTGCCACGAGCCAAAGCGGGCCGCGCCTTGCAGAAGGCATGAGCTGAAGCCGCCGCTCCACAGCCCGCGGAGGACTGCACACCTTCTCTCCCCACGGGGTACATGGGACCAGTCCTCTAGAAGGCTTCGGACTGCCTCGGAATAGCACTTCCGCCCGCATCAGCCTTTGGCGCGCACCCATCCGGCCGTAATCGCTGGGCTCTGGTTTTCCAGCGCCGTTGTCGGAGGGAAGGACGGTAAACAAATCGTGTCGAGAATCATCCGAACTGGGCGATCAAACAAAAGTCTCGCTGTTAGCGTTAGGACGATCGACTAAAGGTAGGGGCACCGATGATCGCGAGCGCAGGACTCGGATTATCGATTTTTGAATAGCATCAATTCCATCGTTGTCTATCTATCGATAATTGTTAGGGACGAGTTTGTGGAGATGAATATGATCTAGCCGCTGCTGGTGGCAATAGTTCTTCTTCGGGTGGTTTGTTCTTCTACTGTTTCACATATCGCAGGATCTTATCCCGTCCTCCAACCGCCCAGATGTTGTTGGCGTTCGTCCCCCACACACCAGTCAGGTCGGGCTCAGATGGGTTGTTCGGATCGAGACTGATTTGAGCTATCCAGTCTGATCCATTCCACTTTACCATGCTTCCTTGTCCTACGGCCCAGACATTGTTAGCGTCTGTTCCCCACACACCTTGGAGCATGCCACGAGTACAGCCGTTCTGAGCCGCCCAAGTACTGCCATTCCACTTCAAAATCCCGGAATCACCAACTACCCAGACATTGTTAGCATCTGCTCCCCATACACCTAGAAGATTATAGCTGATGCCACTATTTTGAGGGATCCAGGTCGCGCCGTCCCATTTCAAGATCGTTCCTCTATATCCAACGGCCCAGACATTGTTAGCGTCCTTTCCCCAAACACCTAGGAGGTTGTTGATGGTATGACTATTTTGAGGGGTCCAAGTCGTGCCGTTCCACTTCAGAATCGTTCCTTGGTCACCAACGATCCAGACGTTGTTAGCGTCTGCTCCCCACACACTATTCAGGGACGCTGGGGCGCTGTTGCTTTTGAATATCCAAGCTGTCCCATTCCATTTATATATTTGTGGACCTTGACCAACAGACCACACGTTGTTGACGTCTGAGCCCCATACAGATGATGATTGGAATTGGTCAGCGCCGGACTGCTGTGTCCACTCCGTCCCGTTCCACTTCAAAATACCAAATTGCCCACTGAGCCAGACATTGTTGGCGTCGATTCCCCACACGCCGTTGATGTGCCCGCTATTTCCGTCGTGCAGATCAGTCCATACCTTTCCGTTCACTGCGCCGATCGAAGCTAGCGCTATATCCACCTCCGAGTAAGGGGTGCTCAGCGATATGGTCGTGTCTAATGTCGCGGTGGATAATAGGCAGCGGTCGTTAGCCAACGCATCAACATTGATTTGAAGCGTTCCCTCGCTACTAGCATCGAGAGGCAGCCTTATTCCAAATCGTCCAAGCTGATCTGTGAGTTCCACCGCGCTTATGGCCGGCTTGGCATTGAGCGAAGCGAATACCTTGAGCGTGGTCCCATCCGATGGTGGGCTTGTAACTCTAACTAACACCTCGATGGCATCTGGGCCACATCCCACGTTCATGAGCACTAGCCATAGAGAAACGGCGAAACACCAATTAGATCTATTCATCGCAATTCTCCGCACGCGTTAGAAGCCTGGTTGGTAGACATGGATATCTGTCGGAAGGCGAGGCGGACGACTGGTAACCCACACACTGCAGCCGACGGCTGTGGCTACCGTGCTTCCTATCATTGCCCACAGCCACCATTTTTTGTGTAGCGATGCAGACGGTGCTGTTATGTCTGGTCTCGTCAACAGGTTCTGCGGTCCAGCATGAGACAAGATGTGTTCTGACGTTCGATTCAGACTCAGCGCGGGAGCCGATGTCTTTTCCGCGGGGACTGATGGGAGAGCTGACAAGGGGGCTGACGGAGAGTCTGAAGATTGAATGCTGTTAAGGTGCTCTTGCGCCTTGCTCTTTTGCTCCGAATCCGTACTTTGGGAGTTCAGAAACTGCTTGTAGTAAGTTACCGCTTCTTGTGAGCGCCCTTGCTTGTGGAGTACTCGAGCAATATTGAACAGAAGGCCGGGGTCAGCACGAACCCTGTATGCGGCCTTATAGAGGCGTTCAGCGTCATCCAGATTTCCATCGACGGACTGGGTATGGGCCAGCTGTAAGAGCGACTGGCAGGCCTGGTTGCTCATGCATTCAGCCTCCTCACTCCCAAGGACGCCGGCCAAAGACCCCGTTGGGAGCAACAACAGTACATGTAACAAAAAGGCGGCGCAGCATAATCTAGTCTTCATAGAGCATTCCTGTCTTTTTCGTTGAGGTAGGGCGGCTGCCTGCCCGAAAGCTACTTGGCTTCCTGCGTATTGGCATTGGCGCAGGGATCCGCTTGAGCTTTATTTCCTGATTCACTTCCGATGCCTCATCTAGTTCTAGTATTTCTTCTCTGTAGCCATCGCTCCAGAGGCGGATCTTTAGGACGCCTGAGCGAGCTGAGTGCTCATCGGTCCAAGGCGTTTTTCCAAGCACGTTTCCTGCTTCGTCCAGAATCGTAGCCCCTGCTGGCTCGGTGTTCACACTCCATCGGACTTTGGGTGGTGGAGCTCGTTCAGCTTGAGGGAGCACCTGGGGCAACGCCGATGTCAGGTTCGCCGATTTAGCGTCCCTGGCGAGGTCTGTGGTCTTCATGCTTCGCTGACTGAGGGCTCGATCACGTCCCGTGCTCACCAAGACGGCGCCCAATATCCCTATTGCCGCACCCGCCACAAGCCATCGGCGCCATCGCGAAGTCGGGTCGCGCTGCTGCCCCGTTGATTGTCCTAAAGTTGTAATGTGGCGAGATGCAGCTAGGTGACGCGACGAACTCGAGTCCCTATCAACAGGAGCAATTGAGCGTGCAGCTTGGCTGGCATCTGAGGAATTTGCAGACATCAAGCGACCGAGTGCATCGGCCGCATCTGCCATGTCTGGCCGCACCTTTTTGTCCTTGAGCAACAGCCTGTGTACAAGCTCGATGAGAGCAGGCGGCTCATTCGGAGCTAACAAAGCCAGCGAGTCTGGCTCATGGTATAGATGCTTCCCGATAAGTTGTCCTGGACCGCATCCATAAAACGGCGGTCGCCCACCTAGCATTTCATAGAGCACGCACCCCAGGGAATAGACATCGCTCTTGGCATCGACGCCACCTGCTCCTGCGCACTGCTCTGGAGACATGTACATCGGTGTCCCCATCACTGCATCGCTATCGGTCGTTACTGCACCGCGATTACTTTCCTTAGTTAGCTTGGCGATGCCAAAGTCCAAAACTTTGACCCGTTCGCCACTTGGCGCAACTGGATCTGCGACTAACATCAGGTTGTCCGGCTTTAAGTCTCGGTGAAAAATCTCCTTGTCATGAGCCGCGGTGAGCGCCGCCGCTATCTGCCAGGCGAACTGGATGGCCAGCTGGGTTGGCATACGCCCACCCAGTCGATAGAGTCTCTGCGCTAGAGTTTCTCCCTTAAGGAGCTCCATCACGATGTATGCCGTGCCCTCCGGTAGGTGTCCGTACTCGTGAATTTGAACCAGACCTGGATGATCGATTCGATTCACTGCTCGGGCTTCATTGAAAAAGCGCTTGGTGGTCTCCGGATGCCGCGCATACTCTGGGCGAAGAATCTTGATAGCAACCCGCCGCTCGATAGTCTCTTGGATGGCCTCGTAGACTGCGCCCATCCCCCCCTGACCCAACTGGCGAAGCAGCCGGTATGAGCCAACGTGAGTAGATTCAGAATACATAGTGACGGCCTGCTTCCATGCGAATGCACGACTCGGGCCAGCTCCAGGCGAGGTGAGAAATTTCATAGGGCAGCCGACGCTGCTAGCGCCCTCGGATATATCATCTAATGTATTAGGAGCGTTCTTACCTCATCGCAAAAATGCAAAGATGAATTGAGCAGCGAAATAGAATTTTAATGTTTCCCCCTCGCCGCATTTCCTCCGGCCGTTGTCATCACTGGAATCGAGCTGATAAATGCTTTTGATAATCTCGCTTTGAGAATCAGGCTGCCGTTTCATCTCAGTGAAGTGGGCATGTGCTTCGTCGAAATGTCCCAGCCGGCGTTCCTGCTCACCGACCAGGAGTTGCATCGCCTTTGCCATGCTGTCGTGGTCTTGTTCGTCAGGTTTGATAGGTGCGACCAAGCGAAGCGCACCAAGGGAAGCGGCAGTCTGTCGGCACCGTGGGTCATCCAGGTCCGCCGCCGCCGCTATCGGCTGTGGCGCTTGTGATCGAGCTTGTCAGCTGACTTCGTCCCTCTCCGCGGGCACTGTCCCCGCCCGTCTCTGAAGGTCTCGGGCGGACCAATGGCGCCTTCCGCACTCGGGATGAACTCACCAAGCCTATCAATTTCCTCAACCGTTCCCTGCGCCTGCCACTCGGGAGATTCCCTGTCGGCACTCGATAGCCGATCTCTCACCAAGCCTATCAATTTCCTCAACCGTTCCCTGTCGGCACTCGATAGCCGATCTCTCGAAGGAGATTGCCTACTGCTGCATCGAGGGCCGGAACGGCGAGTCGTCGAGTAAGGTCAGCGCCCCGGAGGCGAAGCAGCGGGGGTCAGCGCAAAATTGACATGTAATGCGCCTTGGAAAATGGGCTTGGCTAGCCGGACCTCGCTGAGGCAGGCGTGAACGCCTTCATCTCCCAGGGTGCTGTGCTGCAGCTCAGTTTCGTTGTAGCTGGAGCTTGCGGCCTCGCTCCAGCGCGCGGCGTGCTTGTGCCATGACTGTTCCTTCTGGGTCGTAAAGAAGGCCAGCCCGAATTGTCCGCGTAGCCATGGCAAACGCTTCTGCGCCTCATTCACGCAGCGGCGTACTTCGGGCAGTACGGAGTCGCGCAGCGGGCGCAGATCCGTGTCCACTTTTTCACCTGAAGGGCCCGCATAGGCGGTGAAGAAGGAGCCGATCACGACCACCTCGCCCGGGGCCGCGCCCTCCCGCCAGTCGCCGGGCCGCGTGGAGCCAAGGCGAAGCTCGACGGGCGCCGAGCGTGCCACCGCGCTCTTGGGACCCTCGGGATATAGCACCGTATAGTCCAGGCGGACACGGTAGCCTCGCGCTCGAGCGTGAAGGTGGGCTGACCGACGAAGACGGAGACCTCGATCGGGTACCTGCCGCGGTTGGTCAGAAACACGATGGGTGCCGGAGACCAGGGACTATCCGCGACGTTCTCCGGGGTGGGATTTGTGCTTATCTCCAGCTGCTGGCCGGCGGCCGGTCGTAGGGCCAGGAACTCGACGATTGCGGGCAGGAGAAAACACCAGTTCGGACGCATCACACCATTGTAACCATGATGAGGCGTAGGATGCTTCAGCGCTTCAGCGGCACCCTATGTCAGAGCGGCGAGATAGGCTCGCTTCCATGAGCACCCCCGCTTCTTGCCTCTTATCGCGCTTGCTCTCTGCCCACCGACGTGCTGGTTCGCCCCCTCTTGCCGTCTGGCCCGTCTGGCCCGATACGCGAGCCGAGCGCGGCACCTTCGACATTTTGGTGGCCCGAGGTCTGCTGGTGGACAACGGCGGTGCCTGGCTGCTAACCGAGCGGGCACTGAGCCCGGTCCTGCAGCTGGCGGCTGAGAATAGGTTCCAGGGCCTGCTGCGCGCGGCACAGGACCCCGCGCCTGCCGGCAAATGGGCTGCGGGGTCGTAACGACACCTCCGCGTTGCCTTGCTCTGCGCACTGACGCTGCAGTCGTACCCGACCGGCTCCTGCCAGGCACGGGTATTGCTGACATCCGCCAGCCGGGTCGAGACCTCTGATGGGAATCCGCGGCGCAGTAGAGTAGCCGGGCTCGCCGTTGGTGGCAGCCAGGGCAGCCATTGCTGCCGTCCTCCCATCACCGAATGAGCCCACCGACCGTTCCGCACCGAAGTCCGTGATTTGCAAGCACTTCGCCCCGTCGCGGAATGGTTTTCTTGGTTTCTCTCTCGATCGTTACATTGGCGGGCTTTATGTCCAGCACGCTGGCGCCCGTCGCTGAATTCCGCTCTGAACCTCCGGCAGGAACAGCTGCGGAACCATTCCCGGGCCAGTCAGCTTGCCGCGGCTCCGCCGGCGCCCGCAGGCAGTGGCAAGACGTAGGTGCTCTTCGATGCGGCGATGGAGCTCAAAAGCCGGTCGCTGCGGCGTCCAGGACACCGTCAGGGGAGGATGATCCCAGATCGCCCTGGCTTCGGGCGACAGCTTGACGAACACGGCCGCCAGCTCCGCGGGGGGGCAGCACCTCGGTCCAGACCTCTTTCAGCGTCAGGAACCCTGCACCTTTGGAAAGCGGCTCGTTCACGGCACTACTCGCTACGCAAGCTACATCATAGCATGCGCAGCGAGCTTGGAGCTCGATCCGCGCTGCGGCTTGCCAAGGCGGGTCCAAGCGCCGGTGAGCGGGTCGTACGAGTCGATTGACTCGGTGGTGGGGCTGGTTACATACAGGTGGCCATACGACCCGTACATCCTCGCGGCCGGGCCATGGATGGAATACCAAGAGGTGACCAGACTGAGCGCCCGCGACATCCCACTTGGTGATAAAGTTCTTGTCGTACCCGGGCCATCCCAGCCGTGGCAAAACGGGTAGGGCACGACACTAGGACTTAGGGTATGCTAAAGTTCGCACGCCAGCGGATGCTCGGAGCTCCTGCCCAGAGTCCCTCCCAAGTACGTACAAGCCGGGTGCGCCTGCTGGCAGCGCTGCTCGGCTGCCTGGCGCTCGGACTTGCCGGTGAAGGGCTGTGGGAGCTTGGCAGGGCCGGCTTTCCCGACGGCCACCTCACCCAGTACGACCGCGCCCTTAGAGCGCCGCTGGCGGTATTGAGCGGGCTGAGCGCCGTCTGCAGCCTGTACTTCTTCTGGCTCTGCCGCACTGCCGCCCGACCCGGCAGCGCGGCCAGGCTGGCCATCGCCGCCAGCTCATTTTTGCTGCTGGTTCCGGGGGCGCGCTGGGGGCTTGTGTACGGCCTGCGGCACTTTACGACCATCGACCACGGACAAGGCGGCTAGTCGATCGGCCACTGGAGGGCCTGGTCCGCGGCCGCAAGGGGTGCCGGTTCTTCTGCTGCGGACTGTAACACCAAGCCTTCCTTTTCGGCGACCGCGTGCCACCACCGCTCGACCCGCTCTGCCCGCGCTGGCTCGACCGGCTGGCCAAGCAGCGGCATCAGAAGGTGGACGCCCTGCTGCGGAGCCAGCTGCAGCAGCGTCTCGGCCGGCTCGTCCCAGGCGTGCATGGCGAGGTTGAAGGTGCCCCAGTGCACTGGCAGGAAGCTGCCGCCGCCGAGCAGCGCCAGCGCCTGGAGGGCGCCCTCCGGACCCAGGTGGATGTCGCCCCAGGAGGGATGGAACGCGCCGACCTCCAGCATGATCAGATCGAAGGGGCCCAGCCGCTGGCGGATCTCCTGGTACTCTGCGGTGAGGCCAGTGTCGCCGCTGAAGAAGAACGTATGGCGCGAGCCGTGCACCGCGAAGGACGACCACAGCGTCCCGTTACGCCCGCCCAGGCCGCGACCGGAGAAGTGCTGGGACGGCGCCGCAGTGATGACCAGCCCCGTGCCGGGCACCGCCGCGCGCTCCCACCAGTCAAGCTCGGTGATGCGCGCCGCCGGCACCCCCCACGCCTCCAGGTGCGCGCCGACGCCGAGCGCGGTGTAAAACGGCACCTCCAGGCGCGCCAGCTCGAGGATCGTCGGGCGATCCAGGTGGTCGTAGTGATCATGGGAGATGATCACCGCATCAAGGGGCGGCAGCGCGGACACCGGCACCGGCACCGGCTGGAAGCGCTTGGGCCCAGCGAAGCTCAGCGGCGAGGCGCGCTCACCCCACACCGGATCGGTCAGCACCCGCCAGCCGTCAAGCTCGACCAGCACCGTCGAGTGACCAAGCCACGTCGCGCGCAAGCCGGTCTCCGCGGCGCGCGCCCAACCCGGCAGCGGGCTGACCGAAGGCAGCGGACCGGGCGGGGTGCGCCGCTGCCCGCCGCACAGGAACTCGGTCAGGGTAGGCGTGACCGTCCCCTTCTTGAGGCCTGGGGCGACCGGCTGCGTGTTGCGGAAGGTGCCGTCCACGTAGCGGGGCGAGGCCTTCACGCGCTCCAGGCGAAGCCCGCTCGACCGCGCTCCAAGTGAGGAATTTTTCATGGGTGACTCTTCTGTTCAACCAGGGGCAGGGAGTAAAAGATGCGCGGCCTTGGCGGACCCGCTGGGCCAGCCCACCCATTATCGCACGATATGCGGCGGCTGCTAAGGGCGGCGCACGGCGGGGTCGAGAGCACCGCCGGGCATTCATTTTTGGAAGACTTTGGCAGACATGGTGTAAGTGGCGCGGCCGGGCTGGCGACCGCGCGACGGGCTCAATGATCGTCTTGGTCGGTGGTGGTGACCCGGTGCCGCTAGGGAGCGGGGGGCGGCGCGGTCTTGTCACGCAAGAGCAGAGACTTGCAGGTCAGCGCCGCCTCGGCCTTGAGGAACTCGGAGATATCGATCGGCGTTACGCTGTAGCCGGCGGCGACCAGGCGCTCTGCCGTGCGCGGGTAGCCTGCGTGGCAGAGCAGCGAGCCGCGGACGCCAAGGACATTGGCGGCCCCGGGCTCCTCCGGCGCTACCTCCAGGACCCGCAGGCCGGCCACCGCGGTCCGATCGAACAGGGCAGAGTTTGCGAGCAGGGTCTGCTCGTCTACCGCGGTCACCGCGCTCTTGAGGTGCAGGCAGCCGGAGACGGCGACCGGCACTACCTGGTAGCCCCAGGGAGCGACCGCCGCTGCCAGCGCGGCGATGCCGGCATCGCTTGTGCGCGTGGTGCGACCCACGAACAGCCGCCGCCCGACCTGCAGCACATCCCCGCCCTCCAGAGTCGCCGGCAGCTCGAGGTGGACCAGCGGCCGATAGCCGGCCAGGGTGCTGGCGATGAGGGCGGTCTCGCCGCGGCGCGAGGCGACCCCCGGGGAGGCGATCACCGCCACCTCGTCCAGTACCACCGCGGTGTCTTCCACAAAGCAGCAGTCGGGATAGCCGGGATCGGCGGGCAGCCGGAGGACGGTCAGGCCCAGCGCGGCGAGCGCGGCGCAGTAGGACTGATGCTGCGCCACCGCGCGCGGGAAGTCGATGGGCTCGCGGGAAAGGTGCGTGAGCTCGCACTGCGCCAGGGTGACCGGAAGCTCGCGGGTGATGGCAAGGTCCATGCGGCGCAGCATACAGCCATCACTGCCCAGGTGGGGTCGCCGCGAACAGCTCGGCCAGCAGGCAGCGCGCGCTGCCCCCGCCCACCGCCTCGATGGTCGGCAAAGGAGTATGCAGCAGGGTCGCCTCGCTGGCGAGCTGCTGGCGCTGCGCCGGCTCCAGCGCGGCAAAGGCCTGGGTCGACATCACCCACAGCCGCTGCCCGTCCTGGCTGCGCAGCTCCAGCAGGTTGCCGGCAAAGCAGTGCAGCTGCTCGCCGGTGATGGCCAGCAGCTGGCGCCCGCTCGCCTCCAGCGCGGCGGCCACCGCGGCCCGCGGCGCGCCCGGAGTGATCGCCTCCAGGCACACCACGGCCGTGGTGGTGCCAAGGGCCAGCACGACGTTGGTGTGGTAGATTGGCTGGTCGCGCTGGGGCAGGGTCGAAAACAGGATCGGCCGGTAGTCGAGGGCAGCGGCCCAGGCGGCGACGACCGCGGGATCGGTGCGTGCCGACGCGGCGGCATAGGCGACCCGGTGGACGCGATCGAGCACCAGGCTGCCGGTGCCTTCCAGGAACCGGCCCTGGGACTCCCACGCCGTCAGATCGACCACGCGGCGGACGCCGAGCTCGCGGCGCAGGGCGGCGATAAGCTGCGGCCGACGCTCGACGCGGCGGTTGGGCGCCGCCATGGGATACAGCACCAGCGTGCCATCGCTATGGCTTGTCAACCAGTTGTTGGGAAACAGCGCGTCGGGAGTATGCGGGGTCGGGAGATCCTCAAAGACCATGACCCGGACTCCGCTGCGCTCCAGCAGGGCGTGCAGGGCGGCGAACTCGGCGAGCGCCTGCTGACGAACCTGCAGCGGCGGCTCGCGCGGTGGATGCTGGAAGGTGTTGCTCGCCGCGGTCTGCTCGTTCCAGCCAAAGTGGAGCGGACGGACCATGAGCACCGCGCTCGCGGTCTGCGGCTCGGGCCCGGTGGTCATGAGTCGCCCGGGCGCGCGCCTGCTCTGTACACGGCGGCGATGGTGTCGACGTCGCCCTGGCTGAGGCCATCGCAGCGGCCAAAGCCGCGCGCCGGCGGCTGGCGGTCGGGCGCGGCCGCGGCCCGCGGCAGCAGGGTCGGCCGACTGGGGTCGATGGCTCCCTGGGTGGGGAAGTAGTGCATGACCGAGTCATAGTCATACGGTCCCACCGGTCGCCCGAGCTTCGGGCTGCACTCGGCGCAGCCGGGATCGGTCGTCTGGGCGCAGAAGCCGCAGGTGCGCTGCGGCTCCACATTCTCCCAGACTACAGTTACGTAGTCGTCGCGATCGCTGCGCTGGTGCTCGTGCAGAAGGCCGATCGCGTGGCCGATCTCGTGCACCACCACTCCCAGCGCGGTGCCGCCGAACTCGCGGCCGAGCGCGCGGGCGCGGCGCAGGTTGAGCAGGATCTGCTGCCGCCCGCCGTTGCAGCCGACAAACTCGCTCTGCGATACCTCCGGAGTGGGGGCAAAGACCAGGTAGTCGGTCTGGCCGCTCCAGGGGACAAGGCGCAGGACGGTCTTGTGGTTCCACTCGGCGATCGCCCGCCGGATGAGCGCCGCCGGCAGCTCCTCGCCGGCGTCGTCCGCTTCTCCGGCGTGGGTGAACGCCGCATCAATCTCGTAGGGGATGACTCCCCCCGGCCACAGCCGCCGCTCGTCTGCAATGAAGTGTCCCATCGTGAGCGCTGAGTTTACTTGCTCTGGCACCTGTAGAGGAACTTTTCCCGCCAGCCCGAGTAGCGGTGGCACTGCGGAATCCCTCAAGCGCCAGCGCCTGTAGTAAGATGCCGCCATGAACGGGAACCCGAAAGTCATCGTCATCACCGGGGCCAGCGCCGGCATCGGGGCCGCCCTGGCGGAGCTCGCGGGCCGCCGCGGCGCCGCCCCGGTCCTGGCCGCCCGCCGCGAGCCCGAGCTGCGCGCGGTCGCAGCTCGCTGCGGCGAGCACGCCCTGCCGGTGGTCACCAATGTCACGCAGCGCGACGACGTGACACGCCTTTGCGAGGCGGCCCTAGAGCGCTTTGGCCGCATCGACGTGTGGATCAACAACGCCGGCCGCGGCATCACCCGCGCGGTGAGCCAGCTGACCGATGAAGACTTTGATGAGATCATGCGGGTGAACGTGAAGTCGGCCCTGTACTGCATGCAGGCCGTGCTCCCCCACTTCAAGGCCCAGGGTCGCGGCCACATCATCAACGTCTCCTCGCTGCTCGGACGGATTCCGCTGTCCATCGTGCGGTCGGCCTACAGCGCCGCCAAGGCAGCGCTCAACTCGCTCACCGCCAACCTGCGCATGGAGCTGCGCGATGAGTTTCCCGAGATCGCGGTGTCGACCTTCCTGCCCGGCGTGGTCGCCACCGAGTTCGGCATCAGCGCCATCGGCGGCGGCGTCGACTCGCGCCGCATCCCCGGCGCCCAGTCCGCGGAAGAGGTGGCCGCGCTCCTGTGGCAGCTCATCGAGTCCCCGCGCGCCGATGTCTACTCCCGCCCCGCCATGCGCGAGCAGGTAGCCGCCTACTATGCCGCCGAAGACATGGCCACCGCCGAGGTCCCGCCGGTCATGCGGCTCCCGCCGCCGCGGCGCGACTGAGACGCCCAGGTGCCAGCGCCCCAGCGCCCCCAGCGCCCCAGACCAGCGAGAGCCTAGTTGGTCGGCACGTAGATGCCGGGCCCGTTCTGCATCACCAGCGGCATGCCGAGAAAGGCCAGGTTGGTCTGCAGCGAAGAGCCGAAGCTGTCGTAGTGAAGGACGATGGTGACCGAGCCCCAGGGGGCCGGGCCCGGGGTCATGATGTCGTAGGTGCCGCTGCTGGCGAAGCCACTCTTGGGAACCAGCTGGCCGCTGTCGTCGCGGGTGAGGGTATACCAGCGCCCATCGGCAGTAAACTCTGTAGGCTCCTTGAAGTTGGCCGGCTCGCCCGAGCAGTATTCCCACTTGTTGGCCAGCGCGGCCCTGACCTCATCTACCGTTGCCAGCGACTTGAGCCTGCCATCGGTCGCCGCGCAGTCGCCGCGAGAGTCCAGGGCGATGGCGCCCGGGGCTTGACTGGCCGCGCCCTCCGGTCCGGGCGGCTGGCAGGCAGCAGCCCACGGGGCCAGGGCAAGAGCAAGCAGGGCGCGGCGGCGCAGCGATGAAAAAAGACTCTGTTGGTTCACGGGAATCTCCTGGGTCTAAGCATCTCAGCGGTAAATATAACGCGCCGCCCAGACTGGACGACGCCTGACTTCACCCCCCGGAATCCGCAAGGACTCGGAGCGATGCTGAGGCTCATTGCAAGCTGGGCGCCGCGCCGCCATCCGGTCGGTGTCGCGCCGGCGAGGCCCCGCAAGTCAGCCCAGACTCAGGCCAAGCGCGATAAGAGCAGGGGCGCCGCGCCCGCCTGCCACGTGGCCGAGAGCGTCCACCCGGCCCTGCCTGGCCACAAGCGGCCAGCCGCGCCGCGGTCGCCGCACCTCGGCGCGCCTGCTTGAAAGTCCAGGATGGCGCCCGGACAACCCTTCCCACCGGCTGCCCCGTCGCCGGGCCGAGCTACTGCGCCTGATCAAGGAAGGGAATTGGCGGCGGCTCAGACGGTCCGCGGGCGGGGCGGTCTTCAGCGGGCTTGAGGTCGCGGTGAACGATGCCCTTCTTGTGGGTCGCGGTCAGGGTGGCCGCTGTCTGGCGGAGCAGGCGCAGGATCTCGGGCACCTGCATGCGCTGGCGGGTGCGCCGCAGCCGATGCGCCAGCGTCTCACCGTCCAGATACTCCATGACGATGTAGGCGACCCCGGTGGGGAGGATGCCGTGATCAAACATCTGGACCAGGCCCGGGTCGTTGACCCGGTTGACGGCCCGCGCCTCGTTGAGAAAGCGGGTCGTGCTGTCACTGTTACGGGCGCTCTCAGCGTCGAGGATCTTGATCGCTACGCGGCGCTCGATGGCCTCGTGCACCGCCTCGTAGACCGAGCCCATTCCTCCGCGGCTGATCTTGCGCAGCAGGCGATATGGGCCGATCTGATTTTCCACCGCTTTGTCCCCAGTACATCGTAGCTGCAAACAGAATTTTTTGCGCCAGCCGAGCTGCGCCGCCCGAAGGGCCAGCCAGATCCGCGCTCTAGCCGCGGCGGCTCAGGTGGACTTGCCGAGCGCGGCGCGCCGCTGCGCGACCCACTGCCGCGCCGCTGCCTCATCCTTGGCAAAGAACACCACCGCCGAGCCCCGGCGCATCAGGTTGGCGGCGTTGAAGACCAGGCTGGCAAACACCCGCAGGATCGGGTCGATGCCGTACATCGCGACTCCGTTTACCAGGTTCTTGGCCGTCCACTGCGCCGTCATCGACCGCACCCGCTGATCGGGAATCTGGCGCGCCGGGGCAAGGTCAGCGATGACGAACAAGCGGCCGTGCTGGGCCTGAACTTCCTCAATGAACTTGAAGTACTCCGCCACCTGTTCGATGGAGACCTCGCCCAGCGCGACCACATGCACCGTATCCTCCTCGACCTCTACCTTGAGCGCGCCGAACCATCTGATTTCAGGCATGACCGAGCTCTCCCAACCGCAAGGTAATAAGAAGCGCCATCGCTCGCAAGAAAGCCTAAGGCAAGCTCGGGACTGGGCAAGGAGGTCGTCGGGCGACGAGCCTACGTGGGCTCCCGGTGGGTCCAGTGCGTGGTCTGGCCAAGGCGCGAGAACACCCGCTCCAGCTGCTCCAGCAGCGCGGTTCCCGAGACTCCCTTTAGGATATATCCAACCGCCCCGCACTTCTCGGCGACTGTGGCCACCGCCGACGGTGTGGCGTTGGAGTAAAGCACCATCGGCACCGCAAGGCCGGTGCGGCGGTTGATCTCGATCAGCTGATCGCCGCGCAGGGCCGGCATGTTGTAATCGACCAGGACCAGATCCGGCTTGTGTTCCTGCACCCAGGTCCGCATCTCGAAGGGATTGGTGAGGCAGGTCACTTGATAGCCCGCCTTGCCCAGCACGGTCGAGACGATGCGGTTGTTGAGCAGACTGTCATCGATGATGAGGACCCGGCGAGGACGGCTGCCCACCGCCGGCAGGGCGCCGCCGGACTCGCCAACGGCGGCGGCCGGCCGCTCGGCCTTGCCCGCTGGCATAAGGCGGTACAGCGCGTCGGTCAGGGCCCGCGGCGACTCATCGAACGCCAGCACCAGATCAATATCGTGCACGTACTTGAGGGTCGAGTTGATGCCGCGATCGGCCAGCACGACGATCTTGACCTGACCGCTGCGGCGCAGCTCGC
Organism: Polyangia bacterium; assembly: GCA_044222245.1. Taxonomy (GTDB): domain Bacteria; phylum Myxococcota_A; class Polyangia; order Palsa-1104; family JAEUJZ01; genus CALFML01. The sequence goes on along the minus strand of JBGANQ010000106.1, from coordinate 12,420 downwards.
GGAACTGGTGCCGCGGCAGCGAGGTCACCCGGCTCCAGCAGTCCTTGTCGGTGACAAGCAGCTGAGCGCCGCCGCGCAGGGCCTGCGCCGCCTTGGCGTCATTGTCGACCCGGTGCACGGTGGCGGCGGCGCTGAGCTCGCGGACCATCGCCGGCGCGCAGCCTGGAGTAAGGAACAGGACTATATGCAGACGTTGAAGTTCGCTCAACTGGACTCACCGCCCCAGCCGCCGCCGCCGGATTAGCCCCAGCGCCCGGACCAGCGCCGCCGTCCCGAGCGCCTGCCCGCCGGCCGAGTCGCTGGCTGGACCAAGCCGACAGCCGCGGCGGACTGCTGTAGAAAACAAGGATAGCTGCAAATACATGGCGTCCTCCGATTGGCTGTGGCGTGGGGCTGCCCGCCGCCGGGTCGTCTATTTGGCAGGGCGCGCCGGCTTGCTCGGCCGCGGCGGAATCGTCCGCACCTGGATGGCGCGCTGGTCGACCGGAAACGGCCCCTGATCACACATCTCCGCTCCCGCGCTGCGTCGCTTGTTGGCCGGCTCGCCGGCCGGCGTCATCAGGCTGTAGCCGAGCAGCAGGGCGCTGGCCAGCGCCGCGGCGGCCCCGGCGGTGGCCACGCGCGCCGTGCGCACCCCCGGCTCGGACAGAATGAAGGTCTGAAAGCCGCGGTACAGGCGCTTGACCTCCCACAATAAATCAAGGGCGGGGCCGGGACCGCGCTCGCTGCGCGAGGTGTTGAAGCTGTGCAGCCGACCGCGCACCATGGCGCGCAGGATGAGCTCCATGGTGCGGTCGCGCCAGTAGCGGTCGGGAATCGGAATCGCGTTGCGGTGGGCGATGTAGCTGTCGCCGTGACGCCGCAGAAGGGCGCTGGCGGTCAGCTCGCAGGGGTGGGTCTGGATGACGCTGACAAAGCCGCCGAGCCGCTGCACCTGCAGGTGATTCTCGGTCAAAAGATAGTAGAACAGCGCCCCCAGCGAGTAGACGTCGTGCGCCTCGCCAAGCGGCAGCACGAGCTGGCTCTGCCGCTGCTGCTCTAGCGGCGGCGGCTGGCCCTCGAAGTAGGCGTAGTGGGAGCCCGGCTCGGCCCCGGCCTCGATGCGCTTGATGAGCAGCTCGTGCTTGTGCAGAAGGTCCCACTGAAACGTGAGGACATCGCCTTCGTGCACCGAGATGATCGAGTTTTTCAGCTCGGGCGGAATCAGGAAGCGCTTAAGCTCCAGATCAATGTGCAGGCGGTGGTTGAGGCGCTGGGTGCGCTGCAGCGCCTCGGGCGAGAAGTACGGCGCCTTGTCCATGCCGGCGTTGATGATGTCTTTTTCTTCATACCACTTGCGCGACAGCTTCTGCCGGTCGGCCAGGCCGAAGTCGATGATCTTCACCCCGAAGGTCGGGTAGCTGACAAGGTCGTTGAGCAGCTCCTGAAAGTCGCGCGGCCGGGTCTTTTTCTGCTGCCCGCCCTGACTCGACTTGGTGTTGAAGTTCACCATCACGTTGTCGGGGGTCAGATCCTTGTGGATGATGCCGAGCTCCTGGTGCAGCCCGGCCACCGCTTCGGCGACCTGCACCATCATCATCATCTTGTCCAGGGCCATGGCGCGCTGCAGCCGCACCTGATCGCGCGCCTTGCGCCACTTGCCGAACTGGCCGTGCCCGGACGCCTCGGCGGCTTCGGTCAGGTACTGCTGGCAGCGCTGGTGGAAGTAGGTCCGCCGCTGCTCGGCCACCTCGTCAAAGCGGATCTCCTGCAGATCCATGATCACCGCGGGGCGGTTGACGAAGTTGATGATCGTCCCTTCGGTCGCCCGCGGTCCGTCCTTGCAGCAGGTCTTGGCCGGGGGGCTGGTCAGCTTCTTGTACTGGATCTCGATGTTCATCGCCGAGACTTCGTAGCCGCAGCCGCTGTCGGGACAGGCGAGCGAAGGATAGTCCTTGTTCTCGACGTCGCGGCGCTGCAGAAGATGGCGACCGCACTCCGGGCACAGCGGGTGGTAGATCCGCCCGCAGCCGCACATGATCATCGGCCCGAGGTGGACTACATCGAGGATCTTGATGATGTCGGTGCGCGGGGCGGAGCTTAGCTCCTTGAGCATCGCGATCTCTTGCTCGAACAGGTTCTGCTCAACGTAGCGCGCGGTGTTGTGGAGGATCTTGATGGCGACGACGCGGATGTTGTGGCCATCGCTGCGCTGCCAGGCCTTGTAGACCTTGGCAAAGCGCCCCTCGCCGATCTGCAGCGGCGTGCAGCTGCCCTCGGCGCTGGCGTTGGAGAGCAGCTGGTAGACGATGTTGCAGTTGACCCGCTCGGCGCTGGTGATGAGGTCGCCGGTGGGCGCGACGCCGGCTGCCGCGCCGCCGCCCGGGCGCGCGGTGGCGGCGCCGATGTCGGGCCCGGCGCCGGCGAGGTTCACGCTGCGCAGGCCCACTGCCTCTTTAGGATTCCCCATCTCCGACTCCTTGGTATTCCGGTCAAGCGCTGCTCAGTCGCTCTCCGCCGTCACGCAGGTGATAAAGACCGTGCTGGTCGGCGCCGACACCCGCCACAGCAAAAGCAGCCGCTGCGCGCTGGCCGGCGCCACCACCGTCAGCGCTAGCTGCGCCAGCGCCAGCTGCAGCGCCGGCTCGCTGGCCGGTCGGAGCGAGCGGCTGCTGACATGCACCTCGTGCAGCGGACCGCGGTGGTGGCCGACAAACAGCGGCTGCTCGGCGGTGTCAGCGGGCAGCGCGTAGGTCGCGCGGGCCGTGGTGCTGTTCGCCGCGGCGTAGATGCGCACCGCGCGGCTCATCGACAACACCTGCGGCGCGATGCACAGCTCGAGCAGGCTGCCGCTCAGCCGCAGCATGAGGGGATGGCTCACCCCGGGCAACAGCCCCTCCAGATCCAGCGGCAGCACCATCGGCTCACGCACGCCATGGCCGCCCAGGTGGAGGGAGCGGACCTGGATCCGCTGGCCCTGCGGGCCGACAAGCTCCGCCGGATCGGGCAGCTCCGCGAGCACCAACTTCGCCAGCGAGCCGGGGCTTGCCGCGGTCGACTGCCTTGCCGGAGGAGGAGGCGGCGGCGGCGGCGGCGGACGCTCGGGAGCCAGGCCGGCCGGCATGGGAGCGGTCGGTCTGCCTTCCAGCGCGATCGCCGAGCTCGAGCGGCGGTTGGGAGTCAGCCGCTGCTTGTCCGCTGGCGGCGGGAGCGCTGGCCGCAGCTGGGCGCTGCGCGGTACGCTGGGCTCGTCTTTGAGGGGCCGGAGGACAGAGCCGTTCAGGTCCAGACCAAGCTCGCGCAGCGCGCCGACGATGTTGTCATGGTCGAGAAAGCTCGGGCTCGCCGCCTCGCGCAGCGCCGCCGCCAGCTCGGCCGCGGTGCTCGGCCGGCCCTCCCGATCCTTGCACAGCAGCCGCGCTGCCAGCTCGGCCAGCGCCGGCGAGGCCTCGGGGCACAGGCTGCGCAGCGGCGGCGCCTCCTGGGTCATCACCGCGAGCAGGGTGGCCGCCGTGGTCTCCTTGCGGAAGGGACTGCTGCCGGTGCACAGCTCGTACAGGGCCACCCCTACCGAGAACAGATCCGAGCGGCGGTCGATGTTCTGCGGCGTCCGGATCTGCTCGGGCGACATGTAAGGCGGGCAGCCGGTCATCTTGCCGCCCTCGGTGAAGCTGGCGCCGACGCGATTTTTCGCCTGCGCGACGCCGAAGTCGATCACCTTCACGCTCTCGGGCATGATCATGATGTTGTTGGGGGATACGTCGCGATGCACCACCTGGATGGGCAGCTGGTGCGCGGCGTGCAGCCCGAGGCAGGCCTGGCGCAGGATTCCCGCCGCCAGCGCCGGCCCGAGCTTTTGCCCGCGCGCCCCGAGCTGCTTGACGATCTGGTTGAGCGTCAGGCCGCGGATATACTCCATGGCGATAAAGAGGTGTCCCGCCTCCTCACCGATCTCGTAGATGCGCACGATGTTGGGGTGTTCCAGCTGCGAGACGATGCGCGCCTCGTTGAGCAGCATGCGCTCGGCATCTTCGAGCTCGGCGAGCACGCTCTTGCGCAGCAGCTTGAGGGCGACCAGGCGGCCCAGGCGCGAGTCCCAGCCGACGTAGACCTCCCCCATGCCGCCTTCCCCGAGCTTGCCGACCAGCAGGTAGGGACCAAAGGGAATCGCCGCTCCCAGGCTGAGATGGAAGATGGGACCGTTTACCCCGAGCCGGAAGTCGCGCCCCTCGCCAAGCCCGAGGTCAAGCTGCTCGACGCGGTCGCGGCTGCCGGCGACATACACGCCGTGGGTGCTGCCGACATCAAGGAGGCTGAGGCGGGAGTCTTTATACTGAAGCTCGGCATGGTTGCGCGACACCATGCTCTCCTCATCCCCGAGCGGGCGGATGTGGGCATCCGGGTGGCGACCAAAGCGCAGCGGTGCCGGCAGCGGCGCGAGCTCGGGCTCGATGTAGGAGTAAAGCTGTCCGGCCAGGCTGCCCGAGCGACACTTGAGCTGAATAAAGACGTTCCGCGTCATCACTGGTTCTTGTTCAGGCTGTGGGCAGCGGCCCCCAGCACGGGGAGCCTCGGGCGGCGGCGCGCCTTTTGGAGCTTGTCGTCTATCGTATATGACAGGCTGATAAGATCATACCATTTTTGGTCGCCGCCGCGCGCTGGCTGGCAGCGACGGAAATTCGCTGGCCTCGGGCGGCCTTGCGAGGCACCGGCGCGACGGACCTTAGCGCGACCAAGCTCCGCCGTCGTCCAGCGCGCCGCCGCCCCCGACCCGGGGTCGGCGGGCCGACCGGCACCGCGGAATCTGCTTTCATTCCGCACAGCTTGGCGGCGGCCGAAGCTTGGGCCGAAGCTTGGGCCGCCGCCGCGCCCATGACTGCCGCCACCGCTGCTTCCCTGCGCCGCCGGGCCGCCTCCCTCCTGCCGGGGCGCTGCGATGGCCGCGCCACAGAGCAGAAGCTCCGTGAAGAAACATTAATCTGCGATTAAGGACAGGCCGCGCCGCCGTGGGTACCTATCCCCTAGCTTGTCTTTTTTGCCAGCGGCGGCACCCCAGCCGGTGCCGCCTGACCCGCGCAGTGGAGTCTCTGCCCCATGCTCAATCGGCTCATCGACCTGGCCGTCCACCGACGAATCGCCACCCTGGTCCTCACCGTGGCCTTTGCACTGTTTGGCATCTACACGTTCAGCAAGCTGAAGATCGAAGCCTTCCCGGACGTGACCAATGTCCAGGTGATGGTGATCAGCCTGTATCCCGGCCAGGCCGCCGAGGAGGTCGAGCGCCAGGTGACCATCCCTATCGAGCGCGCCCTGGTCGGAGTTCCGCGCGTGCTCGTGCAGCGCTCGATCACTTCGTTTGGTCTATCGCAGGTCATCCTGACGTTTGCGGATGACGTCGAGATCTACTTCGCCCGCCAGCAGGTAGCCGAGCGCCTTGCCGCCGCCGAGGTTCCCGATGCGGTCAAGCCGACGCTTGGACCAAATGATACGCCGGTCGGTCAGATCTACCAGTACACACTAGAGAGCGACACCCACACTCCTTCCGAGCTGCGCAGCTGGCAGGACTGGGTGGTAGCCAAGCACCTGATGCGCGCCCCAGGCGTCGCCGACGTGGTCAGCTTCGGCGGCTTTCAGAAGGAGTATCACATCCTGGCGGATCCGGCGCGGCTGCGCGCCAACAGCCTCTCGCTCAAGGAGGTCATCGACGCGGTCGCCGAGTCCAACGGCGCCACCTCGGGCGGCTACCTGTCGCACGGAGAGTCAGAGTTTGTCGTCCGCGCCCGCGGCTACTTGAAGACGATGCGCGACATCGAGAACGTCATCATCCACGCCAAAAGCGGCACGCCGGTGCTGGTGCGCAACATCGCCAAGGTCGTCGAAGGCTACACCCCGCGGCGGGGGGCGGTGGCGCGCAACGACGACATCGACTCGATCGAAGGAACGATTCTGCTTCGCCGGGGTGAGAATCCCAAAGAGGTCCTGGGCGCCGTTCATCAGGCAGTCGAGCGGATAAACCACGACGTGCTTCCCAAGGGGATGCGCATCGTCCCGTTTTACGATCGCACCCGGCTGGTCGATACCACCCTCAAGACGGTGTCGCGCAACATGCTGGAGGGAGCGGCGCTGGTGACCCTGGTCATCTGGCTGTTCCTGCGCGCGCTGTCGGGATCGCTGGCGGTGGCGGTGACCATGCCGCTGGCGCTGCTCGCCTCGTTCGTCGGTCTGTACTATGCAGGGGTTCCGGCGAACCTGCTGTCGATGGGAGCGATTGACTTTGGCATCCTCCTTGATGGCGCGGTGATCCTGGTCGAAAATACCTACCGTCACCTCGGCGAGCACCGCGGCGAGCCCGAGCGCGTCCCGTTCGTGGTCGCGCACGCCGCCAAGGAGGTGCTGCGGCCGACTCTGTTCTCGATGTCGATCATCGCCGCGGCGATGATGCCGATCTTCACCTTGGAGCGCGTCGAGGGGCGCATCTTCCGGCCGGTCGCGCTGACCTACGCCTTCGCGCTAGGCGGAGCGCTGCTGTTCACCCTCACCTGCGTGCCGGCGCTCACCACCGTCCTACTCAAGAATCAACAGGTCGAGGAAAAGGATCCCTACTTCCTCGTCGTCCTGCGTCACTACTATTTGAAGGCGCTGCGGGTGGCGCTGCGCTTCCCCATCACCACGCGCCTGCTCGCCTTGCTCATCCTGGCGGCGGCGCTCTTTCTCATCCCGCGCCTGGGTACCGAGTTTCTGCCGCAGATGAATGAGGGCGATCTTCACATCACCGCGACGATGCCGAGCGCGGTCTCGCTGGCCCGCGGCGCGCAGGTGCTGCGCGACACCCGGCTCACCCTGCTGAAGTTCCCGGAGGTCCGCGACGTCCTGTCCGAGCAGGGCCACCCGGAAGACGGGACCGATGACGAGGCGCCCAACCAGGCCGAGATGTTCGTGCTGCTGCGGCCCGAGAGCGAGTGGCCAAAGGGAGTGTCCAAAGAAAAGCTTGTCGAGTCGATGCGCGCCGAGCTCGCGCAGCGGCCCGGGGTCGTCTATAACTTCAGCCAGCCGATCAAAGACCGCGTCGAAGAGTCGATCTCGGGCATCCGCGGTCAGATCGTCGTCAAGGTCTACGGCGACGACCTGCACCTGATGCACGAGAAGCTGGAGCAGGTCCGCCAGATCCTCAGCACCACCCGCGGCGCCCGCGACATCGAGATCTACCGCGCCGGCACCGCCCAGCACATAGTCGCCGACATCGACCGCGAGACCACCGCCCGCTACGGTCTGTCGGTGCGCGATGTGCAGGACGTGGTGGAGAGCGGCTTTGGCGGCAAGGTGGCGACCTCGCTGTGGGAGGGCGAGCGCAAGGTCGATGTGCGGGTCAAGCTGCCGGTGGCCGCCCAGGGGGACGCATTTTCCGTCGGACGACTCGATATTCCGGTGGACAAGGCGCGGCTGCCGCTGGCCGCGCTGGCGCAGGTCCATGTGGACAAGGGAAGGACGCAGATAAACCGCGAGCAGGGCGGCCGCTTCCTCGCCGTCAAGTGCAACATCGAGGGCCGCGACATGGGCTCGTTTGTCCAAGAGGCGCAGCTGCGCGCCCAGAACGAGGTGCAGCTGCCCGATGGCTACTACCTGACCTGGGGCGGCGAGTTCGAGAACCAGCGGCGGGCGATGCGGCGCCTCTTGATCATCGTGCCGATCTCGGTGCTGGTGATCTTCCTGCTGCTTTATATGGCCTTCGGGGCGGCCCTGCCGGCGCTGGTGGTGCTGCTGGATGTGCCGTTTGCTACCGTCGGCGGGGTGTTCGCGCTGTACCTGACGCACACCGTGCTGTCGGTCTCGGCGGCGGTGGGCTTTATCACCCTGTTCGGGGTGGCGGTCATGGACGGGGTGCTGCTCATCACCTATGTCCGGCAGGCGCGGCAGAAGACTCCGGACAGCGAGGAGGCGATCCTGCACGCGGTCTCGCAGCGCCTGCGGCCGGTGCTGATGACGGCGCTGCTCGCGTCTTTGGGACTGCTTCCGGCGGCGCTGTCGCACGCCATCGGCTCTGATACGCAGCGGCCGTTCGCGATTGTGATCATCGGCGGCCTCATCTCGTCCACCCTGCTCACCATGCTGCTGCTGCCGACGCTGTACGAGCTATTCGAGCGCTGGTTCGGCAGCGGCCGCGCGCCGCGCCAGCCCGCGCGCGCCGGGGTCCGCTGAAGCCACGCCCGCAGCGGCTCAGGGCGCCAGGCAGCGGTGCATGCCGACCCAGGCGGCAGCGGCGGCGCGGGCCCCTTGCAGGAGCAGCTCGGGGTGCTGCTCGCCAAGGCGCAGCGCGTGGCCGCGGCACAGCGCCCCGTGGGTCGCATCCGCCTCCAGGTGGAGAAGGACAAAGCGCGCCTGCCCCTTGCCGAGCCCGAGCCGCGACAGCGCCGGCAGCGCCGCGGCGCCAAGGTGAGCCGCCACTCCCTCCAGCGCGACCAGCGCCCCCGTCCAGGCGGCAGCATGCGCCGGCGGCAGCGCTGCCCAGGCGGCCGCGAAGGCCTGCAGGCTGGCGGGCGGCTCAGCGCTCGGACAGCCGCCGAGCGCGCGCAGATCCGCCTCGGCCAGCCGGTAGTGCTGGGCCTCGTCTGCGGCGAGCCCGCTCAGGAACTCGCGCAGCGGCGCATCGTCAGCCGCGGCGGCCGCCGCGCGCAGCCGCGCCGCGCTGTCCCGCGTATAGTGGAACATGGTGTCAAGGAACGCCCTGTAGCCGGCGAGCGTCGCCGCGGGCAGCCAGGCGGCGACCTCGGCGGCCATGCGCGCCGGCAGGGCGTCCAGCTCGATGAGCCAGGCTGTAGGGGTCATGGCGCAGTCTCCTTCAGCAGCGGCCCCAGGGCGCGCTGCGCGTGGTGGTGGTAGGCGCGCCGCGCGGCGGGCCCCAGCAGCGGCGCCGCCTCGGCCAGAGCGTAAGCGCGCGCCGCCAGCCAGCTGCAGCCGAGCCCCCGGCGGCACACGGTCGGCAGCGCATCGAGCCCGCGCAGCGTCTCTTTGTCGAGCCGCAGCCCGAGCAAGGTGCCGACCTGACAGCCAGCGGTGGGCAGGATCGAAGCCAGGTTGCCCAGCGAGTAGGCCACCAGCGCCGGCCGCGGCGGCGCGCCCGGCCGCGCGATCGCAGTCGGGGCGCGCCGATCCCAGCCGTTGACCGAGGCGACCTCGCACGGCTGCAGCACATGCGGCGACGAGCCGAAAATGAGGTCGATGCCCAGCGCGAGCAGGCGGTGGGCGTCCGCGCGCATGCGGGCGCACGGCCAGTACTCGTACTCGTAGCCCCAGTGCGGCAGGGCGACGATCCAGTCCGGGTCGAGGGCGCGGGCGCGGGCGATCAGCCGCTCGACCCGGGCCCAGTCGGTGTCGGCCCGCGGATCGCCGAACGCCAGCACCGGCACGCCCGGGGGGCCCGCGGCGCCGCGCGCCAGCCCGTTGATGCCAAAGGTCAGCCCCAGGCACGCCAGCCGCAGCCCGCCGACTTCCAGCAGCGCCACCGCCTCCGCCTCGGCTTGCGCGCCGCCGAGGCAGACGAGCCCCCGCTCGGTCACCGCGCCGCGGCTCGCCTGCAGACCGGCAGTGCCCTGATCGAGCGCGTGGTTATTGCACAGCGACAGCACCGAGCGCGGCGCCGACCTGGCCCAGGCATCCAGGTAGGCCGGCGGCGCGTTGTAGCGCGGCGTCTCGTAGGTGTAGCGCGGCACCGGGCGCCCCGCGACGACCGGCGTCTCCAGGTTGGCCAGCGCGGCATCGGCCGCCGCCAGGTGCGCGCGCAGCCCGGGCGAGAGGAAATCGTCCCACCCGGCGCGCAGCCACATCAGATCCCCGCCGGCGACCAGCCGCGCCCCGCCAGCTGCCGGCAGCTCGGCCCGCAGCCGCGACAGCCAGTCGGCCTGCGCGGTCCAGAACGCGGCGTCCGCAGGGCTGTCGGGCTGCGGGCGGTGTAGCAGGTGCTTGGCGAGATAGCGCAGGTCCAGGTCCAGCCGCCACAGCGGCCAGCGCTCGACCTCGTAGCGGACCTGCTCGTACAGGCAAGAGCGCAGCATCAGCGGCCGCCGCCCGGGGCGCGCAGAAAGTGATCCTGCTCGGTATAGGTCGGCCCGGCGCGCAGCGCGGCCAGCCAGACCTTGGGGTAGCTGGCAAAGACCGGCGCGCCCTGGGCCTCCAGGTGCGGGCGCAGCAGCGCGTGCAGGCGCGGCAGCTGCGGCCCCGGCACGCGCGGGAACAGGTGGTGGTCGAGGTGATAGTTAAGACCGCTCCAGAAGTAGGTCACAAGCGCGCTCGAGCGCACGGTGGTCGCCGTGTGATAGCGGTCCCCCTGCCAGATGTTGGCGTGATGATCGGCGATCGATTTCAGCCCGTTGTACGGACTTGCGGCCAGAAGCGGCACCAGCCACAGCGCCACCGCCAGGCCGACCGCGCCCGCCGCCCACAGCCCGGTCCACAGGACCGCGTGCGCCACCGCGTAGGCCGCCAGGTGGCGAAAGTGCCGCCGCCGCTGCCGCGCCTCCATGTGGGTCAGCGGATACAGGAAGTTGAAAAACGGAATCGCCAGCGGCAGCCCGAACAGCGCCACCGCGTAGAACCTGACGACCGTGGCCAAAGACGGAGTCCCGGCATTGTAAGCATCGGGATCGCGCGGCGTGCGGTTGAACTTGTGATGCAGCAGGTGGTCGTGACGCATCGGCTCGTAGCTCACTCCGACCAGAAAGCCCAGCAGGTGGCCGCAGACGACGTTGGCGCGAACCGAGGCAAACAGGTTGTGATGCCAGGTCTCGTGGGCCAGCTGAACCAGCCCGTTGACGAAAAACCCCGCCGCCAGCCACAGCGCCGCCTTGGCCCACCACGGCCCCGCCGCCTGCGCCGCCCCCGCCAGTCCGAGCCACAGCGCGACGAGAAGGACGATCCGCCCGAGGGTCGAGCCGAGCCGCGGCGTCAGCAGCAGCTGCCAGTCCGCTCGCTCCAGCCCCAGGTCGGCGGGATAGGGGGGGCGGGCCGGAGACTCCTTCATAAGTACCTCCGAGTGCGGCCGGCGTACTGCTGCCAGGCCGGGCCGTGGACGCGGGCGAGGTGGGACTCCTCGGCCAGGGCGAGGGCGTGCAGCAGGACGCCGATGACCAGCAGCGCGCCGAGGGTCAGCGCGCAGGGGGCCCAGCTGGTCAGGGCGGCGAGATAAAGGAGCGAGCCGAGGTAGACCGGGTGCCGCGAGCGGGCGTGCAGACCGGTAGTGACCAGCGGGGGCGGCGCGGCGCCCTCGTCCTGACCGACCCGGAACGAGGCGCCCAGGTCGACCTGCGCCGCCAGCATCAGCGCCAGCCCGAGCGTGCCGAGCAGCCAGCCGGCCAGCATGGGCGCCGGCACCAGGGCGCGGCCAGCGAAGGTGGTGCGAAACCACGGCCACAGGGCGTAGGCGAGAAAGGTCGCGGTCCACCCGAGCGAGGCGGCGGCGATGGCGCGCGTCAGGCGCCGGTGGCGGGTCGGCGGTCCCGGCCGGTAAAGGACCAGCGGCGAGCCGCCAAACCGCCGGCGGTACAGAAAGGACGAGAGTCCCTGGCCGGCCAGCAGGTGAAGCGCGGCGAAGGCGAGGTGCGGCCAGGGGGCGGCCGGCAGCGTCGGCAGGGCGCTCACGGTGCGAGCTCCTGGTCAAGAAGGCGGGCGCGGGCGGCGATGGCGTCGGCAAGCTCGCTGAGGCGCGCCGGGGTCGTAAGCCCGGCAAAGCCCGTGCACTGTAAAAAGATCTCCGACCCGAGCGCGATCGAGCTCACGCCCCAGGTCGGCGTGTGCCCCCAGGCATCGAGGATCTTGGCCGGCATCTCGGCGAACGCAGCATCGATCGAGCCGACGTGGGTGGTCACCAGGGTGTTGGTCCGCGGGTGCGCCAGCAGGCCGGGCCGGGCGTTGCGCCGCAGCGTCTCCCGGCTCGCCGCGCGCGCCGTCACCAGGCACTCCAGCAGCGCCACCTGCGGGCCACCGCGCCGCACGACGGTGTGCAGCGCCTCGCGGCAGCGGCCGTGCAGGGCCCGCGGCAGCTCCAGCGGCAGCGCGATGCAGGTGTTGGCCAGGACCTCGCCCAGCCCCAGCGCCGGCGCCAGATCCACGGGCAGTCGCAGCCGCAGCCGCTCGCCGCGCGCCCGCTGCGCCGCCTCGGCCGCGACCGCGGCCAGCAGGATGCCGCCAAAGCGGCGCGGCTCCGCGCGCAGCCGCAGCCGCCGCGCCGCCAGGATCGGCGGGCCGATGGTGTCCCCGTCCCGCGGCAGGCTGGCCCCGCGCGGTGCCAGCAGCAGCGCCGCCGGACCCAGCGCCCGCAGCCAGCCCGGCGCGGTCGCGCGCAGCCACTGCCCAACCCGACTGTCGGGCAGCGGGTCGACCGGCCCGCCCCACGGCCCTGGCGACGCCGCCTCGCGATACAGCCGCCACAGCTGCGCCGCCAGCCGACAC
>JBGANQ010000105.1:0-28436 GCA_044222245.1 Polyangia bacterium | reverse complement strand
CCGGTCGACTTTGCCTCCCTCTGACCCGCCAGGTTCCGGAGCGTCGTCGCCGGGCCCGCAGCGCGCCGCTCTCGCCGTCGCTGGGCCCGGCCTTCGCAAGCCCTCGCGGATGTGATATGCTGCGGTCGCCGCACGGCAGATCTTGCCGCTCTAAGCGGCTCCCTGCCGCCCGGTACCCAGGACCCCAATAACCCCGATGTCCAATCTGACTGCAGGCCCCATACCTTCACCCCCGCGCCCGGCTGGCAGCGTCATTGCGGGAAGGTACCAGATCGAGTCCGTGCTTGGCCAGGGCGGCATGGGGGATGTTTACCTGGTCAAGCACATGGTGATGCGCAAGCGGCTGGCGCTCAAGCTGCTGCGTCCCGAGCTATCCCAGATCGCCGAGTTTGCCGCCCGCTTCGAGCGCGAGGCGCTGGCCGCCGCCCACATCGATCACCCGCACGTCGCCGCCGCCACCGACTGCGGCAAGGCGGAAGATGGGACCTTCTTTCTCGCCCTTGAGTACGTCGAAGGCCAGAGCCTGCGCCAGGCCCTGCAGGGCGGCGCGCTGCCCCTTGAGCGCGCCCTGCACATCGCGCATCAGGTAGCCCGCGCCCTCAAGCGCGCGCACGAGCTGGGGATTACCCACCGCGACCTGAAGCCGGAAAACATCATGCTGACCCAGCGCGACGGCGACCCGGACTTCGTCAAGGTGCTCGACTTCGGGCTGGCCAAGCTGTCCGCCGGCGCCGGCCCCGGTGGCACGGCGGCGACGGCGCAGAAGCTGACGCAGCTTGGCGAGATCTTCGGGACGCCGCAGTACATGGCGCCCGAGCAGACCACGGGCGGCGAGGCCGACGGGCGCACCGACCTGTACGCGCTCGGCCTGATTCTGTACGAGATGCTGGCCGGCAAGCCGCCCTTTGAAGGCCGCAACATCTCGGACTTTCTGCGCCACCAGCTGGTCACGCCGCTGCCACCGCTGCGCCAGCGCGCGCCGCAGGCCGCGGTGCCCGAGAGCATCGAAGCCCTGGTGCGCCGCCTGTGCGAGAAGCGTCCCGAGGATCGGTTCCAGAGCGCCGAGCAGCTCCGCGAAGCGCTCGAGCTGGCGGCGCAGCAGCACAACCTGGTGCTCGCGCCGTCGCGCGGCCGCGCCAGCTCGCCCTCGCTGCGCGACCAGGCCAGCGGCGCCGCCGTGGTCACCCCGCCGGGGGCGCTGGCTCAGGTCACCCCGCGCGCCGCCGCGCTGCCCAACACCGCCTCCATGGTCCTGTTCATGCAAGCAGTGGGGCGGGCGCAGCAGCGGCTGCCGGGACCGCTGCAGCGCGTCTCGGCAGAGAAGCTGGCCGCGCTGCTGGCGGTGCTGGCGGTGGTGGTCTTTGTCGGCGTCTTCTTCGGCATCTCGGCGCTCCGCTCCGCGGGGCAGGAGCCGGCGGACAAGGCCCGGCCGCCCGCTCCGCCGGTCAAGGCGGCCACGACCCCCACCGCCGAGGAGCTCCAGGCAGCAGCGGCTGCCGGCATCCCCGGTCTGCAGCAGCTGGTCCAGCGCTTCCCCGAAGCGCCTGCGGCCCTGCGCGCGCTCGCCTCGGCCTACCTGCGCAACGGACAGGCCGGGCCGGCCCTGAGCACGATCGGCCAGCTCGCGCGCCGCGATCCGCAGGCCCTGGACAGCCCGGAGTTCATCCAGTTTGTCACCGCGCAGGTGATGAGCGCCCATGAGGAGACCGCCAACGCCGCGCTGCGCGTCGTCGAGCGCGACTTCGGCGATCGCGGCGTCGACCTGCTGATCAAGTGGGCCGATGGGGTGCCGGCGCGCTCCCGCGGTCGCTTCAACACAAGCTTCACCAACCTGCGCGCCCGGACCGATCTGTCCCCGGCGACCCGAGCGCTGCTGGAGCTGCGCGCGGCGAGCAAGTGCGAGCAGAAGCATGTCGCCCTGCTGCGCGTCCGGCAGTCTGGCGATGCCCGGAGTCTGCCGCTGCTGTACGCGCTACAGACCCCTACTGGCTGCGCCCCCTTCGGCCTGGGCGACTGCTGGGGATGCCTGCGGCAGGGCACCGACCTGGAAGACACCATCCAGGCAGTGATCAGCCGCACCGGTGGCGCTGCGCCTACCCCGGCAGCCGAGACCGACGAAGACAGCGACGACTCCCAGGCTCACTGAAGCTCGCCGGCCGCCCGCGGCGGGCGGGCGCTGCCGCATCAAGGGCTCGCAACCGGCGAAGCCTGCCGCACGAGCGCCGTCGCCCCCTGCTCCAGGGACAGCGCCAGCAGCGCCTCCAGGACGTTGAACCCGTCTGCGTCATCGGTGCCGGCCGTGCGCAGGCCGATGTAGCCGAAGTTCGCCGCCGCCGGGTCGGTCTGCTGATCGGGCAGGATCTTCTCGCTGATGATCTTCTGCGCAAACCCGCGGTCACCCAACAGGAGCGCCAGCCGCGCCACCTGCGCGTAGACCCGCGCCTCGCCCTGCTGGATCGCGCCGCCGAAGGTGCCCCACTTGGCCCGGACCTCGGGCGGCGCGCCGCTCGGCACCGGCTGCTCGCTGAACTCCGGCTCGCTGGGAAGGGTGCCATCGGGGTTGAGGAAGTGCGGGATGCGGCCGTTGGTGGTGTAGAAGCGCTTGTAAAAGTCGAGCGCCGCCTGCGCCTGCTTGGTCTGGCCGGCGCGCGCCAGGTGGATCGCCGTCCACAGCGACTGGATGGCGACGATCTTCTGGCCCATCGGCGGGTCGCGATACTCCCAGCCGCCATCGAACACCATGCCGTCCTGCAGCAGCACGCAGTGAAACTGCCCGCGACCACCAGACTGATCGCTGATCTGGGCATCGGACATCATCCGGATCGAAGTGTCGATCACCCCCTGCCAGCGGCTGTCGAACAGGGCGAACCACTTCATCGTCCACAGATCTGCATAGTTGACCGGAATCTTGTAGGTCGTAGTCGAGAAATCCTCGCGATCATCGCGGTAGTAGGCGCCCGGCGTGACCAGTCCGCCGGCGTAGGCAGGGAAGTCGAGCGGCGAGCTGATCGAGGTCTTGAGCAGCCCCTGCCCGATGCGCAGCGCCAGGTCGCGGTAGCGTGCATCGTGAAAGACCGTCCAGCCGGCGATGAGCCCGCGCGCCACCCGCATGTCGTCGAGCGGCGCGTTGACCCGCCACATCAGGCCGTCTTGATCGGGCAGCTCGAACGGCTTCTGCGTGTGCTCGAAGTAGGCATAGTCGATGATGCCGTAGCGCTGCGAGAACAGGTTCTTTAGCACGAAGGCGTAGGTGCGCTCGAACGTCTCGCGGTCGTTCATGGCCGCCGCGACCCACAGCAAAAGACCCTGGTGCTCGGAGGTGGCGTTCCAGCCGAGCAGATAGAGGTCATCGGTGGTGGCGACGTCCTTGAGGTTGGTGCGCACCGACCCATCGGGGTTGCGCAGCTTGTCTTTGACAAAAGCGAGCGCCTTCTGCATCGCCGGCGAAGTGGCAAACACGATCGGCTCGGGCGCCACCGCGGCATCGCCAGGCCGCGGCGAGCCATCCACCGCCAGGACGCCCTCCGGGCTGCCGCAGCCGGCGGCGCCGCAGCCAGTACTGAGGGCGCAGAATAGACCCAGAGTGAATAGATACTCCCAGCCCTTGGCGAGCCGTCTTCTGGTCATGGTAGAGGTACTCCGATGATCACTTGCTGGTTTTCGTCTTCATTGTGGGCGGCCGAGTCGTCGAAGGCGCGGATCAGCAAGTAGTAGGTGGCGCCCGGCTCGAGGTTGCCGATGGTCTGCTCGTAGGGGTAAGCATTGGGACCAGTGCCTTCCTTGTAGGTCGCCGGCATGCTCGGCCGCAGCACCACCCGCGTCGCCTTGGTCAGCTTCGGATCGGCGACAAAGTCGAACGGATCGCGCTGGTAGTACAGCGCGTAGCCGACGCGGTTTTGGTCCAGCGCCACGTCCCAGCGGACCACCAGCGCCTTTGCCGCCGGCACTACATCCTGGATGCCGACGCGCGGAGTCGCCTCCTTCACGATCTCGGGCCAGTCGTGGATGTTCCAGGTGCTGGTCCACTGCGGCGGGGTATGATCCTGCCAGTTCGAGTGGTCGCGCACGAACGAGTTTACCAGGTCGACCTCGCCGTTGGTCAGGTAGTGGCGGAACCCGGCGAGCTCCTGCGTCACGTGGATGTCTTCCAGCAGCGAGCCGATGGCCACCGTGCCCTGGCCGCGCAGCGTGTCCACCGCCCCGGCCTGCTGGGTGCCCTCGGCGTAGCCGAGCGACAGGACGACGAAGCCATTAGGCCGATTGGCCTCGGCCATAAGCTTGGGCGCTACCTGCCAGCGATTCTCGGGATAGATATCCGGATCGATCTGGTTTGAGTCAAGGCGGTAGCTCTCGAAGAAGAAGAAGTCGATGTTGCCGCTGGTGGAGAACTGGAACTGCGGCTTGCGCGGGTCGAAGTAGAACAGGCCCCGGTTCTGCAGGAGGAGGCGGTGCGGGTAGACCTCGTGCAGGTGCTTTATGAACAGCGACATGCCGGGGGCAGTCCACTCGAACTTGGACAGGTTCAGGCTGGCCGCGCTGGTGAAGTTGTTGGGGGCCGCGGTGTCGATGGTGTCAAGGAACACGCCGTCGCAGTCCAGGCTCCGGCCCCAGCTGGCGGTGAGCACCTCGCGCAGGCCGTAGATGCCGTCTTGCTCGAAGCGGTCGGCGTCGATGACATCGAACCACTTGGGATCGCCGGCGTTGACGAAGTAGCCGCCGAAGATCGAGTTGCGATCGGGAATCCCATCGCCCTTGCCGGAGGCGCTGAGGAAGACCGAGTTGTCGTCCAGGTAGTAGGAAGCCCAGCCGGTGCCGCCGCTCGACGGGCTGCCGAGGAGCGGAATATTGGTCAGCGGCTGCCCATCGGCGTTGGGGCCGCGCGGATCGACGCGCGGGCCGGTGCCGTCGCCGCGGAAGCGCGGGTCGCTGCGCGCCTGGGCATCGGTCAGGTTGAACAGGCGCCCGTCCTCGCCGACCGAGACGTAACACAGGACCAGGACGTCGTCTGCCGGGTCGGCGGCGTCCTGGCCGTGCTGCAGATCGGCGATGAACTCGCGCGTCAGCTGGCTGGCCGTCGGGTGCACGATCACCAGATCGTGCTGCTTGGCGAAGGCGATCGCGCTGTCGTTCCAGTCGCCGTAGTTTACAACGTAGGACTGGATGCGGCGGGCGCGAGCGCGGAGGTTGTCGATGATCCCGGTGGAGACCTGCAGCGGGGCGCTGACGCCGCTGCTGCCTTCGGCGACGACTTCCAGGCGCACGGCGGCGGGGGTGTGGAAGCCCACGTCCTTTATCGAGTCCCACTCGACAATGTGCTCGGTGCCGGAGGGCGCGGCGACAAGTCCGGTGGGCGCGGTCCCGTAGTGGCCCGGGCGCCAGCTAAGTCCGCCGTCGAGCGAGGCGCGGATGCGGACGCTCACCGCGCCGCCGCCGGGGTCGGCCACCGTCACCTTCAGCGGCACCACTCCTGCCGCATCGGGCGGCACGCTGACGCTGAGCACCGTGGGCGCCGGTCCGCACGCAGCGGCCACCAGCAGGCAGCCAAGGGCCACCGCGCTGCTGGCCGAAGCCCACGCCGGGCGCCGGGAAGCCCCGCCGGCCTCCGGGTGGTGAAGCTGCGCACACAAGGCAGGATTCCGTTTCAGCATGGCGGGCGCCCTCTATGGAATTTTCGCTCCCATATCTAGCAACCGATGTGCCAGCGAAATCTCCGTCGCTGCCGCTGCAGAGTTCGCGCTGCCAGCGACGCCAATCAGGTCTTGCCGGAGCCTGCCGGAGGGCGGCGCTCAGCCCGAAAGTCCTGCTATATGAACCACCTGGCCGGACTGCGGCGCTGGCCGAGCGGAAGTAGGGCCCGACCGAGGGTGCGCAGATCTTGCGTCGAGGTTCTTTTCGCCGCAGCAATTACGCGACTGCCTAATCGCCCTGGCTGCTTGCGTCGGCCTGCGTACGAGGCGTCTTCCTTTTGGTTTTTCACGCTCTTAGGACAGCGGGCGGCAAGTTCGTGGGCACCTGTACGCTAGGCGCCAATTTTGGGCGGAGCTTGCCTGGGTTCTGGCCAGAGAGTATTTCCCCGGCCCTTCCCGGCGCCGCTGCGGTGCGGCGGCAGCCGGTGGCGAGCAGCGACGATCCAGGCCGAGCCCGTGGCGGCGGCGACCCCGGCTGCGCAGACCAGTGCATAAGGGAGCGGCCGAGAGCCGCTGCCCGCGCTGCGTTCCGCGATGCGCGAGCTGCCGGCCACTCTGCGTCGCCTACTTACCGCCGTTGGCCTTCAGATCGGCCAGGCACTGCGGATCGAGCACTGGCGGCACGCCGCCCAAGCTCAGCAAGTTGGTGACTACATCACTTGTGTTCACCGAGAAGTACATGAGGCAGTTTTTCACCGTGCAGTGATTGCCATTGGGCGTGTCCTGGTGCGGACTCTGGATGGGCGTGCCGGGGCTCAGGTTGACAAGGCCGAGCAGGTGGCCAAGCTCGTGCTCGACCACCGTCGTCTCGACCGTCGCCGCCGAGGCTTGGCCGGGCAGCCCGCCGGAGATGCTGCGGATGGTCTTTTCGAACACCGCCATCGAGGTGTTCTGGTAGGCATAGGCGAGAATCTTGCGTCCGCTCTGGGCGTCGTCTTCGGTGGAGGCGCCGTCCAGGAACAGGAAGTAGCTGACCAGCTTGGTCCCGGTGGTGTAGTTCTGGCGGTTGGTCGCCTCCAGCTGACCGACGTCATTCAGGCTGTAGGCGCCCTTGTTCTGGGCCGGAATCTCCGGGTCCACGACCACCGTGACGCCGCCAGGCTTGTTGACGCGGGCGGTGATGAAGTCCTGCAGCGCGGCGCGCGCCTGAGCGCTGGGGGCAAAGCCTTGCATGGCCTGGATTTCGATCACCAGGCTCTGATACTTGTCGGCCGAGAGCAGGTCGTGCGCAGACGCTCCCGCGGCCTGGTGGCTATTATAGTCTGCGCTCTCGCGCGGGCTGTGAAACTGCATGCCGCTTGTGTTGACCGTGTCGCTGCCGCAGCTGCCTCCCAGCCCGGCCAGCAAGAGTGAGGTCATAAGCGAGGCAGTCTTGAATGTGTGGGTCATGGGCTCCCTCCTGTGCGGCGGTAGGTCTGGCGCCGCCCCTTGAGCTTAACCTGCGGGGCCCGGGCAAGGTAATTAAGTGTGCGGCCAGTAGGGCGTGGTGGGCCAGGGCAGGGGAGGGCGGGCCGCCGGGCAGCGCGGGACCGGGCTTGCTGCCCAGTGCACGCGCCGCGCCCGACGGGGAGGATCGGTGGCGGCCCGCCGGCGGAGGTCGCGGCGCGCGGGCCCTAGTTCTTGATGATGATGAGGACGTTGGGCGAGGTGCCGACGTTGCCGGCCGCGTCGTACGCCTTGCTGGTCAGGATGGAGAAGCCGTTGGCGGCCTTGGTCGTGTCCCAGGCAAAGCTATAGGGCGAGGTGGTCGTGGTGCCGACGAGCTTCCCACCCGAATAGAACTCGACCTTGGTCACCGCGACGTCATCGCTGGCGCTGGCGGTGAGGGTGGTGGTGCCCTTGAGGGTCGCCAGGATTCCCGGCGCGGTGAGCCTGGTGGTCGGCGCCGTGGTGTCGGTGCCGCCGCCGCCGCCGCCGTGCGGCTTGCCGACGTTGATGGCGCCAAAGGCATCCTCGACCGCGGCGTACTCTTCGCTGGTCGCGCCGTACAGATCGGTCGCCGCCGCCAGGAACGCGGTGCGCGCGCCGGCGTAGTTGGTGCTTGCGGTCATCTTGGTGGTCAGCGCGCGGAAGGCGATCCGCGCCGCCTTGTCATTGCCGATGCCCTTCATGCCGGCCGGCAGGTAGCTGCTGTAGTAGTCGCTGGTGGACACGTCGCTGGCGCCCTGGCTGAGGAAGAAGAAGGCGTGGTTCATCGGCCCGCTGGAGTAGTGAACGTCGCTGCTGCCGATACCGTTCTTCCAGGCGTCCGGGCTGTGGCCGTCCTTGCTCGGCTTGTACATGTAGCGCAGCGGGGTCGCCGACAGCTGATCGCCGATCAGGAAGTTGCCGCCGGTGTTGCCGATGGTCGAGCCGCTGCCGCCGCGGGCGTAGAACTCGACCATGGTGCCGTGGATGTCGGACATCGACTCGTTCAGGCCGCCCGACTCGCCGGAGTAGACGAGCTTCGCGGTGTTCGCGGTGACGCCGTGGGTCATCTCGTGGCCGGCGACATCGATGCTGGTTAGCGTCTTGAACATCTTGCCATCGCCGTAGGTCATGCAGAAGCAGGTGTCCGACCAGAACGCATTGTCATAGGAGCTCGAGTAGTGCACGACGTTGTAGGTCGCCTTGCCGGCACCGTTAATGCCGTTGCGGCCGTGGACGTTCATGTAGTAGTCGAAGGTCATCTCGGTGCCGTAGTGGGCGTCGACACCGGCGGTCTGGCCGTTGTCGTTGGTCGTCGAGCCGCCGGCGGTGTAGTTGTTGCCGTCGCCCCAGCTGTTGTCGGCGTCCGCGTAGACCGTGCCGGTGCCGCTGGTGCCGTGATTCAGGTTGTAGGTGGCGATGTTCATCGACCGCGCGGTGTCGCGCAGCTCGAAGCCGCCGGTCACGCTGGTGGTGTTGATCTTGACCGCGCCGCTATACTCCGAGCGCCCGCTGCCGGTCTCCGCGGCGGTGAACAGCGTGCTCCACTGCTTTAGCACCTCGCCGCTGTGGGCGTCGATCATGTAGTCGGTGTGCTTGGTCTCCAGGGCGCCATTTTCGAGCTCGGTGTGGATGTGAAAAGCCAGGTGGTAGCTGGCGACGTACTGCTCGATGTCGACCGCGTTCAGCTCGCCGGCTGGGCCGCGCAGGCGGGTGGCGCGCTCGCGCTCTGCCATCTGGGGATACACCACGAGCTCGACGGTCGGAGTGCCCCGGTAAGGACCCTGCGGCTGCAGCTCGCGGTGGGCGATGCCCAGCGCCTGCGCCTGGCTGAGCTGCGGCGTCGTCGCGACCGTGATACCGGCCTTGAGCGCCGAGATGATCGCCTGCGGCGTGCTCCCTTGCGACAGCTCGACGATGACATCGCCTTCCCAGACCTTGACGCCGCGGAAGGTCTGATCGAAGCGCAGGTGGGTCAGGCCCAGCTCGTCGGCGACGGCGCTGCGCGCCAGGAAGCCGTGCTCGGCGGTGAGCCCGAGGCTCGATCGCAGGGACAGCAGGTGGTCGCTGGCGCGCTGCAGGCCGGCGGCGAGGTGCGGGCTGCTGAGCAGGCCCTGGGCGGACTGCTCGGTCGCCGGCTCCACGCCCTCTTGCGCCGGGCCGCAGCCCTGAACGAACAGCAGCGCGGTAGCAGCGGCCAGCGGCAGCCCGAGGGAACGATCGGTGAGTCTGCGGAACATGAAGCGGTTGGTCATCGTCATTTCTCTCCTGAGTCACGTTTCGAATGGAAGAGGGCTCCCAATCGCACCGGAATGAACCACACTTAGGAGGAAAAGAGGAAGAGCAATCTGCAGCGAAAAACCGTCGCAGGAAGGTGCCCCGCCTGTGGGAGGGAATCCCCCCCACTTGGGACCGGACCCCCACCCACCATCCCGCGGCGCCAAGAGTTAGGAGCAGCGAAGGGAACTCATCACTCAGTGGATCGTTTCAGTGCGGAATTGCTTATTGCCAACGGCGATCTCCCAGGATTCATAGACCCCAGAGGCACGGTCGCCGTGAGGTGTGAAGCAAATCGGCCCGCTGGCGCCGAGTAGCACCAGCCCGCTGGCCGCGCTGAGCTTGTCCTTGGCCGGGGTGTAGCTTGTCATCCCGACTTCGATCTGGTTGGCGCTGCCCTGATTGCGGACGCACTTGTGGGTGACCGCATTATAATTGTTGATGTGTCCGAGCAGCCGCGACACCTTGTCAGCAGTCACCTCGGTGCCCGCCGCGCCGATGGCGATGGCCACCGCGTAAAAGGCATCGTAGGCATAGGCGGCGTAGGTGCTAGAGGTGGGATCCTCATCCTTCCAGCGCAGCCTGAAGTCGTTGTCGTACTTCGCATAAGCCCTGGTGCCGCCGTCGTTGGCGGTGTCCGTCGTTGGCGCGGTGCCGGATATGCGGGACAAGTGCGGGTTCCTCTTCGACGGCTGCGTCAATGGCGGCTCGACGAGGTCCAGCACGGTCTTGCTCTTCGCCCCATCTGCCATATAAATATTATGAAGGCCACCAGAGCTTGGTAGCGGAAAATCCTGGAGGTCGCTAACGATGTATTGGGAGTACACGTTGGTGATGGCGACGACGTAGCTCAGCGGTGGACTGTGATCGATGATGGATTGCACGGCTTGCTGCATTCCCATCTCGTCGGGGGTGCCAGCCGGCTCCAGGTACGTAACCGTCAGAGCTGGCTGCTGCGAAACTGCCGCGATGAACTCATCTTTGAGCCCACGGCCATACGGGTCGTCGACAAATAGGAGCGCGTAGCCGCCGGTCAGGGAATTTTTTTCCAGCTGATGGGCGAGCACCGGACCCTGCAAGCTGTCCGATGGCGCAACGCGATAAAAGAGCCCGTCGACAGGACCGGAGCTCGTCCCCAAAGAGGAGATCTCCGGCGAGGTTGCTGAATACGATACAATGGGAATGCCGCTCCTGATGACTTCGTCCTTGATGGCAAAGACAGCGCTCGAGCTAGGTGGACCGACGACCGCCACCGCGTTGCGCCGCCTGGCGAGCACCTGCATCGACTTGCGCGCATTGTCCTCGCTGGCGCCGGTCTCGCAGACATGCAGCGCCAGCGGTGGCTCGCCAGAGCGTCGCTGATTGACCTGATCGATGCCCAGCTTGACCGCTTCAAGCGGCAGCCGATCATCGCTGTCCGCGCTGTCGACCAGCATCCCGACTACGAGGGCGTTCGCCGGCGAGTTTGGCGGATAGATTTCGGTGCACAGGCTCTCTGCCGGTTTTCCCACGGTACACAGATGATCGCTGGTGCAGTACTGCGTCTTATCCCCATAGGGAGCACAGTCGCTGTCAACCGAGCACTCATCAAGGCTGATCGGGAAGTTGCAGGCGGTCAGACTCAGCAAACTCAGAGGAAGCAGCAGCTTGTACATCAGTATGCTCCAGTTAATCCCAGCATGAAGCCATGAGTCTGGGGTAGCAGTGCGACTTGGGGTCGGCTTGAGTCTCTGTGGCGGGCCTTATAGGCGCTATGACCGAGCAGGCTCACGCCCGTAGCGAGCAGCGCGGCGCCGACGCCCAGCCCGATGGGGGCGGCGACCTGGAAAGCCTGCGAGCGCTTCAGCAGGGCCAGCTTGTCAAACTCATCCCCCGTCAGGGAAAATTGACTGCGCTCCGCAGCGGTCTGCGCGTAAAACCCAATACCCGCAGCAATGCTCGCAAGGCCTAACGCGCCAAGGACGCTCCCCGCCGCTACACGACTCGACCTGCTCCGTACGATGGACATTCGGGCGCCGTTTTCACGGTCGGCAGCCGTCGTACCCGATGGCGCTTCGCCAGGCGGTCGCAACAAGGGGGTCCTGAGCATATCGGGCTCCGCAGCGGCCATCGGCGCCGCCCCAGTATGCGGCGGAGTGCCGACCAGCGCGGGCGGAGCCGGCTCTGCGGCGGTCGAATTGCTCTCGGCGGCTGGCGGTGCCGCGGCCTCGCTTCGCTCCCCTGATGCGACCTTGGACGGTGGCGATGGAAGCTCGGGAGGCTGCTTGGCGGCGGCCGCGGCAGCAGTCTGGGCCAGCTCTTCCTGCGCCTCCTTGAGATACTCGCTGAGCTTCGCCTCCTGCTCGGGCGCCGGATGGGTCTCCTTTTCTTTATACTGGTTGTAGTACCCTAGCGCTTCACTCGGGCGGCCGAGCTTGTGCAAGGTACGACCCATGTTAAGGAGCAGCCAGCTGGCCGCGCGCCGCCGATAGGCAGTCTGATAGGCCTCCAGCGCCGCCTGGTACTCGCCACGGTGAGACAGAGTCCGCGCGCGCGTGTAGTGAGCGTTGCACAGGGCATCGTCAAGACACAGGTCTGGACTGTCTGCGGCGGCGGCTGCGGCGCGCCGGTCCATTCCAAAGACACTCAGCGCGGGTAGGGTAAGGAGGCTGGCCGCCGTAAGCAACC
The DNA here is from genome assembly GCA_044222245.1 of Polyangia bacterium. Taxonomy (GTDB): domain Bacteria; phylum Myxococcota_A; class Polyangia; order Palsa-1104; family JAEUJZ01; genus CALFML01. The sequence continues at coordinate 16,398 of JBGANQ010000105.1, read as the reverse complement.
GCGCGCCACTACGCTGCCAACTCGATCGTAGACCTCGCCTGGACATTGTTCCTCACTTTCCTCTGGCACAAGAAGTACGCAAGCGCTGCATGGAGCAGCAGGCTACCAGTCAGCGCTACGCTCATATTCGCGCTTTAAGTCCGGTAGGCGCTCACTCTTCCAGCTCAATCTTGATTTTTCTCCCATCCTCCCTCACCACTTTCTTTTTCGGTGGCAAGGATGATCGCTCCGCCGCGCGCCCCTTCGCCGGTCGAGCACTGACCGCGGCCGGAGGCGCTGGAACCAGCACGATGTCAGTCTCGAAGTCGGCATCGAGCGGAACGTGTACGGGCTGCTCGGCATAGCCGGGTCTGGAGATCAGCAGCTCACCGTCCTCAGGCTTCAGCGGCTCCATGGCTTGCCACGGGGTCAGTCCAAGTGGCTGGCGGTCCACCGCGCGCAGGACTTGCGCGCCACTTGGAGCGGAGTGCAGCACCACCCGCGGGTAGCTCCGCTGCGGGGCCTGGGCGGGGGCGGGGGCGGCAGTGGCGACGGCCGCGACCGGGTCTTTCACCTGGCTCACTGCTGCCGTATGCGCAGTGGGAGTCCGGAACTGGATAACCAGACCGATCGCCGCGACCAGCAGGCCACCAGTCGCGGTCAGGAGCGCGCTCCGCCGGCCCGACCGCGAGCTCGGCGACTGGCCTCCCAGCGCAAAGGCCTGCGGCGTGGCCATGGGGAGCTCGGCTGCACTCAGGACTTGCTGAATGCCGGACATGCTGCGCCCGGCGCCCCGGCTCGCCAGCGCGGGGTGGGTCGTCGCGGAAGCTGGCTGGCTAGCCATCCCCTCTGGCTGGCTGGCACTGACCTGGGACTCGATTTCACTCAGCATGGCGGCCACCTCAGTCATGCTTGGCCGCTGCTGCGGCGCCTTGGCCACTAGCTCGTTGAGAAGCTCCGCCAGCGTGCTCGGCACGCCGGGGCACAGCTCCGCCAGCGGGGGCAGCTCGGCGAACATGTGCTTGGCGATGACGTCGCCGAGACTGCCGACAAACGGGGGCCGCCCGGCCAGCATCCAGAACAGCATCAGCCCAAGCGAGTAGACATCCGTTCGCGAATCGACCCCGGCGGCCCCCCGGCACTGCTCGGGAGACATGTAGAGCGGAGTTCCCAAGACCACGTCGGGGGAAGTCGCGAGCGCGACCCCGCCTTCGGCCGTGACCAGCTTGGCGATTCCGAAGTCGAGGATCTTGGACCGCTCGCCCGCCGTGGTGTCCGGGTCGGAGACGATCATCACATTGTCGGGCTTCAAATCCCGGTGGATAATTCCCTTGCTGTGCGCTGCGGCGAGCGCTCCTGCGATCTGGCGACCAAGGCGCACGCACTCGAGGATGGAGAAGCGCCGCTGCCGTGCGCGCTCGGACAGAGTCTCGCCGCTCAGTAGCTCCATGATGATATACACTGTGCCGTCGGGGAGCTGGTTGGCGTCGTATACCTGAACCAGGCCGGGGTGCCCGACCCGATTTACCGCGCGCGCTTCATTTATCAAGCGGGAAACCGAAGTGGCGTCCTTGGCGTACTTGGCGAGCAGCACCTTGACCGCGACCCGGCGTTCAATCGTCTCGTGGAGCGCCTCGTAGACGGTTCCCATTCCGCCCGTGCCGAGCTCGCGGACGATTCGGTAAGGTCCAATATGGCTGCCTAGGGCCAGCTCGCTAGCGGATGATTTTGCCGATTCAGACATCTTGCGCCGACTCATCGCAATCGGCGTGCCAGCTGGCCGTCGCAAGATGTCGCCGGAGCCTGTGTAGGGTGCCACGCTCCTAACAGCTATATTGGGACCCGCAGCGGGCCGATTGGCAGGCTGCGCAGGCGGCTGTTGGAGATCGCGCCTTGCGGAGAATATAGTAGAAGTATTCGCGGTCGCAGGCCGGTCACCAGAGCCGGCATGCCAAGAGACAGGGGGACAGGCTGGCTCATGACATCAGCGTCGGCGATTCCGCGTGGCGCGCGTAGTAGGAAGGCTCCATGCGGCGCTGCTTGCCTACACCCTGGGCAGAGTGGGCGGAGTGGGCCAAGGCTGCGATCCGCCGCGCTGCCCAGAGATGGCCCGGCGCGACCGCTGAGTCCCAGTGAAGGGAGCAAGCCCCGAAAGCTCTGGCACAATGCTTGCTTTTGGCATCGTGTGCCCTGGTGCGCATGCGCGGGCTTCTTCAGAAGAAGGTATGGCGGGATAATTCAGTTGCGATATTTGATTGAGAAGATGAAATGGGAAACATAGACGAGATTGCCAAGCAGCTGGTCGGGGTGGAAATCGGAGGGTACCGGATCGCGAAAATGATCGGCTGCGGTGGCATGGGGGCGGTGTTCCTGGCCAACCACCGCAGCATGAACCTGCGCGCCGCGATCAAGATCATGCTGCCGCATGGCTCGCCTGCGGGTCAGGCGGCGCCGGAAGACCTGCAGCGCTTCCTGGATGAGGCGCGGGCTCTGTGCGCGGTGCAGCACAATGGCCTGGTCAAGCTGTACGATGTGGGCACCCTGCCCGATGGGACTGTCTACCTGCAGATGGAGCTCCTGGAAGGGGAGTCGCTGGACGCCCGCCTGCAGCGCCTCGGGGGCCGGATGGAGCTGCCCACGGCGGTCGCCTTGGCGCGACAGGTCGCCTCTGCTCTGCGCGTGGTGCATGAGCGAGGCATCATTCATAGAGATCTAAAGCCGGAGAACATCTTCCTGGTCGCCGATCCGGACTCGCCTCCCTGCGAGCGGGCCAAGATCCTCGACTTCGGGCTGGCCAAGTTCCGCGACGCCGCGGTGCGACGGACTCGCACTGGCCAGCCTATCGGCACGCCGCGCTACATGTCGCCAGAGCAGTGCGAAGGCTCGCAGCTTGTCGATGAGCGCACCGATGTGTACTCGCTCGGTCTGCTGCTGTTCCAGATGGCCGCCGGCACCTCGCCCTACGTGGTGGCTGAGGAGACGCCACTGGCATGGCTGTACGCGCATGTCGAGCGTCGCCCGCGCCTGCTGCGACAGCTCCTCCCAGAGGCCCCGGCCGAGCTGGAGGCGCTGATCATGGCGATGCTGGATAAGGTGCCGGCGCAGCGCCCGAGCATGGCCGAGGTGGCGTCGCAGCTGCGCCAACTCGGGTACCGGCTGGGCCTTGAGGCAAGCGAAGAGCTGCCGGTGCCACTGTCCAGCTCGGGCCAGCTTATCCGCTCGCGCCTTACCCAAAGCTTGGATCGCCTGCCGGTGGTGGCGCCCAGCAAGCCGCGGCTCCCCGTGCTCGGCGCAGCCGGCTTGGGTCTGCTTGGCTTTGTGACGATGACGGTGACATTTCGGGCGCCGCTACGCGCTTCGGTGCGGAGTCTGGGCCGCTGGGCGGCGGCGACCCTGGCGCCCGGTCCGACGGCCGCGATGCAGACTGTGGATGATGCGGTCGCGGCGAGCGGCGCCCCCGAGGGCATGGTGCTCATCCGGGGCCAGACGTTCAAGATGGGAAGCACAAAAGAGGAGGCGGAGGCGGCCTATCAGGAGTGTACCAAGTACTCCAAGGACTGTGAGCGTCACGAATTTCAGCGCGAGCTGCCGCTACGCTCAGTGACCCTGCGATCCTTCTATCTGGATAAGTATGAGGTCACCAATCGTCAGTTCGCGGCCTGGCTCAATGTGCACGCGCGCGAGCCGGAGCCGCACGATGATGGCAGAGTATTTGCACGTAGTGAGATTCAGCTCGCTAACTACCGGCCCCAAGATAGCAAGATTGTCTTCCGCGATGGCAAGTATTACGCCCGCTCCGGACAAGAGGATCTCCCCGCGACCCAGCTGACCTGGCCTGCCGCCAGTCAGTACTGCCAGTCGCAGGGAAAGCAGCTGCCCACCGAGGCGCAGTGGGAGATGGCGGCCCGCGGACTGCTTGCGCAGACTGCGCCCTCTGCCTGGCCCTGGGGAACCGAGCCGCCGCGCTGTGACGGCGTCGTCATGGATCGGGCACCTGACGGAGCCTGCCAGCGACCCAGTCCTGGTCCGGAGCGCGTCGGTACTGCCCTGCAGGACGTGACAGCCAGTGGCGTGCATGACCTGGGTGGCAACGTGCACGAGTGGGTCCAGGACCGCTTTGTCATTCCTTATCCTGACTGCGGGACCTGTGTTGACCCGAGCGCACCGGACTCAGAGCAGGGCAGCCAGAGCCTGCGCTACCGCGTGCTGCGCGGCGGGAGCTACTGGTTTAATGCCACACTGACACGCGCTGCATGGCGCAACCGTAAACAGGAACTCGCAACGAGCCCGACTATCGGCTTCCGCTGTGCGGCGGCAGTGCGATAGATTTTCACCAACCTAGAGGTAAAGCTATGTTCGAAGTTGCCATGATGAAACAGACCCTGAACGCTCCCCTGACCAAGCTCCTCATCCCGATGCTCAGCCCAGACTCACTCACCTGGTTGTTTGGGGCCCACAGCGCGAGCGAGGTCCAGCTGGCGCAAGGTGGCGGCCAGGGGAATGAGCATAACCCTCCAGACACCAAGACGAAGCGGCATCCAGGAGAAGTCCGTCCGGGCATCGCGTGAAGTTTAGCAGGATAGACGAGCGCAGGGACAATGCCGGCCGGCGAGACTCCCGTGCGCTGGGCGCCAGGGAGTCGGCGCGAGCCGGGGCGTTGTTGGCGACTACTTGGGGGGCTCTTTGGGGAAAAGGGCGGTCGCCAGCGGTGCGGTCAGATTGCCCAGCTGCGCCGAGCGGACGCCGGCGTCGGAGACGGCGTAGACGTAGTCAACCCCGCTATCGGTGGCCATGACGCTGCGGCGAATCCACGGCGAGTACCAGTAGGAAAAGCCCGGGGCGCCGCCGGCGACATAGGTGTCTTTCATGGTCAGGCTGCCGCGCGGGGTGATGCCGGTCGCGGTGTCGATGCCAAAGACGCGGATGTCGCTGGTGAACTGCCCCCACGGGTCTGTTAGTGAGCTCTGGTAGTCGCTAAAAGGAATCGCCAGCAGCTTGCGCTCGGGGAAGTAGTTGAACGCGTGGTGGTCGTAGGTGGCGTCCGACCAGCCGTAGGCGGTGCCGACCAGCTGGGTGAAGGTCTGCTTGGGGTTTTTGAAGTCGCTGACGTTGAAGATCGACAGCTGCAGGCGGCGCTCGCTCCAGTTGGGCGAGCCGCCGGTCAGCGCCGGCTGGTAGACGCCGATGGTGAGCAGGTTGTTCGCGTCGAGCGGCTGGATGTAGGTCGAAAAGCCCGGAACTTTCAGCTCACCGACCTGGCGCGGCTCTGTGGGCCGCGACAGATCGAAGGTGAACAGCGGATCGATCTGCCGGAAGGTCACGACGAAGCCGCGGTCCCCGACAAAGCGCGAGCTGTAGATGCGCTCGCCCACGGCAATCTCAGGGCTCTGGCCGATGCGGACCAGCTGGCCGGCGCTCTCGTTAAGGACGGTGATGCGGTTGGAGTTCTCGATCGTGCCCCAGCGGTTCTGCGGGTTCTGGGTATCGGGAACCTGGCGCGCCAGAGTGGTGGCGATGCGGAAATATCCCTTGTCCTCATCCATCGAGAACTGATCGACGATGGTCCCTTCGACCCCGCCCGAGGCGACGTAGCTGGCGCGGCTGGGATCGGTCAGATCGAACTTGTGCAGATAGGTATAGCTCTGCTGTCCCGGCACCGGCCACCACCACCAGTGCGGGCTGGCGATGTACAGCGCGGAGGTCGAGGCGTAGATCTCCCCGACTTCGCCGACGATCGACGAGCGGGACAGCGCACTGTCGCTGGGACCTTTGCTGATGGCATCCAGATTGAGGGTCGCCACGGTGGCCAGGCCCAGGTGCACGGGGGCGTTGGACTTGTAGAAATCCCCGCAGTTGAGGCCCACGTTGACGACGCTGCCATCGGTCAGCTTGCGCTTGACTCCGGGCAGCCACTGCTCCAGGGTCTGGGCGCGGATGAGCTTCTCGTTGGCCACCTTGAGCGCGTCGAGCGCCGCGTTCCAGCGCGCCTTGTCGTTATACAGATTGGGATCGCTGAAGTCGGGATAGAACTTGACCGTAGAGGGCCAGCGGAACCAATCGGACAGGACCACGCGTACCGAGCTGCCGATGCGTCGCGAGTTGGCGTAGTTGCCGGGGACATAGTACTCCGCGGTTACCTTCAGCTGGGTGACATCGCTGACATCGACCACGGTGACCTTGGTGGTGTTGCCATAGTAGCCGCCGCAGCCGTCAAAGCCGCCGACGCAGGCGATGTCGGCCGGCGCGCCGCCGGTGAAACCACGGCCGCCTTCATTGAGGCCGGCGTAGGGGGTGTAGATGGACGAGAAGACGACCACGCGGTTCTTTTCGTCCAGGAACATCTGGCTCGGGTAGCCTTCGATGGACAGCGAGCTTGCCAGACCCAGCTGGTCGGCGGGCCAGCTCTTGACCGCGCGCAGCTTCTGACCCGACAGGACGAAGATGCGCGTCCCGTCGTTTTTCATGAAGTCGGCTTCGTCCACGCCGGCCACCTGGGTGTTGGTCTTGGTATAGGCGCTCGGGCCGCTGCTCTTGGCGCCGGCGGCGTCGGCGGTGGCGGCGCCCGGGGCCAGGAGGCCGCCGCCACACCAGCCGCCATCCTTCTGACACTCGAGCTGGAGCTGCATGTCGCGCACGGCCTGGTCTTCAATGTAGGTTTCCAGCTCGTCGCAGCTTCTGAACGAATCCAGCGTCAGACGCTCGACGATCGCCGCCGGCTCGCCGGGGCCGCCGCCGCTGCAGCCGGCGCCCACGCCGGCGCCCACGCCGAGTGCGGTAAGCAAGAGAGCGCGGCGCACTCGGGGGCGCGCCGGCTTAAGATAAGCAGAAGAATAAGTTTTTCGCATCGTGACCTCCTGGGGCCGCCTTAGCGGTGCAGCGCCCGTAATGGGAAGAGCCAGCTTGATAGGACAGGCTCGGTGGTTTGATGAACCTAGCTGGATGCAGAGCAATGCGAGTCTCATGCCAGACCCGCTGTCGCGCGGTCTCCGTCGCTGCGCAGCGCGCCGCCGCGAGCCGGAGATGGCAGAAGACGTCAAAAAACTGAGGCAGAGCGCTTCAGATATTCGCGCTCGCGGCCCAAGTCGCGTGATCGCGGAGCTCTGCCACAGGCCAGGGCGCGTGCTGGACGATCCGTGCGGTGGCCTTTAGCTTGCCGGCGTCCAGGCGCTCCCAGGCGGCCTGCGGGCAGTCGCCGAGTCCGAGGCTGTTGTAGACGTCGAACTCCAGGTGCAGCCACTTGCGCCCGCCGGCCAGGACCTCGCAGTAGCGCAGTCCGCGCAGCTTGACCGGAGCGCTCGCCGCGGCCGGAGCTTCACCCTTGGCCAGCACCAGACTGGGCGCTTGGCTGCAATAAAGAAGGTCCGCGCAGAGCAGGAGGCGAAGGCGCGAAAAAGGGCGGATCCTGTCGGGCCTAGAGGCAGGCGGAGGCCTGCGGCAATGACCGCGCCGGCTAGTTTGCGTGGCATTTTCAGCCGCCCTCCTCTTTGGACCGGAAATCTGCAGGTCACTGCCAGTTCCGCCGCTTGCAGGCGGGGCTGCGGGCGCTGGCCGCAAACCAGAGCCAGCGACCGGCGGAGACGGGCGCACCGCGCGGCTCGACTTCGGTGCGCTAATTGGTTATTCTGGCCCCGGCATTTGAACTAGCAGATTCGGCACCCGGTCTCACCCAGGTTTTGGCACAGGGGGCACGTCTTGTCAGTTTCATCACTGGGGCGGCTTATCGCTGCGGCGCTGAGCGTGCCGCTGTTGGCCGGGGCCCTTTGCCTTATCCCATCAAGGCCGCTCACCCGCCCGCCGCACGAGCACCCGGCGGTATCGCCGGTCGTAGCAACAGCGCGCTTTGAAGAGTATCTGGAGCAGCAGCTACAGCGGTCGCGCCGTGAAGGAGTTCGGCCGGGCAACGAAGAGCGGCTGACGCGCCGTGGCCCGGAGCGGGCGCCCGTCGTCATCCTGTTTGTGCATGGCTTTGGCGCCTCGCGCGCCGAAGGGGAGGCGGTGGTTGACCAGTTGGCTGCGGAGCTTGAGGCAACCGTGTATTACACCCGGCTGCCCGGACACGGGGGCTCGCTGGAGGCGCAGGCGGCGGCGCGTACGGAAGATTACTTCGCCCGCCTCGAAGAAGACTTTCACCGCCTGCGGCCACTTGGTGAAAAGCTTGTCCTCATCGGCTCTTCCACCGGTGCTCTGCTATGCGTCTGGCTCGCTGCGCGCCACCCCGATGACGTCGCCGCGCTGATACTCGCCAGCCCGCTTCTGGCCTACGCTGATCCGCTCGCATTCCTGTTGTCGCGCCGCGTGGGAATGCCGATTATCGAAGCGCTGTATGGCCCCATCCGCGATGCTTCCTGGCCCACCGATCCCGAGGGCCGCAAGCAGTCGGGATACGAGGACCACTGGATCACGCGTCAGCGCTTTCGCGCCATGCTGCCGGTCGACGATCTGCGCCGCATCATTGCCGTGGATGAGACCGCCCGCGCCGTGCGTGCGCCGGTGGAGCTTCTCTACTATTACGCGGATCCGCACCATCAGGACTCTGTCGTGAGCGTACCGGCAATGCTTGACTTCTTCAAAAAGACCAGCGGCGGCCACCCGCATCCGTTGTCACGTCAGGTGGCCATCGTTGATGGAAACCACATCCTGCTTTCGCAGTATGTGCGCACTGACAAGCAAAAGATCCTGGAGGAATCGCGGCAATTCTTGCAGGCGGTGCTAAAGAGCAGCCAGCGATAATCAGCGCTGCCTGGCACCGCCCCAATCGCGACGGAGCCTTCCGGGCGCAAAGCCCAGCGCCGGCCTCGTCGAGCTTGGGCGCGTCAAAGGGGACCCTGTGCTGTCCGCCGACGGCTGCATCAGAGCGGGACGGAGCTTGGATTGTGGGGCGGTTGCTCGATTGTGCCATTGCACGGAAATCGACGAGGGTGACGGCGGGGCTTCGCGTTGACAGGCCGATCGCGCATGCAATAATTGCAAGAGCGATTGGGCGTTGCCTCAAACTAGCGGGAGCGCCTGCGGAATCGATCCGCAGTCGATCCTACGGCGCTCCAAGAGCTCGTAACAGAGATGGGAACTGCTTACCGGGACCTCGCAGTGCAGGAGGGTCCCGTAAGCGCCGACAAACCATACATCGGCCGTCGTGCGGCCCCAGGCGCGATTGAGATCATTGCCCTGGGGGAGGGGATTCTCCCAGCAGAATCCGCCCGGATTGCACACCGGGCCGGGCTTGGGGCTGCCGGTGCTCGTCGGCGGGTCACAGCTTCCTGTGGTACGGTTGCAGGTGGTCCCAGCGCCACAGGCATTACCGCTGGTGACACAGTTCTGCGGGTTTGGCTGTACATAAGTCCCCCACAGCTGATCACACCCGACTGACAGGAGCAGGGCGAGACAGACGCTGGCGCGCATACGATAACCTCCAGGCGGACTCGCCGCTGACTGATGCAGGAGAAGGCGACCCCGGCTCGCCGGCGCCAGCGGGTGCTGGCCAGCGCGATCCCCGGCCGGTCGCCGGTGTCCGGTATGAGGAAATCTAACCATGGCTTCAGTCTATGTCAGCGCCCCGGGTGAAGGATAAGAGCTCTGTATGCCCGGGGGAAACTCGCTCAGCCAAGCGGAGGCTGCCGATACAGTGCCGACCCTGCGCCGATACAGTGTCGATACTGGGTCGATACTGGGCCGATAAACTGGCGATACACTGGCTGTAGGACGGCTCTGCCGGGGCGGCGGAGCCGTGCGCACTGCAGAGGCTTTGCTTAATCTGCCGGAGTAAAAATGAAGAAGATGAAATATGCAGCTGACTTGGCCGCCAAGAGCGGCCCGAGCTTTTCACGCGGCGCTGCTGGGGCGGGCCGAGTCACCAAGCTCCTCAAGACCGCGACGTGTGCCCTGGCGACCTTGGCCGCAGTGTCAGGGTGCAGCAGTGCGCCGTCCGCACAAGACGAGCAGGCGGGCTTTGAGGCCAGCCGGACCCCTGCGGGCGCTCCGCCGTGGCAGCCGTTTGTCCGCGGCAGCGTGTGGAACCTGCGGCTGCCGATGAACCGGCAAGAGACCCCGCTGCCCGCCGATGGGCTGGCAGTGGCGCCGTTTGCGCTGAGCGATGGCGACTACGGCATCAAGGTCTACTTCGCCAGCGCCTCCGATCCGCTGTGGCAGATCACTTATGACGACTATAACAGCGTGACCGATAACTTCTCACCCCCAAGTCCCGCCCCCGTGCGCGCCCCTGCGGTGATCGTGCCGCCGAGCGGGACCGACGGCACGGTCCTGGTCGTCGATGAAGACCGCCAGTACGCCTACGAGCTGTGGCGCTTCAAGGTCAGCAGCAGCGGCCAGAGCCCGCAGGGCCACACCGCGAGCCTGAACATCATTGATCTGCGCGGGGACGGCATCCATCGCAACGTGGGAGTGACCGCGGCCGGCCTGCCCGGCCTTGGCGGGGTGCTGCGAAGCCTGGAGGTCCAGGCGGCGCAGCCGATTCGCCACAAGCTCTGGCTGGCCGTGCACCCGGACCTGCTGTACGCCGCGGCAGTCTGGCCGGCCAATCACTTCGACGTGCCCGGCGACGGCGCGCACGCTGCGCTCCGCTACGGCGATGTGGTCGCGCTGAGCCAGAGCTACGACGTCAAGCGGGGCGAGTGCGGCCTTTCGCCGCTGTTTCAGCGCCTTGCCCAGGGCCTGCAAGACTTCGGCGGCATCGTCCAGGACCGCGGCGGCGACTCGATCGGCGTGGTCGCCGAGATCGGCTCGGTGGCGAGCCACCTGGACGTCGATGAGGCGGCGATGTTTGGCCAGCTTGGGTGTCTGCGCAAGTACCTGGTGCGAGTCGACGATCCGTGGACGGGGGCGCCGCCGGGGGGCCTTGGGTACTGAGGCGTCGCCGGCGCGCGGAGCGGGGTGCCCGGCTGGCGGCTGGTTGCTTGCTCGGTCATCGGTCCAAAGGCGGTGCGGCCGTCGGTAATTCTGGCGGCGCGATGGCGGTTAGGCGTTCAGCGGGGCTGTAGATGTGGCATCCTGGCCCCTCAAATGGCCAAAGCCCGCGCGTTTCTGACGAGCTTGTTCATCATTGTGTACAGCGGGGTGTTGTCGCTGTTCGCGATCGCCACGATGCCGCTATCGCCCCGCGGTGATCTGTACCTGAGCATTGCCCGCTTCTGGTCCAAGAGCATCTTCTGGGTCGGCGGCATCCAGCTGCGCACTCACCTTAGCCCCGAGCTCGATCTGAGCCAGCGCTACCTGTACCTGTGCAGCCACGAGTCGCTCACCGACATCCTGGCGGTGTTCGCGGCGCTGCCGCAGCGGGTCGTGATGGTGGCCAAGCGGTCGCTGCTCATCGTTCCGATCTTCAGCTGGGGAATGTGGCTGGCGGGCTTTGTGTTTATCAACCGCAAGGACCGCGCCAGCGCCTACAAGAGCATGCACGACGCCGGCAAGCTGGTGCGCAAGGGGCGCTCGGTGCTGGTCTTCCCCGAGGGGACGCGCGGCGACGGCGGGGAGCTCCTCAAGTTCAAGCGCGGCGGCTTCGTGCTGGCCCAGGCGGCCAAGATTCCGGTGGTCCCGATCGGCATCGTCGGCACCCGCGACGTCCTGCCGCGCGATCACTTCTGCGTCTTCCCGGGTCGGGTGGCGGTGTGCGTGGGCAGCCCGATCCAGCCGCCGCCGGACCCGATGACCGATGAGCAGCTGATCGCCTGGATGGCGCAGGTGCGCGCCGAGGTGGAGAAGCTGCGTCAGCAGGCCCGCTCGATGTGGTAGCAGGCGTGACCTGCCGGGTTACCTAAGTTCACCAGAAGAGATCGCCTTGCGAGCGGGTGATTTACAGGTAAGAACGATCAAGCTAAGCTCGCCCGCCATGAAAGCGAAGCCTCCGTCGCCGCTTCTCTCAGGGCGCATTTTGTCCCCCGCCGGCAGCCGCCGCAGCGGCAGCAGCGTCCTCCCTCTCCCCGCGCCCCCGGGCCCGGCCCACGCGCCGGCGCTGGTCAATGCGGACGGGACGCCCCGGCGAGGTCTCTACCCGGCCTGCGAGGCCAACTATACAAGCTACCTGCGGGTATCGGCCACCCACGAGCTGTACTTCGAAGAGTCGGGCAACCCGAGCGGCGTGCCGGTGATCTTCCTCCACGGCGGCCCCGGCAGCGGCACCGAGCCGAACCAGCGACGCTTCTTCGATCCCAGCTACTACCGGATCATCCTGTTCGATCAGCGCGGCGCCGGTCGCAGTCGCCCGCACGCCGCGCTCACCGAGAACACGACCTGGCACCTGGTGGCGGACCTGGAGCAGCTGCGCGAGCACCTGGGCATCGAGCGCTGGCTGGTCTTTGGCGGCTCCTGGGGCAGCACCCTGGCCCTGGCCTATGCCGAGCGCTTCCCAGCGCGGGTGACGGGTCTGGTCCTGCGCGGCATCTTCCTATTTACCCAGCGCGAGCTCGACTGGTTCTATCAGGATGGCGCCTGTCAGCTGTTCCCCGACAGCTGGGAGGACTTCATCCGCGACATCCCGGTGGCCGAGCGCGGCGAGCTGCTGCCAGCCTACCAGCGCCGGCTCGACAGTCCGGATCCGCGGGTCCAGCTGGCGGCGGCGCGCGCCTGGAGCCTGTGGGAGGCGCGCACCAGCCGGCTCTATGAGGACCCCACTACGGTCGCCCACTACATCGACGACCAGTTCGCGCTGGCGTTCGCCCGGATCGAGAACCACTACTTCCTCAACCGCGGCTTCCTCGCCCGCGAGCACCAGCTGATCGAGGAAGTGGGACGCATCCGCCACATCCCGGCGGTGATCGTCCAGGGCCGCTACGACATCGTCTGTCCGATGGAGGCTGCCTGGTCGCTGCACCGGGCCTGGCCCGAGGCCGAGCTGCGGATTGTCCCCGACGCCGGCCACTCTGCCACCGAGCCCGGGGTCATCCACGAGCTCATCCTCGCCACCGATCGCATGCGCGAGCTTCTGCCAGGCGGTCGGCGCCGCAGCCGGCAGAGCCGCCCCGCCGTGACCCGCCCGAGCCCGACGCGGCCGGACGGCGCGGACGAAATATCTGATATCTCTCCTTAGGTGATGAACTCCGCGCGCATCTACTTCGATCACAACGCCACCACGCCGCTCGCTTCCGAGGTGCTGGCCGCGATGAGCGCCGCCAGCGAGCGCCTGTTCGCCAACCCTTCGTCGCTGCACGCCGAGGGCCGCGCCGCTCGCCACGCCGTGGAGCAGGCCCGCGAGGAGGTGGCGGCGCTGCTGGCGGCGCAGCCGAGCGAGATCGTGCTGACCTCGGGCGGGACCGAGGGCAATAACCTCGCGGTGCTGGGGGCGGCGCGGGCCTTGCGGCAGCGCGGCGCGCCGGCCCACGTCATCAGCAGCCCGCTGGAGCACCCGTCGGTGCGGGCGGCCCTTTCGCAGCTGCGCGAGGAGGGCTTCACCGTCACCCTCTTGCCGGTGGATGACAAGGGACGCCTGGCCCCCGAGGCGCTGCGCGCCGCCCTTCAGGTGCAGCCGGCGGCGCTGGTCAGCCTGGCGCTGTGCAACCACGAGCTCGGCAACCTTTATCCGATCGGCGAGCTGGCGCAGCTGGCGCACGCGGCGGGGGCGCGCTTTCACTGCGACGCGGTGCAGGCTGCCGGCCGCATCGCGATCGATGTCCGGCAGCTCGGGGTTGATCTGCTGACCCTGTCGGCGCACAAGCTGGCGGGACCCAAGGGGGTCGGGGCGCTGTACTGCCGCGGCGCCACCCCGACCGTGAGTCCGTCGGCGCTGGCCGGCGAGCTCGCGCTGGCGCCGCTCCTTATCGGCGGTCAGCAGGAAAAGGGGCGGCGCGCCGGGACCGAGAACGTGGCGGGCATCGTCGGCCTTGGCCTCGCCTGCAAGCTTGCCCGCAGCCGGCTGGCCAGCGCGGCGCCGCGGGTCGCTGCGCTGCGCGAGCGGCTGGAGGCCCGGCTGCTCGCTCTGCCGGGGGCGCGACGGCACGGTGATCCGGAGGCGCGGGCTCCGGGCACGACGAACCTCGCCTTTGCCGGGGTGGAAGGCGAGCTCTTATTTATGAACCTGGACCTGCGCGGCGTGGCGGTGTCAACTGGCGCGGCGTGCAGCTCGGGCTCGCCAGAGCCGTCCCCGGTGCTGCTCGCCCTCGGGCTGACCCCGGCGGCGGCGCTGGAGGCGGTGCGGTTCTCACTTGGGAGTACCAACACCCAGCTGGAGGTGGATCAGGTGGCGCAGTGGGTCGAAGAAATTATTTTGCAGGTCCGCGCGCTCTCGGCGCCGGCCGGTCTATCCGATAAGGTGCCGGTTGGCGTAAGTCTGTGAGTCTGCTTGAATCTTCTTGAATCGGCTTGCGCCTTCACTTAATCAGCTCCCTCGGCGCAAGCATAGGTATTACAGTTTTATGACGCAGTCGCACGTTTTCATCTCCGCGGGGGCGGCCTACTTAGGGTTAAGGGGTTATGCTACGATTATCGTGCTCTCGACTATGCGTCTGCCTATGAGTAGATCACCGCAATGAGTGATGACAAGACGTACAATCAGGTCGACTCCGCCACCGCGCTCAAGGTGCGCAAGCAGCCGCAGCCCGGGGACGTGCTCGATAGCATCTATCGGCTCGACCAGCCGCTCGGCAAGGGCGGCGTTGGCATCGTCTACAAGGCGTGGCACCTGCACCTGCAGCGGCCGTGCGCCATCAAGTTTCTCCACCCGCAGCTGGTGAGCAACCCCGAGCTGCGCATCCGCTTTCGCCGCGAGGCCCAGAGCGCCTTTCAGCTCGGGCACCCGCACATCGTCGCGATCACCGACTTCCGCGACGATCCAGAGTCCTGGCCCTACCTGGTCATGGAGCTGGTGGTCGGCGAGACGCTGCGCGATCGCCTGGAGCGGGGGCCGCTGCCGCCGGTGCTGGCGGTACGCCTGATGGCCGAGCTGTGCGACGCCCTGGCCACCGCGCACCGCCGCGGCGTCATCCACCGCGACCTCAAGCCCGAGAACCTGTTTCTCACCCGCGTCGAGTCACCCGCCCTGGGCGATATGGACACGATGCTCAAGGTGCTGGACTTCGGGCTGTCGAAGCTACTCGATGGGGCCGAGATTACCGGCAACGGGCGGCTGCTCGGCTCGCCTTCATATATGTCGCCCGAGCAGGCGCGCGGCGACTCGCACCTGGTGGACGCCCGCTCGGACATCTTCGCTGTCGGGGCGCTGCTGTACGAGTGCCTGACCGGCGACAAGCTGTTCAGCGCCGAGAACTTCGAGCAGAAGCGGCAGATGATCATCGCCGCGCGGCTGCCGCCCCTCAAGCTCATGGAGCGCGGGCTGCCGCCGCAGCTGGAGAAGATCATCGCCAAGGCCTGCGCCCGCCTGCCGGAAGAGCGTTACCAGACGGCGACCCGGCTGATGGACGCCCTGTCCAATGTCTACCCCCGCGATCCGCGCCTGGACACCAGCCGCGGACCGGCGGTGATGGCCAAGCCGATCGAGCCCGGACCGGCCCCGGTCAAGGCGCCAACCCTGGACGCGACCTCTACCGGAGCAAGCGTGGGCGGCGGCGAGATCATCCCCGGCGGCCCCGGCGGGCCGACCAGCCCGGTGGCGGTCGAGTGGACGGCCTCGCCCAAGCGGCAGCCGCTGCGGCCCACCGTCATGGTGGCGGGGCTGCTGGCGGTGGCGGTGGTCGCGGTGGGCGGCTACTCGGTGTGGAGCAGCGGCGGGCGACAGCCTACCGCACCGACCAGCGGCCAGCTGGTCGCCAGCTCGGGCGACAAGCCAGCCACGCCCGAGGTCACGCCGACCCCGCGCACCGGCCCGCCGGTGGTGACGCCGCTGGAGAGCCCTCCGACCGCGACCGCGACCGCGACCGCTGCAGATCGGCCCGAGGTGCCAGTACAGCCGGTGCAGCCGGTCAAGCTCACCACCAAGCCGCCGCAGCCGGGAGTCGCCCCGCCGGCGGTGGATCCGCGGCTGCTGGCGGCGCAGAAGTGGAAGAATCGCTGGCGGCCGGGCGTCAAGCCAGGTCCGGTCGGCCAGCCGGTTGCCGCGCCGGGGACGGCGCCGCGCCCGGTGGGGACGCCGGCGGTCATCCAGTCGCCTGAAGGCGATACCTCCTCGACCGACAAGTCGGTGCCGACGATCAACGGCGTCATGGCCAAGGCGCGTCCGGCGATCCTGCGCTGCTACCCGCCCGGCTCGGCGGCACCCGGCAAGTTCAGCGTCGACATCACGGTCGGCGCCGATGGCCACGTCACCGAGGCCAACGTCGAGGGGGCCGAAGAGCAGGCCGCCTGCGTGCTGGGGGTCATGCGCGGCCTGCGGTTCGCGCCGGCCTCGGGCTCGGACTCGTACAGCGTCCGCTACGATTTCGTCGGCGTGCGGCACTGAGCCGCGGCCGGCGGGCCATCCGGGCGCGGGCGTACATTGACAGCTCGGCGGCGCCGCCACTATAAGCGGGGGCGGCCTGG